>CAMDJV010000015.1 GCA_945901085.1 Rhodovarius crocodyli | reverse complement strand
GGAGCTTCCCATGGCAACGACCCTCGCGGCAGGCGATATCGCATTCACCGCCTTTCAATCCGATAATGCGAATGCAACCGTCGGCGGCGCCAAGGGTGATATGTTCGAATTCGTACTGCTGAAGGACGTGGAAAAGGGAACAACGATTTATTTTACCGATTGTGGCTTCCGTACTGATATTTTGAAGTTCAATACGAATGAAGGCCTTATCCGTTGGGTGGCCCAATCAGATCTGACTGCCAATACAAAAATCTCCCTTGCGACCTTGGGCATGACCCAACCGGCAAACACCAATGAATGGCAAGGGATCAATCCGTCCACGGGCAACGCAATTACGATCAATTTACAGCTTAACGTTGGAGGCGATAGTGTAACTGCAATTATCGGTCCGATAAATTTTACAACGGACGGATTTTTAGGCACTGCCATCGCCTCGATATACTGGGGTGGTACAAGCTATAATAGTTCGTTTACTGCTCCGACGGGGCAAGGAGGGCCATGCGGCCTGCCGACCGGTCTTGTTGAAGGCCAGACTGCGGTCGCCGTGTTCAAGACTGATAATGGACGATACAACCCTAACGCTGCGGGAAGCGTAGAGACTGGCGCAGTGTCCGATGTTCGTAACTCGATAAACAACAAGGCCAACTGGACCACCAGCATTGATCCGCTTGCTGGAGATGGCCGCACAACCGCCGGATTCACCGCCCTCTGCTACCTCACCGGCACCCACATCCAAACCCCCAACGGCGAGCGCCGCATCGAAACCCTCGCCATCGGCGATGAGGTCACCACCATCGATGGCCGGCAGCGCATCCGCTGGATCGGCCGCCACAGCTACCCCCGCGCCGTCGCCGGCCCCTGGGTCAGCCCCATCCGCATCCGCACCCATGCCTTCGGCCAAGCCATGCCGCATCGCGACCTGCTGGTCTCGCCCTGGCACGCCATCCTCTTCGGCGATGTCATGCTCCGCGCCGCCGATCTGGTGAATGGCAGCACCATCACCCAGGAATTCCCCGGCATGGTCGCCCATTACCTCAACCTCGAATTCGAAGCCCCCACAATCATCTACGCCGAAGGTGTTGCAGCCGAGAGCTACGCCAACCACGCCAACCGCCATATGTTCGACAATGCGGCCGAATACGCCGCCCTCTGCGGCGATGACGAACGTTTGATGGTCGATGCCATGGGCAACGGCATCCGCCGCTTCCCGATTGTGTTCTCCGGCGCACGGCACCAGGACGTCCTGAGGCGCATTAACAGCCAGCGGCGCACCGCCTGAGACGCCAAGGCGACAAGTTCTTTTCAGTGGCTCAAATTTGGGGGCTGGAGGTCCGAGGCGCAATCGAACAGCCGTAAAGGGGATTTGCAGTCCGCTGCGCTACCGCTACGCCACGCCGGATCAGCCTGTCCTCATTATCTTGCACAATGATTTTGGTCTGCCAAACCCACCCCCAAGCGCTTTGTGAGCCTGGAATTTTCTCGCCAGCTGGGGGCCTATTGCATTCGCAAGGGTCACCGCAAAAACTCTAATCGTCTGTTTATCCGCCATCCTCATCCGTTTGATCGGATGACACCCCAAGCCCCAGACTGCATTTCACCAATTGAAGCACTGGATTCGCAGCAAAAATCTCCAGCACCGAGACCCATCCCGCCGGCCCGCCATCATGGCCGCACCCCCGGTGTCTCCACCGCCATCCCCGCCGCGCGCTGGGCAAGCCAGGCTTCAATGGCAATCATCTCCGCCGCGCCATAGGCGAAGGGCTCCGCGCGCACGCCGCTCATGCACCCCCGCAGCCGCCGTTGCAGTGAGCCCAAGCCCTGCCATTCCAGCCGATACAGCGGGTAGGCGGTGGGATGCGCCTGTGGAATCGTGCTGCCGGCCAGGCGCCGTCCGGCATTGTCGTCATGGCACTGCGCGCAGGAGAGATCGAGTTGCCCCCGCCGCTGGCGATACAGCGCCTCGCCCCAGGCGCGGGTGGCTTGCAGGCGGCCATCGGCGGGGGGCGCCAGCGGCATCGCGCGGGACTGCAGCCCAATGAAGGCCGCAAGCGCCAGCAGCCCCTCCGATTCCCGCGCCAGTGCCGGCGCATGCTGGCGCTGCTCGCGGCATTGCGCGATGCGCCCGGCGAGGTCGATGGCCGTGAAGCGGCCCTCATCCCAGGCCGGATAACGCGCCGCAATGCCGGCCATCGAGGCCTCCGCCGCCCCGTGGCAATTGGCACAGGAGAGGCCCTGGGCGCCGGCGGGGCGCGACCATATCGCCGCACCCTCATCCACCCAGAGCATGGCCGGGTTGGCGGCATCCTCGCGCTGCATGGCCTGGGTCTCCCGCGCCATGTCGTCAAAGCCCGAGCGGCGCTCCTGCGCCAATGCCGCGGTCAGGCATTGCAGCGCCAGCAGCAGCGCCAGCACATGCCTCATGTCACGATGATCTGTCTGACCTCGGATTGGTCAAAGCCGCCATCGCCCCGCCAGCGCAGCCGCAGCGTGCCACTGCCCTGCACGCGCATGCTGAAGGTGATGAAGGGATTGGCTGCCACCGCCGGTGAGAGTTCGAGGCCGAAAACCTCTTCCCCCTCAAAGCTGGCAGTAAAGCTGGTGATGATGTCGCGCGCCAGCACGCCCCCCGCGCCATCGGGCCGATAGCCGCTTTCCATGCCATGCTGGATCAGGGTGCGGATGGCGAAGGTCTCGCCCGCGCGGATTTGGCGCGGGATATTGATCAGCACACGCGCCATCTCAACCCTCCAGGCATGCGGCAAGGGTTACAATCACTTGCGCGCTATCCGACCAGAAGCTGCCATCGGACAAAGCGGCCACCGCCACAATGGTCTGCGAGGTGGCAAGGCGGATATTGGTGGCCAGCATCGCCTGGCCGGAATGCGGCGAGAAACGCGCGCTCACCACATGCGGCTGGGGGTTGCGCTCATTGAAGATGGCAATGGCGCGCACATGCTCGGCCTGGGTCATGGGGCTGGGCATGATGACGGAGAGCGGCACGGTATTGCCGTTTTCCACCAGCGGCGAAATATCAAGCGTGACGCGCCCGTGCGTTACCGCAGCACCGCCGGTGAAGGCGCGCAGCGCTGCCGCCATCGCCTCAGCCGAGGCCCTTGCGGGTTGGGGCGGGGGCAGCAGCAGCAGAGCAGGGCTGGCCAGGATTAGGCGGCGTGGCGTCATGGGCTCTCCTCGCGCAGGGTGAGCAGGAAGGCAAGCACATCCTCAATCTCCTGCGCCTGCAGCAGCATGCGGCCCCGCAGCGCCGGGGCCACGCGGTGCAGCCCTTCGGCGCGGTGATAGGCGGGCATGATGCTCTCAGGGTTCACCCGGCGGGAATCGACCAGGCGCAGGCGCAGCTCAGACGCACTCATCCTCGCACCCACACCAGCCAGGCTGGGGGCGAGGTTGCCCTGAAAGCGCTCCTCGGGAAATGGCCCGGAATGGCAGAGCAGGCAAAGCCCGCGGCTGCGATCGGCGATGATGGCCCGGCCCCGCCCGGCATCACCTTCCATCGCCGTCAGCGGCTCGGCCAGCCCCTCGGCCAGGGCGGGCCCGGCCAGTGCAAGCAGCAGGGCCAGGGGCTTAAGCGAAGGCATCGGCGGTGATGCTCGCGAACCAGTCCTCGGCATAGCGCGCCTCCGCCACCCGCACCGCCGCGGGCGCCTCAAGCGGTGAGGTGCCCCCCGCGCCGGGGATATCACTCCATAGCCCATTTGCCGCCCGGTACACGCTGGCGATGGAGATGCCCTCATCCGGCGCCAAAAGGCTGTCGCAGGTGTTCAGCAACCGCAGCGTGGGCAGTGCCGTGCCGCGCAGCGAAGGAATGGCCGGTGCCGCGCGGGTGGCGGAGTGGCAGCCCAGGCAGGTGCTGGCACCGGGCGGCGGCACCTCCGCCAGGGCCGCCACCGCCAGCAGCAGCGGCGGCAGGAAAAGCGCCTGCCTCAAGCCCGACGCAAATCCGCATCACGCAGCGGCAATTGCCGGATGCGCTTGCCGGTGGCTGCGAAGATGGCATTGAGCACCGCCGGTGCCGCGACGGCGATGGTGGGCTCGCCCACGCCCCCCCAGAAGCCGCCAGAGGCGTTGATGATGGTCTCCACCTTGGGCATCGTGTCCATCTTCATCATCGGGTAGCTGTCGAAATTCGTCTGCTCGATGCGGCCATCCTTGACCGTGCATTCGCCATAAAGCGCGGCGGTGAGGCCATAGACAAAGCTGCCCTCAACCTGGGCTGCGATCTGCTGCGGGTTGACCGCGAAGCCGCAATCCGTCGCTGCCACGATGCGATGGATTTTCAATTCGCCCGCATCGCTCACCGAGACCTCGGCGCAGGCCGCCACATAGCTGCCAAAGCCATGCGTCACGCAAAGCCCGCGATGCACCGCCTGGCCGCCAATGGGCGCGGCCGGGCTGCCCCAGCCCACCTTGGCCGCCACCGCATCGAGCACCGCCCGGTGCTTCGGGTAATTCGCCATCAGCGCCCGGCGATACTCCAGCGGGTCTTTCCCGGCGGCATGCGCCAGCTCATCCATGAAGCATTCCAGATAGAAGGCGTTCTGGTTGAGGTTCACACCGCGCCAGAAACCCGGCGGCACATGCGGGTTGCGCATGGCGTGGTCGATCAGCAAATTCGGGAAGCCATAGCCGATATCGGCCTCGCCCCCGGCATTGTTCAGCCCTTGGAAAACCACCGGGTCACGCCCGTCACGAATATTCTGCGGGAAGAGGCCGGCCAGGATGGACTGGCCGGAAATCCGCATATGCAGCCCGGTGATATTGCCCTGCGCATCCAACCCCGCCGTCAGCTTGGCCATGGTGACGGGGTGGTAGCGGCCCTGCACCATATCCTCCTCACGCGTCCAGAGCAGCTTCACCGGCGTGCCGGGCATTTGCTTGGCGATATCGACGACCTGACGGACCCAGTCATGCACCGCACCACGCCGGCCAAAGCCGCCGCCCAGATGCAGCTTATGCACCTCGCAGCGCGCCGGCGGCAGGCCGGCGGCCTCGGCTGTGGCGGCATGCGCGGCCTCGCCATTTTGGGTCGGGGTCCAAACTTCGCAGCGCTCGGCCGTCCAAATTGCGGTGGCGTTCATCACCTCCATGCAGGCATGGTTTTGGTGCGGATAGCCATAAACGGCCTCAACCTTGCGCGGTGCGGCGGCGATGGCGGCGGCAGCGTCGCCATTGCGGTTGCCCACCGCCGCCTGCGGCGCATCCAACCCCGCGCGCATCACCTCGGCAAAGGCGGCCGAGGAGGCATTGGCATGCTCGCCCAAATTCCAGGTGATATTGACCTTCTCGAGCGCGGTCTTCGCCCGCCACCAGGTATCGGCCACCACGGCCACGGCATTGTCGCCCACGCGCAGCACCCGCTTCACCCCGGGCATGCGCTCGGCCGCAGCACTATCCACCGCAGCCACCTTGCCGCCAAAGACCGGGCAGGCCTGGATGGCGGCATTGAGCATGCCCGGCAACTTGAGGTCCATGCCATAGATCAGGCTGCCATTGATTTTCGGCGCGGTGTCGAGCCGGGCGAGGGGGCGGCCGATCAGCTTCCAGGCCGAGGGGGCCTTCAGCGGCACATCGGCGGCGGCGGGCGGCGTGAGGCGGCCCGCGGCCAGCGCCACGCTGCCGAAACTCGCTCTGCGCCCGCTCGGGCCATGGGTGATGACGCTATTCGCCGCCGAGCATTCGTCCACTGGCACGCCCCAGCCTTGCGCCGCAGCCTGCACCAGCATGATGCGCGCCGTGGCGCCGCCCTTGCGGACCAACTCATTGCTCTCACGAATGCCGCGGCTGCCGCCGGTGGACATATTGCCCCAGACCCGGCCGCGGGCGAGGTTCTGGCCGGGCGTTGGGTATTCGGTGGTCACTTTGGACCAGTCGCATTCCAACTCCTCAGCCACCATCTGCGCCAGGCCGGTGAGGGTGCCCTGGCCCATCTCGGAGCGTGCGATGCGGATGATGACGGTGTCATCAGGCTTGACGACGACCCAGGCATTGACCTCGGGCGTGGCGGCGCTTTGGGCGGCAGCCTCGCCAGGGGCGGGGATGCGGAAGCCAAAGGTGAAGGCGCCCATGGCGGCAGTGGCCAGGGCGGCGCGGCGGGTGATGGCGTTCATGGTCTCTCTCCCTCTCAACCGGCCGTGCCGGTGCCGGCGGCGCGCTGAATGCCGGCGATGACCCGGTTATAGGTGCCGCAACGGCAGATATTGTTCACTTCCTCGCGGATCTGCTCCTCAGTCGGGCGCGGGGTGGTGGCCAGCAGGGCGGCGGCGGCCATGATCATGCCGGATTGGCAAAAGCCGCATTGCGGCACATCCAGCGCCAGCCAGGCCTGCTGGATGGGGTGGCTGCTATTGTGCGAGAGCCCCTCGATGGTGACGATCTTCTGGCCCTCATTAAAGGCCGAAACCGGCTGCGAGCAGGAGCGCACGGCAACGCCATCCACATGCACCGTGCAGGCGCCGCATTGGGCGATGCCGCAGCCATATTTGGTGCCGGTGAGGTCCAGATGCTCGCGCAGCGCCCAAAGCAGGGGGGTATCATCCTCCACTGCGAATTCAACCACGCGGCCATTGACGTTGAGTTTCGCCATCACGTCTCTCCTGCTTTGAAATCCGAGGGTTAGAGCGCCCCGGCGCCGGCCACGCGACCGATTATCTCCTCGCGTCTAACAGCAGCGATGAGCAAGATGCAATGACTTCATGCGGTGAGAGGGCCGGGCGGATTGCGGAGGTCAAGCGTGATACCGGGCGAAAACCTGCCGCGACAGCGGAGATGGCCGCCCTGCTGAAATCCCTGGAGCGTGGTATTCGCGACCAGCGCATAGCAGCCCCTATGGAGGCCGCCGTGCCGAGAATTGTGCTGCATGCGCTGCCGAACAGGCTCTACGGATGACTTTCGAAAAGGTGCGGCCCGCCAAGTCTCAATACACTGGCTGTCGCTGAAGCTTCACGCGATTGCAGTTTTGGTGACACGCCGCTGGCCTAACTCGCCGCCTGTCAGGAACGGGTGATTCGACACATGCCAGGGGTTGCGTTGCGCGGCATCCAAAAAAGTTTTGGCGCAACCGCGGTTCTGCGCGACGTCACGCTTGTAGCGGAGGAGGGCGAGTTTCTCGCCATTCTGGGCCCCTCAGGCTGCGGCAAATCTACCCTGCTGCGCATTCTTGCCGGGTTGGAGACCGCCGATGCCGGTGAGGTGCTGATCGGCGATAGGCGGGTCGATTCCCTGCCGCCCAAGGCCCGCGACCTGGCGATGGTGTTCCAGAGCTATGCGCTCTACCCCTACATGACAGTTGGGCAGAATGTAGCGCTGCCGCTGGAAATGCGCCGGCTTTCGGCCTGGCAGCGCGTGCCCGTGCTGGGGCGGATGATCTCGGGTGCTGCGCGCCGGGCGATTGCTGCGGATGTGGCTGCGGTGGCCGCACCTTTGGGGCTGACGCCGTTATTGGCGCGCAAGCCGGCGCAGCTCTCCGGCGGGCAGCGCCAGCGTGTGGCGCTGGCCCGAGCCATGGTGCGCAACCCGGTTGCTTTTCTAATGGATGAGCCGCTGTCGAACCTCGATGCCCGGTTGCGGGGCGAGGCGCGGGCCGAAATCGTCGCCCTCACGCGCCGCCTGGGCGTCACCGCGCTCTACGTTACCCATGACCAGGGTGAGGCGATGGCGATGGCCGACCGGGTGGCGGTGATGCAGGGCGGGCGGGTGCTGCAGCATGCGGCGCCGCAAGAGCTTTATGACGAGCCGGCCAGCCTCGAAGTGGCCCGCTTTGTCGGCTCGCCGCCGATGAATGCCCTGGCGGGGCATATCGGCGAGGATGGTGCCGTGGTGGTCTCGGATGCGCGGCTGCCCTGGCACAGCACGGCGCGTGGCGCGGTGATGCTGGGGGTGCGGCCGGAGGGCTGGGTGCCGGCGGCGGATGGTATTCCGGTGGTGCTGGAGCGCATCGAGCATCTGGGTGCTGAGACGCTGTGCCACATGGCCGGTGGAGCGGTGCTGCGGCTTTCGCCCGAGGCCTCGCGCGGGTTGGCGGTGGGGCAGGGGCTGCGCCTTGCGGTAAACCGGGCGGTGCTGTTTGGCCCAGATGGTGCGCGGCTGCCCTTGGCGGCGGCGCGGCGGGAGCCGGCCTTTGGCTAATCCGCACCGCGCCGAGGCCATTGCCGGCACGCTGCTGGCGCTGCCTGCCTTTATCCTGATGTGGCTGATGCTGCTGGGGCCGGCGGTGGCGGTGGGTCTGCTCTCGCTCACCGATTGGAATTTTGGCGAGCCGCGGATCGGCTTTGCGGGCTTGGAAAATTACCAGGAATTATGGGATGACCGGGTCTTCTGGATCAGCCTGCGCAACACGGTGATCTATGTCGGCGTCTCGGTGCCGGCCACGGTGTTGCTGGGGCTGCTGGCGGCGATTGCCATTGAGGGTGCGGGGCGGGGGCGAGGGTTTTATCGCGCTGCGTATTTTCTGCCGGTGGCCTCCACCCTGCTGGCGATGGCGCTGGTGTGGGAGTTTATGTTTCACCCCTCGGTGGGGTTCGTGAACCAGGTGTTTCGCGGCCTCGGCCTGCCCACGGCGGATTGGTTGCAGAACCCTGACACGGCGCTCTTCGCCCTGGCCGCCATTGGCGTGTGGCAGAATTTGGGGCTCGCCATGGTGCTCTTCATGGCCGGGTTGAAGGCGATTCCGCCTGACCTTTACGAGGCCCTGGCGATGGATGGCGCGGATGGTGCCTGGGAGCGGTTTCGCCGCGTCACCTGGCCCATGCTTGGGCCGGCCTTGGTGTTTGTGGTGGCGATCACCGCCATTCGCAGCTTTCAGGTCTTCGATACGGTGCAGGTGCTGACCGAGGGCGGGCCTTCGAAATCAACCGAGGTGCTGCTCTTCACCATGGTGCAGCAGGGCTTCACCTTCCTGCGCTCGGCCTATGGCGCGGCCATCACCATGGTGTTTTTGGTGCTGACCCTGGCGATCACCCTGGCGCAGACCACGATTTTGGATCGGCGGGCGCATTATGGTTAAGCGCGTTCTGACCCATGTGGCGCTGCTGACCGGTGCTGCGGTGATGCTGGCGCCGTTCATCCTCATGCTGTCGATTTCGCTCAAGCCGCCGGGTGAGGTGTTTTCGCCGCATTTTGCTCTGTTGCCTACGCAATGGTATGCGGTGGAGAACTACACCGCCGCCTTCACCAAGGTGCCGCTGCTGCGCTTCTTGCTGAACGGGCTTTTCGTCACGCTGTGCATCTTCGCAGCCCAGGCGCTGACGGCGCTGCCCATGGCCTATGCGCTGGCAAAGCTGCGCTGGCGTGGGCGGGAGGCGGCATTCAGCATGGTGGTGCTGGCGCTGCTCATTCCGCCCCAGGTGCCGGCCATCCCGCTCTATATCGGGCTGTGGCAATTGGGACTTTTGAACACCTATGCCGCGATCATTCTGCCCTCGACCATCTCTGTCTTCGGCATATTCCTGATGCGGCAGTTCTTCCGCACCGTGCCCGATGACCTGATTGCCGCGGCGCGGATGGATGGGCTTTCGGAATGGGCCATTGTCTGGCGGATCATGCTGCCCACGGCGGCGCCGGCCATCGCGGCCTTTGCCTGCCTCTCCTTTATCTGGAACTGGAATGAGTTCTTCTGGCCGCTGATTGCGGTGCAGGAGGAGCATTTGATGACGCCCCCACTCGGCATCGCGTTCTTCTCCAATGCCGAGGCTGGCACATCCTTCGGCCCGCTGATGGCGGCGGCCACCGTGGTGACCGCACCGCTCGCACTCGCCTTCCTGCTCGCCCAGCGCGCCTTCATCGAGGGCGTGACGATGACCGGGGTTAAATAATGACGCGCATCGGCCTGCTCTCTGACGTTCATCTCTCCCGCGCCAGGCCGTGGTTCCATGCCAATTGGGAATTGCTGCTGGCCGAACTGGCCCGAGCACCGGCGCCGGATATGTTCATCATCACCGGTGATTGCGCGCTCGATGCCCCGGTGCGCGAGGATGATCTGGCCTTTGCGCGCGAACAATTCGACCGCCTGCCCGCCCCCTGGCATGCCTTGCCTGGCAATCACGATATTGGCGCCTGCCACCCTGAGGGTGCTGGCGAGGCTTTGGTGAGCCAGGCGCTGCTGGCGGCCTGGACGCGGCATTTCGGCGCCGATTTCTGGGTGCTGGATGTGCCGGGCTGGCGGCTGATTGCGCTCAATAGCCTCATCCCCGGCAGCAATTTGCCGGCCGAGCACGCCCAGGCCGCCTTCCTTGAAGACGCCATCTCCACAGCGGGCGCGCAGCAGGTGGCTGTGCTCACCCATAAGCCATTATGCCTGCATGACGTGACGGAGACGGCCAATTCCGCCGCCTGCTGGCGGCCGCAGACGCGCGAATTGCTCCACCGCCATGTCCGCGAGGGAAGGGTGGCGCTGATCATCAGCGGGCATCTGCATGAATCGCGCGACAGGATCATCGCGGGCGCGCGGCATCTCTGGCTGCCCGGGCTCGCCTTCGTCATCGATATGCCGAGTGAATGGCGCATGGTGATGGGCGGCCGCAAGCGGGTGGGCCATGCCACGCTGGAGCTTGGTGCCGCGCCCGCCATCACCTGGCATGAGCCGCCATCGCTGCTGAACATCGATATCGGCGGCTGGATGCGCGCCGGCGGTATCGGACTCTACGGGCCTCTTGCTGGCGAGGGCCTACCCTATCCCCATCCCCCAACATCCGGAGAATGACCATGACCATTCAACGTCGCGCGCTTCTGGCCACAACGCTTGCCATGCCGGCGCTGGCGCAGACTTCACCCGTCGAAATCTCTTTCCAGTATTCGATCCCCGAACTGTTCCGCGGGCTGATGGAAGAGATGACGGCCGCCTTCATGCGGGCCAACCCTAATGTGCGTGTGACCATCCGCGCCCCTGAGCAGGGCTACGAGGAAATCCTCCAGCGCCACCTGCGCGATGCCGTGACCCGGCAACTGCCCGATGTCGCATTCCATGGCCTGAACCGCCAGCGCACCCTGGTCGAGCGCGAAATCCCCGTCGACCTCAAACCCTTCATGGCCGCCGATACCCGCATTGCCGCGCAGGGCTATTCCGAGAGCTTGCTATCGCTGGGCCAGGTGGGTGCGGCGCAGACGGGCATCGGCTTCGCCCTCTCCACCCCCATCCTCTATTATAATGTCGAGCAGCTTCGCCGCGCCGGCGGCAACCCCGAAGCCCTGCCAACGACCTGGGCCGAGGTCGCGGCCCTGGCGCGGGCCATCCACGGCACCGCAGAGAACCTCAACGGCATGTTTTACGACTGGACGATCACCGGGAACTGGGCTTGGCAGGCGCTGGTCTTCAGCCATGGCGGCACCATGCTCTCGGCGGATGAGCGCCAGGTGGCGATGGGCAATGAGCATGGCCAGCGCGCCATCGCCGCCCTGCGCATGCTGGTCGATGAAGGCCGCATGCCCGATATGCGCGCCACCGCCGCCATCGCCGATTTCTTCGCCGGGCGCCTGGGCATCTCCATGCAGTCCACCGCACAACTCGGGCGCTACAACCGTGAGATCGGCGGGCGTTTCCCGCTGGTCTGCGGCCGCTACCCGCTCTCCTCGCCCAATGCCCGCCTGCCCGCGGGCGGCAATGTCGCTATGATGTTCACCCGTGATGCCGCCAAGCAGGCCGCAGCCTGGGAATTCATCAAATTCGCCACCGGCCCGGTGGGTGCCACCATGATGGTCAATGCCACCGGCTATATGCCCGCCAGCACCATTCCCGCTCAGCGCGAGGAAATGCTGGGGCGGTTCTATCGCGAGAACCCCAACCACATGGTCACCTTCCGCCAGCAGGATGTGATCACCGGCTGGTACGCCTTCCCGGGGCAGAACGCGCTGCGCATCACCGACAACATCAATGACCATCTGCAGTCGGTCGTCGCCAAGCGCGCCGAGCCTGCGGCCGCGCTGACCCGCATGGCCGCCGATGTGCAAGCCCTGTTGCCGCGCCGCTGATGTTCGACTTCATTCACATTACTGACCTGCATATCCTGCCCCCGGGCGAGACCAATTATGGTCTCGACCCGGCACTGCGCCTGCGCCATGCGGTGGAGAGCATCGCCGCGCGGCATGGCCCGGGGAGTGCGGCACCGGCGGAATTCGTCATCATCACTGGCGACCTGACCCATCATGGCCAGCCGGCGGCCTATGCCACGCTGCGCGAGATTTTGGAGGGGCTGCCCATGCCCTTCCACCTCATGCTGGGCAATCATGATGAGCGGGCGCATTTCCGTGCTGCCTTCCCCGAGGCCCCTGTTGATGATGCGGGCTTCATCCAGCAGGTGATCGAGACCGAGATGGGCCGCTTCATCCTGCTCGACACCAAGACCGAGGGCACCCATGCCGGGCTGCTCTGCGAGGCGCGGCTGGCTTGGCTGACGGCGCGGCTGGAGGAGAGTGAGGCGCCGGTCTTCCTCTTTCTGCATCACCCGCCCATGCCGCTTGGCATCACCCGGATGGATCGCATCCCGCTGCTGAATTCTGCTGCGCTGGCTGATGCGCTGGCACCGCATCGGGCGAAAATCCGCCATATGTTCCATGGCCATTTGCATCGCCCGCTGGGCGGCTCCTGGCTGGGCATTCCCTTCACCTCGCTGCGCGGCACCTCGCATCAGGTGGCGCTGGACCTCTCCGAGCGGGACAGCACGCCGGGCAGCCATGAACCGCCGGCCTATGCGCTGGTGCGGGTGAGCGAGGATAGCGTCGTGGTGCATGCTCATGACTTTCTTGATCAGACGGGAAATTTCGACCTGTGACCAATAAGACCGCACTGCTGGTGATCATGGATGGGCTACGGCGTGATGCCGTTTCGCCCGAACGCACGCCAAACCTCTGGCGGCTGTGGTGCCGGGGCACGGCCTTCGGGCAATATCGCTCGATGTTTCCATCCGCCACGCGCGTGGTCTCCTCCTCCACCGCCACGGGTTGCGTGCCGGCCACGCATGGGCTGGCGGGCAATTCCATGGCCTTGCTCGATACGGATGGCCAGTTGCATCCGCATGATGCCGGTGCGGCGGGGTTTTTGCCCGCCCGGCGCGCCATGCATGGCAGCGCGCTGGATGTGCCGACCATGGCCGACCGTCTGGCGGTGCATGGTGGCGTGGTGATTTGCTCCAATGTTTCGCCGGGGGCGGCGCTGGCGCATGACCCCAATCAGGCGGGCCATTTGTTCAACCGGGTGGTGAGCCATGAGCCGGGGCGGCCGCTGGCACCGCTGAGCGAGATCACGCTGAGCGTGGCGGGTGACAAGATGATCACCGAGCGGTTTCTGGAGGAGATCACCAGCCGCCGTCCCGCGCTGGGCGTGCTCTGGTTGGGCGAGCCCGATGCCACCCAGCACGCCCATACCCCAGGTTCAGACCCCTGCTGGGAGGCGATTGCCGCCGCCGATGCGAGGCTGGGCGAGGTGATGGAGATGACTGATCGGCGGCGGGCGCTGGGCGAGGAAATTCTGCTCATGGCCGGCTCTGACCATGGCCATGAGACAGTGGAGGGGGTGATCGATGTCGATGCCGAACTCGCCGAGGCAGGGCTGCAGCCGGGTGCTGAACATGGGCTGGTGACGCTGTCGAATGGCTCCTCGGTGATGGTGCATCTCGCCCCCTGCCGCGACCCGGAACCGGTGATGGCATTCTTCCAGGCCGCCGCCTGGGCGGATGCGGTGCTGCATGGCGAGGCGCTGCGGCGCCTGGGGCAAAGGCCTGGCGCCGATGGGTTGCTTTGTATTGTTGCGATGCGCCGGCGTGATGCACTCAATGCGCATGGCCTGCCCGGGCTGGTTCTGGTGGCCAAGCCTGCTACCGGCAAGCCAGACCGTATGGGTTGCGGCCAGCATGGCGGCCTGGGTGCGGCCGAACAGGCGCCGGTGATGGTGGCGGATGGCCCGGGCTTTGCCCGTGGTGTGAGCATGGCCGATGCCTCGCCGATTGATATTGCGCCCTCGATCCTGCGCTTTCTGGACCGGGGGATGGAGGGGCCGGCGATGGATGGGCGCGCCTTGCAGGGCAGTGCGGTGATGGAGCACGTGGTTTGATCCCGCGCCGCATCCTGCCCTTCCTGGCAGCTCCGCCCGCCATGGCGCAGGCAGGCCCGCGCCGAGGCATCTTGCGCTATGCCACGCTGGGGCTCGACACGGCCGACCCCCATCGTCACACCGGCTCCATCGCCGTGCAGCAGGCCTATGTTGAGGCGCTGACCTCCATTGGCCCCGATGGTGGTGTAGAGCCTTTCCTGGCTGAGCGGTTTTCGCTTTCAGGGGATGGGCTGATCGCAACTTTCCATCTCCGGCCCGGCGTGATGTTCCATGACGGCAGTGTGATGGATGCCGCCGCAGTCAGGGCCAATATCGAACGCGTGCGCGACCGTATTCGTGGCGGTTGGCTGGCCGGTGCCATGCGCCTGATCACCGCGATCGAGACGCCGGATGCCGGCACTGTCACCTTGCGGCTCTCGCAGCCCTATGCACCGCTGCTGACCTCGTTGTCGGAGCTTTGGATCGTCTCGCCGCGCTCGCCCGGCTGGGATGGCACCATCACCCGCCCTGCCGGCACCGGACCCTTCCTATTCGGCCAGTGGCAGCCCAATCTGCGGCTGCAGGCACCAGCCAATCCGCATTATTGGCGGCCGGGCCAGCCGCAACTCGAGGCAGTGCACTTCGATCTGCGCGGCGATGTCGATAAAGGGATCGCCCTGCGTGCGGGCGATTTGCATGTCGCTGATGTGGCGCAGGATGTGGCAACTCAGCTGCGCGCCGATCCACGCTTCGTGGTCCAGGGGCTGCGCGATACCACCTGGTACTTCCTGGCGTTCAATAATCGCCGGCCGCGCCCGCCTTTCGACAACCCGCTGGTGCGCCGGGCGCTCGGCCATGTCTTGGACAAGCCCGGTTTCATGCGCTTCGTGGCGGGCGAGGCGGGGGTGGTGACCAATCAGATGGTGGCACCTGGCAATCTTTACTTTGACCAGGCGTTGCACGAGGCCGACCCGTATCGTGCGCCCGATCTCGACCAGGCCCGCGCCCTGCTGCGCGAGGCCGGGGTTGATCCTGGCCGCACCGCCATTGAAATGGTGTCTTGGCAGGAACCCTATGCCCAGGCGGCGGTGCAGATGGTCCGGCGTTTGGGCTTTCGGGTCACCCATACGCCGCTTGACGATATCGGCGCCCAACGGCGGCTTGGTCAATATGACTGGGACATCTGCTGCATGGCCTCAGGCCCGCGCGCCGATGTGTTTCTGCGCTGGGTGCGACTGATGTCGGATGGCCCCAACCCGGTGCTGTGGGGTGGCATTCAGGACCCCGAACTGGATGGTATGATCCGCGCTGCGGCGGCCGAGCCGGCACTGGAGCCGCGCCGCGCAAAATACGCCCAGGCCTGGGCAAGGGTGGCGGAAAAGCATTATTTCCTTGTGCTCGGCCATGCCGCCAACCAGATCGCCTGGCGGCGTGAGGTGCGAGGCTTCACGACCGGCTTCACCTGGAGCCCGCACCGGGCGGATGGTGGGATTGCGGCGACATCGCTGGGATGATGCGCGGCCTGGCGCTGGCGATGCTGGCACTGGCCTTATTCGGCCCTTATGTCGCGCCATTTGACCCGCTGGACCAGAATCTGCTCGCCCTGAACCAGCCGCCCGGCCCTGAACATCTGCTGGGTACGGATCATCTGGGCCGCGATGTCTTGTCGCGCCTGCTGGCCGGGGCAGGCACCACCTTGGCGGTGGCGGCGATGGCGAGCATCTTGGCGTTTGTCGTGGGGGCCGGAGCAGGGTTGCTGCTGGCAGGATTAGGGCGTGGTGCGGAGGCGCTGGGTTTCGCCCTGATCGACACGCTGCGCGGCCTGCCGCCGCTGCTGCTGGCATTGATAGCGTTAGCGGCCATGGGGCCTGGCCTATCGCCGCTGGTGCTGGCGTTGGCCTTGTCCTTCGCGCCGCTTTTCGCCCATGTCGCCCGCACCGCGCGGCGGCGCGAGCAGGCGGAGGAGTATGTCGCCGCCGCGATTGTCTCCGGCGCCGGGCCTTGGCGGATTGTGTTGCGCCATATCATGCCCAATCTGGCCGGGCCGCTGGTGACGCTGGCCGCTATTATCGTGCCGCGCTGCGTGGTGACGGAGAGTGTACTATCCTTCCTCGGCCTTGGTGCCGCGCCGGATGCGCCCACCTGGGGCCGCATGGCCGCTGATGCGGCCCGGCTGGCCGAGGCGGCGCCGCATGCGCTGCTCGTTCCGGTGGCCGCCATTGCGCTGGCCACGGGGGCCTGTGCTGCCCTGGGTGGTGCGGCGCGCCGGCGCGTGGACCCCAGGCGGGCAGGATGAGACGCGCGCTTACCATTCTGGCAGCCGCCCTGGCGCAGGGGCTCGCGATCACCTTTGGGCTATTTCTGATCTTTGGCGCCATCCCAGGTGATGTGGTGGATGTCTGGGCTTCGGCTGGCGATCTGGATGCTGCCCAGCAGGCGGCATTGCGGGCTGAACTCGGGCTGGATCAGCCGTCATGGCGGCGCTTTTTGGCCTGGGTGGGGGCGGCTCTGGCGGGTGATCTGGGCACGTCACAGCGCTTTGGCCAGCCGGTTGGGCCCATGCTTTGGGATGCCGCTCAGGCCAGTCTGCAACTCGGTGCGCTATCAGGCGGGATGGGGATGCTCTTGGCGTTTGGGCTCTGCCTGGCCCAAGCGGCGGGTTCGCGCACGGCGCGCCTGGCGGTGGAGGCTATCAACCTGTGGTCGATCGCCCTTCCCACCTTTTGCGTGGGCGTGGCGGCGCTGCTCATGTTTTCGGTGTGGTTGGGCTGGCTGCCCGCGATTGGCGGGCTACTGGCGCCGGTGATCATTCTGGGCATCGACAATGCCGGACAACTCGCCAAACCTCTCTCCGAGGAGGTAGCCGAGGTTGCTGCGCTGCCGCATGTGATGGCGGCGCGCGCGCGCGGCCTGTCGCCGCTATGGTTGGCGCGCTGGCATATTCTGCCATTGGCAGCCCCGGTCGCGGTGTCGCTCAGTGGTGTGATGCTGGCGGGGCTCTTGGGGGGCACGCTGACCATGGAGTTGCTGTTTGGCCTGCCAGGCCTGGGCGCGCTGGTGCTCAATGGCATTCAGGGGCGCGACCAACCGGTGGTGCTGGCAGGGTTGGTGGTTGCCGCGCTGGCCATCGTCCTGGTCAATGCCCTGACGTCATTGGCGCTGGCCGCACTCGACCCCCGGCAGAGGTGGCGGGAGTGACGTCAGATCGTCATCCTCTTCGCCACCAAAGCCGGCTGAGGCGCTGAGCGGTGACATGGCGGCGGGCCGCTCCAGCCCCTCGCCATACAAGCTTCATACCCCCGTCACGTGGTTGCAATTCAGTGTGGTTAACCGCCCCAGACGCCACTCTGAGGGAACTGCCTGTTGTTCACGCTCGCCCAGATCTCCGATCCGCACCTCGGCGCTCATACCTCCCTGTTCCGGAGGAATTTCGATGCGGTGCTGGAGCATCTTATCGTCGAGCCGCCCGACATGATCATCGCCACTGGGGATGTCTCACTCGATGGCGCTGACAGCGAGGCGGATATGGCCTTTGCCGCCCAATCCCTCGCGCGGCTGCCGCGCCCCGCACATGCCCTGCCGGGCAATCATGATGTCGGCGATCATCCCGAACGCGCCCCGCGGCAGCCCTGCAACGCAGAACGCCTCGCCAGGTTCCGCCGCCATTTCGGCGCGGATCGGTGGGTGATCGACCATGGCGGTTGGCGGCTGCTGGGTCTGAACACCCAGATTTGCGGCACCGATCCGACCGAAGAGGCCGCGCAGGCGGGTTTGATTGACGATGCGCTCGCCGGGCTGGGCGAGCGCCGGCTGGCCGTCTTCCTCCACAAGCCGATCTTCACCACGACCCCTGAGGATAGCCTGTTCGATTACTGGTCGGTCCCCCCCTTCGCCCGGGGCCCCTTCCTGCCACTGCTGCAGCACCCGGCTCTGCGGTTGGTGGCCTGCGGCCACCTGCATCTTTTTGCCGAGGCCAGCCATGCCAATGCAAGGATGGTCTGGGCACCCTCAATAGGCTTCATCGTGGCCGAGGCTGAGCAGCCGGGCCTCGCGGGCAGCCGCCCCTGCGGGTATCTGCTGCACCGCTTCCATGCGGATCATGTGGAAACCGAGTTGGTGACGCCACCTGGCATGGAGCGGCCCTTCATCCATGAGGTCCGCGCCGAGGCCTATCCGAATTCCTCGCTGCTCAACTCCGCCACCCATGTCGGGTGAGGCCGGCCGGGCAATCCTCATCGAGGGGATTGAGAAGGCATTCGGCAAGACCCGTATCCTGAAGGGCGTCTGCCTCAATTTGCGTGAGGGAGAGTTTCTCTCACTGGTGGGGCCCTCTGGCTGCGGCAAGACCACCTTGCTGCGCATCATCGCCGGCCTGGAGAGCGCCGATGCGGGCAGCGTGCGTATCGGTGGAAAGGATGTGACTCGGCTGCGCGCCGCCGATCGTGACATCGCCATGGTGTTCCAGAACTACGCGCTCTACCCCCATCTCAGCGTCGCGCAGAACCTTGCGGTGCCGCTGGTAATGCGCCGTCTTTCAAGCCTGGAGCGGGTGCCGCTGCTGCGCCACCTGGTGCCCGGCCATGCCCAGCGCCGCAGCGCAATCAACGCTCAAGTGCAACAAGCGGCGGAAATGCTGCGTCTGGGTCACCTCTTGCACCGCCGCCCCGCCGAACTTTCGGGCGGCCAGCGCCAGCGCGTGGCACTGGGCCGCGCCCTGGTCCGCCAGCCAAGTGCCTTTCTGATGGATGAGCCGCTTTCCAACCTCGATGCTGAACTTCGCGCCGGCACAAGGCGGGAGATTGTCGAGTTGCATCGCCGCGCTGGCGTCACGACCATCTATGTCACGCATGATCAGGTCGAAGCGATGACCATGTCCGATCGCGTGGCCGTGATGATGGAGGGGGAGCTGCTGCAACTCGGCACCCCGCGCGAGGTTTATGAGAACCCTGCTGATCTGCGCGTGGCCGGCTTCCTGGGCAGCCCGCGCATCAACACCCTGCCGGTGTGCTCTGCGCCCGACGGTATCCGCCTGGGCGCGCTGCACCTGCCGCTGCAGGCCGAAGTGGCGCCCGGCGCCGAGTTGACACTGGGCCTGCGCCCCGAAGCCCTGCATCTCGCAGCCGAGGGGCTCGCCGTCCAAATCGAGCATCTGGAGTTTCTGGGGGCCGAGGTTTTGCTGCATGCGCGGCTGGCGGCGCCTGATGCGCGGCTGACTGCAAGGCTGCCGATCGCGGTGGCAGCGCAGCTTCAGCGCGGCGATGCGGTTCACCTGCGTGCCGATTGGTCGGCTGCGCTGCTATTCGGCGCCGATGGCGCGCGGATCGCCTCGTCCGCCTCGGAATTGTGCCTCAATGCGTGATACCGCAGCTCTGGCCGGCCCCGCGCCAGCCACCCGGGCCTCACGCGCCATTGGCGAGGCTGCGGCGGCTTGGGTGCTTTGTGCGCCCGCCGGCCTGGCGCTGTTTGCCCTGCTGCTGTGCCCCACCGCCGCGCTGCTTGTCCTTTCCTTCAGCGACTGGGAATTGGGCGCGCCGGAACTCGCCTGGATCGGCCTGGGCAATTATGTCGAACTCACCACCGACCCGGTGTTCCGCATCGCGCTGCGCAACACGCTGATCTATGTGGGCGTGGTGATGCCGGCCTCGATAGGGCTGGGCCTTGGCGTGGCATTGCTGGTCGAGGGCGGCAGCCGGCTGCGGGCCACATTTCGCGCAATCTACTTCCTGCCCGTCGTCTCCTTGCTCGTTGCCATGGCGACGGCCTGGCAATATCTGCTGCACCCGACCATCGGCCCGGTGAACCGCGTGCTGGCCTTGTTGGGTATCAGCCCGATCAATTGGCTTGGCTCGTCGGATTGGGTGATGGTCTCGCTGTGCATGATCGGCGTGTGGGAGAATCTCGGCTTCGTCGTGGTGCTCTTCATGGCTGGGCTTACCGCGATCCCGCGTGAGCTTTACGCGGCGGCGGAGCTCGATGGCGCGCGCTCAGCGATGGATCGCTTCCGCCTGGTCACCTGGCCGCTGCTTGGCCCCACCACGCTCTTTGTCGTCACCATCACGGCCATACGCTGCCTGCGGGTCTTTGACACGGTGCAGGCGCTGACGCGTGGCGGGCCGAACAACGCCTCACAGGTGCTGCTGTATGCGATGTATCAGGAAGGCTTCAGCTATTTCCGTATCGGCTATTCTGCGGCGATCACCGTCGTCTTCCTCGCCATCGTGCTGCTGCTGATGCTGGTGCAAACGCGCATTCTCGACCGTCGGGTGCATTACTCATGAGGCCGGGCGAAGAGCGCTCCCTGCTGCATGACTTGCCGCGTCTTGCGCTGCTGGGCCTTGGTGCCTGCTTCATCCTGCTACCCTATGTGTGGATGTTTGCGGCATCGCTGAAGCCGGGCAGCGAGATTTTCCGCGATTCACTGACGCTTTGGCCAGAGCGCTTCTATGCCATCGAGAATTACGGCAAAGCCCTCTCCGAAGTGCCGATGCTGCGCTTTCTGTTCAACGGCGCGCTGGTCTGCGCGCTGATCCTGGTCTTTCAGATGCTCTTTGCGGTGCCGGCCGCCTATGCGCTGGCCAAGCTGCGCTGGCGGGGAAGGGAGTTCCTGTTCGGCCTCATCATGCTGGGCCTGCTGATCCCCTATCACGTGCCGGCGCTGCCGCTTTACGTCGTCTTTGCGCGGGCGGGTTTGCTCGACAGCTTCGCCGCCCTGGTGCTGCCTTTTACCATTTCGGTCTTTGGCATCTTCCTGTTCCGCCAGGCCTTCAAATCCTTGCCTGACGAACTGATCCACGCGGCGCGAATGGATGGCATGAGTGAGCTGTCGATTGTCTGGCGGGTTATCATGCCCAATGCCTGGCCAGCCGCCACGGCCTTTGCCACCTTCTCGATCGTCGCCCATTGGAATGACCTGTTCTGGCCGCTGATCGTCGTGCAGTCGCATGCGATGGCCACGCCGGCCCTGGGCGTTCTCTTCTTTCGCGCCGAGGAGGCCGGCAATGATGTCGGCGCCCTCATGGCGGCGGCGGTGATGGTCACCGCGCCGATGATCATCCTGTTTTTGCTCGCCCAGCGCCGCTTCATCCAGGGCATCGCGACCGCGGGCCTCAAGGGTTGACCCCCATTTACAAGGAGAATGACATGACCAAGCTTTCCCGCCGCATGGCCATTGGCGCCACGCTCTCTGCCTCGCTGGCGACGCCGCGCCTGCTGCGTGCGCAGAGTGCCGAAGTCGTGGTGCATTACCCGATGCCGGCCTTCTTCAAGGATGTGATGGAGAAGATCGCCGAGGAGTTCGCCCGGGCCCATCCGGGCCTCACCGTGCGCTATCTCGCCCCGGCGCCGAATTACGAGGATGCCGTGCAGCAGGTGCTGCGCCAGGGCGTCGCCGGCGGCCTGCCCGATGTCAGCTTCCAGGGCCTCAATCGCCTGCGCATGCTCACTGAGCGCCGCCTGCCGGTCGATCTGCGCCCCTTCCTGAGCCGCGATGGCGACCCCGCGCCGCGCGGCTGGACGCCCAACCTGCTGGGTCTGGGCCAGGTGCGCGATGTGCAGGCCGGCATGGCCTTCGCCTCCTCCAACCCCATCGTCTATTACAACGCGAATTTGGTCCGCCGTGCCGGTGGCAATCCAGACCAGCTGCCGACCGACTGGAACGCGCTGATCGCCCTCGCTGGCCGCGTCCACGCCCTGGGTGATGGCAATAGCAGCATGCATTTCCGCTGGGGCGGCGATGATTGGATGTTCTCGGCGCTGCTCTATGGCCATGGCGGCCGGATGTTGAGGGAGGATGAGCGCGACGTCGCCTTCAACGGCGCCGAGGGCCTCGCCTCCCTCACGCTGATCGACCGCATGGTAAAGGAGGGCAAAATGCCAGCCTTTACCGTCGATGCCGCCTTGCAGGCCTTCTATGCCGGCAAGATGGGCATCTTCAGTGGCACCACCGCCTATATCGGCTCCATGCAGCGCAGCATCGGCCAGGGCGTGGATCTGCGCACCGCACGCATGCCGGTGATCAACGCTGAGAAGGGCCGCCTGCCGACGGGCGGCAACGCGGGGGTGATGCTGACCCGCGATGCGGCGCGGCAAGATGCCGCCTGGAAGTTCATCACCTTCGCAACCGGCCCGCGTGGACAAGAGCTGATGACGCGCGGCACCGGCTATGTGCCCTGCAACACCATCGCCGCGGCAGATGACCGTTACCTTGGCGGCTTCTATCGCGAAAATCCGCTGTTCCGCCCGGCCATGGAACAGATGCCGATCGCCCAGGCCTGGTACGCCTTCCCCGGCACCAATGGCGTGCGCATCACCGAGGAATTCGTGAACAACATCGCCCGTATCGTCGAGGGCAATGCCACGCCGGAGGTGGCGCTGGCCGACATGGCCACGGGCGTTCGGCGGCTGCTGCCGCGCTGATCTCCAGCCGCCGGGCGATGTCACGCCAACGCCATGCAACCGTCATCGTGGCGTCGTTGGGCGGCTGTATCGCCCCGCCTCAACAGACTTTGAGGCCTTATGAAAAAGCGACGGAATGTGCTGTTGATCGTGGTCGATCAATGGCGGGCGGATTTCATGACCAAGCTGGGTGCGAATTTCCTGCGCACCCCCAATCTGGACAGGCTTTGCCAGCAGGGCGTCACCTTCAGCAATCATGTGACGACGACGGTGCCCTGCGGCCCGGCGCGCGCCAGCCTGCTCACCGGGCTTTACCTGATGAATCATCGCGCGGTGCAGAACACCGTGCCGCTCGATGCGCGCCACACCAACCTTGCCAAGCAGTTGCGGCGCATCGGCTATGATCCGGCGCTGATCGGCTACACCACCTCGACACCTGACCCCCGCAGCACCGGCCCGCGCGACCCACGCTTTACCTATCTGGGCGACCTGATGGATGGCTTCCGCAGCGTCGGTGCCTTCGAGCCGACGATGGATGGCTATTTCGGCTGGCTCGCCCAAAAGGGCTATACGCTGCCGGAACGGCGTGAGGATATCTGGCTGCCGGAAGGCGAGGACGCCGCCCCAGGTGCCACCAGCCGCCCGAGCCGTATCCCGGCCGAGTTCTCCGATACGGCCTATTTCACCGAGCGCGCCCTGACCTATCTGAAGGGCGTTGGCCGCAAGCCCTGGTTCCTGCATCTGGGCTATTACCGCCCACATCCGCCTTTCATTGCCCCCGCGCCATACCATGCGATGTACAACCCAGCCGACATGCCCCCCCCGGTGCGAGCGGCCGATTGGGCGCATGAGGCGGCACAGCATCCGCTGCTGGATTTCTATCTGCGCGGCATCAGCCAGGGCAGCTTCTTCCATGGCGCGGGCGGCGCGGTGACGGAGCTTGACGAGGCTTCGATCCGCCAGATGCGCGCCACCTATGCCGGTATGATGACCGAGATTGACGATAATCTCGGCAAGGTCTTCGACCATCTCGACGCCACCGGCCAGTGGGATGACACCATGATCATCTTCACCTCCGACCATGGCGAGCAACTCGGCGACCACTGGCTGCTCGGCAAGATCGGCTATTTTGACGAGAGCTTTCGGGTCCCGCTCGTCATCAAGGATGCCGGGGTCTCCCCGCGCGCCGGCGTGGTCGAGACCGCCTTCACCGAGAGCGTTGACGTGATGCCGAGCATTCTCGCCGCGCTGGGCGGAGATATTCCGCGCGCCTGCGATGGTGTCTCGCTGCTGCCCTTGCTCGATGCGCCGGCGCCCACGGATTGGCGCGACCTGCTGCATTACGAATATGACTTCCGCGACATCTTCTACTCGCAGCCGGAAACCGCGCTCGGCCTCTCGATGGATGAGAGCAGCCTCTGCGTGGTGCAGGACGCCGATTATAAATACGTCCACTTCGCCGCCCTGCCGCCGCTCTTTTTCGACCTGCGGGCCGACCCGCAACAATTCCGCAATCTGGCCGAGGACCCCGCCTATGCATCGCGGGTGAAGGATTATGCCCAGCGCGCGCTGTCCTGGCGGTTGCGCCATGCCGAACGCACGCTCACCGGCTTCCGGGCAGCCCCCGGCGGTCTGCAAGAACGAGGAGTTTCCAAATGATCCCCCGCCGCCCCCTGCTGGCCACGCCGTTTGCCGCCTTGGCCGCCCCTGCCTTTGGGCAGGCCGATAACCGGCCCTCCATCACCATCGCGGTGCAGAAGATCAGCAACACCAACACGCTGGAGCCGCTGCGCGAACAATCCAACGTGGGTGAGCGGATATTCTTCTCTTCAATGTGGGAGGCGCTCATCGGGCGAGACTGGCTGGGCAACCTGGCACCGCAACCCGGCCTCGCCACAACCTGGCGCCGCATCTCCGATTCCGTTGTCGAACTGTCGCTGCGCCCTGGCGTGCGGTTCCACAATGGCGACGAGATGACCGCCGAGGATGTGGTGTTCTCCTTCGGCCGTGAACGCATGTTCGGCGCCACGCTGGCCACGGCGCAGGGCCGCACCATCCCGATCGGTGAGGGCATGCCTACACCGCGCCCTGGCAAGGAATTACCGCCGGAGGTGCCCGCCGTCGCACGCCGTGCCTGGCCGGCGCTCGAGCGCGTCGAGGCGGTGGACCGGATGACGGTGCGCTTCCACAACGCCACCCCCGATGTGACGCTGGAGGGCCGTCTTTCGCGCGCCGGCAGCAATATCGTCAGCAAGCGGGGCTATGAGGAGGCCAACACCTGGCTCGAATGGGCGCGCCGCCCCGTCACCACGGGCCCTTACAAGGTGGCTGAATTCCGCGCCGATCAGTCGCTCACGCTGGTGGCGCATGATGAGTATTGGGGCGGGCGGCCGCCGCTCAAGCAGATCCGCTTCGTCGAGGTGCCGGAGGTGGCGAGCCGCATCAATGGCCTGCTCAGCGGCGATTATCATTTTGCCTGCGATATTCCGCCCGACCAAATCCCCAATATTGAGCGCAACCGCGCCTTTGAAGTGCAGGGTGGCACCATCCTCAACCACCGCATTACGGTGTTCGACAAGAATTTTCCCGTGCTGCGCAACCCCCTCGTGCGCCGCGCCTTCACCCATGCCATCGACCGTCAGGCCATCGTGGATGCGCTTTGGGCCGGGCGCACCGTGGTGCCCAAGGGTTTGCAATGGGACTTCTATGGCGAGATGCTCATCCAAGATTGGAGCGTGCCGCGCTTTGATCAGGCCGAGGCCCGCCGCCTGTTGCGTGAGGCGAATTACCGCGGCGAGCCCATCCCCTATCGCCTTCTGAACAATTACTACACCAACCAAAACGCCACGGCGCAGGTGCTGGTGGAGATGTGGCGCAGCGTGGGCCTCAATGTGCAGATCGAGATGAAGGAAAACTGGTCGCAGATTCTCGAACGCAGCCCCACCCGTGCCGTGCGCGACTGGTCCAACAGCGCCGCCTTCAATGATCCGGTCTCCTCGCTGGTCAACCAACATGGGCCCAATGGGCAGCAGCAGCAGGTTGGCGAATGGACCAATGAGGAGATGAACCGCCTCTCGGTCGAGTTGGAGACAAGCGTTGACCGCGCCCGCCGCCGTGTCGTGTTCCGTCGTCTGCTCGAAATCACCGAGCGTGAGGACCCTGCCTATACGGTGCTGCACCAGAACGCGACCTTCACCGCCAAGCGCAAGGATATCCGCTGGAAGGCGAGCCCGGCCTTTGCGATGGATTTCCGCCCAGGCAATTACGGGAACTGAACCATGCAACGGCGAGACTTTATGACCGCGGCCGGCCTCGGGCTGGCCGCGCCGGCCCTGGCGCAATCGGATACGCGTCCGAGCCTGACCATCGCCGTGCAGAAGATCAGCAATTCAAACACGCTGGAGACGCCGCGCGAGCAGTCCAATGTCGGCTTTCGGGTCTCCTCACTCTATGCCGAAAGCCTGATCGGCACGGATTGGCTGGGCAATTTGGGGCAGGTGCCGGGCCTGGCCACCGCCTGGCGCCGCATTGACGAGCGCGTGGTGGAGTTCGATTTGCGCGCGGGTGTGCAGATGCATGACGGGCGGATCATGTCTGCCGAGGATGTGGCCTTCTCGCTCGGTGGTGCGCGGCTATTCGGCGGCGCATCGGCGGGCCGTGAACCGCCGGCTGATGCCCTCGCCGTGGCGCGGCGTACCTTTCCCGGCTTCGAGCGGATGGAAGTGGTCCGGCAGGGCGTCGTGCGCTTCGTCAACCGCGTGCCGGATGTCACGCTGGAAGGGCGGATTGCGCAGAATGTGGGCGTGGTGCTGTCGCGCCAGGGCTTTGAGACGGCCGAGAACTGGCAGGCCTGGGCGCGCCGGCCGATCGGGACCGGCCCCTATCGGGTGGCCGAGTTCCGTCCCGATGTCGCGCTCACCTTCGAGGCCCATGACAGCTATTGGGGCGGCCGACCGCCCGCGCGGCGCATCCGCTTCAATGAGGTGCCGGAGGTGGCATCGCGCATCAACGCCTTGCTCTCGGGCGAGACGGATTTCGCCACGGATATCCCGCCGGACCAATTGCCCATCATCGAGCGCAATGCGCGCTTTGAAGTGGTGGGCAGCGCGGTCAACAACATTCGAGTGCTGGTCTTTGACAAGGGCCACCCGGTGCTGCGCAATCCGCTGGTGCGCCGTGCGCTCACCCATGCGATCGATCACCGCATGATTATCGAGTCGCTCTGGTCCGGCCGCACTGAAATAACGCGCGGGCTGCAACTGGGCTTCTTTGGCGATATGTACCTCGCCGACTGGGAAAACCCCCGCTTCGATCCGGCCGAGGCGCGGCGTCTGCTGCGTGAAGCGGGTTATCGCGGCGAGGCGATCCCGTATCGCTGCCTCAACAACTATTACGTGAACCAGACGCCAACAGCCCAGGTGATGGTGGAGATGTGGCGCTCGGTTGGGCTGAACGTCCAACTGCAGATGATGGAGAATTGGAGCCAGGTGGTGGAACCAGGTGCCATGCGCGGCATTCGCGACTGGTCCGTCACCCATGTCTTCAGCGACCCCGTGGGCTCGATGCTGCGCGCCATGGGCCCCTTGGGCGAACTCCAACGCGGGCAGGAGTGGACCAATGCCGAGTTCAACCAGCTTTGCACCGCCTTGGAAAGCTCGACCGACCGGGCGCGCCGCCGCGTCGTATTCCGCCGCATGCTGGAGATCATCGAGCGCGAGGACCCCGGCTACATGGTGCTGAATCAGGCGGCCACCTTCATCGCCAAGCGTCGCGATATCCGCTGGCGCCCGGCGCGCGGATGGCCAATGGATTTCAGTGCCGCCAATCTCGGCTTTGGCGGATGAGCCTGGTTCAGATCCGTGGCCTCGCGGTCAGCTTCGCCGGCCAGCCGGCGCTGCGTGGCATTGATCTCGATGTGGCGCCCGGTGAGGCGTTGGGCCTCGTGGGCGAGAGTGGTTGTGGCAAATCCGTCACCTGGCTCGCGGCACTGGGCTTGCTGCCGGGCAAGGCGCGCGTCACCGGCAGCGTGCGGCTGGGGGGCATGGAATTGCTGGGTGCGAAGGCCGCCACGCTGGAGCAGGTGCGTGGTGGTCGCATCGCCATGATCTTCCAGGATCCGGCGAGCAGCCTCAATCCGGTGCATCGCATCGGCCGGCAGATCACCGAGGCGCTGTCGCTGCATCAGGGGTTGAGCGGCGCGCCCGCGCGCGCCGAGGCAAAGCGGCTGCTTGACGCCGTGGGCATGCCCGATGCCCAGCGCCGCCTTGATGCCTTTCCGCATGAATTATCCGGCGGGCAGAACCAGCGGGTGATGATCGCCATCGCCCTGGCAGGACGGCCGGAAGTTTTGGTGGCCGACGAGCCCACCACCGCGCTCGATGTGACCATCCAGGCGCAGATTCTCGACCTGTTGCAGGGGCTGCGTCGTGAGATGGGCATGGCGCTGGTGCTGATCACCCATGACCTCGGTGTCGTCTCAGAAACCTGCGAGCGGGTGGCGGTGATGTATGCCGGGCGCATCGTCGAGGAAGCGGCCTCCGGCCAGATCTTTGCCCATCCGGCCCATCCTTACACGCAGGGCCTGCTGGGCGCGCTGCCGCCATTGGATGGCGAGCGTCGGCCGCTGATGGCCATTCCCGGCGGCGTGCCTGAGCCATGGGCCATGCCGCCCGGCTGCGCCTTCGCGCCGCGCTGCCCGCATGCGCGCGCGGCCTGCCTGCAGGCCGTGCCGGAACTGGCAGATTTGCATATATCCCACCGCGCCGCCTGCATTCTCGCCGCAGAAGCGCCGGTGCTGGCATGAGCGTTCTTCTCCAAGCGCGCGATCTGGTGCGGCGTTACAGGATGCGCCGCGGGATCTTTGGCCGGGCGGTGGAACTGCGCGCGGTGGATGGGCTGAGCCTGACCCTGCAGCGCGGCCGCACCCTGGGCCTGGTCGGCGAAAGTGGCTGTGGCAAATCCACCACCGGGCGGTTGGTGCTGGGCCTCGAAGCGCCCGATGCCGGGCAGGTGCAGGTTGATGGCGCGCCCATGCCGCCCATCGGCGGGCGGGCGTGGCGGCAGCAGCGTGCCCGGATGCAAATGGTGTTCCAGGACCCGCTCGGCGCGCTGGACCGCCGCCTGAGCATCGGAGCGCAGGTCGAGGAGCCGCTCATCATCCATGGCCTTCCGGCCGGGCCGGCTCGGGTGGCGGAACTGCTGGTGGAGGCAGGGCTGCGGCCGGACCACGCCCAGCGCTACCCGCATGAACTCTCCGGCGGGCAGCGCCAACGCGCCGTATTGGCGCGCGCGCTGGCAACCGCACCGGAACTGCTGGTCTGCGATGAGCCGATCAGCGCGCTGGATGTCTCAATCCAGGCACAGGTGATGAACCTGCTGATGGAACTCCAGGCCCGGCGCGGAATGGCTATGCTCTTCATCAGCCATGATTTGCGCGCTGTGCGCCAGGTCAGCCATCGCATCGCCGTGATGTATCTGGGCCGCATCGTCGAGGAAGGTGAGCCGGACGAGGTGCTCAAAACACCTGCTCACCCTTATACTCGCGCCCTGGTCTCCGCCATCCCCCATCCGGGGCGGCGCGGCCGGCGCATCCTGCTCACGGGCGACCCGCCCAATCCGGCCGACCGTCCTTCCGGCTGCGCCTTCCACCCGCGCTGCGCCGAGGCGGTGGCGCGCTGCCGCACCGAGGCGCCGGTGCTGCGGCCGCGCCCGGATGGGCGGCTGGTGGCCTGCCATCTGGCGCATGCGCCGCTTCTTTCACAGGTGGCCTGACATGCTGCGTTTCCTCACCGGCCGCCTGCTGCGTGCTGCGCTGACCATCGCCATGGTGGTCACCTTCGCCTTCATCGTGCTGCGCCTCTCCGGCGACCCGGCGCAGATCATCATGGGCGCCGATGCGCCCCCAGAGGCGGTCGAGGCCTTCCGCGCCGCCTGGGGGCTGGATGCACCCCTCTGGCAGCAATATCTGCGTTATTTCGGTGCGATCCTGCATGGCGATCTCGGCCGCTCCATGCGTGATGGGCGCGATGCCATCACCCTTGTCGCAGAGCGCATTCCGGCCACGCTGGCGCTCACCATACCGGCACTGGTCATCAAGCTTTCCATCGGCATCCCGGCCGGCATCCTGGCCGCACTGCATCGCAACTCGCTGCTGGACCGCCTGGTGATGGCTTTGGCCGTGGCAGGCTTCACCGTGCCATCCTTCGTGCTGGGGCTGCTGCTGGTGCTGGTCTTTGCCGTTCAGCTGGGCTGGTTGCCCTCGGGCGGGCAGGAGAGCTGGCGCCATGCCATTCTGCCCATCATCACCATGGGCGTGGGCGGGGCCGCCGTGCTGGCGCGCTTCACGCGATCGGCGATGCTCGAGGTGCTGGGGCAATCCTATATCCGAACGGCCTCCGCCAAGGGCGTGCCCTGGCGTGACGTGGTTTGGGGCCACGCCCTGCCGAACGCAGCGATCCCCACGGTCACCATCGTGGGCTTCATGGTGGGCAGCCTGATCGCGGGTGCGGTGGTGGTTGAGAGCGTCTTCTCCTGGCCCGGCGTCGGCCGCCTGCTGGTGGTGGCGGTGGGCAATCGCGACCTGGCGGTGGTGCAATGCATCCTGCTGCTGGTGGCGGGCACCATGGTGGCATCGAATCTTGTGGTGGACCTGCTCTATGGCGTGCTGGACCCAAGGCTTCGCGCCGGCAAGATGGGAGCGCAGTGAGCATGGCTGACGTCTCTCCCATCACCCCGCCTGCCTTCACCGAGGCGCCAAAGCCGCAACGCAGCCGCCTGCCGCTGCCCATCGCCTTTGCGCTGGGCTGGCTGGGGCTGATGCTGGCGGTTGCTGTGCTGGCCGATCTGGTCAGCCCCTACGCCTATACCGCGCTGGATCTGCGCAACCGCCTCTCGCCCCCCATTGGCCTGGGCGGCACCTGGCTGCATCCGCTTGGCACGGATGAACTCGGGCGCGATGTTTTGTCGCGGCTGATCTCCTCGATCCGCACCAGCCTGCTGATTGCCTTTGGCGCCACCCTGATCGGCGCTGTCGTGGGCACCTCCCTTGGGCTGCTGGCGGCACAGTTCCGCGGCCTGGTGGAGCAGGCGGTGATGGCGCTGGTGGATTTCTCGGCCAGCCTGCCTTTCCTGATCCTGGCGCTGGCCGTGCTGGCCTTTTTCGGCAATTCGCTGGTGCTGTTCATCTGCCTGCTTGGGCTGCATGCCTGGGAGCGTTATGCCCGCATCGCCCGCGGCCTGGCCATCAGCGCCAATGCGCAAGGCTATGCGGCGGCGGTGCGGCAATTGGGCGCTTCGGCCTGGCGGGTGCAGGGGCGGCACGTTCTGCCCAATATCGCCTCCACGCTGATCGTCTCGATGACGCTGGCCTTCCCCGAGATCATTCTGCTCGAGAGTGGCCTCTCCTTCCTTGGGCTCGGCGTTCAGCCGCCGGCCACATCGCTTGGTTCGATGGTGGGTTACGGGCGCGAATATCTGACGCGCGCGCCGTGGATTCTGCTCTCGCCCGCCGCGATCATCGTGACGACAACCTTCGCGGTTTCCCTTCTCGGTGATTGGTTGAGGGATAGGTTGGACCCAACCTTGTCATAAACGGCTGGCTGCCCCAGAGCGGCGCCGGGTCAGCTGCAGATGTTCAGCGCAGTCGCTGCCGCAAGGCGGCGCCCGTGGCATCCACGACCACCACGCAGGCGAGAATGGCCAGCAGGATGGCGGAAACCTGATCATAGGCCATCAATCGCAAGGCCGCGATCAATTCAAAGCCGATGCCGCCCGCGCCGACGATACCCAGCACCGCCGAGGCGCGGAAATGATACTCCCAGCGATAGAGCGTGATGTCGGCCAATTGCGGCAGCACCTGCGGCAGGATGGCGCGCTGGATGATCTGCAACGGCCCAGCGCCGGCGGCCCGTGCCGCCTCGGCTGGGCGGGGGTCGGTATGCTCGATCGCCTCGGCATAGAACTTCCCCACCATGCCCACGCTATGCAGCCCCAAGGCCAGCACCCCCGGCAGCGCGCCAAAACCCACCGCAGCGACGAAGAGGATGCCCATGATGATCTCGGGCACCGAGCGCAGGAAGGAGAGCAGCAGCCGCGCCAATTGCTGCACCACCGCGTTTGGCGCCGTATTCACCGCCGCCAGCAGCGCCAGCGGCAGGGAGAAGGCCACCGCCAATGCGGTGCCGGCAATGGACATGGCCAGCGTATCCGCCAGCGGCCGCAGCCAGCTCTGCCAGCGGCTGAAATCAGGCGGTACCATTTCCGAAGAAATCTGCGCCACCGCCGGCCAGGCATCGGCAAAGCGCTCGGCATCGAAAAAGCCGCTCACGCCCAGTGCGCCGAGGGCCACCGCCAGCACCACCGTGGCCAGCGCCGCGTGTCGCCGACCCGCGGCGGCATCCGCGGCCAGGATGGCGGCGTGGCGGCTCATCCGCGCATGCTGCCCAGGTCAAGCTCCAGCACGCGCGCAGTCTCGCGCAGGATGTCATAGGCGGCGTCGGTGGTCGGCGCGAAACCCTTGACGCGAAAGGCGCGCAGCACCTCGGGCTCGCGCAGATCGAGGAAGGCCGCGCGGATGGCGGCCTTCAGAGGCTCTGCAAGGCTGCCCTGCATGACCATGGGGTAGTTCGGGATGGGGGCGGAGAGCGCCACTTCCACCACCCGCGCCGGGTCGATCACTTGGCGGGTGATGAGGGTGCGGAAAATCGCCTCCGACAGCGCGCCCGCCGCAACCTGGCCGGACTGCACCGCGCGCGCCACCGCATCATGCGCGCCCAGATGCACCACGCGGTAATCTGCGCCGCCACGCAGCCCCGCGCGTTGCAGCAGCAGCGCACGTGGCACGAGATGGGAGGAGGTGGAGGCCTGGTCGCCAAAGCCCATGGCCTTGCCACGAATATCCTCCAACCCCCGCACCGGCCCGGAGGCACCGGCGATGATGATGGATTGATAGGTGGGCGCGCCGCGCTCCACGCCCACGGCGAAGGCCTCGATCGCCGGCGCCCGGGTCTTGGCCAGCACATAGGAAAAGGGGCCGAAATACGCCACCTCGATGCGGCCGAACCGCATCGCCTCGATCATCGAGGAATAATCGGTGGTGACGATCAACTCGACGCTGCGCCCCAGCCGCTGTTCCAGGTAATTCTTGAGCGGCTGGGCGTTCTGGATCAGCGTCGAGGCATTCTCATCGGGCAGCAGCGCCACGCGGATGCGGCGCGGGTCGCTCCCCTGGGCGAGGGCCAGGCCCGGAAGCAAAGTGGCAAAGGCGGTGAGTTGGCGGCGGTTCATGCGTATTCCTCTTGCGCGGCTTGGGGGCTGTGGGCGGGGCCGTAGATGCGGGCGATATCGGCTTCGGCCAGAAGGGCAGGGGGGCCATCAAACACCACCGCGCCCGCGGCTAACGCCACGATCCGCTCGGCATAGCGGCGGGCGAATTCCACCTGGTGCAGGCTGACAATGGCGGTGATGCCATCCTCGCGGCAGATGCGGGCGAGGAGGTCGAGTACGCGCTCCGCCGTTACCGGGTCCAGGCTGGCGACGGGTTCATCGGCCAGCATCAGGCGGGGCCGCTGCACCAGGGCGCGGGCAATGCCCACGCGCTGCTGCTGCCCGCCCGAGAGCGCATCGGCCCGCGTGAGCGCGCGCTCGATCAGGCCGACACGTTCCAGCGCATCAAGCGCCCGTTCGCGCTCGGCGCGCGATGGCGGCAGCAGGGCTGTCCAGGGGCTGCGCTGGCCCAGCAAGCCGATCAGCACATTGTCCAACACACTCAGCCGGCCGATCAATTGGTGCTGCTGGAAGACCATGCCGGTCTGCCGCCGATGCGCCCGCAGGCGGCGATGAATGGGCGCAGCATCGGGCCCCAGCACCCGGCCGGCACTGGGCCGCGCCAGCCCGTTCAGGCAGCGCAGCAAAGTGCTTTTACCAGCGCCCGAGGGCCCGAGCAGCACGGTAAAACCACCCGGCGCAAAGGCGAGATCAATGCAACCCAGCGCGACGACATCGCGGCCATAGCGAACACTCAGGCCTTCCACGGCCATGGCCGGGGGCAGATTCGATGATGATTTGGTGTCAGGTGCCAAACTGCGGTTCGATTGCATGACTGAATGTGGGATAGCCGCTCCCGGACGATAGATGGATGACAGCTGGATGAAACAAGACAGGCCGCTGATCCTGGTGACCAATCAGGCCCACCCCGATGCGCTGGCTGTGCTGGCAGGTTTCGCCCGCATCGACGCCAACCCCGCAGAGGCCCCCTGGCCGCGGGCGGAACTGTTCCGCCGCGCCGCCGGCGCCGATGGCCTTCTGGCCTTCATGACCGATCATGTGGATGACGAATTTCTTGCCCATTGCCCCAATCTGCGCGCCATTGGCTGCGCCCTGAAAGGGGCGGATAATTTTGACCTCGCGGCCTGCCGCGCGCGCAATGTCGCGGTGGCCGTGGTGCCCGACCTGCTGACAGCGCCCACGGCGGAATTGGCGCTGGGGCTGATGATCGGGCTCGGCCGGCATATCCGTGCCGGCGATGCGCTGGTGCGCGGGGGCGGGTTTGCCGGCTGGCGGCCCATCCTCTTCGGCGCAGGGCTGGAGGGGGCCGTGGTCGGCATTATCGGCATGGGCGCGGTGGGGCGGGGCATTGCCGCCCGGCTCGCCGGTTTCGCCTGCCGGCGGATCATCCATCACGACCCTGCTGTGGAAGGTTCCGTGGGCCTTACGGGATTGCTCGCAACCGCAGATTGGGTGGTGCTGGCCGCACCGCTGAACCGGGGCACGCTGCACATGATCGACGGTCCCGCCCTGGCCCGGCTGCAGCCCGGCGCATTGCTGGTCAATATCGCCCGCGGCTCGCTGGTGGATGAGGCCGCGGTGGCGGCGGCGCTGCAGAGCGGCCATTTGGGCGGCTATGCCGCCGATGCCTTCGAATTGGAGGATTGGGCGCGGGCTGACCGCCCATCCGCCATTCCCGCCGCCCTGCTTGAGCATCCGCGCAGTCTCTTCACCCCGCATCTTGGCTCGGCGGTGGTGGAGGTGCGCCGGCAGATCGCCATGCAGGCGGCTACGGCGCTGGCGGAATTCTTCGCCGGGCGGCCTATGCCCGGCCGGCTATAGCGGTTTCTTATCGCCCGTGCCGGCCAGTACCCCCTGGCCGGCGCGCGCTGCCCGGCTCGCTGCCCCGAGCAGGGCGGCGGTATAGGGGTTTTGTGGGTTGCGAAAGATTGCCTCGGTCGCGCCCGCCTCCAGTATCCGCCCCCCCTGCATCACCAATACGCGCGGCGCCATGCGCCAGACCACGGCGAGGTCATGGGTGATGAGCAGCATCGCCGTGCCCTGGCGGCGTTGCATCATCGCCAAATGATCCAGCAGCTGCGCCTGCACCGAGGCATCAAGCGCTGAGGTGATTTCATCGCAGATCAGCAAATCCGGCTCGGCCGCGAAGGCACGGGCGATGGCGACACGCTGCTGCTGCCCGCCCGAGAGTTGCCGCGGGAAGCGCGACAGCAGCGCTGCCTCCAGCCCCAACTCCTCGAACAGGCTCGCAGCGCAGCGGGCTGCTTCGCGCCGCTCCAGCCCCCGGAAAAGCTGTAGCGGCCGCATCACCGCATCGCCCACGCGGCGGCGCGGATTGAGCGAGGAGAGCGGGTCCTGAAACACCATCTGGATGCGCCGGCGTTGTTCGCGCGTGCGCTGTGCGGCGAGGCCCGGAAGCGGGCGGCCATCAAAGCGCACCGCAGTTGCCTCGCCACCCAATAACCCGGCAATGATACCCCCCAGCGTCGTCTTGCCCGAGCCCGATTCACCGATGACACCGAGCACCTCGCCCCGCGCCAGGCTCAGGCCGACCCCATCCAATATGGGCGGGCCGAGCGGGTTCCTCCGCAGCAACGAGGGGCGCGCATAACGAAAGCTGAGGCCTTTGACCTCCAATAGCGTCGGGCCCGGCGCGGCATGGGTGGCGCGGCTTGCCTCCTCCACCCGCAAGGCGGCGCCCAGCAGCCCGCGCGTATAGGCCTCGCGCGGGGCAGAAAACACCGTGCCAACCGCCCCTTGCTCGATGATGCGGCCATGCTGCATCACCAGCACCTGGTCACAGATATCGGCCACCACATTGAGGTCATGGGTGACGATAACCATGGCGCCCTGGCGTGCCATGCGCAGCCGTCGGATCAGGTCTAGCACCTGCGCCTCGGTGGTCTTGTCCAGCGCCGTGGTGGGTTCATCCAGCACCAGCAAGGCGGGGTCGCAGGCGATGGCACAGGCCAGCACCACGCGCTGGCGCTGCCCGCCCGAGAGTTGATGGGGGTAGCGGCGCACCAGCCGCTCAGGCTCGGGCAGGCCCATCTGGCCGAATAATTCCAGCGCGCGCAGCCCCGCCGCCTTGGCCGAAAGCCCGGCGCGCAGCCGCAGCACCTCCTCCAATTGCCGCCCCACCGGCATATGGAAGGTGAGCGAGGCGAGGGGGTTCTGCGGCACCATCGCCATCACCCGACCGCGCCGGCGGGCAAGTTCCGGCTCGGACAGGCTCGCGAGATTCTCGCCATCGAGGCGGATGCTGCCGCTGGTGATCGCGCTGCCAGGGCGGCAATGGCCCAACAACGCCCGCGCCAGGGTGGATTTGCCGCTGCCGCTCTCGCCGGCAATGCCCAAGGTGGCGCCGGGCGCCAGGTCGAAGGACACGCCATCCACCACCCGGTTGGTGCGCCCATCCGCGCCGCGCCATTCGATGCAAAGCGCGCGGACCTGCAGCACCGGCTCAGCCACCGCCACCCCGCGCCGCATCCAGCCCCAGTGCATCGGCCAGCCCTTCGGCTGCAAGGTTCATGCCCAGCACGAGGGTGGAGATACATAGGGCAGGGGCGAGCACGAGGGCCGGCTCGCTTTCCAACAGCGCCATCCCATCCTCCACCATCAGGCCCCAATCCGGCGTGGGCGGGGAAATGCCCAGGCCCAGGAAGGACAGCGCCGAGACCAGCAGCAGCGCGGAGGAGGCACGCAGCGCAAATTCCACCGCCAGCAGATCCGCCACATTGGGCAGCAATTCGCGCAGGATAATGATCAGCCCGCTTTCGCCATTCAGTTGCGCCGCGCGCACATAGCCCTGCTCCATCAGCACAATGCCGGCGGCGCGGCTGGTGCGCACCACGCCCATCATCTGAATGATCCCCACCGCCACAATCAGCACCGGCACGGATTGTCCAAAGCCGGTGACGAAAATAGCGACAAAGAGAATGGTTGGGACGGCGAGTTTCATCTCCACCAGGCGCATCACCACATCATCAAAGCCGCCGCGCCGATATGCCGCGGCCAGCCCCAGCAAAGCGCCCCCCAGCACGGCCACGGCGCCGGCCGCAAAGGCCACCAGCATGGCCACCCGCCCCCCCCAGAGCAGCCGCGAAAAAGCATCCCGCCCCAGATCATCCGTGCCCAGCCAATAGGTCGCACCCGGCGGCTCCAGCGGCGCATCGAGCAAAGAGGTTGGCGCGAAGGGCGCGATCCAGGGCGCGGCAATGGCCACCACCAGATGGACGACCACCAGCAGCCCCCCCAGCAAAGCGGCCGGCCGACGCAGTGCTGCGCGCATCAACGCCGCGTCCGCGGATCAAGCGCGGCGATACCCAGATCCGCCAGCAGGTTGAACAGCACCACGCAAATGGCCGCGGCGAGGGCGATGGCCTGCACCACATGCACCTCCCGCCGCGTCACTGCGCGCACCAATTCGGCACCAATGCCCGGATAGGCAAAGACCATCTCCACCACCACCACCCCTGAGACCAGCGAGGCGGCATAAAGTGCTGCCGCCGAAAGCCCCGGTATCATTGCCGCCGGCAGCGCATGCAGCCAGATAATCCGCCAGCGCGGGATGCCCGAAAGGTGTAGCCGCTCCACAAAATCCGCCGCCATCACCTCAATCAAACCAACCCGCAGAATACGCCCCAGATAGGCGACGGAGCCTATAATGGTGGTGGCAATGGCCAAGGGCGCTGCAGCCAAAAGCACCCCCAGCGGGTCATTCGTGCTGGCGGTGATGGTGGCTGGAAAGAGCGGCCACCACACAGCAAATACCGCAATCAGCAATAGCCCTGTGACAAATTCCGGAATCGAATAGCCAATAATCGCCGCCCCCGACACCGCATTGTCCACCGCCCGGCCCTTCGCCTGTGCTGCCGCCATCGCAATCGCCAAGGCCACCGGCAGGGCCAGCAGCAGCGTCACCCCCGCCAGCGCCACCGAATTGCGCAGCGGCATGGCGATGATCTCACCCACCGGCGCGCGCGTTATGATGGTCCGCCCCAAATCAAACCGCAGCAGCCCGCCCAGAAAACCCCAATACCGCTCGAGAATCGGCCGATCCAACCCCAGCTCCGCCTTGCGCCGCGCCATCACCTCGGCCGGCATATTGGCGATCTCATCGGCCGAGAGCGAGACATCCAGCGCATCGCCCGGCAGCACCTCGGTGGCAAAGAAGATAAAACTCGCCAGCAGAAACAGCGTGACCAGCGAGAGCGCGCCCCGCCGCAGGATCAGCGCGATCACCCGCGCCACACCTCATCAAAGCGCACCGACCAGATTTGCGGATGGAACTCAAAACCCTGCACATGGCGGCGGCGCACCGAGAAGGTCATCGTCCCGGCCGGCAGCAGCGCCGGCACCTCCTCATGCAGCAGGCTTTGCATGGCGGTGAACATCGCACGCCGCCGCGCCGCATCACCCTCACGCATCGCCTCAGCATAAAGCGCCATGTAGCGGTCATGCTCCGCCCCGCGCCAATGGCCGGATTCGACAAAATCGCCGCGCATGCGGAACAGCGAAATCCCAGGATTGCGTGGGCCAACCGCAGTCATGGCAAAGCGGTGGAAGCTGCCCTTTGAGAGATCATTATCCCCGGTGCGGAATTGCACATAGCCATCAGCCGGGCGCTGCTCCAGCGCCATGGTCAGCCCTGCCTCGCGCGCCGTTTCTTGCAGCACCTGGAAGTAGCGGCCAACCTCGGGCGATTGCGGCGACCAATAAAGCGTGCCGAGATTAATCCCATTCGGATGCCCGGCCGCCGCCAGCAGCGCCCGGGCCCGGGCCACCGCCTCAGGGCGCGGCAGGCGCGGCATGGCGAGGAAATTCGGGTCGGCAGCGACGAGGTGGCTGTCATTGCCCACCCAACCATTCCCCTCGCCATAGACTAGGCGAATGATCGCCTCGCGGTCCACACCCAGCGCCAGCGCCTGGCGCACCCGCTTATCCTCAAAGGGCGAGCCGGGATACTTGGGCAATTGAATCACATAATGATGCCCGCCGCCGCCGCTATCCACCACCAGATCAGCATCGCGCTGCAGGTTGCGCACGCTGCGCGGGTCGATGGTCATCACCATGTCGAATTGCCCGGCGCGCAGCCCGGCCAGGGCCGTCTCCTGCTGGCCTTCGCGATTGTGCAGCTCAATCCGGTCAAGATAGGGAAAACCCTCACGCCAATAGGCCGGGTTGCGCTCATACACCGCAACGCGGTTCGGGTCGGTTGAGGCAAAGCGAAACGGCCCGGTGCCAATGCCGGTATTGCCGATGGTCTCAACCGGCGCGGCAGGCATGATCATGTTCTGGTATTCAGCCAGAACATAGGGAAACTCCGAATTGCCGGCATCGAGGCTGAAGCGCACCCGGCCATCGGCCATCGCCTCGATTCTCTGAATTTGGCCCGAGGCAAAATTGCGCTGCCGGTGCAGCTGATAGGAGGCCACGACATCCTCCGCCCGCAAGGGCGAGCCGTCATGAAAGCGCACACCCGGGCGCAGCGTGATGTCCCACACGCTCTGATCGGCGCTGGCCGGCTGCCAGGCTATGGCCAGTTCCGGCTGCAGGCGCATCTGCCGGTCCACCCAGACCAGCGCGTTGTATGGAATGCGCGTGGTGAGATCGACGGTGAAATAGGGGTGCCGGGCGGTCTGGGCCGAAGCAACGAAACGGTTGGCCGAGCATTGCGCCACAGTGATGGCACCACCACGGCGCGGCGCGCCCTGGGCAGCGGCGATACCAGGAAGCAGGCTAAGCGCGCCCAGCGCGCGGCGGGAGAGAGCGGACATCATGGCCTCCTTCAGGCGCTGCGATAAACGTCATCCCAGCGGATCGACCAATGCTGGGGATGGTTGCGGAGATTATGGACCGTGTTGCGCTTGATCAGCACATTATTGCGCCCCGCCGGCAGGATGGCCGGCGCCTCCTCGCGCAGGATTGCCTGCATTTCGGCGTAGATCGCCCGCCGCGCCGCAGCCTCGGCCGTCAGCATGGCGCGGGCATAGAGCGCCATATAGCGATCCGCCGCCGGGCCGGACCAATAGCCGCTCTCATTATTCGCCGGCCGCATCCGAAAGAGGCTGATGCCGGGGTTGCGCGGGCCCACAGCGGTATAGGCGAATTTATGCCAGTTGCCGCGGCTCACATCCAACTCGCCCATGCGAAAGCGCTGATAGCCGTCATTCGGCCGCTCCTCGATCGGCAGGGTGATGCCGGCCTCGCGCACGCTCTCCTGGATGAACTGGAAATACCGCGCCATCTCCGGCCATTGCGGCGCATAATACAGCGTGGGCAGGGTGATGCCGTTGGGATGGCCTGCCTCGGCCAGCAGGCGCCGCGCCAGGGCCAGGTCGCGCGGGCGCTCGGGGGCGACAAACATCGGGTCGGCGGCGGCGAGGTGGCTGTCATTGCCAACCCAGCCCCAGCGGGTCCCACCATAGACAATCCGCACCAGCCCCTCACGGTCGATCGCCGCCGAGAGCGCACGGCGGATGCGCGCATCATTGAAGGCCGAGCCCGGATGCTTGGGCAGGATGATCACCGCCTGATCGCCCGAGGCCGCGGCCACCAGGTCGGTCTGTGGCTCGCGCTCCATCTGGCGGATCAGCCGCGGGTCGATATTCAGCATCGCGTCGAATTGGCGCGCGCGGTAACCCGCCAGCGCCGCCTCGGTCTGGCCCTCGCGATTCACCACCTCCAGCCGGTCCAGATAGGGGAAGCCCTGGCGCCAATAATCCTCGAAACGCTCGAAGGTCATGCGGCGCTGCGGATCATTGCTGGTGATGCGAAAGGGCCCGGTGCCGATGCCCTCCATGCCGATGCGCTCAAAATCAGGGTTCGCCGGCATCACGACGCAATCATATTCAGCGAGCACGAAGGGGAATTCGGAGTTCCCCGCATCGAGGTGGAAGCGGATGGTGGTGGGGTTCACCACCTCGGTCCGCTGGATCTGCGCCGAGGCAAAATTGCGCCGGCGATGCAGTTCGAAAGAGGCGGCGACATCGCCGGCCGTCATCATCCTACCATCATGGAAGCGCACCCCCTCGCGGATCGTCACCTCCCACACCTTGAGCGTGTCATCGGCGGGCGCGATGCGGGTGGCCAACTCCAGTTGGAGCTTCAACTCCTCATCCACCCAGGCCAGGGTGTTATAGGCCGAGCGGGTAATGAGATCGACCATGTAATAGGGATGGCGGGAATTGCTCGCATCGCCGCCGCGCCGATTGCCCGACATCTGCGCATAGACCAAAGCCCCGCCCCGCCGGGGGGATGGCTGCTGCGCCTGCGCCAGGCTCGCATCGAGCGCACCGAGGAAGGCAGCGCCTGCACCGAGCAGGTGGCGGCGGGCAAGATCAGACATGGGCTTCTCCATAGTATGATGCTATGACGTTAATCTATTGCTTGGTCCTAACCTAAGTCATGGAAATGACACTTGAATGACACTCCCAGGCTTTCACGATGACAAATGACCCCCGCCGTGGCCGCCGGGAGGGCGCGATAAGCCTCAACGCACTGCGCTGCTTTGCCGCCATTGTCGAAGGCGGCAGCATATCGCGGGCTGCCGAAATCCTTGGCCTCAGCCAGCCCACCATCTCGGTCACGCTCACCGGGCTGGAGCGCGCCTGCGGCACTCTTTTGCTGCATCGCCGCCCCCGCCTCGCGCTCACCGATGCCGGGCAAGAATTGCTGGCCCGATCCCGGCTGGTGCTGGGGCGCATGGATGAGTTGGAGGAGACGATGCGCCAATCGCGCGATCTGCGCCGCGGCAGCATCGCCATCGGCCTCTCGACGCCAGCCCATGCCATGCCCTGCATCGCGGCCTTGATGGCAGCCTATCCGGAGCTGCGGGTGAGAACCCGGCTCGGCAATACCAACGGGCTGCTTGAGGCCCTCGCGGCCTGCGAGATCGAAGTCGCCATCATGACCCTGACCCAGCCGGTGGAAGGGATGTCCTGCACATTGCTCGTCACGCAGCGGCTGATCGCCTGCGTGCCGGCCTGCGCGACACGCGCGAGCATCAGCCTCGAGCAACTGGCCGAGGGGCCATTGGTGCTGCGCGAGCCAGGTTCGATGACGCGCGCCATGATGGAGGCGGCCTTTGCGCAGCATGGTCTTTCTGGCCAAATCGCCCTTGAAGTGGGGAGCCGAGAGGCCGCCCGAGAGGCGGTGGCCGCCGGTATCGGGATCAGTGTCGTCCTTGATGGCGAGGCTTGGCAGGACCAGCGCCTGCAGGCAGTTCCCATCCTGGGTGAGCCTATCATGGGCGGTGTCTATGCGGTGGCCCTGCCGGAATCGCTCGACCTGCCCGCCATTCGCGCCTTCATCGGATTGAGCCGGGATGCGGTGGACTGCGCGGCGACCTGATGTTGGGTCTCAGCCAGCGTCATGATCAGCTCCCCAAGGCTCTGGCCTCGCGGCGGTGGATCACTCCAAGCGGGGCAAACCGCGCCTTGATGTCTCGCAACAGGGCAGTGGCGGCTGCGTCAGCGGCGCCCATGAGATGTTTTCAACTAGCCTTTGGGCTCAAACTCCCAGGCGGGATGGCAATGTCAGGCATGAAGCCCATTGCGTCGCTTCAACGCCTTGGCTAAGGGCGAAGAATGAAGGCGCGGCAATGCGCCTCGAAGGGAGAAGTTTATGTCCGACAACAAAAGCAGCCCCGCGCCGCGCCGAGGCTTCCTCAAGACAGGCGCAGCCGCCGCGACGGCGACGGCTATACTGGCGACGCCAGGCGTGAGCCGCGCACAGACGCTGACCCTGCGCTTCCAGTCCACCTGGCCGCAGCGCGACATTTTCCATGAATTCGCGCAGGACTATGTCAACCGGGTGAATGCCATGGGCGGGGGGCGCCTCCGGCTCGAACTTCTCGCCGCGGGCGCCGTGGTTGGCGCCTTCCAGGTGATGGACGCCGTGCATGCCGGCACCCTCGATGGCGGCCATGGCGTGTCCGCCTATTGGTTCGGCCGTAATAAGGCGTTCAGCCTATTCGGCACCACCCCACCCTGGTTTGGCAATGCACACCAACTTCTGGGCTGGTTCTACTACGGCGGCGGCGAGGCGCTGTATAAGGAACTGGTCAATGACGTGCTGCGGCTCAATGCCGTGGGCTTCCTCACCGGCCCGATGCCCACCCAGCCGCTGGGCTGGTTCCGCACGCCCATCGAACGCGCCGAGCAGATTCGCGGCCTGCGCTACCGCACCGTGGGCCTCGCCGGCGACCTGATGCAGGAGCTGGGTGCCGCCGTTGTGGCCGTGCCGGGCGGCGAGATCGTGCCCGCGCTGGAGCGCGGCGTGATCGACGCGGCCGAGTTCAACAATCCCTCCTCCGACCGTATCCTCGGCTTCCCGGACGTGGCGAAGAACCTCTATATCCAGTCCTACCATCAGGCGGTGGAGTGCTTCGAAGTTCTGTTCAACAAGGGCAAGTTCGATGCCCTGCCGGATGAGCATAAGGCATTGCTGCGCCATTCGGCCGAAGCCAGCAGCGCCGATATGAGCTGGAAGCTGCAGGAGCGCTATTCGGCCGATCTGCTCGGCATGTCGCAGACCCAGCAGGTCAATGTCCGCCCCACACCCACGCCGATCCTGGACGCCCAATTGCAAGCCTGGGACCGGGTGATCGCCCGCATCGAGGGCGACAATTCCAACCCCAATAATGGCCCGCTGTTCAAGAAAATCTGCGACAGCCAGCGTGCCTGGTGCCGCCGCGTCGGCAATTTCTTCCTGCGCTACGAGGTTAGCCCCGTGCGCAGCTTCAACCATTTCTTCGCCCGCGGCTGAGCAGCGTGTCAGGCAGCATCGTTGTCGCGGGGCTTGCGGGGTTGGTGGTGGCGACCATTATGGCCGCCATCGCCTTCGCCGATAGGCCAGCAACGCGGGCGCTGTTGCTTACGGTGGACAAGCTCAGCACCTGGGTGGGCAAGCTGGGCGGGTGGTGCATCGTCTTGCTGACGGCGGTGATCAGCTATGACGTCACGATGCGCTACGTGTTTCGGGCGCCGACGACCTGGGCATTCGATGCCTCCTATATGCTCTATGGTGCCATGTTCATGCTCGCCGGCGCCTATGCCCTGTCACGCAACGGCCATGTACGCGGCGATTTCGTCTATCGTGGTTTTAAGCCCAGCCTGCAGGGCAAGTTCGACCTCACGCTGTATATCCTGTTCTTCTTCCCTGGGATCTTCGCGCTGATGGTGCAGGGGTATTTCTTCTTCGAGCAGTCGTTCCTGACCAACGAGCATTCCTCGCTGAGCCCGAACGGGCCGATACTCTGGCCTTTCAAGGCAATTATCCCCACCGCCGGGCTGCTGCTGCTCTTGCAAGGCTTGGTCGAGGTTGTTCGCTGTGTGCAGTGCATCAAGAACAATGAATGGCCGCAGCGCCTGGTCGATGTCGAGGAACTCGACGTGGCCCTCATCGCCGCCGCCCAAAGCCAGGGCCTGGATGCGCTGACCGCCCGCGTTGCGCAGGGCGGTGCGCAGGCCGCGATTGTGACAACCCAGGGCGAAACCCGCTAACCTCTTCCGACAAGGCCCCGCCCAGTGCTCAGCGACGCAACGATTGGCATTCTCCAGCTCGTCCTCTTTATCTTCTTCATCATGCTGGGCTTTCCAATCGCCTTCACGCTGATGGCGATGGGGATGTTCTTCGGCTATTTCGCGATGCAGGACAGGGTGTTCGACCTGCTGGTCCAGCGTGCCTATGCCGTCATGTCCAATGACGTGCTGATCTCGGTGCCCCTCTTCGTCTTCATGGGTTACATCATCGAGCGCTCAAATATTTTGGACCGCCTGTTCCGCTCGCTGCAATTGGCCTCGGGCTTCCTGCCGGCTTCGCTGGCCATCGCAACCATGGTGACATGCGCATTGTTCGGCATAGCCTCGGGCATTGTGGGTGCGGTGGTGACGCTGATGGGCCTGCTGGCGCTGCCGCCCATGCTGCGCGCTGGATATGATCCGAAGCTGGCCTGTGGCTGTATTGCGGCCGGCGGCACGCTGGGCATCCTCATCCCGCCCTCGGTTATGCTCATCCTCTATGGTGCGACGACCGGCACCTCGGTGGTGCAGCTCTACGCCGCAGCCTTTATCCCCGGCTTCGTGCTGACGGCGGCCTATCTCGTCTATCTCATCGGCGTTGGCATCCTGCAGCCGCACCGCGCACCGAAACTCCCGCCCGAGGAGCGCAATGTGCCCATCGGCACCGTGCTTTGGGAGCTGATGGTGGGCTTTGTGCCGCTCACCCTGCTCACGGTGGTGGTCCTGGCGGTGATTTTGCTCGGCATCATGACGCCTACGGAATCCGCCGCGGCCGGTGTGGTCGGCGCGCTGCTGCTGGCCTTGCTCTATCGCTCCTTCACCTGGGCGTCGCTGCGGGAGAGCGTGTTCCTCACTGCGCGAACCACAGCCATGGTGTGCTGGCTTTTCGTCGGCTCGGCCCTGTTCTCCTCGGTCTTCGGCTATCTCGGCGGCCAGCAGGTGATCGAGAATCTGGTGATGAGCCTGGGGCTGAATGCCACCACCTTCCTGATCCTCACCCAGATCATTATATTCATTCTCGGCTGGCCGCTGGAATGGACAGAGATCATCGTGATCTTCGTGCCCATATTCCTGCCGCTACTGGACAATTTCGGTATCGACCCGATTTTCTTCGGCGTGCTGATCGGCCTGAACCTGCAGACCTCCTTCCTCTCCCCCCCGGTCGCCATGGCGGCCTTCTATCTGAAGGGCGTGGCGCCACCCTCGGTGAAGCTTGAGGATATTTTCGCCGGTTGCATGCCCTATATCTACATCGTGATCATGACGATGGTGCTGATCTATGTCTTCCCTGGCACCGTCACCTGGCTGCCGGAATACCTCTATGGCGGCGATGGCGGGCCTCCCGCCGTCAGCATGGAAGCCCCGCCGGTTGGTGGCTTCGTCGAGGAGGAAATCCCCGAACTGCCGCCAATGCGATGATAGGCTCCGTCGCCTCGGCGCTGGCAGAGGCCTGGGAATCGGGGCAACCAGTGGCGCCACTCACGGCTGATCTCGCGCTCGCCTGCCTCGAGGCGGCTGAGCAGGTTGCGGGGGATGTGCTGGAGCGCCTGGCGCTGCCGCCTTGCGGCATCCGCGTGAGCGAAACAGGATTGGTGGGTGCGATGTTGCCCGGGCGGATCATGACCACGGGCCAGACCCTGCCGCTTTCCGTGCTGCCGCATGGGCATGCGGCACCGGCGCTGCTGGCGGTATTGGGCGAGGCTATCACGCCCGATGGCACCGCGCTGCCGGCGTTTGAGCGGCTGCATCCCGCGCTCGACCTCAGCGCCTCGCGTTGGCGCGATGGCCCGGCGAATCTGTTCGAGGCTGCGGCCGACCTCGCCGGGCTCGGCCAGGTCGTCATCGGCAAGGGCAAGCGCACGGGTTTTCCCTCCTCCTGCGCCCTGGCGCCGCAGCGCGCGCTGCGGGTGGATTGTGCGGCGCTGTTGGAAACCGCCGTCAATATTGCGCGGGAGGCGGGGGGGCTGCCGCTGGGTGCCGTGCTCGTGCTGGTCTTCGACCGAAGCGGCCAGGCTCTGGGCGTGCCCGGGCCGATCACCGCGCGCTGGACAGGCTTGGGTAGCGCGACCGCTGCACTGCGCTGATCGCGGCGCCACCACCAGATCGATCGCCACGAGCGCCGCCCATGCCAGCCTGCGTTGAAACTCAAGCTGGTCCGCCTTCGGACGGCACATAGCCCTCGCGCAATCGCTCCACGATCCAGGACCCGATGGCAGCCCCCTCGGCCGCCGCACCCTCACATTGACAGCCGGGGCCGCGCGGCGTTGGCTAACACCGACCCCGGGAGAGGGTGAGGAGGAAAAAACTATGAAGAAGCGCCAAATTCTGCGCGCTGCGCCCGGCCTTGGACTGCTGGCCGCCCCCGCCTTTGCGCAAGCGCCTTTCCCCAGTTCCAGCATCCGAATGGTGGTGGCGTTCCCGCCAGGTGGAAACACGGATATTTTTGGTCGCCTGTTTGCCGAGCCCTTCGGGCGGGCGCTCGGCCAGTCCGTTGTCATCGACAATCGCGGCGGGGCGGGCGGTCTCATCGGCTCGGGCGAGGTGCATCGCGCCCGACCGGACGGGTACACGTTGATCTTTCAAAGCCCGACGGCGGGGATCACCGGCCCACTCACACGTCGCGTGCCGCCCTTCGATCCCGTGACGGGGTTTTCGCATATCTCCATCCTCGGCATCACGCCGCTCGCCCTGGCGGTCAATCCACGGCTTGGCGTGAACAGCCTGGCTGAGTTGATCGCGATAATCCGCGCCCAGCCGGGCCGGCTCAGCTATGGCAGCTCGGGCATCGGCGGCGCCCCGCACCTCTCGACGGAGTTGCTGCGGATACGGGTAGGCAACCTTGATGTGGTCCACGTGCCCTACCGAGGCTCGGGGCCGCTGACCCAGGATCTTCTCTCCGGTACGATCTCCTTCGCCGTGGACGCCTTCACAACGCTGCTGCCGCAGCACCGCGAGGGAAAGCTGCGGATCATCTCCGTCTTCGGCGAGCAGCGCTCAGCGGTGGTGCCCGAGGTGCCGACCGCGCGGGAGAATGGCTTCGACATCGTGACCCGCATCGCCAATTACCTGGCCGCCCCTCCCGGCACGCCGCCTGACCGGCTGGAGCGCCTGGCCGCTGCCGCTCGCACGGCGATGTCCACGCCCGAGATTGCCCGCGCGCTGGAGGCCATCGCCTTCGTGCCCGTAACGGATTCGACGCCCCAGAGCGCCACCCGTTTCATCGCGGAGGAGGCGGCGCTCTGGGGCCCCGTCATCCGCGCCGCCAATATCGAGATCGAGTGAACGCATGTTCAAGCTGACGGACAAGGTGGTCTTCCTGACCGGCTGCGGCTCGGTCGGCCCCGGCTGGGGCAATGGCAAGTCGATCGCGGCGCTCTTTGCGCGCCAAGGGGCGCGCATCTTCGGCGTGGACATCAACGCGGCGGCGGCGCGCGAGACGCAGGCGATCATCCACGACGAGGGCGGCACCTGCGAAATCGCGACGGGCGACGTCACGGATTCCGCCGAGGTGGCGCGGCTGGTCGAGGCCTGCCTGGCGCGCTTCGGCCGTATCGACGTGCTCGTGAACAATGTCGGCAAGTCCGAACCCGCTACCCCCGGTGAGATGGACGAGGCGCTGTGGGACAGCCAACTCGCCATCAACCTCAAAAGCGCTTTCCTCTGCTGCCAGGCGGTGTTGCCGATCATGCAGAAGCAGGGAAAGGGCGCCGTGGTCAGCATCGCCTCCACGGCGGGCATTCGCTACACGGGCAAGCCCCAGGCGGCCTATTCGGCGGCCAAGGCGGGGCTGATCCATTTCAGCAAGACCACCGCCATCACCTATGCTCCGCGCGGCATCCGCATGAACTGCGTGCTGCCAGGCCTCATGTACACGCCGCTGGTGGCCAAACTCGCCGAGCAATTTGCCGGCGGCGACCTGGAGGGGTTCGTGGCGAAGCGCAACGCCGCCGTTCCCATCGGCCAGATGGGTGAGGGATGGGACGTGGCCCATGCCGCGCTGTTCCTTGCTTCTGACGAGGCGAAATACGTGACCGCAACGGAACTCGTCGTCGATGGTGGGTTGACGGCTTCCACCGGCTGACTGCGCCTTGCTGGCTTATTCTCCCGGGTGAGCGCAAGCGTCCACTATCGGCTACGGTATAGGCTACGAAGCTTGCCATGAACGCAGTCCTTCCCGGCCTGCTCCCACCCGTCATCGCAGCTGCGGAGGCAGCGATGCCAGAGCCAAGCGATGCCAGAGCCAAGCGCGGCAACACTGCGTGCAGCGCTTGCTCGCGCGCGGGCTGGCGAAGGTTCCGGTGACTTCATGAGCCAGCAGGGCTGGGTTCTGATCGCATTCCAAAATGCATTTCGTGACCTGGCCATTGGGACCTCCATCGAGGAAGCACTGAGCGAGACCGTCGGCGCCGGCGGCGACGCCGACACCAATGTGGTGATCTGCGGTGCGTTTCTGGGGGCGGCGCAGGCCCGTGCCGCGATTCCTGATAGCTGGAACCGCGCCACATAGGCGGGTCGCCCGATGACAGTGCTTGGGGTGGCGCAACCGCGGCCACCACGGCACTGGCGCGACTCTTTGCCGCGTCTGGCTGTGGGGCTGCTGGTGCGTGGGGTTGGTGAAGCAGGCGGCGAGGCGTGAGGCGGGCTTCGATCTCGCGCAGCGCCACGGCGCCGACGTCAAAGCGTGCAATGATGAACTTGTCGCAGACCGGTCACAGGCCGAGGCGTGCAGGGGAGGGTTGAGCCTTGGCAGGCATGGCGTCCGAAATCGATAGGGTTGCGGTTTGGCAATAAACTCCGATCTATGATCAATGTTTGCGCTATATTGGCGAAACTTGTTGAATGATCCGGTCTGGAATTTTGCCGGTTCGGGCTGAGACGCTGCGCTTGACGCAGGTGTCCAAAGCCAACAAACTCAACGCCATCGGACCTGCTGCGGAACCTTTTTGTGATGATAAAAAACTTAAAATCTTTCCGATTTTTGATGTTTTGGGGCTTTTTATTCGGACAAACCTGTGTTGCCGGGGCTCAAGTAACGACTCTGCTGGACGCCGGCAGCTGGCGTGCTGTCCAGGCGGTAAGTGGTACGTCGCATGCTTGCAGTATGCATAGCAGTTATCCGGATGGTAGAATAATATTTATTCTTTTTACTCCGGATGGCGAAATGTTGATGCAGTTGTCTAGCCCGGCATGGCGGATGCGCAATGGGGCGTCAATTCGTTTTGTTGTACAGTTTGATGAATTACGCTCTCGAAACATGAATTCGACGGTTATATATATGTCAGACTCGCCGGCCGCACTGCTGCAGGCCTCTATTGATACTCGGCAAATGGATAATTTTATCGAAGATTTTATAAGGTCTTCACAGATGAGCGTTATATTTCGAACAGGAAACGAAAGAGACTGGATTTTTGATTTAGATGGGAGCGCTGCTGTATCCGAAGCCTTTATACAATGCGTGGAGCGTATGCCGACGACGACGCAGCCCTAAGAGTATCATCCGCTCAAACGGAATGGTTTGAGCGGCTAAATATGGTCGCAAAACAAATACTTAGCCTCTATGCGCGGAGCCCTTGCGAACGGAATAGGCTCCAAGAGGACTTTCGAGAACGCTGTCGACGGGAGGCAGCGGTCGTCCAGGACAATCGGACAGCGCGATAGCTGCCTTTCCCCCTGACAGCGGCGATTTTGCCGCGCCTTGGGAGCGAATACGCCGGATACACAGCCCCTGCTTCAAGGTAAACTTGGCCTTGGCCGCTATCAAAGGCGAGAAGACGCTGGCTGGGTTGGGCAATCGGTTTGAGGTACACCCCGCCAGATTGTCGCCGGCAAGGCGCTGCTGGGGTTTTCAGCGCTTGCCCCGCAACCGCTGAGACCGTTGCTGCGGTCGATCTGCAGCTGCTGCATGCGAAGATGAGCCTCGGCAGCGGGATACGGTTGGCGCGCCTATGGTGGTTCGATAGAAGCCATCGATGGATAACAGCACAGCGACCAAGCCCTACAGCAAGCTGAAGGGCGACCCATACCGAGCGTATGAGGCGCTGCCCATCTAGGTCCGCCGAGCTTTGCAGGAAGCCTTGGTGGATTGGTGCCCCCTGCGTGCCCGCGAATGGCACCTCCGCCTGCTGCGCCATGAGGGGTTGCGGCCGGCTGAAGCGACCTTCTTCCTCGTTCAGGCCATTCGCAGGCATGATCATGCCGAAGTCGCCGCCTTTGCCCAGGCATGGCCGAAAGGCCTCCAGGCCTATCCGCACCTTGCTGCCGGTGCATCCCTGCAACGTTATGCCGGAACGGATGGTATCCCCGCGGCTGAGCCTGTTCTCGCCGGGCCAAAGAAAAGGCGACCTAAGCTACGAGCCAAACCGACGGCCAAGCGGAAAGCGGGTTGCCGCGCACGCCGGTGAGTGCGGAGCGGCCGGGCTCCCGGTTTTGATGTGCTGCGCTATTGAGGTTGGTGAAGGGGGGGCGTTACGTGGCCTGCTCTCCAAGACTTCGGCCTGGAGAGCGTTCGTATCCGGTAACACCCTCTGCGCCTGATCAGCCCACCGCGATGCGCGCCATGCTGCGCGCGCTGCGTCCTGCTTCGTCCACGCAACTCACCTCCACCTCGCTCGCACGCTCCAGTCGCAGGAAGAAGACATGGTAGGGATTGGCGGCGCTGCCGTTGCTCAATTCCACCTGCAGCGCCACCTCGCCATTCACCCGCACCACCATGCTGGCGAGCATATTGCGCGGCACCAGCCGACCACCCTCCATGCGAAGGCCGGTCTCCATCGGGTGCTCGATGAGCGTGCGGATTTCTACCACCTCGCCGGCGCGGGCCTGGCGGGGGGCGCGGATGCGCGGCGGGTTCATGTCAGGCAGCCGCCGGTGGTGACCCGGATCTCAGCATTGGCGCGGCGGAGGCTGCCATCACTGAGCTGTGCCAACACCACCACGATCTGGCTCTCAGCCAGGCGGATACGGGTCTGCACCTCGGCCCGGGCCAGGGCAGGGGTCAGGCGGAAGCTGGCCACACCGGGGGTAGGGTTGCGGGTGGCAAAGACATGGATGGCAGTAACATGCTCGGCCGCAGTCTGGGGGCTTTCGACCAGGATGGTCAGCGGCACTTGGCCACCATTCTCGGCCGTGGCCGGGGCTCGCAGGTTAATCCCGCCTTCCGCTGCCTGTGCATCGCCCACCGCCTCGCGAATGGCGCCGGCCAGGGCATCCTCCTGCGCCAAGGCGGCCCAGGGCAGCGCCAGCAGGGCGAGGGCGGCGCGCCTGTGCATCAGCCGAACATGTCCTGGGTGATCGAGGCATACCAGCTATCGGCATAGGTGGCTTCCAGCCGGCGCTGGTCGGGCAGGTTGCCGCGCGGAGAGACGCCCCCCGAATTCGGCACTTCGACGATTGCCGTGGCCTCCGCATTGGGCCGGAAGACGCCGACGACGGAGATGCCGTAATCATCGCCGACATGGCTGTAGCAGGTGTTGAAATAGACTGCCTCCGGCGCGGCCTCACCGCGCAGCGCCGCCGCCGCCGCGGCCACCGCCTGCTTCGCTGTGGTATTGGCCACAAAACCGGATTTGGGCATGGGGCCGGGAATATTCGCGTCACCCACCACATGGATGTTCGCCGCCGCACGGGCCTCGAAGGTCACGGGGTTGACCGGCACCCAGCCCGAATTATCGGTAAGCCCCACATCGGCGGCGATGCGCGCAGCCGATTGCGGTGGGATGACATTGGCCACGTCCAGCTTGTGGCGGGTGCCGAACTCAGTCTCGAATTCCATCGCGCGCGGGTCGACCCGCACCACGCGGCCGTCGCGGCTCGCGGGCACCCATTCGATCATGCCCGGGTAGAGCGCGGCCCAGGCGTCCTGGAACAGGCCCTGCTTGCTGAAGGCCTCCTTTGCATCCAGCGCCAGAATTTTCGACCGCGGCTTGTGGCGCTTGAGATAGGCCGCGATCATGCTGATCCGCTCATACGGCCCAGGCGGGCAGCGGAAGGGATTCCCCGGAATGGCCAGGCCCACCACGCCGCCATCGGGCATGGCTTCCAATTGGCGGCGCAGCAACAGCGTCTGCGCGCCATCACCTGGCACCCAGGCATGCGGCATGGTCTGGGCGGCCGCCTCGTCATAGCCCTCGATCGCGCCCCAGCGCAGTGCAATGCCCGGCGAGAGGATCAGCCGGTCGTAGCCGAGGCTCTGCCCGCCCTGCAGGCGCACGCTGCGCGCATTGGCGTCGATGCCCGTGGCCCAGTCATGCACCACGGTCACGCCACGCGCCCGCAGCCCGTCATAGGAATGGGTGATGTCAGCGATTTGGCGGAACCCGCCCAGCACCAGATTGCCATAGGGGCAGGTAACGAAGCTCGTCTTGGGCTCGACCAGGGTGACCTGCAGCCAGGGATAGGTCCGTCGGGCAAAATTGGCGGCCGTGGCGCCGCCGAAGCCGCCGCCGATGATCAGCAGTCGCGCCTGGGTCTGCGCCTGGACCAGGGCAGGGGCGGTGATGGCGGCACCGAGCAGGGCGCGGCGTGTGGTGGTCATGCTCATATCCTCAGCGCCCCTGGCGCGAAAAATATTCGGCCGAGGCGGCGATCTCAGCCTCGGAATAGCCCCGGGTAATGCGCCCCATGATGGTGGCCGGGCGCTCATTGGCGCGGAAGGCGGCCATCAGCGCGACCAGCTCGGCACGGTCCCGCCCCGCCAGGCCCGGCACGCCGCCCTGGCCCGCGCCGTTGGCGCCATGGCAGCTCAGACAGGCCTGGGCCGCCAGCGGTGCGTTCTGGGCCCAGGCGGGGGCGGCCAGAACCAGGGCGGCGATGGCGGGAATGAACAGGCGCATCGAGGATCCTTGCAGCGACGAAGAACAGGGGGGTTGCTAATGCCCCTAAATTTTCCTGTCAAATTCGCAATTCACAATCAGGCCCGCGAAAGCCCAAAGGCCGGTCGCAACCGCAGCCCCACCGCATTGCCCAGAAGTGCTGGGATGATCCACACCCAGCCATGAAGGCTGCCCGAGGCGATGCCGCCAAAGAACGCGCTGATATTGCAGCCCGAGCCCAGCACCGCGCCATAGCCAAGCAGAAGCCCGCCGCAGAGCGAGGCCAGGGCCGGGCGCAACGCCGGCAGCGTCCACCATCCACGCCGACCGGCGAGGCCCGCAGCCAGCAGGGCCCCGGCCATAAGGCCGAGATCCATCAGCGTGGTCCGGTCGGACAGCACCGGGCGAAGCAGCGCCTCGCTGCGGGTCGGGTCTTCCCAGAAGGCCCAGAAGGCCGGGTCGTCCCAGCCCAGGGACTCGACGAGTTGCGAGCCCCAGAGTGGAAAGGCGGCGGTGATGGCCCAGGGGCGCCCAGCCAGGAGCAGTGTGGCGAAGTTCAGTACCGCCAGCGCCACCGCACCCCACAGCAGCGGCCAGGGCCCGCGCAGCACATCGCCACCGCGCCAGGCCAGGGGATCTGCCTGCGCGCCCTCCCACCAGCGCATGGCGGCCCAGACCAATGCCAGCCCGGTCAGGCTGAGCGGCAATATGGCCCAGCCTTCGCCCAGGCGTTGGCCGGGCAGGGCGGGCCAGGCCATCCAGCGCTCGCCATCCCAGGCGGCCAGGGTGGCGCCGGCGACGAAGGCGAAGAGCGTGATCCACATTCGGCCATCCCGACCGCCCGCCGCGGTGAACAGCGTGCCCGAACCGCAGCCACCGCCCAGCTGCATGCCAATGCCGAACAGGAAGGCGCCCAGCAGCAGCGCCCAGCCGATCGGAAAGACGAAGCCGCGCACCGGCTGGCCCAGCACCTCGCCCGCCAGCAATGCGGGCTGGAAGAGCAGCAGCGCCAAGGCCAGCATCACGAGTTGCGCCCGAAGGCCGCTACCCTGCCGCTCGGCCAGCAGCCGCCGGAAGGCGCCGGCAAAGCTGAAGCTGGCATGGAAAAGCGACAAGCCCAGCGCCGCGCCCAGCAGCCACAAGGTAGCTGGCCGCCAACCCTGACCCGCGAGCAGCCAGGCCGCGCCGAGCAGGACCAGGGCCGCGCCGAACGCAATCCGCATCAGGCCAGCGCTTCCTCTTCTTCCTCGATCCCCAGCGCATCATTGAAGCGGTTGAAAAAGCCGCACAGGGTGATGCGCAGGGTCAGCTCCACGATCTGCGCCTCGGAAAACACCGCCCGCAGCGCCGTGAAAAGTTTTGCCGGCACGCGGTTGGGCGTCTCCCAGGCCACTTTCGCGTAGTCGATCACCAGCCGGTCGGTCTCGTCCAGTTCGGGGTTGTCGGGCTCCAGCAGCCGCTCCACCGCCGCGGCCGAAAGCCCCTCGGCGGTCAGGAAGGGCGTGTGGTGGCCAACGCAGTAATGGCAGGCATTGAGCTTGGAGACGGTGATGATGGCGATCTCCAGGTAGCGCTTCGGCAACGTCTTGGCCGCGCGCAGCTCCATCAGCATGGGCATGAGGTGGCGCAACGCCGCCGGCACATGCGCGATGACCGCCACCTGGTTGCGGAAGGGGCCATAGGCGCCAGCGAATTCCTCGTAGATCGCGGTGAGGTCGGGGGTCAGCTCCTCGGAGGGGATGGAACGCACACGGGCCATGGAGATTCTCCTGCTCAGCGCTGGCGCGGGCTCAACGCATCGCCGATCAGATTGAAGCCGTGCACCGACAGCGCCAAGACCCCTCCTGGAATGGCCGAGATATAAAAATGCAGCCGCTCATGCCGCGTCGCCGATGATGCGCTCCAAGGGGGGAAGATTCTGCGCCCCTGCGTGACCTGACCGGGAAAGCGGGCGGCCTCGCCTGGGAGCCTGTTTCGTTCGCAAGGGCTCACTCCACAGGCTCTAAGATTTTGATTGTCGTTCATCTTTATCCGCTCAAACGGTTTCGTTTGAACGGATGAAGCTCTGGCAGAGGCTGATCAGGCGGCGCGGGACCGAGGCTCTGCCAGACGCCTACCCAGATAAGCCGCCAGTGCTCCCATCCCCGAGCGCGGTGTGCCGGCTATGCCTGCGCGAGCTTCGGCCTCGGGATTATAATTGGTGTTGGTGTTCACGTCGTAGACCAGGGGCTGGCCGTCCTCGCCGATGATGAACTCGATGCCGGCCACATCCACCCCGGCCCGCTCCAGGAACGCCTCGAGCTGGCTGCGCAGACGCGCATCGATACCCTCCACGATGGTGAACTTATGCACGGGCTTGCCAGAGACCTCTCCCACTGGGCAGGCCAACTCGCCGATGGCGCAGACATCAGCCGGGCAAAGTTCAAAACCCTCGCTCGTATCCACCTCCACGGCATAGGTGAAGCGCCGGCCGGTGAATTCGGCCCGCGTGACCACAGGACGAGGGGCGCGCACATAGGTTTGAAGGAGTTGGATACCATCTACTGGCTCGATATAGCTGTCGCTCTCCACATGCTCCTTCAGACCCTCAAGAGTGTGGAAGAGTTGGACGCCAAGACCCTTGCCGCCGCGATTGGGCTTGAGGATCACCGGCTCACCGGCAAAATGTGCAAAGGCGGCTGGTACGATCTGGTCACGCCCGGCCACCATGATAGTGCGCGGCGTGCGCAGGCCCGACGCTTCCAGCGCCGCATACTGGCGCACCTTGCTGATCTCTAGGTCGAGCGCTGCGGGCCCGTTAACCACGATGCGGCCCCAGCGCTTGAGCCAGGCAAGCACGCCGGCAGTCAGCTCTGCCGAAAATCTATGATCGCGCGTGTGAGATGAGGCACTCATCCGATTGTAAAACACGCCCTCTGGCGGCGGCGCGGCGAGGTCGAAGCTGCCATTGTGCATGAACCACTCGGTCCATGGCAGCGCTTCTGCGCTCAGCGCCTCCGCCAGCGGGGCCAGCCAAGAGGGGTTCTCATGAATGACGTATATCTGGGACATGACGCGTTCCTTCGCACATGGCGGACATGCTGACCGCCCATAATCACGTTTATTAATCGTTATTTTCAAAATTTCACAAGGATAGAGAGCGTGTAAATTGTTCTGAAAATATTCCAGATCGTTGAATGGGCTTGCTCCCGCTAGAACATGTTCAAGCCTTGCGGCTCGGCAAGGCAGTTTGGAAAATGCCGTAAAACAAAGGCAAGGGCCGTTTCATCGCCTTCGCTCTCCGTGAAACGGCTCCAGACTTTGCTGCAGGCCCGCCGCGGCAGGTCACCCACATATCCCATTGATCGTTATCGGGTGGGTCGTCACCGACAATGCCTTTCTGTCCCTCGGTCCGGCCTAGCCGAGCAGGGCGAAGCGCATCAGCGATCTCGGCCGGGGCGGCGGCGCTTGGTCCGGCGGGGAGGAATGTGAGCCATGAGGGTCAGGCCGTGGCGGTGAGGCAGATCGGTCCGGTGCTGGCGGATGTGCTGATCGGCGGGTTGAGCGCCGATAATTACCCTAACCTCCCAGACCTACCATCTAGACGAAAATGGTGTATTAACCTCCGCGTAAGGCAAATTTGTTTGTGAGCGGAGGAGTTCGCTATGATCCACCGCCGCGCGGCTATCGGCTTGGCCGCCTTGCCCTTAGCCCCCGCTTGGGCGTTTCCGGACCGCTCGGTGTTGATCGTCGATGGTTATCCGGCTGGCGGCGGCACTGACATCGTCGCCCGCAGGTTGAGCCGCGAGTTGCAACGCGACTGGGCCCGGCCGGTGATCGTGGAGAATCGCTCGGGCGCCAATGGCACGCTGGCAGCCATCGGCGTGGCCCGCGCCTCCCCTGATGGCCACACGCTGTTCATGGGCAACATTAACACGGTGGTGCTGGCGCCACTCGTGCTGCGCGGGGTGGATGGGGCGAAGGCTTCGAATTTCACCCCCGTTTCCATGGTCGCATCGCAATCGCATGTGGTGGTGGTGCGTAAGGATGCTCCGATCGCCGACATCGCCGGCCTAGTCGCCGCCGCCCGTGCCCGGCCGGGGGGGGTGACCTATGGCTCGACGGGGCCGGGCAGCGTGCAGCATCTGGCCGCCGCGCTCTTCGCCAAGCGCGCTGGAATCGAGATGCAGCACGTTCCGTATCGCGGCAGCGCACCGGCGCTGGCTGATCTGATGGCCGGTACCATCGATGTGATCTTCGAGGGCATCATCCCGGCCAGCCCCTTCCTGCAATCGGCGCAAATCCGCCCATTGGCACTGGCGGTGACGACGCCGGCGCAGGTGGCGGCATTGGCGGTGCCGACGCTAGAAGAACTGGGATATGGACCGATGAACATGACCAGTTGGTGGGTCCTGCTGGCGCCGCGCGGCCTGGCGGCGGGCTTGCGGGAGGCTATCGCCGCAGCCGTTCAGAAGGCACTGTGGCAGCCCGAATTCGTGTCCTTCGCCAATAGCCTGGGTGTAGTGCGCGGCGAGGGGTTGGTGGGCAACGCGCTGGGTGAAATGATCCGGGGCGAGACGGCTAAGTATCAGGAGCTTATCGCCGCCATGGGTGTGCTTGCAGAATAGCACCTCAGCGCGGCAGCCTTCAACGTTTTGCGGCTTGCCCAAACGCGAAAACGCCCCGGCAATGTTGCCGAGGCGTTCTTGAGTTCGGTCAAAGGGGATGCGGGGACAGGGTTTGGCTTATGGCGAACAGCTCTTCGTCTCAAATCTTCGACGTAGTCTCGGTTCGAATCCCAGTCGGTCCGCCAATCCCCACCATCCCAACAGTCTCCCCGCCCATTCGGGACCGCTGAAAAGCCCAGGAAACGCGGGCTTCTCGACGCAAACCTCCTGACTGCTGCAAGCGCCAGAAACACAGTTTTGGTCTCTCTCAGCCCCGTTGTCTCCAAAGCTCCTGACTTTGCAATTTTAGTACGCAACTTTAAGCGATTGATATTGAACGGTTATTCAGCGTGCGAAGTCCGTACATTTCGGATCCCTCTCGCCGTGCGAGGGGCGCTGTGATCAAAAAGAGGCGTTAAAATTGTAGGGATCGGGAGCCTACGGAGAGTTCTGCCTCTCTTCCCAATCAGCGTATGTTCGACCATCAGGCAGGCGCCATGATATGCGACCGTTCGCACTGCCCCCATACACGGCAGCGGCGGCGGACGATACCGACGGAAACATATAATTCTTTGAAAATACCAGAGCGTCTTGCTGCGCTGACAGGACCCCGCTAGCCACCAAGTTAGCGCGAAGTGCCGCCGTGCCCTTAGGTACCGTCGGGGTCGACCTCAGCCGGGCGCGAGACCCGTTCGTAACTACTATTTCACCACTTGCTGTGACCATCATATGCGCTGCGAACCCTGCCCCTTTAAACTCAAACAAAAGGCCATCCGGCAAGCATGCGACCGTGTCAGTGGGTTTGGGCGGGCTCACGATGACCTTAAATAGGTCACAGCCAAGCGCCCCGACGAGCGTTTTCGTCTGATCGATAAACTCTTCCATAGCCGAGCGATCTTGAAGTGGGAGTTTGCCTTCCTCGCCCGCCTTCTGCGTGTTCTGCAGTTTCCAGCGAGGATTCATGCCTGCGTCTGCAATAAGACGAGCCTCAACATAACGCGCGTGCGATTTGGTGAGGTTCTCATCCTTGCTGACCATAGCAATGGTCTCGACCCAGAAAGTCTTGCTATCTTTCCCCTTATCATTGCCGGCATGGAATTGCAGCCGGTCCGCAACGCATTCGCTCTCACCGATATATGCCAAGAGCCGGTCTGGTTGGGTCTCGTCAAACCCCAGCAGGATATAGACACCCGGGCGTGCAAGTTCTGGAAAGGTGGTGCGGACCTGCTTCATTTGCAGCTTACGGAAAGCGATGGCTTGAATCGTCGACATAGAAATCTGCGCGACCCTAATGCCATCTGGGTCTCCGTCGAGCAGAAAAATATTGATTGACCGAGCTCTCATAACGGCAACCCAGAGGCTGCGGACCCTGACAAGAGATTATCTCGGTGCCAACTTAGACGTAACTTGTGATCGGTGGAGATTCGAGCCAACTTCATCCCGTTAGAAATACCTGAAGCCTCCCGGTCAATGATTTTGAATCGCTCAGCGAAAAGTATTTCACCTTCATCCGAGAACGAGATCAAACCGGCATCGAAAGCGGCGTCAAGGTGGGCGGCGAGGAGAAGACCATTGTAGACGTCCAGCCGCTCTGCATCGGTTTCGCATTTGGCCCATGGCTTTATGTGGCTGGCACGCAGGAGGCGTGGCTCGGAGAGTCCGGTAACGGCGCAACAGCCGCCCCAATAGATCATTAGAGCATCACGGAAGACATTCTGCCCAACTCGCTGGACAACCATACGCTCCGCTTCCGTCGTGCGCGGCAGGTTGCGGGTTTCAGCTTCAAAGACTCTCAGAGGCTCGATCGGCAGTGAGCGGGCAAGCCGCCAGATTTCACGGATCAGATGATGAAGAGGCTCGGTGTCGGATACAGCAAACACCGTGAAGTCAGCGGGGGCGGCGAGCGAATTGTAATCTGTCCATTTCGTCCAACGTTGGACGAGATCAACCGCTGCGCCCGGATGGTTGACGCCAATCAGGTAGCGTTGGTCAAAATAGGTCAGCCGTATCGAGGCCGGAGCGCCGAGGCTGTCGTAGGCGAGCCAATCACCATCATCGGGACGCCGCAGGCCAAAGCCTTCATCTACTGCGGCCTTATCGAGGCGGATGCGTTCAAGAGCTGAGAGCGCCATCGTCTAGCCCCCCGTCAATTTATCGAAGGCCGCGAGCACGAGCCGCTGGGTTCGGTATTCTTCGTAGAGTTTGATCTCTTTGGCCTTCAAACCTCTGAAGGTTTCGGAGGGATACTCCACGCCTCTTATGTCAGCAGGATCGAGAACGTAGCGCAATTCATCACGGGTCAGGCCATATTTGCGCGCAAAGAAAGCATCGAGTTCTGCACGAAGAATGGCACGGCGAGTTTCATCCCACGCAAAGGGCGCACCCGTGAAACCAAGGTCCTCCGCCCATGGCCGCATAGCATGGGTTGTATACGTAAGTTCCAGCACGCGTGGCTTAATGAACGCAATGTCCGAGGGAGTGAATTCAGAGGGTGGCAAAACAGCAAATTGTTTTAGATAGCTGTAGGTTAGGTGGGTCCCGCCGATAGACAGACGAGCTCCAAAATCGAAGGGTATTGAGGTCCATAAGGCTAATGAAACCGCAGCCATTGGTGTTTCAACGCCAAGATAGAAAATCGGCATTGTATGCCCTACGCCCACCTTTGGAAAAACCCCAGCTATAACGGTCCGCTCGTTTGTAGCGTTGGTTATATCCCGCCATCCCATCAGCCATCGCGGCTGCTTCCGATCGATCAATGCCGTGGTCAACTCTAACGGTTCATCAGGCCCCTGCGTCAGAAACGCTATATCATCCGCGCTCAGCGGTGTTTCACGTTGCATGTCGATGCCATTAGCCAAAGTCTTGGGTTTAAGCAAAAAGCGTTCTGGGGACGCGCCCAAAGCAGTTTTCCAGGCATGGCTTTTGCCGAGGACTCGAATAAGGTCTGCGTCACGAGCCGCGCGGCCTTCCACATTTGCGAAATAACCAGCCACCCATTCGGCCAGTGCTTTCAGGCAGCGTTCGCTATTTATCTCCCGATACGCACGCTTCAGGCTTGAGGGCACACGCGCGGCGCGGAGTTTGACCTCATCCTCAGGCACCCAATAGCGCGGTGAGGGTTCAAAATTAGGGTTCTGCTTTTCGGCAAGCGTGCAATCGCGCGCTGCTTCCTCATCGTCAGCGGAGCCGCCCGCATAGGTCGCCCAGCGATGATCGAAGTGATGGATCATCTTTGCTTCGTAGAGCGGTAGACGGCGCTTGATGCTGGAGGCAGCATCACGAACCCAATCTGTGCCGTCGCGTGTCCAGCCGTCATCCAAAAGCTGCATTTCGGTTCGAAAGTGTTCCGATGCAGAGGTCATATTGAACAAGCCTTGTTGAAACGTAATCCCCCATGGGTTCACATCCCCGCCGAGCTCTGCTGGCCTCTCCTCAATCAACACAGGTGCGCGGCCATAGAGCTTGGCTGTTAGTTCTGCATCCGCGCGCGAACGGAACACGGGCGCCGTCTTCGTATTCGGGTTAATGCGTGAGATCTGCCCGGCCGTCAGTGTGAATCGCCGCTCGACTTCATCGAGTTGCATGGCATTGGTCAGGAAGAACGCAAAATTAGCCCGTTCCGCCTCGCCCATTGCGAGCACGCAGAATTTCATCCGGCTATCAACGGCTGGAAAAAGCTTCTCGCGATTTTCAAAATCAATCAGCTGCGCCAGTCGCTTCTTTGACACCAAGTCGCCAAAGAATGCCGAAGTGGAACTATCTGTAGCAATACCTGTCGGAACGATCGCACCGGAGCGGCCTTCTGGCCGCGCGAGCCTAGAAAAGTGTTCGGCGAACAAGGAGTAGGTATTTATCTTACCTACTGCGGTTAAGTCGAATCGGCCGGATGCGCGGAAAAACTCATTAGTGGCATCATAAATCCGCTTATCTCTGGCAAAGTCTGCCCAAAGCCTTGGGTTATCTTTTTCGAGAGTCGCTATTGCGCGCTTGCGTGCCTCACCAGGAAGTGAGGCAATTTCCGGCGATTTAGCCGCGAAATATTCTTGTTCACCCAGCTGGGAAACCTCCCAGGGTGGGTTGCCAACCACCACATCAAAGCCACCGCGCGCGAAGACATGCGGGAACTCCAAAGGCCAATGGAATGCGCTTATGTTGCGCGCCATTTCATCTGCTGATCCTATCACATGAGGTTGAACAGGCTGCCCACGAGCGGCGGACCAGACATGATCTGTGAGGGGTATAATGACCTGGCCGAGGTCCACCGCCGTCGGTTGTTTGCCGATTTTTGGAGCAAAAAAAGCTGTTACATAGAGGTCGCAGGCTGTTTTCAGACTCTGCCAACTCTCGCCTTTATGAAGTTTTGCGAAGGCGGCCTGTTTTGCCGCGATTTGAGCTAACGTATCCTCGGGCATGTCGATCAACGCCGAGGCTGCGTCGATGATCGAAGCCGGGGGCTTCAGTTCCTGCAACAAGCCCCCACGGGTTCCATGACCCTCTCGCATATTCTTGTTGTGCTTCGCAAAGGTTCTTGCGACCTCTTTGTCATCGCCCGTCAGCGGTTTGTAGGCCTCGTCAGGGATACCTTTACGCAACATTTCGTAATCAAAAACACCAACCAAACTATTGCCACATCGAATATGGCTATCAAGGAAGGTTAGCGGCTTACCCGGTTCTAGCGCTTCAATCCAAAGCGCAACTTTGCAAAGCTCGACAGCCATCGAACTTAAATCAGCGCCGTAAATGCAGTGCGACACCACTTCTCGCAAAGCATGCTGGAACTCTTCCTGAGAGGGAGCTCCGGGGCTTCTGTGCTTGGCTATCCGAGCCGCTGCTCGTCTGGCTGCACCAAGAAGAAAATGTCCGGAACCACAGGCAGGATCGATGATAGATAGTTTCAATATTTCGCCAACTGGATCAGCTGGATTGCGGGCTTCAGCAGCATCAAGAACAGGCTCGAGGGTGGAATCCAGCAATAATTTCACCAAGGCATCGGGCGTGTAGTAACTGCCTGATGTCTTCCGGGCGTTACCTTTCGTTTCGTCGCCTTGCGCAAAATCGAAGGTGCGGACGTCGGCGCTGGCGCGTGGGGTAAGTTCCAGCAGGCTTTCATAGACCGAGCCAAGTTCCTCAGTCTCCATGTCGCGCCAGTTCACGCGCGTCAGCGGCTGGCCATCGGGACGCAGCCAGGCCAAGCGCCAGATAGCCGCTAGGAAGCGACGATTTTCTATCCGAGCCCCTGCAAGATGCGGTAAAACGTCATTCGCGAACAGGCCGCCTAAGGCTGGCAGACCTAGCAAGGGCTCGCCCCGAGACAGGGCCGCAAAGGTCGCTTTCAGCCCCTCCCAGGAATCTGTGTGACGATCCCAGGCAATGCGCCGCATGGAGCGTTCGCGTAAACGCGCGAGCGAGTAGCCATCGGCATAGATTTTACGGGTTTGTTCAGTCGTGGCAGGCGGGTGCAACAATCCTCGGTCTTCTGCGGCGAAGAGGAAAATCAAACGGTAGATCAGGCGCAACAACTCTTCATAATATTGCTGCCCTGTAATCGTGCCCACAATCAGAGCTTGGCGTAGAGCATCATTCGCCTTGTTATCAATAAAGCCCTGTCCAAGTTCGAGCAGAGCTGCTTCAACGCCCTGACGCAGCTTGTCGCGCGCTGCTACGCCATCAGTTCGTCCACGTTCACGCCAGCGTTCCAGCGCGCAATCTGAGACGACAGCCTCGACCTGCCCAAACCTGCTCTGGTGGATGAGCAGCCAAAGAGCCGAGAAATCGGGAAACAGACCTTCGGAAAATATCTTCCCAAGATTAGCCTCGATCCATGCAGGCCGTGTCAAACTGATGTTGTCGCGCATCAACCGGAGGGTGACGCCATCGCTCACCAAGCCCCAGACAGCTTCCTCAGACGCATTGAGATACTCCTGCAAGAGAAGCGTTCCGGAGCGCCGGCGAGAGCCATCACCAAACTGGGTGAGACTTTCATCGACGCCGGAACGCCGTGCGTCATCGGCTGGTGCAGGAGAAATAACGATGGGTACGCGGCCTTTCTTGGCTGCATGCCTGATCGGAAACACCCGCTCTCCCAGCCGTTTTGGCGCCTGAGCTTCAATGGTGTCATACCCAAAACACTGCCGGAAAAGATCGAGAATAAAGCGCTCCGAGGCGGCGGCGCTTTGACCGCGCGTTGAGGCAAAGCGCGACCAGAGGGCCTCCCCGATGCGGTAATAGCGTGCGATTTCATCGCGAAGCTTCAGTCCTGCCGGAATGCCGTAGCTTTCCTCCGACTGGTCATTGGCCTCGAATGCGGCCAATCGAGCGACCATATCAGGCGTTAACAAAGCGCCGATGATTTCGAGGCCTGCGAAATCCAGCCGGGCTGTGCGGCGGGACTGGCGGGAACGAGTGGGTCTATGGGCCATTGTTCCCCCTCACAGCCGTGGCATAAGGACGTAAAGGCCGATAACGTCGACCGGCGTGACGGCTTCCACCCGAACGCCCGCCCTAGATCCAAGGGCCTGACGAACGCGGCTATGATCCGCAGCAAGGGCGTTCGCCCGCTCGCTCGCATAGGCATTTAGCAAAGGTTTCAATGAACCAATATTGGAAACTGCGCGCGCCAATTGTGTTCCGCGCACCCTTTCATCGAGATTACCTCCGGCCACCTCAAGCAGGGCAAAAGCCTGATCTCCTGCGAATAGGCGCGCACCGGTGGTTGTGTCGAACGCAATGGCGGCCGCTTCCTCAGCCATCGCAAATTGAGGCCCCAAGCGGCCACGCGAGTCGATGCGATGACGAATACGCAAGAGGAGCAAGGTGACAACCGACTCCACGGCTCCGCACTCCCAAGCCCCGCACCGAGGAAGGGTGGCCGGATCGTCCTTCCCGGAGAGACCATCAAGAGCGTTTTCCAGAAATGTCTCAGCCAGGACCGCTGGTAAAGGATGAGCGCGGTGGATTGAGTGGTAACCCGCCCGGGGGCGCGCTTCAAAAGCTATGCGCAGCGGCTTGGGGTTCGCGGTTTCTTCGAGCAATCCGTCGGCCTGAAACCTCTCCTTCAAGGTCTCAGGCGTCAGATAGAGAGGGGCCGCATAGCCCCCGCGTGACTGGGGCACCAACGCAGCACCAAGTCGCATCATTGCGCGTGAGACAAACCGTTCAGCATCTGAAAATCCTCCCAGCGCGGTTTGCGTTGCATCCCACTCAGCAGAGACTTCTTCTGGCTTTAAGCTGTTTTGGGCAAAAATAGTGCGGGCTTTCTTTTCTTTCTCTGAAGCGTTGGTCCAGGCGATCTCAATGCTTTTCGCCTCAGGCCCGCTCGACATGTCGAATTCGAAGGAACCTTGACGCCGCTCGCGTGCGCGCAACAGAACTGCCGACATCAGCGCCTTCGTGAGGCTACCGCCTTCATCTGGCATAGGAACCTGGACGCCAGTCTGCTTTTCGATCACCCGGGCCTTACGAAGGATCACATCGAGGACCGCACCATCGACCGGATTGTTTTCGCCATAGATGAGGATTGTCTTCACCGTCGGGCTTTTTTGCCCGAACCGATCAACCCGACCTTCGCGTTGTTGATGCCGCGTCGGATTCCAGGACAGGTCGTAATGGATAATGGAATCAAAATATCCTTGGAGGTTAATGCCCTCCGAGAGACAATCCGTCGCGACAAGGATGCGCTTTTCGTATTCCCCAAGAGCCTCCACCCGAGCCTCACGCTCTTCCGAAGGCAACGATCCCGTAACGACTTCAACCTGGTAGTCTTTGAATGCAGCTGTCAGGGCGGCGCCTACCGCCTCAGCGGTCGCGATAAACCGGCAAAACACGACAGGTGAGAAGCCGTCTTTCAGAAGCCCCTGAAGAGCGGACTTCAAAATCATAAACTTTGGGTCGCGGGCTGAATTCCCTGAGAGGGCCTCGGCCTGAGCGATCAACCCAACGAGGCGTTGATCCTCAATAGCTGCACCTGGTTCAAGGTCGTCCTCCGCAGCCTCATCGTCGTCGATCGCTCGGGCAGTTATGAGATTTGCTTCGGCCTCGTCAGCATCCAGGGCAGCCCGGGTTCTCAACGCCCTGACGGCAGCTGCTGGACTAGAACCGACGCAGCGCATGAGAGACAAGGTGCCCCAGAAAGCGAGACGCTGCCTCAGGTCCCCTTCCTCGGATGCGATGACTTCGGCGCAATAATCCAGAATCGCGCCATAGAAGCGTTCATAATCTCCGGAGAGCCGATATTTCAGCTCGGAAACCTCCCGTTGGGGGAATAGCCCGGGCTCGCGCCAGGCGTCGATATCACGCCTGCGACGTTGAATATAGAATCCGGCTAACCGCTCACGTAGCAGTCGATACTGGTCGCCAGTTTTTTCCCGAAGACTGGCAAATTCAAGATCCAGCAAGCCCAAAAGATTATGAAAGGCGTCATCATCGCCGGAATGAGGTGTCGCCGTCAGCAAAAGCAAATGACGGGTCTTATCGTCCGCAAGTTTTCGCAGAAGTTCGAAACGCCTATGTCTCGCGTGACCTCCCGAAACTGATGCATGGGCTTCATCCACGACGACCATTTCCGGGCAAGCGCGTAAGAAGTCATGGAAGCGCCGTTCACTCTTGATGAAATCCAGACTTACCACTGTGTATGGGTAGGCCTCGAAAACGCTGACTGTGTTCGGAAGATCGCGCTCCAGTCTTGCAGCGGCAGAAGCTGTTACAGGAGTTGCGGTGATCGAAAATTTTGTTTCAAGCTCTGCCGTCCATTGCTCAACCAGGTGGGGTGGACACAGAATGGCAAAGCGATCAATTTCGCCTCGGTCGATATATTCACGTAATATAAGCCCAGCCTCGATAGTCTTACCGATACCGACGTCATCGGCGATCAGAAGACGAGCCGTCTCCTGTCGAAGCGCCATCATCAGTGGTGCTAACTGGTAGGCGCGTGGCTCGAAATTGATTTTTCCGGCACCTCGGAATGGGCCTGCTCCACGGCGCAGGGAAAGCCGTAGCGCGTCACGCAGCAATTGGGCTGCCTCACGGGGCCCGGGCCGGTCAGCGGTAGGAGGATCAAAGGCAGCATGTCGTACCGGATCGGCCTCAAGTTCGGGAATGATGGTTTCAGCCTCAAGCTCCGACCCAGTGAGAGGGCGTAGTCGGAGGGCCTCACCCACACCCAGCACAATCCACTCCCGTCCTCGGGCGTGGACCAGTTCACCTGGTGAGAATGTGTTTGTCGCGCTCATATCGACTTACCTCCGACTGCCTCGGCCAGACATGCCAATGCGGCACTTCTCGCTGCCTTGTCAGAAGGCAACAGTATGAGCTCAATTCCCTTGGCTGCTAATTTCTCAGCCAATTTCGACGGGGCCGTGTTTTGCTCCGCAGCTGCCATTCGGGTCGCGCGCCAGATCAACTCTACGCGATAGCCGTCAATCTCGATGGGCTCGGGGTCCGGGGGTGGGCAGCCTTCGAGGTCCCCATAAAGCTCGGGATTGCTTTTAGGGTCGTGCGTCTCAGAGAACGCAAGCCTTAGTAAAAATTGAAGTACGGGTTCTTGCCTGCGATCAATGTGCTCCTGATCTGGCTGATTAAAATATGAGAGGAGGCAACGGTAACAGGCGGCAACACATCGCGCATCGTCAACTGTGATAAGTGCAGACGGTCCTTTTGCGACACCTTCTTCGAAACTTTTTGGCTCGTAGTGCATGATAGCCAAAGCTTCTCGAGCGACAGTTTTGAATGCCAACGGCTCCTGGATCAGGCGGGACAATGCCCCTGCACCGCCTTCTGCGGCTTCATAAAATAAGAGTGCCCGGCGATCCTTTCGAGACGGCGTCGGCTCGACAAGGATTTCCCCTTCTTCCAACTGGTAGACGGACTCCACACCTCTGGCGAGAGCATGCTGGATGGTAGCGATGATCGATTCTGCATTATCGCCAAGTGTCTCAATCCAAATCGACGGGAACCTAATCAGAAGCGCGTTCTTATGGTCCTCGACAACTGGGGTGATGCGCTGACGCAACTTGGTTGGCGACGCCTCGTCTTCATCCTTTGAGCGACTGGCGCTGGCCCAATATCCGCTCTTGGGGTCAATCATGAACCCAACTGTGTTCTCGTCTTTCCGACGCCGAAGCCCCTTGTTAATGCGTCTAACCAGGGCAGCTGGAGCAAAATCCGCCGATAAAACCTCGCCGCCATCATCTTGCAGCACCCTTGAGATCATGCCGCTTGCATCGTGGAAGGAAAATGTTGTCTGGAGATCATAACCCTGTCGCCGACGCTCCTCATCATTGGCTGTGATCCGCTCGACCTGTCGGGTTCCGACGTTTTCGATGCGGTGAAGCTCACGGGTGATGTGGGCACTACTGAGGGAATGGCGACAGACATGGCACTGTTCGGGCGGTTCGCCATCGTGGGCGGCACCGCAATTCGAGCATGTTGTGGTGCTGAATGTAGGCAGGTTGCCATCCTGACCACCGCCTGCTTCCTTAAGCAAAGCACGATCAACGCGGTACGCGCGGCCTTCGTGGTAGATAAGGCTGCCTGGACCAAACTCCGCAATAGCAAGGAAGCGAGCCCTTTGAATATAGCGCTGGCCTTTGCCCCCCTGACCGCCGGGGACAAACGCCATCAATGGCAGGCGGGGGAAATTATAACCCGGGAGGAATCCTTCTGTGGCCAGATAGCGGTAAACATAAAAGTCGGAGCCTTGGCCCTCTGCGCCGCGAAGAAGCAACTTGATCTGAATGTTACCCGCAGCCTGACGCATTTCTGCGGCACGGCGCTCCTGAGGAGATATGGAGAAATCTAATATGGTGCGTGCGGCATCTGTCACTTGCCGTTCTGCAGCTGCCAAAAGATCGCGCCAGCGATTGAACGCATCGGCAAATCGGCTGGACGCGACTGCTACTACGCTGCGCGCATGCGTTTCAGGACCGGAAAACCAAGCTGGTGGTGTATCACCATAGTCGAGCGCAAGAGCGGATAAAACCGCAGCAACGCGCACTTCGCCGGATGACCTCGACTCTTCGGAGGTAACTCGTTCCCAATGATGCGACAGTAGCGGCTTACCGGTTGCCGCCATATCAAGATTCTCAGAAATCGATGCTGACAGTGCAACGCCGCTGGCGGCCAACCATTCTGCGTGGAGATGGCTTTCCACAAGATCTGGATTTGCAAGATCAATGGACGGCGGAATTACGATGCCGTTGACCATCGAATTAGGTCTTTGGAAAAAATACTGATCGTGGGGGCTCTGAGCAGCGCAGTAAGTCACGATAAGTGCGGCTTGACCACTTCGCCCGGCACGCCCGCCTCGCTGAGCATAGTTCGCGGGCGTGGGAGGGACGTTACGAAGATAAACCACGTTCATGGAAGAAATGTCGACGCCAAGCTCCATCGTCGGCGAGCAAAAGAGTGTCGGCAAAAAACGTCCGTCTTCACGTAACTCTTTGAGCCGCTCTGCCTTTTGAGTGAGTGATTTTTGGTCTTCTTCTCCGAAGCGGAAACGCTCTTCACGGATTTCGCGCAGATCACCTTCAACCTGAGCGGTGTGCTCTCTGCCCTCAAACCCGAACAGTGCTCCACCGCCCTCGACCAGCAGCAATGAAATGCCCCGGTATAACTCCTGGAAGAATTTATTGTCGCGCTCAGGCTCCGTATTGCCCTTTGGAAGACCGAACGTGATGGATGACGAAATCAATCGCCAACCCTCTCCACCCACGGGCGAAACAACCTGATCAACGAGCCCATAGCGTTTAGCGGCCTTTAACAAACCATCTACTATTTCGGTGATTTGTTTTCCGGTCGCCCGCTTGCCTCCAAAAGTCATTGCTTTGAGGACGCGGCCGATCGTACTGGTCGGGCTACCTCGAAGGATCAATTCTTCGTCTTTTTGCGCAATCTCCCGCCGGGTCGGCGGCCTGGGCATAAACACCGGAGCAGCCAGAAACCGCTCTTCATCCAGGACCCACGGTGCTTTTATGACGCTGCGCATGCGCCCGGCGAGACTTTCGACCTTTAAGCGATCAAGTGCATCGCATTCGACAGCGAGCCCCTTTCGCATAAAGTCGAGAACCGCTCGGAGTGCAGCCGATCGCTCATCGCGTGAGGAAGCACGCAACAAGGGCGAAGTTTCGAACTCACCATTGTCTTGAACCAAATCCTCAAGGGAAAGGTAGCGAGCTTCAATAAGACCTAGTTGCTCAAGATTTGGGTTCGTGTAACGCCAACCCCTCCGCTGATCGATCCAAAACCTGTGGGTCAATCCCTCGCGCATCGTGCGCTCAGCACCCAAAAGGTTTGCACCTTTTAAATCGGGCTCGATAAGCCACTCGGCACGCCGCTGCACATTCGCAGCGACAAAGCCAAGCATGCGTTGAAGTGCTTGTCCTATTTGATCCTCGTGTAAACCTTCATCACCAGCATCATCCAGTGCGGCCAATATTGCTCCGCGTAAGAGAGTTACGAATATAAAATCATTGAAATGCCCAGCTTGAAGGGACGCATCTTGTCGATTGTCGGTGAAAGCCAACATCTTTCGAGTGGTTTCAGGAATTGCGGAGTCTGGGTCATTCATCCAGCGAAGAATCGCGGAGATAATGATTGTCGTCGCCGAGCTGCGCCCTTCCGCGCTCAAAGACGCCAGGCGATTGATGTCGCGTGTCGAATCGCTATGGTAATCGCCACAAGACGGACAAAACTTAAATCGCCCCGGCATAAACCAGGCACGGCGGCCCGAAGGCCCAATTAATCCTTCAGGCGTTACGGAAAATAATTCAGCCCTGGTTTTGCGATACGCGGGCTTTAGACGGAGCTCGCCCGCCTTTGTTTCTTCGAGCCAGAGGTCTGGGTAATTTTCATCCTTTCCTTCAAAGTCGAAATCTCCGTCCACTGGCTCTGGCATGAGAAAACCCCAGCGCTCATTGACGCCATCTGGTTCCTCATCTTCACTGACTGGAACATCATCGATCTCCCGCTTTTCAAAGCGGGATGCGCCGAGGTCTTCGACTAGGCTGACAGGGTGGTGCTCCTGGCCACAACGGCGACAAAAATGGGTGGCGTAAAGACGCTTATCGGGGTGTGTTGGGTCGAATATTTGTCCGTCAAATGTTACCGTTCTTGATCCGGAGTTGTCCAAGGTAGAGTAAAGGCGGCCTGCACCGGATATGAATTGATGGAGCTTGAACGCGAACAGAGGCAAATCCTCACCGCTTGCAAAGCCTCTTTGCTTTTCGGGCAAGCTGAATGCCAAGAGCGAATTTTTCAATGCCCGCTCGCAAACATCTAAACTTTGCGAGGATTCCTCTGATAATTTTATCGCGGCGTTCTTGAGAGATAATGGCTTTGCCCGCTTAGGCTTTCTGTCCACCTCCTCAAGCCCAAGCCGTGTTTCAACCCAAATTGCGAGGGAGTCTTTTGCAATTTGGGCATTAGACTTTCCGTCATATGGAGATCCGTTGGCTGCACTGAGGACTGATTCTCCTAAGTCCTTTAGCCCCTGATCTGCGGATCGATTGTTATCGGTCGCCCGGCGCAACGTCTCTGTAACGATCGCGTCGCGTGAAATTGTCGTTCCAAAGAGGCGTGAAGCAACTCCGGCTACAATTTGATTACGATCTTCCTCGACGCCCTCACTTGCCATCGTCGCGGAGGTACCGATGCAAATAGGTGGTCGTTCTGGATTTCCAACTCGTGCACGCAGTCGCCTCATCAACATTGCTACGTCGGCGCCCTGCCGGCCTCGATACGTGTGCAGCTCGTCAAGAACGATGAATTTCAAATCTCTGCAGTTCTCGATAACCGCTTTATCCAGCTCTGATTGACGTGTCATGAGCAATTCAAGCATCATGAAGTTCGTTAGGAGGATATCTGGCGGATTACTCTTGATTCGTTCGCGTTCCTCGGCCTTCTCTTGTCCGGTGTAGCGAGCAAAAGTTACAGGGACAGGGTGTCCTTGACCGTCAAGAAATTTCTTAAGTTCTTCCAACTGACTGTTGGCCAGGGCATTCATTGGATAGATTACAATGGCTCGGGTTCGCGCTTTCTCACCAGAGCGCTTGGCCTTCACCACCGCGTCCACTATCGGGATAAAGAAACATAGTGATTTCCCGGAGCCCGTACCGGTAGTGACAACAAAGCTCTTTCCGTCTAGCGCAAGCCCAATTGCCTGCTCCTGATGGCGGCGTAGCTTGAGGCTCTTGTCAGGATCACCCGGGTTGGGCCGTTGATCTTTGAATATTTGCGCACAATCAGCGGTCAACCCTTTGGGGCCTACAAGTCCTTGAACAGATCCACCACCTTCATAGTGGGGGTTGAGTTGGAGCAGAGGTTCAGGCCAAAATCTTTGACCTGCGTAAAGGTCATCAACCTTTTGTTGAAGCTCACTTGATCGTATGCGCGTGAATGAACGAGCGAACTTCTTGTATTGGTCAAGCAAGTTTCCGTTGAGAGAAAAAACATCCATTGAATTATATCTCCCCCGAGGTGGTTTTCATTGGGATGAAGGTCACCATGCCTATCTCCCTGTCGCTTTGGGAGACTTCGAGGGCTTCTCTTGGTTTTTTAGCTCGGTGAGTCGCTCATACTCCTCCACAGCCATAACCACGACGAACGGCTTGTCGTACTTGGTGACGGCCACCGGCGCGATGCGCGCGGCGTCGATGAGCACCCCGAAGTGGTTCTGCGCGTATGATGAAATGAACGTTTTCATGCGGCTCCTCATGCTGGAACCGCATTGTTGGCGATGTTAGCGAACTTCGCAATCGCCCCGATAGTATTTGGGCCTGTAAATCGTGTTTGAAGGAGAGATTCCCGCTCAGAGACCCTGGAAACCCTGGCTCTGCTCCGCCCACAGCACCCCAAACGGCTGCATCAGCAGAGCAAGGGTCATGTCAGAGGGTTGGCGTCCATCCAGAATCGCCTCCACGATATCCGGCGCCAGCAGCGTGAGGCGGAGCAGGCGCGAGACATAGGACGAGTTGATCTTTTCCGCCGCCGCCAGCTCGTCGATCGTGCGGTAGCCGCCCGCCTCCATCATCCGGCGCCAACGAAACGCCCGTGCCAGTGCCTTCACCAGCGTGGTGTCCGCAGCCGTAGTGCCACGGGGCGCCATACCGCCCGGCGTCAGTATGAGCTTCTGCCCGCTCCGAGGCTTCCTGACCGCCAGCGGCACCCGCACGGTCAACATCTGCGCGGCGGCGGTCACGCTGCCGCCCTCGCCAATTCGGCCGGCCCGGCCAGATCCCGCGCCAGACTGCCCAGCCCCTCCAGCTTCAGCCGCACGTCAGCGCCACCGGGCCCGATGTCCACCCGGTCGACCAGAAGGTGAATGATCCGCGCCTGCTCGGCGGGGAATAGTTCCTCCCACAGTGGGTCGAGCCTCTCCAGCGCCAGCCGCGCCTCGTCCTCTGTCATGTCCGGTGCCGAGACCCGTGCCGCGCGCCAGGCGCCAAGCACCACCTCCGGCTGGCGCAGCAGCCCCCGAACCTGCGCAATGACCGCACCCTCTATCTCCGCGGCGGAGATACGCGCGATGGCCGGGCCGTCGGCCGCACTGCCTTTCAGCACCGACTGGCTGACATAATAGCGGTACTGCTGGCCGCGGCGGCCCCGCGCGTGCGTCGGCGACATGGCCCGGCCGTCGCTTCCAAAAATCAGACCGCGCAGCAACGAAGGCGTCTGGCAGCGCGTACGATTAGCGCGGGTCCGCGGGCTGATCTTCAGCAAGGCATGCGCCGCGTCCCACATTTCCTGCGGCACAATGGCGGCATGCTCGCCTGGGTGGGACTTCCCCTTGTGCATGGCCTCGCCGAGATAGGTGCGGTTGCTCAACACACGATAGATGTCGCTCTTGGTGAAGGAGCGGCCGCGCTTCGTGGTGGCGCCCTCGGCGCGCAATGCCTGGACCAGCTTCGTGCCGGATTCCGTCTCGACGAACCCTTCGAAGATCCGGCGCACCAGCGCGGCCTCGGCCTCGTTCACCAGCAGCTTGCGATCCTTGGCGTCATAGCCGAGCGGCACGAAGCCCCCCATCCAGATCCCGCGCGCCCGCGACGCCGCCACCTTGTCGCGAATACGCTCGCCAATCAATTCGCGTTCAAATTGGGCAAAGCTGAGTAGAATATTGAGCGTGAGCCGGCCCATGCTGGTAGTAGTATTGAACGACTGCGTAATAGAAACAAACGTGACGTTATTCGCGTCGAACACTTCAACCAACTTGGCAAAATCCATCAGTGCGCGTGACAGCCTGTCCAATTTATAACAGACCACGACGTCCAGGAGCCCGCGTTCTATATCCGCCAGCAGGCGCCGCAACGCCGGCCGCTCCAGCGTGCCACCCGACACGCCGCCATCATCATACCGGTCCGGCACCAGCACCCAGCCCTCCGACCGCTGGCTGGTGATATAGGCTTCGCAGGCCTCGCGCTGCGCATCGAGCGAGTTGAATTCCATATCCAGCCCTTCCTCGCTCGATTTCCGCGTGTACACCGCAGCGCGGATTTTCCTGACTGTGGCTGGCATCGCGGGCTCGGTGCTGGGTTTGCGCCTCATGCGGCAGCCCTCCGGTTCTTCAGTCCAAAGAAGAGCCAGCCATTCCAGCGGGTGCCGGTAATGGCGCGCGCGATGGATGAGAGCGACTGGTAGGGGCGTCCCTGATATTCGAAGCCGTCATGCAGCACCGTGACGCTGTGCTCGACGCCTTGGTACTCGCGGATCAGGCGCGTGCCGATGATCGGCATATCGTCGCCGCGGATGCGCCGAAGGGCGGGATTGCCGCCGTCCAGCTGTTCACCTAGCGCCTCGAGGCGCTGGACTGTCTCGGGCTTCAGCCCGCCATACGCGATTTCCTGCACGCGATAAGCCAAGCGGCTTTCCAGGAAGCGCCGATTGTAGGGCGGCGGCTCTGCAGCAAATAGCTCTCGCCACTGCTGCTTCAGGTCAGGCGTGGCCGCGGTCTTTAGCGCCGCCAGACGCCCCAGCACGTCGGCCGGTGGGATGGCGGGGACAGTCGGCGCTGGTGGCGCGGCGGGTTTGGCTTTGCGTGTCATGCGGGTCTCCGGTTGGTCCGGTTCGCATGGAGGCGCTGGGGTGCCGGGAAGGGTAGGGCACGCTCTCCCCAGTCAGCAGCCTCGCGCGCAGCTTCTTCCTCAGCGCGGCTGCGCAGCCGCAGTAGGCCGGCGGCCAAGATGCTGCAGACATCTCTGAGGTGGGGTGGGAGGTGGGGGTTGATCGTTCCAAGGCGCTGCATCTCGTGACAATACGAATCGTCAACGGCCTTGGGGAGTGCGATTATGTAGCGTTACAAGTCTGAGTTCAGGCCCCGACCTGCCGGCCCAGCCAGATTACCCGACCAATCACATGAATATCCTCCGGGTCGAGGTGACGCTGCGGCGCGTAGGCGGCGTTGTCCGAGAGCACAGTGATCAACCGCTTCCCCAACTCAACCTGAACTCGCTTCACCTGCAGTCCGTTGCCTGTGCGGATCACATAGATGCCGTCCTTGTCCCCGGGCTGGTTCTGTCGAAAGTCGATCAGGACCGTGTCTCCAGGCCGCAGCGTCGGTTCCATGGAATCACCGTCGACATTGATTACCGCCAGCTGATCGAGCGGCGCCTTGCTGACCGTGCGGACCCACTCCTCGCGAAAGGCGATGCGGTGGCTGACAGCCTCTCGATCGATGTTTTGCCCTGGCCCCGCCGATGCCGCGGCTTCATAGACCGGCAGCAATGCCCAGGTGTCGCCGCCCATGGTGATGATCTCTGCGCCCGAAGGCCCTGCATAGCTGGGCGCGGGCGGCGGCGCAGGCTTGCGGCTCACCCGCTGCCCCAATAGGGCCGCCGCCTCCTCAGGCGTGTTGATCGCAATCCCGTTTGGCGATGTCTCCTTCCCGAACAGCAGCATCTGCCAGGAGATGCCGAGCGGTGCGGCGAGTTCGCGGGCTGCGCGTGCGGTCAGGGGCCGCCGCCCGCTCTCGTAAGCGCGGTACGTCGCCTCTGGCACGCCTGCGAGGCGGGCCAGTTCGGCGCCGCTTCCAATGCCTTTTTCCTCACGGAATCGGCGGAGTCGGTCTGATGAGGTGTCCATGCGCTGCATTATGTAGCGCATCTAGTGTGATTGTGTAGCAGGTTTTTAAAAATACAAACAGTCTTGTTTTGGTGCCGCGACACAACGTATCTAGATGCCATGCCTGCCAGGATATCCCCCCAGACCAAACCGGTGGAACCGCCCGCCCCCGCGCGCCGTGCCACAACCCCGCCACCCTCCAGCTTCGCCGATGTCATCAACCTATGGCCCAGCGCCAACGATCTCGCCGTGGTGCTGGACGTCGAGGCGGTGACCGTCCGCGCCTGGCGACGCCGCGGTATTCCCGCCCGGTACTGGTCAGCCGTCGCCCAGGCCGCGCGCGTCACCGGCCGTCCGGTGGATGAGCGCCTCTTGGCCGAACTGGCCTCGGTGCGGAGGGCCCGCCTGTATGGGTAAGCCATCCCGCGACAAAGGCCTGCGCCGCGAGCGCGCCATCGTCGACATTCACATGAAGTGCGGGCTTCGCGCCGAACGCGTGCCCCTGTCGGGTGCCCTCCGGTACCGCGGCAATGGCGCCGACGTCGATCTCTATGTCCGCGGCACCGAGCCGCTCAAGGCCGAGGTCAAGGCGCGCGGCGAGGGCGACGGCTTCAAGACGCTGGAGCGCTGGCTCGGCGAGAATGACGCGCTGTTCCTCTGGCGGGATCGCGCCCCGCCGATGGTGGTGCTGCCGCTGCATATCTGGCTGGAAATCGCCGGCCGCAGTGCCCGTCCCGATGCCATCACGCGGAGCGCGCAATGAACCGGCGCAGCATTATCGAGGGGCTGTGCTCGCTACTCGCTGGCGTGCTGCTCGCCGGCAGCTTCATCGCGCTCTGCTGGCTCGCCGAACTGGCGACCATTCCATGAGCGCCCTCCCCATGCCGATGCCCGCGCCCGCCCGGCCGCCTGCATCGTCCACCCAGCCGGGCACCTCCTCGTTGAACGGAACCACCATGACCAACCGAACCACTCTGGCGCAGTTGCGCGATATGGACGCCGCGCAGGCCGCACGCTTGCCCGTCGATCATCTGGCGTTGCTGCTGGAAGAGGTCGCGGCGCTGAAGGCCGACGCCAAGCACCTCGCCGACCTGCTGCATGACGCGCTGCATGCCCGTTATGGCGCCCCCGCCGCCGCGGCTCGTCGCGCCGAGGGCAAAGATACCGGCCGCATCCGCATCACCGATGATGCCTTCGAGGTCATCGCCGACCTTCCCAAGAAGGCGGCCTGGGACCAGCCGAAGCTGGCCGCGGCCGTCGCCACCATCCTGGCTTCGGGCGAGGATCCCGCGGATTACGTGAGCACAGAGATCCGTGTGCCGGAAAGCCGCTTTACGGCCTGGCCGCCGCGGATCCGCGCGGTCTTCGAGCCGGCGCGCACCGTCGCCACCGGCCGCCCCTCTTACACCCTAGAACAGAAGGAAGCTGCGTAATGGCGCATGAACTCCGCATTCAGGTGGTCATCCCGCTCGATGGCGATGCCATGACGCGCGCGAAGGATGTCGCAGCCTTCGAGCCGACGCTCGACACCATTGCTGAGGCCGTGGCGCGGGCCGGCGGCGAAATCACCGTCGAGGTGGTCAAGGCCAAGCCGCGTGCCGCAAAGCAGGAGGCGCATTGATGGCGGTCTCCCTTGCATCCTTGCGGCAGGGTGGCGACGCCCGCCCGCCGCGGCTGCTGACCTATGGCGTGGCCGGTGTCGGCAAGACGCTGTTTGCCACATCGGCGCCGCGCCCTGTGGTTTTGCAGACCGAGGACGGCCTCGGCACCATCAGCGCCGCCACCTTCGGCGTGCTGCGCAGCTTTGATGCGGTGATGGAGGCCCTGAGCAGCCTCTACACCGAGGCGCACGACTTCGAGACCCTGGTGGTGGACAGCCTCGACTGGCTGGAGCCGCTGGTGTGGCAGCACACGGCGCAGACCCACAACCAGCCGGACATCGAAGCCTTTGGCTACGGCAAAGGCTACCTCGCCGCGCTGGATACCTGGCGCAGCTTCCTCGACGGCGTGAATGCGCTGCGCGACGAGCGTGACATGGGCGTGGTCTTGATCGCCCATGCCGAGATCAAGCGTTTCGACAGCCCCGAGACCGAACCCTACGACCGCTACCAGCCCAAGCTGCACCGCAGCGCCTCGGCGCTCGTGCAGGAGCATGTCGATGCCGTGCTCTTCGCGAATTATCGCGTCAGCACGCTGAAGGCGGATGTGGGCTTCAACAAGAAGGTGGTGCGTGGCGTCAGCGGTGGCGACCGCCTGCTGCACACCGCCGAGCGTCCGGCCTTCCTGGCCAAGAACCGCTTTGGCCTGGCCGAGACACTGCCGCTGTCCTGGCCCGATCTGGCCGCTGGCATCCCCTTCTACGCGGCGGTGTCCAGCGCCGCATCCGCTTCCACACCTGCAGCCCGGAGCTGACCCATGGCATCCCTGAATGGAACCTTTGACGCGACCGAGGTCGCTCCCGCCGTCCCGCTCGAGTTGCTGCCGCCCGGCAAGTACCTCGCGCATCTGATCGAGAGCGAGATGCTGCCGACCAAATCGGGTGATGGCCAGCTGCTCAAGCTGGTCTTCGAGGTGCTGGAAGGCGCCTCGGCCCGGCGGAAGATTTTCGACCAGCTGAACCTGGTGAACCGCAACGAGCAGACGGTGGAGATCGCGCAGCGCACGCTCTCGGCCATCTGCCACGCGGTCGGCCAGGTGCATGTCAGCGACAGCGAGCAGCTGCACTTCAAGCCGCTGATTGTGACGCTGAAGGTCGATCCGGCCGGCAACGATAAGTTCGGCGTCCATCGCGAGGCGCGGAACAAAGTGGCTGGGTACTCGGCTGCCAACGCCGGCATCGCACCGCGCGCTGCCAGCCCGGGGTCTCATCCGGCGCCCGCGGTACCGCCCCCCGCTATGCGGCCCGGCGCCGCGGCCATCCCGCCCTGGCGCCGCAATGGCTGATCACCAGCCGGCAGGTCTCCAGCCTGCCGGCCTCCCTCCCCCCAACCAGGATCAGGTTATGGCTGGCCTTCCTCCGCCCGCATGTCCGACCGTCTCCGCCATCTACGCCTCCTATCAGGCGGCGGCCGAAAGCGGCTATCGCGCGCATCTCGGCGCCTCGCTCATCGGCACCGAATGCGAGCGCGCAATCTGGTACGCATTCCGCTGGGCGACGCGCGCCCGGCATACCGGCCGCCTGCTGCGGCTGTTCGACACCGGCCATCTGGCGGAGGCCCGTTTCGTGGCCGACCTGCGCCGCATCGGCGTGACGGTTCTGGACCTCGATCCTGCAACCGGCCGCCAGTGGAACCTTCGTGACGCCTCAGGCCACTTCGGTGGCAGCATGGACGCCGTGGCAATCGGCTTTCCGGAGGCCCGGGCGACCTGGCATGTCTGTGAGTTCAAGACCCACAGCGCCAAGTCCTTCGCCAAGCTGAAGGCGGATGGCGTCGCCGCCTCCAAGCCGCTGCATTGGGCGCAGATGCAGGCCTATATGCAGCTCGCCGGCCTGGATCGGGCCTTCTACCTGGCGGTCTGCAAGGACACGGACGCGCTCTATGAGGAGCGCATCCGCCACGATGCCGAGGCGGGGCTGCGTATCCTGGCCAAGGCCGATCGCATCATCGCTGCCGTGAGGCCGCCCGCCCGTATCAGCCAGGATCCTGCGTGGTGGCAGTGCCGCCTCTGCGACCACCACGCTGTCTGCCACGCGGGCACTGCACCAGAACGTCACTGCCGGTCCTGCCTACATGCAACACCGGTGCATGCCGGCGCCTGGCATTGCGGCCGGCATGATCATCCCCTCACGCGGCAAGCCCAGGAGACTGGCTGCGCCGCGCATTTGTTCATCCCCGATCTGGTGGCCGGCGAGCAGCTCGACGCTGGCGAGGACTGGGTCAGCTATCGCCTTCCCGATGGCAGCACATGGCAAGACGGAGTGAATGTGTAATGCAAGAAAAAAGCAGACAAACAGGCAGCTGCGAGACCTGCACCTTCTGGGAGCAAGTCGTCGATCGTGGCTATGAGGGCTACCAGAGCGAGGGCCTGTGTCGCCGGCGCGCCCCAGCCGCGGTCCCTCGGCCGGACGTTTTGCATGATGGCCGGGACGTGGATGGCGCGCAGGGAATGTTCACCGCCTGGCCGCGCACTTTCGCCGAGAGCGACTGGTGTGGCGAATGGACCGTGGTCTCGGAATACGGGGGGCGCCACTCCCTGAAAGTCGTTGGGAAACCATGACCCTCTCGCTCCGCCCCTATCAGAGCGCTGCCATCGAGGCCCTCTACGACTACTTCGCGGCCAGCAGCGGCAATCCGCTGGTCGTGATTCCAACCGCGGGTGGTAAATCGGTGGTCATCGCTGGCTTCATCCGTGAGGCGATCGCCGCCTATGGCGACACACGCGTATTGATTCTTACGCATGTGAAGGAGCTGATCCAACAGAACTTCATGGCCATGCTGCGTGCCTGGCCGGATGCACCTGCTGGCATCTACTCCGCCGGCCTGTCGCGCCGCGATATCCGTGCGCAGATCCTGTTTGCCGGCATCCAGTCCATCCACCGCCACGCGCGGCAGGTGCAGCGCTGCGACCTGGTGCTGATCGACGAGGCGCATCTGCTCGGTCGTGGCGACAGCGGGATGTATCGCTCATTCCTGACGCAGCTGAACGAGATCAACGCCGGGCTGCTGAAAGTCGTGGGTTTCACCGCCACGCCGTACCGGCTGGATAGCGGGCTACTGCACGAGGGCAAGGATCGGCTTTTCACCGATATCGCCTATGAGGTGCCGGTGCTGGAGATGATCCAGCATGGCTATCTCTGCCCGGTCGTCCCCAAGCAAACCTCGACGCAACTTGACGTTGGCGGCGTTGGCACGCGCGGGGGCGAATTCATCGCCAAGGATCTCGAGGCGGCCGTCGACCGCGACGAGGTCACCCGCAGCGCCGTGGCGGAGATCGTCCAGCATGGTGAGGGCCGCGGCTCCTGGCTGGTGTTCTGCTCTGGCGTGGCGCATGCGCGTCATGTCCGCGACGCCATCCGCGAGCATGGCATCTCGGCCGAGACCGTGACTGGTGATACGCCCGGCCCCGAACGCGATGGCATCCTGGCTGCCTTCAAAGCGGGGCGGCTGCGGTGCGTCACCAATGCCAATGTGCTTACCACCGGGTTCGACGCACCCGGCACCGATCTGATTGCGCTGCTGAGGCCAACCAAAAGCGTCGGCCTCTACGTGCAGATGGTGGGCCGCGGCACTCGCCTCGCCGAGGGTAAGGACGACTGCCTGGTACTGGACTTCGCCGGCAACACCGCGCGGCACGGCCCGATCGACACGGTGGATGGCCGGACGAAGGGACCCGCCGGGAACGGCGAAGCGCCGATCAAGGTCTGCCCGGCATGCCAGACCATCAACCACGCCAGCGTGCGGCACTGCATCGAATGCGACCATGAGTTCCCGCCACCGGTGGTGAAGGTGGCGTCGAAGGCTGCGTCGAATGCACTGCTGTCCACCCAGCAGCAGGCCGCCTGGTGCGATATCACTGGCATCAGCTATGCGCGCCACGAGAAGCCAGGGAAGCCAGCGTCGCTGCGCGTCACCTATGAATGCGGCCTGGCGCGGCACAGTGAATGGGTCTGCTTCGAGCATACCGGCTTTCCCCGCGAAAAGGCGGTGGTGTGGTGGCTCCGCCGAGCCGGCAAACTGTCGGCGCCCAGCACGGTGGGTGAGGCGCTGGAGCAGCTTGACCAGCTGCACAGGCCCATTGCGATCCAGGTGCGGCCGACCGGCCAATACACCGAGATCGCTGCCGTGAGGTTCGTGTGAAATGCCGAACCTGCACACGCACTGCGAAGCACTGGAACTGGTGGCACCCGGCGCGCTCGCTCCGCATCCACTGGACCGTGCCCTCCTGCTCTCCCTTTTGCCTCAGCCTTTGGATGGAACGCCGCATGGTTGACCCCAATGACCAGGAAGCCGCCGCCATGGCGGCAGCCGCCGATGTGGCTGGCCAGTACATCGATGCGGTCGGGCGCAGCGACATGGCCACATGGTCCGAGCAGGACTGGCGCGGCTTTGTGGAGGCCATCTGCGGCGCCTATGTCGACGCCCTGGTTGAGCAGCAGATCGCCATCAACACTGCCCTGTCCAAGGTCCAGCAGGTGCCGGTATGAACCTCGCCGCCTGGATCTTGGTGCTGTTGCTGAACGGCCATCTCGCCACCGCCACCTTCAGTACCGTCGATGCATGCATCGGCGCCGCCATGCAGTTGGCCGAACGCGAGGCTGGGCTGCGCGCCTGGTGCGCTAGCGTGCAAAGCGGCGAGGTGCGTTGGCCGGTTGCGGCCAATCGCGCGGGGGTGCGCCGATGAGCCAGTCATTCATGGCCGATTACGGCGGACGCCTGATGGACAATGGCTATTCGGTCATTCCCATCATGCCGGGCAGCAAGGTGCCGGGGCGATTGTCCGGCGGCGAATGGTCGCCCTATCCCGATTGGAGCCGGCACTGCGACCGGCCGACCAAGCCCTTCGAGGTCGATATCTGGCGCCGCTGGCCTGGCTGTGGCGTCGGCATCGCCACCGGCAGCGTGGTCGGCATCGATATCGACATCATGGACGCTGCGCTCGCCATCGAACTCGCCAACTTGGCGACAGCGATGCTGGGCGATACCCCCTGCCTGCGGATTGGCCAGCAACCGAAACGCCTTCTTGTCTATCGCGCCGCCACGCCCTTCGCCGGCCGGAAACGGCTCCCATTGGAGGTACTGGCACGCGGGCAGCAATTCGTCGCCCATGCGATCCACCCCGGCACTGGCCAGCCTTACGCATGGCCGGAGGACAGCTTGCTGGACGTTCCGCTGGCACAGCTGCCGGTGATTGATGAGACAGCAGCCATGGCCTGGCTCGATCGCGCACACGCACTCATTCCGCCCGATCTGCGGCCGCGGTCCCTGCATCTGCCGTCCAGCGACAGCGCCTGGCGCGGCCCGTCCGATCCGCGCGGCACCCTCGACGCGGTGAAGGCAGCGCTTGTCTATCTCCCGAACGAGGATCTGGACGGCGCCTCGTGGATCACTATGGGCAACGCCATCAAGGCGGCGCTGGGTGAGGAAGGGCTCGACCTCTGGCTCGATTGGTCGAAGTCGAGCGGCAAATCCGGCACATCAGGCAAATCGGATACCGCAGAGCGCCGCTGGGCCAAGCTCCGGCCGCACAGCATCGGGGCCGGCAGCATCTATGGCTGGGCCATCGACCGCGGCTGGGTGCCGCCCCCCGAGGTCACGCTGAACGCTGCCGCCGCGGAGCGCGCCGCACAGCCGCATCCCGCAGCTGCGATGCTGGCCAGGACAGCTTCCACGCCGCACTCTCCAGCGGAGGATATCCATCCTGCGGCTGCATTCCTGGCAAAGCTCAACGCCAGCCACGCCAAGCAGCAGGCGGCTCCGCTCCCCGTGCCGGCCGCGATTCTGCAGCCCGGTGGCGTGTTGCAGATGCTGGTCGAGGAATGCGTTCGCTCCGCGCTGCGGCCACAGCCCTTCCTCGCCCTCGGCGCTGCCATATGCGCCGTCGGTGCGCTCGCCGGGCGCCAGTACCGCACCCGCACCGATCTGCGGACCAACATCTACATCGCCGCCGTGGCTGAGAGCGGCGGCGGCAAGGATCATGCGCCGGAGGTAATTCGGCGCTGCTTCGACCTGGCAAAGCTTGACCGCTATCTCGGCGGCGAGAACCTAGCGTCCGGGCGGGGGATGGTGTCCGCCCTTGAGCAGCACCCCGTACGCCTCTTCCAGATCGACGAATTCGGCCTGTTCCTCAACTCCGTCGCGGGGAGCAAAGCCCCGACGCACAAAGCGGAGATCTGGTCCGAGCTCATGAAGCTCTACAGCCGGGCCAAGGGCGTCCATCGCGGCACTGAATACGCCAACAAGAAGGACGCCCCGCGGGTCGATATCCACCAGCCCTGTGTTTGCTTCTACGGCACCACCACCCCCTCAACCTTCTGGAAGGCGCTGGAAGGTGGCGCAATGATGGATGGCTCGCTTGCGCGCTTCCTGGTCTTCGTCACCGACACCGACCGGCCTGATCGCAATCGCGCTGCCGGCATCATCAATCCACCAGCGCCATTGCTGGAAGCGCTGAAGGCGATCACCCGCGGTCAAGGTGACCCGCTGCCACCGGGTAACCTGCCCGACGTGCATGTGGTGCCCATGACAGCCGCCGAGGAGCCGATGCCCTTCACCGTGCCTATGACGGGCGCAGCAGAGGCGCTGCATGAGCAAAAGCTGGCCGAGGAAGACAGCTGGGCTAAGCGCGTCGCCGGCACGCCGCAGGCCGCCATCGTCAATCGCCTCGCCGAGAACGCCACCAAGCTGGCACTGATCTGCGCTATCAGCCGCGGCCCGGCACATCCCGCAATTACTGAGGTAGAGATTGCCTGGGGCTGGGCGCTGGCGGAGCACTGCACTCGGGCGCTGCTGCGGGATGCAGGACGCTTCCTGGCGGATAGCGAGTTCGAGAAGCGGCTGAACAAGGCCATCAACATCATCGGTAAGCACGGCCCATGCAGCCGGCGCGATATGTTCCACAAGGGGCTGAAGCTCGCCGAGCGTGAGTTCAGGGACGTGATCAACGCGCTGGTGACCCACGGCGTGGTCATTGAAACTCTGCCGCCCGCAGCCGGCCTCGGTCGACCCTCCGGCCCCCGCTACTCCCTGGTGCAAGCACCCGACGAGATGCCAGTCGACGAGGGCGCAGGCGATGAGTAACGGAACTCGGACCTCCCCAGATAAGCTATTGAAAATGGGTCTTTGTGTATTTTGTTCTTTCGTGCGCGGGCACGAAGGGGAGACCCCCCATGCCATGCGCATAGGATCAGAGAGGGAGGGGTCTCAACATAATAACATATATAACAATAATATATATATCAGTGAGTTAGAGGGGTGTTGTGTTGCTGCCTGGGGGTTTGTGTAGATGGTGATCCCTGGCTCTCCCAGCTTACCGCGCTCCTGCCTCGACCGGGGCACCCGCAGCGCGACCACCACGCCCGAGATGGAAATGCTGCGCCGTCGCGTCTGGCAGCAGCAGGGCGTCGTCTCGCTGCACCTCGAGGACATCACCGATCCCTGGCTGCGCCAGGCAATCCAGAACGAAGCCGTGCGCCGCTGGGGCCCACGGCAGCAGGAGAAGAACCATGGCCGCTAAGCGAAAGACCAAGACCTCGAAGCAGAAGGAAGCAATGGGCCCGTCCACATGGCGGCTCCAGCATGGCAGCTTCGGCGAGGCTGTCCGATCCGCGGATCCCGAGACGGGTACGCCGGTGCAGCACCGCTACGCCATGGACACCCTGGGCGTGATGCTGGGCAATGGCACCATCACGCCCGAGATGCGGGAGGCCGGCGAGATGTTCCGCCGGCAGTTCCGCTTCGCCGCCCTGGACACGCTGCGCGCCATGCCGCTGCTACGCATCCCTGGCGGCCACAGTGGCGATACGACAACCGAGCAGCAGTTCCGGGCACGTGAGCGAGTGGCTACCGCCATCGACGCTCTGGGAGGCCCTGGCAGCCCCGCTGGAGCCTGCGTGTGGCATGTCGTGGGCATGGAGAACTCCATCACCGAATGGGCGCGCCGCTCGGGCTGGTGTGGCCGTCCTATCGGCCACGCTCAGGGCCAGGGCGTGCTGGTCTCCGCACTCGGCGTTCTCGCCATGCACTACGGGCTGACGCGACGCGCGGCCTGAGCTTGGCAGGGCGATACCGTTGCGAGGCAGGCGCCACCAGCCGCGTTCTCAACCAGGTCATTCCAGGCCCAAGCCTGGATGAACTGCCGCGGGGGCAACACGATCCATCCGTCTTGATCGCCGACAGCGACGTAATCGCCTGCTGCGACGCATAAGGCTGTGAGTGCGCACACCAGGGCGGCGCGGTCATCATGGTTCGTGACCGTGTCCCAGGCCGTCATGGTGCGGCAGCCTGGTAGAAAGAAATCTATCAGTGCCTGCAAGCCGCCCGTCTCGGCATGTCTTTGAAAGAAAATGTCCGAACGGGTGCCGCGCGTCACCGCAACGCCAGTGGGCCACGGCAGCATCACACCGAGGAACGTGCTCGGGAACGCCTCTGCGATCGAAGCGTTGTCGCTGGCGTGCTCGTGCCGAGCCGGCGCGATTTCCGCTCGACCAGCGATAGAGCGTGCATAGAGGTTCGCCGCCCCGTTCAGCCGGCGTCCAACAGGGGTGCTTGATTGGCCTGGCTTCCCAATCTTCCGACCGAGCTCGCGCGTCAGCATCTGCTCAGCTCGGCGATAGCGACCGATCTCATCAAAGCCGCAGCGCAGTGGACCATCGAACGCCGCGCACAAAATTCGCCTGTCCGCGACAGAGGCGGCAAGTGCTTCGCGCCATTCCGGCTCGATGTGCCGGAAACGAGAGATGGACCATGCAAGAGAGCCATCTTGCCAGGACAACCGGCATACGGCGCTCGACTTCCTCTTCGGAGAGTAGCCGACGTCGACACCGAGGACGGATCCACTCGCGGGAAGGCTCATCCGTTTAATTCACCCTCGATGTTCGCTACCGCGTGTGGAGAGAATATGTGGAAATTTTGAGTGGCGCTACATCTTCGCACTCCCCAGCAGAATCTGGATTAGATAGTATCTCGATAGTCGCTGAAGATGCGGCTGCGGCCAGTGCCCCCAAGACGGGACGCTGACCATCCGAAGTAGAGACTAAGTACTTATCCAGGGTCCTTCCTGGCGATATTGTATGCGGGGGGCAGGAGCGCGCCACATCGCTAGCGCCAGGCCAAAAATATGGGTTGCGGTTTGCGACCTTTGACCGTGGCTTCAGAGCCATAGCTCCAAACTGACACTGGGCCGCTTCCCTTCCCCCTGCTGCAAACTGGATGGCACCATGACGCTCCCCTGGATGGCGGCGAAGATCCTTCTGCGCCCAGTGGCGGAGCTGCGCCCTCATGCCGGCAACGCCCGCGTGCACAGCCCCGAGCAGTTGGAGCAGATCAAGGCCAGCATGCTGGCCTTCGGCTTCACCAACCCACTGCTGGTGGATGAGGCCGGCGTGCTGATCGCCGGTCACGGCCGGCTCGAGGCGGCATCCGCGCTCGGAATGGCGAAGGTGCCGGTGATTATTCTGCGGCACCTGTCTGCTGCGCAGAAAGAGGCGCTGCGCCTCGCCGACAACCGCATCGCCGAGAACGCCACCTGGGACCAGGCACTGCTGCGGGATGCGCTGGCCGCGGTTCAGGCCGTGCCGGAGATCAACCTGGCGGCGCTCGGCTTCTCTGCGGCGGAACTCGC
>CAMDJV010000014.1 GCA_945901085.1 Rhodovarius crocodyli | reverse complement strand
GGCCAGCAGCGCCCTCATTCGCCGCCCTTGTTGCGCATGATCCGCGCCTTATCCCGCTGCCAGTCCCGCGCGGCAATGGAGGCGCGCTTATCATGCGCCTGCTTGCCCTCGGCCAGGCCCAGCGTGACCTTGGCCATCCCGCGATCATTGAAATGAATATCGAGTGGCACCAGCGTGATGCCCTCGCGCGCGATAGAGCCCGCCAGCGTGCTCACCTGCTTCTTATGCAACAACAATTTGCGCGGCCGCCTGGGCTCGAACTTGGCCATGAAGCTGCCGGCCTGCCATTCCGGAATATAGCAGTTGAACAGCCACATCTCGCCATCGCGCTCACCCGCCCAGGCCTCGGCCAGCGCCGCACGGCCCGAGCGCAACGACTTCACCTCGGGGCCGATCAATTGAATCCCGGCCTCGATCTCCTCCATCACCTTATAGTCGAAACGCGCCTTGCGGTTCTGCGCCGCAATGCCGTGGCTGATCAGGCTCGATTTTTTCTTTTTGTCGCGGCTCAATTCAACAGCCCCGCCGCCGACATCGCCGCCCGCACCCGCGCCTGCGCGCTGTCGCTGCAAGGCGCCATGGGCAGGCGGCACAGGGCATTGGACTTGCCAAGCAGCGAGGCAGCGTATTTCACCGGCGCGGGCGAGGTCTCGCAGAACATAGCATCATGCACCGGGGTCAGCCGCTCCTGAATCGCCATGGCATCGGCCAGACGGCCCTCGCGCCAGGCCCGATGCATCTCGGCGCAGGCGCGCGGGGCGATATTGGCGGTGACCGAAATGCAGCCATGCCCGCCAGCCGCCATGAAGGCCAGCGCCGTATGATCCTCACCCGAAAGCTGGATGAAATCCGCCCCGCATTCGCGCCGCTGGTGCAAGGGCCGGGTCAAATTCGCCGTCGCATCCTTCACACCCTTGATATTGGGGTGCTTCGCCAGCCGCCCCATGGTCTCCGGCGTCATATCCACCACGCTGCGCGGGGGGATATTGTAAATGAAAAGCGGCAGCGCCACCGCATCGGCAATGGCGGAGAAATGCAGGAACATCCCCTCCTGCGTCGGCTTGTTGTAATAGGGCGTCACCACCAGCAGCCCATCGGCGCCCACGCTCAGGGCGTGTTCGGCAAAGCCAATGGCTTCGGCGGTGCTATTGCTGCCGGCCCCGGCCATCACCGGCACCCGGCCGCGCGCCACCTGCACGCAAAGCTCCACCACCCGGCGATGCTCGTCATGGCTCAGTGTGGGCGATTCGCCCGTGGTGCCCACCGGGACCAAACCCTCGGTGCCCTCGGCGATCTGCCATTCCACCAACTCGCAAAACGCTTTCTCATCGAGCGTCCCATTGGCCTGCATCGGCGTGATCAACGCCACCATTGAACCCTGGAACATCGCGTTTAACTCCCTTTCGAGCGAGCATAAGTAACGCGCGCGCCCCCCTGCAACAAGGCGGCGGCGCGCGCTACACCCTGAACCATGCGCCGAAGCCTGCTTTGCCTCCTCCTGCTCCTTCCCCACCTCGCCGCCGCCCAGGCCCCGCGTGAGGCCGGCCGGCTCGCCCTTGTCGCCGCCTCGCAGAATCGCTGGGCCGAGGCGGATGTCGCCGCCGAGCGCGCCGATCCGCTCTTGCGCAAGATGGTGCTGTGGCTGCGCCTGCAATCGCGCCAGGCGAGTTCCACAGCGCAGGAATTCCTCGCCTTCGCCGAAACCAGCGGCGATTGGCCTGCCATGGACGTCATCGCCCGCAATGCCGAGGCGGTGCTGGAGAATAACCCCGATGATGGGCTGGCGCTGCGCTGGTTCACCACCCGCCCGGCCCGCACGGTGGGCGGCGCCATGCGCCATGCCGATGCCCTGGCCCGCGCCGGGCGCGACCGCGAGGCCACCGAGGCCGCCCGCCGTGGCTGGGCTGAAACCCCCGCCGATGCCACCGATGAAGGCCTCTTCCTGCAACGCCACGCCGCGCGGCTGACCACCGACCAGCATTGGGCCCGCTTCAATCGCCTGAGCTTCGCCCGGGATTTTGCCGCCGCCGGCCGCCTCCTGCCCTATCTTGATGCCCCCCGCGCCCAGATCGCCCAACTGCGCCTGAGCTATGCCAGCGGCGGCGATGCCAATGCCGGGGCCTCCCTGGCCGCGCGCGATGCCGGTGCCACGCTGGAGCGCGCCCGCGCGCTGCGCGTGGCCGGGCGCGACAGCGAGGCGGCTGCCGCCTTCGCCGCCGGTGCCGCCGCGCAAACCAACCTCACCGCCGAGGCGGGAAGGGCGATCTGGACCGAGCGGCAATTGCAATCGCGCCGCTCGCTGCGCCTGGGGGATGCGGCCGGCGCCTATCAACTCGCCGCCCAGCACGGCCAGCCCGGCCCCGGCGAGCCCCGGCAGGAGGGCGAATTCCTTGCCGGCTTCATCGCCCTGCGTTTTCTCAACAACCCCAGTGGCGCGGCGCGGCATTTTGCCGCCGTGGCCGAGGGCAGCCGCAGCGCCATCACCCTCGCCCGCAGCCATTACTGGCGTGGCATGGCGCTCGCCGCCGCCGGCCAGGCCCCAGCCGCCCGGGAAGCCTGGGGCATCGCCGCAGGCTATCCCGTGGCGTTTTACGGCCAACTCGGCGGGCTGGCGCTGGGTGAGGGGCCGGAGCGGCTGGCCCAGCGCATTCGCGCCATCTCTCAGCCCGCCGCCACCCCGGCGCAAACTGCCGGCTTCATGAACCGCGAGGTGACGCGCATCATTCCCCTGCTGGCCGAAATGGGCGAAGGCCGGCGTGCCCGCGTCTTCCTGCTGCGCATCGAGGATCTCTCCACCCAGCCCTGGGAACGCACCCTTCTCATCCAACTCGCCAACCGCAGCGGCCGGCCGGAAAACCCGGTCTGGGTGGCGCGCCGGGCCGGCGCCTCGGGGGCCATGCTGGTGCCCGATGGCTGGCCCAGCCCCTACCCCAGCGAGGGGCTGGCGATTGAGCCGGCGCTCACCAAGGCGATCACCCGGCAGGAGAGCAATTTTGATACCGAGGCCATTTCCTCGGCCAATGCCCGTGGCCTGATGCAATTGCTGCCCGCCACCGCCCAGCAGGTTGCCCGGCGGCTGAACATCCCGCATCAATTGCCCTGGCTGCAGGCCAATCCGGCGCATAATATGCGCCTCGGCTCGGCCTATCTCGACCAGATGATTGGCCGCTTTGGCGGCACCTGGCCCTTTGCCATCGCCGCCTATAATGCCGGGCCGGGCCGGGTGGATGAATGGCTGCAAACCTATGGCGACCCGCGCCAGGGCCGCCCCGCCATGCTGGATTGGATGGAACAAATCCCATTTGGCGAGACCCGCAACTACGTCCAGCGGGTGATGGAGAATGTCGCGGTCTATCGCGCCCTGGCCGGTGTGAACACGCCGCACCCCATGGCGGCATGGCTGCGATGAAATGGGTGGTCTCGCTCGGCGGGGTGGGGTTTCTCCGCCCCGCCCCCGGCACATGGGGCAGCCTTGTGGTGCTGCCGGTGATTTTGCTGGGGCCGGCGGCGGCGGCATTGCTGGCGCTTTTGCTGCTGATGCTGGGGCTATGGGCGTTGAAGCGCCTGGCCGAAGCGGATCAGGACCCGGGCTGGGTGGTGATTGATGAGGGCGCCGGCCAGGCCCTGGCCCTGGCCGCCCTGCCCGGCTTTGGTTGGCTGGGGGTGGCGCTGGCCTTCGCCCTGTTCCGCCTCTTCGACATCTGGAAACCCGGCCCGGTGCGGATGCTGGATCGGCAGAAAACCCCAGCCGGGGTGATGGGTGATGACATCATGGCCGGCGCCATGGCCGGGATGGTGCTTCTGCTGCTGCAAGCCCTGGGCGTTTCGCTGTAGGATCGCCCGATGCTGCACCCCCATACCCAAGATGATTGCGCCGCCCTGCTCGAAGCACTGCGGGCGCAAAACCTCACCATCGCCACCGCCGAGAGCTGCACCGGCGGGCTGATCGCCGCAGCCCTGACCGCCATTGCCGGCAGTTCCTCCTCCGTGCTGGGTGGCTTTGTGGTCTATTCCAATGCGATGAAGACGGCGCAATTGGGCGTGCCCGAGGCCGTGCTGGCCGCCGTCGGCGCCGTCAGCGAGGCTGTGGCGCGGCTGATGGCCGAGGGCGCGCTGGCGCGCAGCGGCGCCGATATCGCCCTCTCCTGCACCGGCATTGCCGGGCCGGGCGGCGCCACGCCGGGCAAGCCCGTGGGCCTCGTGCATATGGCGGCCGCCCGGCGCGGTGGCCAGACCATCCATCTCGCACGGGTTTTTGCGGGCGACAGGGCCGAGGTGCGGGCCGCCACGGTGGATGCGGTGCTGGGTCTCGCGCGGCAGGCCATGGCGCAGGGCTGAGCGTTTAGGCTATAATTCCTTGACACAATAGCCCCTCAGCGCTAACCTTCACCTGCCAAGGCCGGGCCTGACAGCGAATTTGTCCGAATAGTGCGGTTTTGAAAAACCACAGCTTTTTCCACCCGGCCGATTTACCTCGGCGAGCATTCCCATCCCGCCCATTTGCCGGCAGAATGCCCCTCGGAGGAAACCTATATGCAAGCGACCCGTCGCGCCCTGCTGGCCATGCCTGCCCTGAGCACCCTGGGCCTCGCCGCGGAGGGCTCTGGCTATCCGTCACGGCCGGTGCGGATGATCGTGCCCTTCCCGCCCGGCCAGGCGGCGGATGTCTTCGCCCGGCTGGTGGCGGACCAATTGTCGCAGCGCTGGCCGCAGCGTGTGGTGGTGGAGAACCGCGCCGGTGGTGCAGGCTCCATCGGCATGGAGGCGGCCGCGCGTGCCACGCCCGATGGCTATACGCTGGGTATTGGCACCTCGGGCACGCTGGGGGTCAATCCCGGTGTCATGGCCCGGCTGCCCTATGATGCGGCGCGGGATTTCATGGCGATCACCAATATTTTCCTGGTGCCGCTGGTGGTCATCACCCATCCCAGCTTCGCGCCGCGCAGCATGGCGGAATTGGTCGCCCATATCCGGGCCAATCCCGGCCAGCCCTTCGCCTCGGCCGGCCCGGCCACGGCGCAGCATATGACGGGCGAGATGTTCGCCCATCAGGCGGGCCTGACCATGAGCCATGTACCCTATCGCGGCTCGGGCCCGGCCATCGCCGACCTCATCGCCGGGAATGTCCAATTGATGTTCGACAGCACGGCCAGTGCCATGCCGCATATCCAGTCGGGCCGGGTGCGGGCGCTGGGCATCACCACCGCCTATCGCATGGCCGCCCTGCCCGATATTCCCACTTTGGCCGAGACTGTACTGCCAGGCTTCGCCGCCGCGGGGTGGAGCGGTATCGTCGCACCCAGCGGCACGCCCGCGGCCATCATCGCCCGGATTAACCGCGATGTTGTGGCCATCCTGCGCGAGCCGGCGGTGGTGCAACGCATCACCGCCCTCGCCTCGATCCCGGACCCCACCACGCCGGAAGAATTCGCAGCCTTCATCCAGTCCGAAATCACCAAATGGGGTGAGGTGGCGCGGCTGGCGGGGGTCAGGCTCGAGGGTTGATCACTTCTTCTCGATCAACTCGATCTTGTAGCCATCGGGGTCTTCCACGAAGGCGATCAGCGTGGTGCCGAATTTCAACGGCCCCGGCTCGCGGGTGATCTTCGCCCCCGCCGCGCGCAGCGCATCGCAGGTGCCGTAGAGATCGGGCACGCCAATGGCGAGATGGCCAAAGGCGGTGCCGATTTCATAGCTGTCCACGCCGTAATTATAGGTGAGTTCGAGCATGCAATCCTGCGCCTCATCGCCATAGCCCACGAAGACGATGGTGTATTTGCCCTCGGGTACATCGCGCCGGCGGGTTTCCTTCATGCCCAGCAGGCGGGTGTAGAAATCCACGCTGCGCTCCAGATCGGTGACGCGGAGCATGGTGTGCAGCAGGCGAAAGGCGGGTGCGGTCATGATGGAATGTCCTTGTTGAAGGCTTCAGGGTCGAGGCTGAGGATGAATAGCCCGTATCGGGCGGCGAGGGCGATGGTGGCCTCGCTTTCGGTCACCAGGCTGCGGCCGGCATCAATGGCAATGCCGCACAGTCCCGCAGCCTTGGCATTCTCAACGGTGACGGGGCCGATGGTGGGCATGTCCAGGCGCAAATCCTGCCCCGGCTTGGCCAGCTTGACCAGAACACCGCCCGGCCCCTCGCGCCGCAGGCTGCCGGCGCGGGCCAGCATCGCATCGGTGCCCTCAATGGCCTCTACGGCGAGGACGAGCCCCTGCTGCACCACCACGGCCTGGCCGACATCCACCGGCCCCATGGCGCGCAGCACGGCAATGCCACGGCGGATATCGGCGGCCTGGGCGGCATCCGGGGCGGGGCCGGCCAGCAGCCCCGGCGCCTGGGTGAGCCCCGCGCGCAGCTCATGCACGCCGCGCACGACAAACCCCTCATCCTCAAGGACGCGGGTGACGCCGCGCAGCAGCGTGTCATCGCCGCCGGCGAAATAGCCACGGCCCACCCGGGCAATGGCCGAAGCCGTCCAGGCATCGGGAAAGAGTGAGAGCAATGAGGGGCGCCTCGCATGGCCGAGCATCACCAGATCGCGCACACCAGCGGCCCGAAAAGCCGCGATCACCTGGCCCGCCGCCCCCAGGCGCACCACCCGATGCGGTAAGCCGGCATAAAGCTGGCTTTCGGCGAATTCTCGGATTGCCACCACATAGACCGGCCGGCCGCTGGCCAGCACATCATCGGCCAGCCGGCGCGGCATTACCCCGCCAGCGGCGATGATGCCGAGCGGTGTGGCCTCAGGCGTCGTCGTCGTCATCGGCCGTCATGCGGCCCGGGCGGCACATTTCGCGGCGGCGCTCGGGCGAGGCGATGAAGGCCAGCACCTCCTGGACCAGCACATCATCGACATAGCGTTGGCGGGCCAATTCCAGCTTCTCGGCAAAGATGCCGGAATCGCGGAACAGCAGCCGAAAGGCCAGGCGCAGCGCCGCCAGATTTTCCTTGGAGAAGCCGCGCCGGCGTAGGCCGATGACATTGAGGCCCACCAGCCGCGCCGGCAGCCCGAAGACATTGCCGAAGGGGGGGATGTCATTGGTCACGCCCGACATGCCGCCCACCATCGCGTGGCGGCCGATGCGCACCATCTGATGGATGGCCGCACCACCGCCGATGAAGACCTGATCACCCACCTGAACATGGCCGCCGAGCATGACGTTATTGGCCATGATGACCCGATCGCCCACCTGGCAATCATGGCCGACATGGGAGCAGGCCATGAGCATGCAATCGGCGCCGACCATGGTGTGGCCGCGCCCGAGGCTGCCGCGATGGACGGTGACATGCTCACGCAGCAGGCTGCGTGGGCCGATCTCGCATCGTGTGGGTTCGCCCTTGTATTTGAGGTCCTGCGGCGGCAGGCCCACCGAGGCATAGGGCGAGACCTGCACGCCCTCATGGAGGATGGTGTGGCCCTCAATGGCGACATGGCTGATGAGGGTGACCCCCTCGCGCAGTTCGACATCGGCACCCACGGTGCAGAAGGGCCCGATCGTCACGCCGGCTGCGATGCGCGCGCCGGGGGCTATGATGGCCGAGGGGTGGATCTGGTTCATCGGTCGCGGATCATGGCGGCGAAGGTCGCCTCTGCCACGACCCGGCCATCGACGGTCGCCTCACCACTGAATTTCCATACGCTCATGCGCCGCTGCACCTTTGTGACCTTGATGCGCAGCTGGTCCCCCGGCACCACCGGCCGGCGGAATTTCGCGCTGTCGATAGACATGAAGTAAACCAGCTTGCCCTGGCTCTCAGGCCCCAGCGTCTCCACCACCAGCACCGCCGAGGTCTGGGCCATGGCCTCGACGATCAGCACGCCGGGCATCACCGGCTCGGCCGGGAAATGGCCCTGGAAGAACTGGTCATTAATGGTGACATTTTTAATGCCGACGCAATAATTATCGTGGTTCATCTCCACCACGCGGTCGACCAGCAGGAAGGGATAACGATGCGGGATGGCCCGCATGATGGCGGCGATGTCCAAGGTGGTTTCAGTCATCAAGCGACCCTCAATTATCCTTCTTTGACATGGTCTTGAGCCCGGCGGCGGCGAGGCGTTGGACGGTGGCGATCTCACGCATTTTGACCCGCACGGGGAGCGCCGGCGAACCCAGCATATCAGCCCCCGGCTCGACATCACGAATCACGCCCGATTGTGCGCCGATGCGTGCCCGGTCGCCGATATGCAGATGCCCCGCAATGCCGACCTGGCCCGCAACCTGGACCCAATCGCCCAGCACGGCCGAGCCCGATATTCCGACCTGGGCGACCACCACACAGCCCTGCCCCAGCCGCACATTATGGCCCAGCTGGGCCAGATTATCGATGCGCGTGGCCCGGCCCACCACGGTATCTTCCAGCGCACCGCGATCGATGCAGGCATTGGCGCCGACCTCGACCTCATCACCCAGCAGCACCGCGCCGAGTTGCGGCATGGTGACGAAGCGGCCCTGGGGCGTGGGGGTAAAACCGAAACCCTCATTGCCCACCCTGGCACCGGCATGCAGCACCACGCCACGGCCACATATGGCATTGGAGATGCTGGCATGGGGATGGATCGTGCAATTTTCGCCCAGCACCACGCCCGGGCCCACCACGGCATGAGCATGGATGATGCAGCCCGCCCCGATCTCGGCGGCGGCACCGATCACCGCGAAGGGGCCTATATCGGCGCTGGGGTCGATCTGGGCCGAGGGGTCGATGGCGGCGGCGGCATGGCGCTGGCCCATCCCGCGCGGGCTGGGGTGAAACACCGCCGCGATCCGGGCAAAGGCCAGGGCCGGCATGGCGCTGATAATGCCAAGGCAGCCTGGCGGCAGCAGCGCCGCCTCGCCCTCACGCAGCACCACAGCGCCTGCGCGGGTGGCGCTGAGCGCTTCGCGGTGCTTGGCGGTCTCCAGATAGGCGATCTCATCCGGCCCAGCCTCCGCCAGGGCGGCGACGCCGCTGAAGCGGCGCTCAGCATCGCCCTCGGCCTGGGCCTCGGCCGCCGCCAGAAGCGCCGCAAGAGGCTGCGGCCCCTGGCCGGGAAAGAAGCGCGGATGGGCCGCCATTTGGCCTCAGCGCGCGGGGGTGCGGGGGGTGACGGCGGGGGGTGCGCCAGCGGGCGCGCCAGCGGGGGCGCCAGCGGGGGCACCAGCAGGGCGGCCCCCAGCGGCGGCAGCGGGCGCTGGCGGGTTGCGCCCATCGCTCTCGGCCTGGATGGCCACCCGCGGCAGGGAGCGGTTGAACTGCTGGGCGATCTCCTCCGTCAGGTCGAAGGCCGGCTCATTCATGATCACCAGCGGGCGGGGGAGCATGATATTCACGCTGCGCGACTGGGCCACCTGGCGGATGACATTGCCCAGCGCCTGCTCGATCTCGACCAGCGCGGCCTGGGCTGCCTGTTCGATGGCCTGGCTGCGGTTGCGGAAGATCCGCTGGCTATCGGTGATGCGGTCCTGCAATTCACGCTCGCGCAGGCGCAGCACCTCGGCCTGCAGCCCGGCGCGCTCGCCGGCCAGGGATTGCTGGGCATCGCGCCAGCCATTCTGCTCGCGCTGCAATTCGTCATTCAGGCGGGTGCGGCGGCGCTCGATTTCCTCGCGCACCTGATTGAAGGCGGCGGAGACGCGCTGCACCTCGGGAATATCGACGATGCCGATCACCGCGGCCGGCGGCGGCTGGCCGGGGGGCAGCGGTGTTGGTGCCTCCGTGCGGCCGGCGGGGCGTTGGCCCGGCTGCGGCTGGCCCTGGGGCGGGCGCTGCGTTGAAGGCTGGCCCTGCGGCGGGCGCTGCTGCTGCTGCTGGCCCTGCGTCTGCTGTCCCTGGGGGCGCTGGCCACCGGGGACGAAAAACCCTGGATCCTGCTGCGCCATAGCCATGGGCGCGGCCAAAATCGGTGCGGCCACGGCCAAAGCGAGGCTCACGCGGCCGAGAAAATGCGTCTTGGTCATTGTCTTCATATCCCGAATTCAGAACCGCGTACCAAAGCCAAAGCGAAAAATCTGTGTGACGTCATAGGATTGCTTGGCCACGGCCTTGGCGAGATCGATATTGATCAGGCCAAAGGGGCTGCGCCAGGAAATGCCCACACCCACGCCCACGCGCGCGGCGCCGCTATTGCTGATATTGGGCCCCGACGGGCCCTGGGTCAGCGCGCCTGCATCGACAAAGGCGCGGCCGAGCAGGCCGAGTTCGCTTGGCACCGGCAGCGGGTAGCGCATCTCGGCGCCAGCGGTCCAGAGCATCCTGCCGCCCAAGCTGTCGCTCGTGCTGGTGTCACGCGGGCCGACGCCGGCGATGGCGAAGCCGCGCAGGTTTTCACCGCCCAGGAAGAAGCGGTCAACAATGCGATCACGCTCGCCGCCCGCGCCGGTGCTGGTGTTATAGGGCGAGCGGCTATTGAAGGGGGCGAGGTGGCCAAAGCCGCTGCTCAACGTCAGCACGTAATCCGGGTCGCCCAACAGCCGTTCAAGCGGCAGGTACAGTGCGCCGTCGAAGCGATTGCGCAAATAGGCGACATCACCGCCTAGACCCGCGAGATCCGCGCCCCAGCGCAGGAAATAGCCGCGCGAGGGCTGAATGATTGTGTCGCGCGCGTCATAGGTCAGGGTTTGCGACACCTGGCTGAGCAGCGTCTCCCCGGCCTGCTCCAAGATATAGGGCGATGCCCCCGCCTGCACATCGAAGACGTTACGATTGACCAGGGTATAGGAGACGCTTTGGCGCAGCCGCTCATTATACTCATAGCCGGCGCGCAGGGCGAAGCCATAGCGCCGCTCCTGGTAACTGGCGATATTGGTGAGGTTGCGCTGCACCAGGAAGAGATCGGCGCCGACGGCGAGGTTACGGTCCATGAAGGATGGGTCGGTGACCGAAAAATCCACCTGGCTGCGGCGCTGGGCCGCGGTGCCGTTCAGCCTCGCATCCACGCCCGTGCCCAACAGGTTGCGCTCCCGCAGGCCGAAATCGGCCAGGAAGCCGGCATCGGTGGAATAACCGCCACCCACGCTCACCTCGCCGGTGGCGCGCTCCTGGATATTGGTGTTGACCACCGCCCGGTCAGGCGCCGAGCCCGGCTGGGAGGTGAGCTGCACATCGCTGAAATAGCCCAGATTGCGGATGCGGTCGCGCGAGCGGCGCAACTGCGCTGCGTTGAAGGCATCGCCCTCGGCGAGGCGGAATTCGCGCCGGATCACCCTATCCTGGGTGCGGACATTGCCATTGATATCGATGCGCTCAACATAGACCCGCGGTGCCTCGGCCACCTGGAAGGTGATGGCGATGGTGTTGTTCTCGCGGTTGCGCTCGACCTGCGGCTGCACATCGACGAAGGGAAAGCCGCGCAGATTGGCGGCATCGGCCAGGCTTTGTGCCATGCGCTCGACTGCATCGCCATCATACCAGTCACCGGTGCGAATCTCGAGGCGGCTGCGCAGTGCTGCGATGTCGAGGGTGGGGAAGGCTGAGGTGACGCTGATCTCGCCGAAGCGGTAACGCGGGCCCTCATTGATATTGTAGGTGATGAAGAAGCTCGAACGGTCGGGCGCCAATTCGGCGCTGGCCGCACCGGGCTCCACATCGGCAAAGCCATTGCGCAGGTAGTAGCGGCGCAGCAACTCACGGTCGAAGCTGAGGCGGTCAGGGTCGAAGGTGTCGGCACTCGAGAAGGGGCGATAAAATGCCTGCTCGCGGGTTGCCACCACGTCACGCAGCTTGCCGTCGGAATAGCTGGCATTGCCGACGAAATTGATCCGGCTGACCAGGGCGGCATCGCCCTCGGTGATCTCATAGATCACATCCACCCGGTTCTGATCGAGTTGGATGATCTTGGGCTCCACGCGGGCGGCGAAGCGGCCGCGGCGGGCGTAAAGGTCAAGAATGCGCTGCCGGTCGGCCTGGGCGAGCTGGCTGGTGAAGACGCCGCGGGCGCGCATTTGCACCTGGGGGCGGATGGTGTCGTCGGTCAGCCGGCGATTGCCTTCATAGGCCACGCGGTTGACCAGGGGGTTCTCAACCACGCTGACCACCAGGCGGGAGCCATCACGGGCGATGGCGACATCGCCGAAGAGGCCGGTGGCGAAGAGGCTGCGTAGGCTGCGGTCCGAGCGGTCGCTATCATAGGCATCGCCGGGCTGCAGCAGCATGTAGCTGCGCACCGTATCGGCATCGATGCGCTGATTGCCGCGGACTTCCACGGCCGAGACCACGCCGGCAACCTCACGCGCGGTGGGGTTCGGCTGGGGCCGGCGCTGCTGCGCCTGTGCGGCCACCGGCAAAAGCGGGATGAGGCAGGCGGAGGCCAGCAGGAGGGTGCGAAGTGTCATGTTCAAATTCCGCTTGTCCCGACTTGGGGCAGTTCCATCGCGATGAGGCAAGGCTGTGTGCAGATCAATCGGCGCGGCAGAGGCCCCGGCCGTGGCGGACCATAGAGGCTGCATCTTCAGCTCACCAGTCCCGCAACCCAGCGACCAATCGCGCCATGGGCAATATCATTCCAGGTGGCAAAGACAAACAGGCCGATGAGCAGGGCAAAGCCGGCCCGGAAGCCATATTCCTGCGCCCGCGCTGGCAGCGGGCGGCCGCGGATCGCTTCGATGGCGTAGAACAGCAAATGCCCGCCATCGAGCAATGGCACCGGAAAGAGGTTCAAAAGCCCCAGCGAGACCGATAGCAAGGCCATCAGATTGACCAGGGGCACGATGCCCAGCGAGGCCGCCTCGCCGCTCACCTCGGCGATCTTGATCGGCCCGCCCAGATCCCGCGCGCTGCGCTGGCCGGTGAGCATCTCCCAGATGCCCACCATGGTCTGGCTGCTGACATCAAGGGTCTGGGCGGCGCCGGCAGCCAAGGCGCTGAGCGGGTCCATCGGCTCGAAGCGCACGGCACTGCCCTGCACGCCCAGCACGCCCAAAGGTGCTGCCTCACTGCCCGGACGAATGCCGGGGGTGGCGCGCAGCACCATCTCACGGCCCTCACGGGTCAAGGCCACCGCCACCTCCTGGCCGGCGCGCGGTTGGATGTAGCGCTGCAGCTGGTCAAAGCGGGTCACGCGGTTGCCATCGAGGCTGATAATCTCATCGCCCGCCAACAGCCCGGCGCGCTCGGCCGCCGAACCCGGCGCCACGGCACCAATGGCCGTCTGGCCCACCGGCTGGCCGTGGAAAGCGAAGAGCCCGGCAAAGAGCAGGATGGCGAGGAGAAAATTGGCCACCGGCCCGGCGACGACGACAATGGCGCGGTCGCGCACCGGCTTGTCGTGAAAGGTTTGGCCAGGGCGCAGCTTTGCCTTGTCCTCGGCCGACAACTCGCCGAGATCCGCCTGACCATGCAGCTTGACGTAGCCGCCCAGCGGTATCCAGGCGAGGCGCCATTCGGTGCCGCGCCTATCTGTCCAACTCGTGATGGCCCGGCCAAAGCCGATGGCGAAGGCATCGACATGCACTCCACGCCAGCGTGCGGCCAGATAATGGCCGAGTTCGTGAATGAACACGAGCACGCCCAACACCACCAGGAAGGCAAGAATCGTTCGGGGAAAATCCGGGATGAAATCCAACATGGCGCTTACCTAGGCCGCCACCCGGCCCGCCGCAATGCGCGTTGCGCATTCGCGTGCCCGTGCATCCATCGCCAGCACCGCCGCGAGGTCGGGCAAGCTCTCATGGCCCAGCGCCGCCAGGGTTTCCTCCACCACCACGGCGATGTCGAGAAAACCCAGCTTGCGGGCGAGAAAGAGCGCCACCGCCACCTCATTGGCGGCATTGAGCACGCAAGGCGCGGCCCCGCCGGCCATCAGCGCCTCCCGGCACAGCCGCAGGGCGGGGAATCGCACCGGGTCGGGTGCTGCAAATTCCAACTTTGCCAGCGCGGCGAGGTCGAGCCTGGGCACATCCACATGCATGCGCTCCGGCCAGGCCAGGGCATGGGCGATGGGGGTGCGCATATCCGGGCTGCCGAGTTGGGCCAGCAGCGAACCATCACGATACTGCACCAGCCCATGCACCGCCGATTGCGGATGCACCAGCACATCCAATTGCTCGGGGCGGACGGGGAAAAGCCGCGCCGCCTCGATCAGTTCCAGCCCCTTATTGAACATCGAGGCGCTATCGACCGAGATTTTCGCGCCCATGGACCAAACCGGGTGCTTCACCGCCTGCTCGGGCGTGGCGGCGCGCATCTCGGCCAGGGAGGCATTGCGGAAGGGCCCACCCGAGGCGGTGAGAATGATCTTCTCGATGCTCTCCGGGGCGGCGCCCACCAGCGCCTGGAAAATGGCATTGTGCTCAGAATCGACCGGCAGCAGGGTGGCGCCCCCCGCGGCGGCCGCCTCCAGCACAATAGGCCCGGCGCAGACCAGGCTTTCCTTATTGGCCAGAGCGAGCGTGCCGCCATGGCGCAGCGCGGCGAGGGTGGAGGCCAGTCCAGCCGCCCCCACAATCGCCGCCATTGTCCAGTCCACCGGGCGGGAGGCGGCTTCCAGCACCGCCGCCTCGCCACCCGCGGCCTCAATGCCTGAGCCGGCCAGCGCCTCGCGCAGGGCGGGAAGTGCGGCCTCATCGGCCACCACGGCGAGCTTCGCGCCCAATAGGCGGGCCTGGGCGGCCAGGGCCGTGGCATCCCGCCCGGCCACCAGGGCCTCCACCACAAAACTGCCCTCCGGGGCCGCCTCCAGCAGCGCAGCCGTGCTGCGGCCAATGCTGCCAGTGGCGCCGAGGACCGTGATTCGCCTGCCTAACGCCACAAATATGCTCCTGAACCCAAGATCATGCCCAAAGCCAGCGCCAGGGGGGCGGCAGCCAAAAATCCATCCAGCCTATCCAGCAGGCCACCATGGCCAGGAATGAGGTGAGAGGAATCCTTCACCCCGAATCGGCGCTTGATGCCGCTTTCCAGCAGATCACCGGCTTGCGATACCATCCCAAGCGCCCCCGCCACCAGGGCCGCCCAGAGCGGTGAGGCGACCGGCGCTACCAGTACCGCCGCCCCCGCCCCCACCGCCATCGCGCCCAAAAGCCCGCCCAGCGCGCCCGACCAAGTCTTGCCGGGCGAGATGGCAGGCCACAGCTTTGGCCCACCCAGGGCGCGGCCGGCAACATAGGCGGCGCTGTCACTGGCCCAGACCAGCAGCATCAGGAAAAACACATTGGCCCGCCCCGCCTCAGGGTCCTGCCGCAGCGTGATGAAGGCCACGCCGAACAGCCCCAGATAGACCACGCCGAGCGCCAAAAATCCCCGAGGCAATCCCCCGGCGAGGCGCCAAAGCAGAAAAGCCCCCGGCAGCAGCACCACCGCCCCCAGCCAGGGCAGGCCCAGCCCAGCCAGCCCCCCCGCCAGCAGAATGACCACCGGCAAGCCCAGACCCGCCGGCCCCAAGGCCGGGCCACCGCAAAGGCGCACCCATTCCCAGGCAAGCCCCGCCAAGGTCACCGCCATGAGCCCCACAAACCACGCCCCGCCCCACCAGAGGCAGGCCAGAACCACCGGCCCTAGCACCAGCACCGAGAGCAGCCTGGTGCGCAAATCTCGCCATGGCCCGGTACCAGCAGGCGCCACCGTCGCCATCAAGGAAAACGGGCCCCATAGCGACGTTCACGGCTGGCGAAGCTGTGCAGCGCGGCCTGGAACTGCGCTGCATCAAAATCCGGCCAGAGCACGGGGAGGAAAATGAACTCGGCATAGGCGGCCTGCCAGAGCAGGAAATTGGACAGGCGCTGCTCGCCCGAGGTGCGGATGATCAGATCAGGGTCGGGCATGCCCGCAGTGGTGAGGTTGCGGGTGAAGGCGGCTTCGTCGATCGCTTCGGGGGCTATTTCGCCCCGGGCGACGGAGGCGGCGAGTGCGCGGGCCGCGGCCATGATTTCCGCCCGCGCGCCATAGCTCAGCGCCACATTGAGGTTGAGGGCGGTGTTATGCGCCGTTGCCTCCTCGGCCCGGTCGATCAGCCGGCGCATATCCTCGCCAAAGCGCATCCTGTCGCCGATTACCCGCAGCCGCACCCCCTCACGCGCGAGGGATTTGACCTCGTGGTTGAGGTAGAAGCGCAGCAGCGTGGTCAATTCCTGCACCTCATCCGAGGGGCGCTGCCAATTCTCTGAAGAGAAGGCGAAGAGGGTGAGCCAGCGCACCCCGGCATGGCCGGCCGCCTCGATGGCGCGGCGTGCGGCATCCGCCCCCGCCTTATGGCCAAAGGCCACGGGCTGACCGCGCGCCTGCGCCCAGCGACGATTGCCATCCATGATGATGGCGACATGCACCGGTGGCGGCGGGGCGATATTCGTAACCCCGCCGAGGGCATGGGTGGTGTCAGGCATCAGCGCCGCCCATCGCCGGATGGGATTGCAGCAGAGGCTCCGGGCTCGACCCGGGCAAGACCAAACGCCATAGCAACCCCTCTTGCCCCGCTAAACCAAAGCCCGCCCATGTGACGCAAGCTTGCCGACGAATGCGGCGAAATTCCGGTACTGTCCCGCTTGCCAAGCCTGCGGGCTTGGAGAGCGGGAGATGAGCCGTTCAGACGGTACGGATATCCTTGTCCTTCTCGGCGAAGGCCACATCGATCTTCTTCACATATTCGTCAGTCAGGGTCTGCATCTCCTTTTCGGCCCGCTTGGCCTCATCCTCGGAGATGACGCTCTTCTTTTTCCAGGCGGCAACCTGCTCCATCCCGTCGCGGCGGACGCCACGCAGGGCGACCTTGGCACCTTCGGAATATTTCGCCGCCTGCTTGGAGAGGTCATTGCGCCGCTCGGCGGTGAGCGGCGGCAGGGGGACGCGAATCGTCTGCCCCTCGGCCTGGGGGTTGAGGCCGAGGCCGGAGTCGCGGATGGCGATTTCCACCGCCTTGGCCTGGCTGCGGTCAAACACCTGGACATTGAGCATGCCAGGACCACCCACCGAAATATTGGCCACCTGGTTGAGTGGCGAGATGGCGCCATAGATTTCGACCCGAATGGGCTCCAGGAGGGCGGGGCTCGCGCGGCCGGTGCGTAGGCCCTGGAACTCCTTCTTCAGCGTCTCCATGGTGCTGTCCATGCGGCGCTTCATGTCCTCTTTCAGCGCCTTGGGGTCTGCCGGTGCGGCCATGTGGGAGGGCTCCTATTCGTCGCGGACGGTGGTGAAACGCCCATGGCCCAGCATGACCTCTTTGAAGGCGCCGGGTTCATGGATGCTGAAGACGATGATGGGCAGCTTATTCTCGCGCGCCACCGAAATGGCGGCGGCATCCATCACCTGCAGGTCACGCGCCAGAACTTCCAGATAGGTCAGTTCCTGGTAGCGCTTGGCATCAGCGTTCTTGCGCGGATCGGCGGAATAGATGCCATCCACCTGGGTGCCCTTGAGCAGCGCATCGCAGCCCATCTCGGCGGCGCGCAGCGCGGCGGCGGTGTCGGTGGTGAAGAATGGATTGCCGGTGCCGGCGGCGAAGATCACCACCCGGCCCTTCTCCATATGCCGCATGGCGCGGCGGCGGATATAGGGCTCGCAGATCGAGGACATCGAGATGGCCGATTGCACCCGGGTTGCCACCCCTTGCTTCTCCAGCGCCGATTGCACGCCCAGAGCGTTCATCACCGTGGCCAGCATGCCCATGTAATCGGCCTGCGCCCGGTCCATGCCCGAGGCGGCGCCAGCGATGCCGCGAAAGATATTGCCGCCGCCGATGACGAGGCAGACTTCCACGCCCAGCGCCACCACATCGCGCACATCCTCGGCGATGGCGCGCACGGTTGCATTGTCCAGGCCGAAATCCCGCTGGCCCATCAGGGCCTCGCCGGAGATTTTCAGCAGGACGCGTTTATGGGTGGGCGTTTCGCTCATTGTTGTGGGCTCACTGGAACTGCGGTGCCAAACTGCGCCGCACATTACGGAGCGCTTGCGGGGCCGACAAGCTAGGCCGGCTGTGCCGGCGGGGGTGGGTAGGCTAGGCCGGCTGGGCCAGGACGGCTGGGCCAGGACGGCTGGCGGGGTTGCCCCCGCCGCAGCGCCTCAGGCCTTGCCGATGCCCGCGGCCGCAGCCACCTCGGCGGCGAAATCGCCGGCTTCCTTCTCGATGCCTTCACCGAGCTGGAAGCGGGCAAAGCCGGTCAGCTTGGCGCCGGCCTTCTTCACCACTTCGCGCACCCGGCTCTCGCCATCATGCACCCAGACCTGCTCGAGCAGCACCACTTCCTCATAGAATTTGCGGATGCGGCCCTCGACCATCTTCTCGATCACCGCGGGCGGCTTGCCGGAGGCGGCGGCCTGCTCGCTCAGCACCGCGCGCTCGCGCACCAGGGCCGCGGGGTCCACCGCATCGATATCCAGCGCATCGGGGCGGGTGGCTGCGACATGCATGCCGATCTGCCGGCCCAGCACCTGCAGCGCTTCCAATTCGGAGCTGCTCTCCACCGCGACGAGCACGCCGATCTTGCCCAGGCCCGGCTTTACCGCCTGGTGCATATAGGTGGCGACGGTGCCTTCGGAGACCGTGAAGACCCGAGCACGGCGGATGGTCATGTTCTCGCCAATGGTGGCGATCAGCCGGGTCAGTTCCTCGGTCACTGAATGCTGGGTACCGGGGTATTGGGCGGCCTTGATAGCCTCCACATCCTCGCCCACGCTCAGTGCGAGACCGGCGACCTCGGCCACGAAATTCTGGAAATTTTCGTTGCGGGCAACGAAGTCGGTCTCGGCATTCACCTCGACCATGGCAGCGATTTGCGGGCCGGTGGCGACACCCACGAGACCCTCGGCGGCGATGCGCCCGCTCTTCTTCGCGGCGGCGGCCAGGCCCTTCTTGCGCAGCCAATCGATGGCCGCTTCCATATTGCCTTCCGCTTCAACCAGCGCCTTCTTGCAATCCATCATGCCCGCGCCGCTGCTTTCGCGCAGTTCGCGGATCAGGGCGGCTGTGATCTCGGCCATGTTTATCTCTCCAGAGGTCCGGTTGGTCATTCGGTGCGGGCAGAAGCGCCCGGCGGCGTGTCATAAAGGGACGAAGCCGACCCTTGGCATGACAATTCAGCGAAGCACCCGGGCCTGCTGGCCCGGGCGCGGCCCGATTTAGGCCTGCGGCGCGGCATCGGCCGCGGGCTCGAGGGTGATGCCATATTCGGCCGCCATTTCAGGCGTCAGTTCCGGTGCGGGCTCGGTACCCGGCTCGGGAGCGGCTTCGAGGATATCCTCGACCGGCAATTCCTCCATCGCACCGATATCGGCACCCGAGGAGCCGAGTTCGGCCGAAATACCGTCCAGCACCGCGGAGGCGACCATGTCGCAATAAAGGTTGATGGCGCGGATCGCGTCATCATTGCCCGGGATCGGGAAGGCGATGCCCGAGGGGTCGGAATTGCTGTCCACCACGGCGACGACGGGGATGCCGAGCTTATTGGCCTCCTCGATCGCCAGCTTTTCCTTCACCACATCGATGATGAAAATGATGTCCGGCAGGCCGCCCATATCCTTGATGCCGCCCAGCGCGCGATCAAGCTTTTCCTTGTCGCGGGTCAGCATCAGGACCTCTTTCTTGGTGAGGCCCTCCACGGTGCCGCCGAGTTGGCCTTCCATTTCCTTCAGACGCTTCACGGAGCCCGTGATGGTCTTCCAGTTGGTCAGCATGCCACCGAGCCAGCGATGGTTCACGTAATACTGGCCGCAGCGTGTGGCCGATTCGGCCACATATTCAGCCGCCGCCTTCTTGGTGCCCACGAAGAGCACGCGCCCGCCGCCGGCCACCGTGTCACGAATGGCACGCAGCGCGCGGTCCATGAGGGGAACGGTCTGCTGCAGGTCCAGGATATGGACCTGGTTGCGGATGCCGAAAATATACGGCGCCATGCGCGGGTTCCACCGGCGCGTGTGGTGGCCGAAATGCACGCCCGCTTCGAGCAGAACGCGCAGAGTGACTTGTGGCATCGCCATGGCGATACTCCTTCCTGTTGTAGTCCGGTTGAACCTCCGCGGCGCCATTCCCGGAAATCCCGTACAGGGACCATCCAGGACCGGACCCTTTCATGATGGAAGGGCGCGCCGCGTGTGGATTTGCCCACCACTTTCGCGTCGGGCGAGCGGGTTATGGCGCAAAGCCGGCGCCAGGACAAGCGCTCGGCCTGGCGGAACATCGCCATAGAGGCTGCGCGATGCGGGCTTGTCACCCAGGCTCATGAGCACGACGTCGCGGCGGGGGCTGGCAGGCTGCTGGCAGACGAATACCGAGGGGGAAAAGATCGAGGCGCTTTGCCCCTCGGGCACCTCAGCAGGGTCGAGATCTATGTCGACCAATTTCCTGAACCTTCGTTAGGTTATTGATTTTAAAATCAATCAAAGGTCCAGGAAAATCATTTTCCTGGTGGGAGAGCGCGAGAGGGCAAAGCCCTTTCGCTCTTTTTCCCTCCGCCATCACGGTTGTTCCGTAGCCTGCCAACCGTCACTCCCCCTGCTCTGGCGCAGAGGCCAGGATCAGCGGCAGCGCCGCGTCATTGGAAACCAGATCCTCCCGCCGTGGCAGATCCGCCAGTGACTTCAGGCCGAATTGCTCCAAAAAACGCGGCGTGGTGCCCCACAGCGTGGGGCGGCCGGGCACTTCTTTCTTGCCCCGGCTGGTGATGAGCGCCATGTCCAGCAGCGCGTCCAGCGTTGTCTGGCTGAGGGTGGCGCCGCGAATTTCCTCGATCTCCGGCCGGGTGACGGGTTGGTGATAGGCGATGATCGCCAGCGTCTCCATCGCCACCCGCGGCAGGCGGCGGGGCACCTCAACCACCCGGGTGATGGCGGGTGCCAATTCGAGCGCCGTGCGGAAGACAAAACCGCCGGCGATCTCCACCAATTCCACCGGACGGCCGGCACAGCGCGCCTGCAAAGCGGTCAGCACCGATGGCGCATGCGCGCCCATGGGCAGCGCCATTTGCAGCCGCTCAGGCTTCACCGGCCGGTCACTGGCGAAAATCAGCGCCTCGGCCACCCGCAGGGCATGCTCGAAGGTTGCGTCATCGCAGAGTGCCGGGAGTTCAGGGCTGGAGGGTGGCGGCAGGCTCATGGGCGTTGCCCTCCATACGGCGGATCATCAGGGGGCCGAAGGCATGGTCCTGGCGCAATTCAACGCCCCCGCCACGCGCCTCCTCCAAGGCGGCGATCAGGCCCGAGGCCAAAGCCGCGCGGCGTTCCAGCGGCGTGGTGAGCGAGGCGGGGATGAAGCCCTGCAGCACCGTCCAGCCCGGGCTTTGCCCCAGCAGCGCGCGCAGCCGGGCCAGTGCCTCGCCCACCGAGAATAATCTGCGCGGCTTGGGCGCATAGGGGGTGGCGGCGGTGGCGCGGCGCCGCGCGCCGGCATAGGCCCGCAGCAGCGCCGGCAAGTCAGCCACAATGCCCGAGCGGTCCTCCATGCGCAGGATTTCCGCAGCGCCCCGGCCAAAGCTCTCCCGGCCCAGCTGCACCTGGCCCGAAAGCCAAAAGGCGGCATGGCGCATGCGGTCCAATTCGGCGAGGCGTTCGGTCAGGCGCTCGGCCAGGGCCTCGGCATCCTCCTCCGGCTCGGCCTCTTCAGGCAGCAGCAGGCGCGATTTCAGCCAAGTCAGCCAGGCTGCCATCACCAGCCAATCGGCGGCGATCTCGAGGCGAATCGTCTGCGCGCCTTCCAGCACGGCGATATATTGATCCACCAGGGCGATGATGCTGATCCGCCGGATATCCACCTTCTGGGCGCGGGCGAGGTCGAGCAACAGGTCGAGCGGGCCCTCGAAGCCATCCAAATTGAGCGCCAGGGCGCTCATACCGGATGCCCGGCCGCGCGCAGCAGGAGGCTGAATACCGGCGCCACGACATGGCGCAAGGCCCAGCCCATCACATCGAGATCAGGCGAAATCCGCGGCAGCACGAAGAGCAGGCCCAGCACGATGAACAAGCCATAGCGCTCCAGCCCGGCATAGGGCCGCGCCAGCGAATAGGGCAGCAATGCCGTCACCACCCGGCCGCCATCGAGCGGTGGAATGGGCAGCATGTTGAAACTGGCCAGCACCAGATTGACCAGCATGAACAGCGCCACGGAACGGTAGAGCAGCGCCACCCAATCGCCATCCAACAGCCCCGCCAGATGCGCCGCCAGCGCCGCGATGAAGGCCAGCAGCACATTCATCGCCGGCCCTGCCAGCGCCACCCACATCATGCCCCAGCGCGGATTATACAGCCGGCGGATATCCACCGGCACCGGCCGGGCCCAGCCGAACATCGCCTCCACCCGGCCAATGGTGAGCAATTGGCTCACCAGCAGGATGCCCGGCACCAGCAGCGTGCCCACCGGGTCCACATGCCGCAGCGGATTGAGCGAGACCCGGCCGAGCAGCCTCGCCGTCGGGTCACCCAGGGCATCGGCCGCATAGCCATGCGCGGCCTCATGCAGGGTGATGGCAATGACCGCCGCCAGCACCGAGGCGAGGATTTCAGCAATCACGCGCTGGAGACCAAGGGAGCGTGGCGCATGGCCTGCAATGCGGCCGGGTCCAATGTCTCACGGCGGCTTTCCGTGGCGGCGCGGGCGGCATCGAGGCGCTCGTTCGCGGCATCGTTGAGCGCCGGGCAATCGGCCAGCAGCGCCATGCTCTCCGCCAGATCACCGGTGCAATGCAGCACCGCATCGCAGCCGGCGCTGATCGAGGCCTGGGCGAGTGCCGCAGGCTGGCCGCTGAGCGCCTTCATCGCCAGATCATCGGACACCAGAAAACCCGCAAAGCCAATGGCACCGCGAATGACCCGGGCGATGACCCGTGGCGAGAGGGTGGCCGGCCATTCGCCATCAAGGTTTTCATAGAGGATATGCGCCGTCATCGCCCAGGCGCCCAGGTCCGCGAGAGCGGCGAAGGGCGCGCAATCCTGTGCCAGTTCCTCACGCGTGGCGCTGACGCGGGGCAATTCGAGATGGCTATCCGCCCGCGCCCGGCCATGGCCGGGGATATGCTTGATGACGGGAATGCAGCCAGCCGCCTGAAGGCCATGAATATATTGCCGGCCCAGGCGGCTGACCTCGGCGGGGTCGGCTGAGAAGGCGCGGTCGCCGATGATGCCATGGCCCTCGGGCAGGCGCAGATCCAGCACCGGCGCGCAGACCACATTCAGCCCCATCGCGGCGCATTCCAGCCCGATGAGCGCGGCATTGGCATAGGCATTATGCCCAGGCCGGCCCTCGAAACTGGCCGCCGCCGGAAAGGGGGGCCAATCTGGCGGGCGCAGCCGCGCGACGCGCCCGCCCTCCTGGTCGATGAGGATGGGCGCCTGCTCGCCCAGAATCTCCCGAATGGCGTCGGTCAGGCCGCGCAGCGCAGCAGGGCCGGCGATATTGCGCGCGAAGAGTATCACCCCCAGCGGCGGCATCTGACGCAGCATGGCGGCTTCCTCGGCGGTCAGTACGCTGCCGCCCAGGCCGATTATGGCGGCGCGCCGCCCTCCCTGCTTCACCATGCCGAATCGCCCCGTTATTCAGAAGGATAGGCGTATCACAATGGCAGGCATTGCGCATTTTTGGCGCGCGCCTGCTCGCACAACCCGCGGGCAGCGGCGGCATCGGCCGTGCCGACACGCAGGCGCCACAGTGGCGACTGGCCATTGCGCTCGACGCGGGTGATGCGCGGCTGCATGGCGGCCAGGGCCGGGATTCGGCGCTTCAGCCGCTCCCATTCCTGCTTGGCCGCCTCCTCGCTTACGAGAGCGGCGAATTGCACCTCGGCGCGGCCTGGCGCTGCTGCAGCGGGTGCGGCGGGGCGCGCCGCTACGGGGGCGGGCGTGGCCGTGCGCGGTGTGGCCGCGGGCGCTGCCGGTGGCGGCGCGGTGGGGCGGGCTGACGGTGCTGCGGCGGGGCGCGCGGGCGGAGGCGTGCTTGGCGTGCTTGGCGTGCTTGGCGTGCTTTGTACGGCCATGGTCGGGGCCGGGCTGGGCGCGGCGCTGGCGGCTGGTGGCGGCGGTGCAGGCGGCGTGGCCGCGGCCTCCATTTGCTGGCGCAGCGCATCGGTGCGCGGCGCCTCGGGGGCGGGGGCCAGCCTTGCTGCCTGGTCCGGGCGAGCCTGGCTGCGCGGATTCGCCGGCGGTGTGGCGGGCGGTGTCGGCATGTTTTCCGGCCGCACCCGGAAGGGCCGGCCATCGGCCTCGATCAGCGGCGCGCTGCGCGGCCCCATGCGGGAAATGCCCCAGATGATGGTGGCGGCGAGCAGCACGGAGCCGGTGAGGCCAACCGCGATGATCAGCGCGCGCCTGGGAACATCCGGCAGGGTGCGCAGGCGAGGCGCGGGCTTGATGCTGGCCGTGCGCATCGGCCGGCGCGGCGCGAAGCCATCATCACCCGGCCCACCTGGCCAGGATCTTTGCGCGTCACTCATGGCTGCCCCCCCCGGGCCAGTATTCCATGCCTAGACCACCGGCCCAGCCATCACAGGCCAGAGGCAGAATCCGCCTTATTGTCATCACGCAACTCCTCGACAGGTGTCACCCCCATGACCCTGAGGCCGGAGCGGAGAACCACCCCCGTCGCTGCCACGAGCGCGAGACGCGCCCGGGTTGCAACTGGTTCATCCGCCCGGATGAAGCGCAGAGTCGAATCACTGCGCCCACGACTCCATAATAGATGAAAGTCACCTGCCAAGTCATTCAGAAAAAACGCCACGCGGTGCGGCTCGCGGGCGGCGGCGGCGGCCTCGACCACCCGGGGCCAGCAGGCGAGGCGATGAATGAGGGCGGTTTCAGCCGGATCAACCAGCGAGTCGAGCGGTGCCGCGGCCAGATCGGCTAGAGCGGGGTCTTCCGCCGCGCGCAGCACCGAGCGGGTACGGGCATGGGCGTATTGCACGTAGAAGACCGGGTTGTCGCGCGATTGCTCGATGACCCGGTCGAGATCGAATTCCATCTGCGCATCGGCGCGGCGGGTGAGCATGGTGAAGCGCACCGCATCGCGCCCCACCTCATCGATCAGGTCAGCGAGGGTGATATAGCTGCCGGCGCGCTTGGACATGCGCACCGGCTGGCCATCCTTGAGCACATGCACGATCTGGGCGAGCACGACATCAAGGCTGACGCGATTGTCGGAAAGGGCCGCAACCGCCGCCTTCATCCGCTTCACATAGCCGCCATGATCAGCACCCCAGACATGGACCAGCTCATCAAAGCCGCGCTCGATCTTGTGCAGGTGATTGGCGATGTCATTGGCGAAATAAGTGCCGGTGCCATCGCTCTTGCGCAGCGCGCGGTCGGTGTCATCGCCGAATTGCTTGGAGGCGAAGAGGGTCTGTTCGCGCGGCTCCCAATCATCGGGCGTCTTGCCCTTGGGGGCTTCGAGCACGCCCTGATAGATGAGGTTTTTGTCGCGCAGCAGCGCCTCGGCCCGGTCGAGCATGCCGGCCTCGATCAGCGCCGCCTCGCTGACGAAATGCTGGCCCTCGACGCCGAGTGCGGCCAGATCCTCGCGGATGGAGACCATCATGGCGTCCACAGTGAAGCGGCGGATCTGGGCGAGGATAGCGTCGGAGGGCGGCAGCAGCGATGCGCCATGGGCGGCGAAGAGCGCATCGCCCACAGGAACCAGATATTCCCCGCCATATTGCAGCGTGGTGCCAAAACCGGCTTCGACAATGCCGCGCGCCTCGGCGGGGTTGGCCCGCAGCGCATCCAGCACCTCACCCGGGGCGCCGCCGCGGGCCGCGGCCTCAAGATAACGCCAATACGCCGCCCAGGCCAAAGCCTGCACCTGCGCCCCGGCATCATTGATGTAGTATTCCTTGGTGACGTCATAGCCGGCCTTGGCCAGCAGATTGGCCAGCGCATCGCCCACCACCGCGCCGCGGCAATGGCCCACATGCATGGGGCCCGTGGGGTTGGCCGAGACATATTCCACATTCACCCGCCGCCCATTGGGCGGAGCATCGCCATAGGCCTCGCCCATGCGCAGCAAATGGGCGAGTTGGCCGCGCAGAAAGGCCGGCGCGAGGCGGATATTGAGAAAGCCAGGACCGGCGGGCGTGGCCTCGGCCACCTCAGGCAGGGCGGCGAGTTTTGCCGCCAGATCGGCTGCGAGTTTCGGCGGGGCGAGCTTGGCCGCCTTGGCCACCACCATCGCCGCATTCGTGGCCATATCGCCATGCGAAGCATCCTTGGGCGGCTCCACCACAACCCGAGAAAAAGCCTCGGCGGGTTGCTCGGGCAATAATTCGGCCAGCGCGGCCACCACACGGGCGCGCATGGCGGCAAACATGTCATACATCGTCAGAAATCCAGATCATCATAATGCGAAGGCGGCGTGAGGCCGCTCACCCGCTCGGTCAATAGGGGGCGGAAGGCGGGGCGGGACTTGATGCGGGCATACCATTCGCGGGCCGGCTGATTATACTTCCAATCGACATCATTGGCGTAGTCCAGCACCGACAGATGGGCTGCTGCGGCAAAATCAGCGAGGCTGATATGCGCGCCCGCCAGCCATGTGCGGCTCTCGGCCAGCCAGCCGATATGCTCCAGATGCGGCTTGATGGCGGCATAGCCCGCACGGATATGCGCAGCATCAGGATTGCCCCGGCCCATTGAGCGCTTGAGATGGCGCTCATAGACTAGGTTCTGGGTCACCTCGGCGCCGAATTTGAGGTCAAACCAGGCGACGAGGCGGCGTACCTCGGCCCGCTCGGCCAGGGTGCGGCCATAGAGCGAAATATCCGGATAGGCCTCATCAAGATATTCGCAGATCGCGCTGCTGTCGCAGATGGTCAGGCCGTTTTCCTCGGCCAGCACGGGCACGGTGCCGGCGGGGTTCATTTCCAGGAATTCCTCACGCCGGTCCCACACCTTCTCCAGCCGCAACTCGAAGGGGATGCGCTTTTCCGCCAAGGCGAGGCGCACCTTGCGGGAAAATGGCGACAAAGGCAGGTGGTAGAGGATTCGCATTGGGTTGGTATGCCATCGCCAGGGGGACGCGGGAATACGCGTGATGGGCATGCATGGCGCATCTCCAGGCCAGGCCTTGGGCAGAAACCGATGGGATGGGGGAGTTTTCGTCCCGCGTGCGGTGGCGCAGTCATGCTGGCCATTGCATCCTGGCGGTACCCCTTTTGCCGGAGTTCGCCATGCTGCGCCGCCACCTGCTGCTCTCCACCCTCGCCACACCCGCGCTGGCGCAGGCCTGGGTGGCCGATCGCCCGATCCGGATCATCGCCCCCTTTGCCCCGGGCGGGGCTGCGGATGTGATTTCGCGCATCCTGGCCGAGGAGATCTCGCCCCTGCTCGCCCAGCAGGTGATCGTGGAAAACCGCACCGGCGCCGGCGGCTCGGTGGGCACGGAATACGTCGCCCGCGCCCGCCCCGATGGGCTGACGCTGCTCATGGCCAGCCAGGCCACCCATGGGGTGAACCCGGTGGTGCAGCGGCTGAGCTTTGACCCGGCCACGGATACCACACCGATCGGGGCACTGGCCGGCGTGCCGGCGGTGCTGATCACCGCGCCGCAATCGCCGGTGAGCGATTTCGCCGGCTTCTTGGAGTATGTGAAGGCAAGGCCGGGGCAATTGGCCTATGGCTCGGCCGGCATCGGCAGTTCCACCCACATGACCTTCGCGCTAATGGCCCATCGCGCTGGGCTGGATATGACACATGTGCCCTATCGCGGCACCGCCCTGGTCATTCCCGACATCATTGCCGGGCGGGTGCTGGGCATGGCCGATACCATCAACACCGCCCTGCCCTTCATCCGCGATGGGCGGGTGCGGGCCTTGGCGGTCTCCACGCCCCAGCGCCTTGCGGTGCTGCCCGATGTGCCCGCCATTGCCGAGCGCATTCCAGGCTATGAGGTGCTGAACTGGTATGGGCTGAATGGCCCGGCGGGGCTGCCCGCGCCGATTATCGCCACATTGCATGCGGCCCTTGCCGCGCTGCTGGCCCGGCCCGCCTTCCAGCAGCGCCTGGCGAGCCAGGGCATGTCGAGCCTGCCGATGAGCACGGAGGATTACGCCGCCTATATCGCGCGCGACCGTGGGCAATGGGCGGAATTGGTGCGGGCGACCGGGATCAGGGCTGATTGAGCAAAGGCGCCCTCACCCCGGCACACTCGGATCAGTCAGCCGCTTATACTCCTCCAGCGCAAACCTATCCGTCATGCCGGCAATATAGTCGCACACCACCCGCGCCGCCCGCGGCGTGCCGGCATCGCCCGCCCGCGCGCGCCATTCATCGGGCAGCATTTGCGGCCCGCCATGCAGCAGGGAGAAGAGCATTTGCACCACGCGCCGGCTCTTGCCCACGGTGCGGTTGACCCGCCAATGGCGGTACATCCGCTCGAAAAGGAAAGCGCGCACCGCCTTATTCGCCTCGAACATGCCGGCTGAGAAGGCCACCACCGGCCGGGCGGCGGCGCGGATGGCATCGGCATCCGCCGGTGCCAAGGCCTCGATGCGGTTCTGGCTTTCGGCCACCACATCCTGGATCATCCGGCTGATCACCCTTCGCACCATCTCGGGTGCAAGGCGCTCCACCGCCATGCCGGGATGGGCGAGTTTGGCCTCCTCCAGCCCCGCACCGGGCAAGGCCAGGGCGGCCACCTCCTCGATGGTGAAAAGCCTCGCCCGCAGGCCATCTTCCAGATCGTGATTGTTATAGGCGATGTCATCGGCAATCGCCGCCACCTGGGCCTCGGCGGAGGCATGGCTGGCGAGGTCGAGGCTGTGCCGGAAATCATATTCGGCGATATACTGGGCGGGCTGGCGCACCGGGCCATTATGCTTTGCCAGGCCCTCCAGCATCTCCCAGGTCAGGTTCAGCCCATCAAAGGCGGCATAGCGGCGTTCCAGCATGGTGACGTGCTTGAGCGACTGGGCATTGTGGTCAAAGCCGCCATGGGTGCGCATGGCGGCATCCAGCGCATCCTCACCGGCATGGCCGAAGGGCGGGTGGCCCAGATCATGCGCCAGCGCCAGCGCCTCGGCCAGATCCTCATCCAGCCGCAGCCGCCGGGCGATGGAGCGGGCAATCTGCGCCACCTCGATGGAATGGGTCAGCCGGGTGCGGAAATGGTCGCCCTCATGGAAGATGAAGACCTGGGTCTTGTATTGCAGCCGGCGGAAGGCGCGCGAATGCACAATCCGGTCCCGGTCACGCTGAAAGGGGCTGCGGGTGGTATCGGCTGGTTCGGCATGCAGCCGCCCCCGGCTGGCATCGGCCTGCACGGCATAGGCCGCCAGGCTGCTATACGGCGTGAAGCGATCGGCCATGCGGCCACCCCCTGTGGAAAAATGCTGGTCGGCCCACTATGTTCGCATTCAAGGAGATTCCACCATGCCTGATGGCAACGCGTCGCCCGCCCCCTTCGCCGTGACGCCGCGCGCCGCGGCCGAAATCGCGGCCATCGCCAGCCGCCAGGGCCGCCCGGGTGCCGCCTTGCGGGTCTCGGTCTCGGCTGGCGGCTGTTCGGGGATGCAATATGGCTTTGATCTCGCCGAAGCGCCGGAGGCTGATGATCTGGTGGTGCAGCAGGATGGGGTATCGGTGCTGGTCGATGCGGTGAGCCTGGAGTTTTTGGCCGGCAGCCGGCTGGATTGGCACGAGGCGCTGATGGGCAGCCATTTCAAGGTGGAAAACCCGCTCGCCACCAGCGGCTGCGGCTGCGGGGTCTCCTTCGCGGTCTAGCGACGTTTCACCGCAAGCGAAGACGGCGAAACGGCTCTCGCTTTTGTTTTCCCGCATTTTCCGCCTCGCCTTGCGAAGCCGCGAGGCTTGAAAATGCTCTAAGACCTTGCCGCCGGGCGCGGGGGCGTCCACAACCGCGCCATGCGCCTTGCCAGTTTCAATGTGAACTCCATCCGCCGGCGTGCGCCGCATCTCGCGCGCTTCCTGGCCCGCCACGCGCCTGATCTGGTCTTCCTGCAGGAGACCAAATGCAAGGCCGAGGAATTCCCTCATGTCGAATTGGCCGCCTCGGGCTATCGCATCCATGCCATAGGCCAGCATGGCGGGCGCAATGGCGTGGCGGTGCTTGGCCGCATCCCTTTCGAGATCGTGGCCGAAACCCTGCCCGGCGAGGAGGAGGACAGCCAGGCCCGCTATATCGAGGTGCGGGCCGAGGGCGCGCATTTTGCCGGCATTTACCTGCCCAATGGCAATTCCGGCGGCGATGAGGGCATGGCCTATAAATGGCGCTGGCAGCAGCGCCTAAATGCCCGCGCCGCAGAGCATCTGGATGGCTTCACCCCCTTTGCCATTCTGGGTGACTTCAATGTGGTGCCCACGGCGCGCGACATGGCGCCGGGCGCCCTGCCGCCCAATGATGCGCTGGTCCACCCGCAATCGCGCGCCCATTTCAATGCTTTGTGCCATTTGGGCATGACCGAGAGCAGTGCCGCCTTGGGCCAGCACCAATTCACCTATTGGGATTATGGCGCGGCGTTTGAGACCAATCGCGGGTTGCGTATCGACCATGCCATGCTCTCTCCCGAATTGGCCGAGCGGCTGACCAGCTTTAGCGTGGACACCGAGGCCCGGGCCGAGGAGCAACCCTCCGACCACGCGCCGGTCTGGGTGGAATTGCGCGGCTGAGGGCCAGCCGCCCTGGTCCAACCCCTGGCCCCCCCCCCTGGCCCACCCCCTGGCCCACCCCCTGGCCCAGCCCGCAGCACCGGATATGACCGCCAGGCAGCGCGCCTCCCCGCCAAATGCCCGATTATTGGGCAATGGCCGGGCAAGAGGCTTCTGCAGCCCCGGGTGGGCGGTATGGCTGGGCCCTGCGGCTTGCTAAGCGAACACCACACCCGCGCCGGAGAGGCCATCATGCGCAGCATCCCGCCCTCAGGGCCTGCAACCGGCCTCGGCCAGGCTTGGGGCCAGGCTTGGGGTCAGGCTTGGGGCCAGAAGCGGCATTCGCGGCCATGCCTCGACGCAGGCCGCAGCTTGGATGTACACGCGCTCACCGAGGCCCTCCGCCTGCTGAAAACGGATCACCCATGACCCGACCCTTTGTTGAAATCGATCAGGTGGCCATGCGCTATGGCGGGGTGGATGGCACCCTCGCCCTCGAAGGCTGCTCGATGAACATCAACCAGGGCGAATTCGTCGCCGTGGTCGGCCCCTCGGGCTGCGGCAAATCCACCCTCATGCGCCTCGTCACCGGCTTATGGCCCGCGACCGAGGGCAATGTGGTGGTGGCGGGCCAGGAGGTGGATGGGCCCCTGACCATTGCCGGCATGGCCTTCCAGGCGCCCACCCTGCTGCCCTGGCGGCGAATTTTGTCCAATGTGATGCTGCCCCTCGAGGTCACGCCGCAGCACCGCGACAAGCTTGGCCGTGACCGCGCCCTTTATGAGGCGCGCGCGCGGGAATTGCTCCGCCTCGTCGGCCTTGAAGGCTTCGACAATAAATACCCCTACCAGCTCTCAGGCGGCATGCAGCAGCGCACCTCGCTCTGCCGCGCCCTCATTCATGACCCGGCCCTGCTGATGCTCGATGAGCCCTTCTCAGCGCTCGACGTCTTCACCCGCGAGGATCTCTGGGCGGTGCTGCAAAATGTCTGGATGGCGAAGAAGCCCACCGTGGTGCTGGTAACCCATGACCTGCGCGAGGCGGTCTATCTGGCCGATCGGGTGCTGGTGATGTCGGCGAGGCCCGGGCGGATCATCGCCGAGCGGGTCAATCCCCTGCCCCGCCCACGGACGCTGGAAACCACCTATACCGCCGAATTTCAGGACCTGGTGCATGATCTGCGCGGCTATATCGCCGCAGCGCGCTCCGGCGAGGAGGTTGCAGCCTGATGTCCCAGAGCGCATCGAAAATGTCCCCCCGGGCGCAGGCGCGCTACAACGCCATGGCCGCCGCCGCGCGAAGGCAGCGCCGGTTGCAGGCCATGCTGCCCTGGCTCGTCATCTTTGGCATGTTCGCCATCTGGGAGATCGGCTGCATCGTCTTCAACGTGCCGGTCTTCATTCTGCCTGCGCCGCATGACATTTATGCTGCCGCGGTGCGCTGGTGGTATCCGCTGCTGCAGGACAGCCTGGTGACGCTCTACTCCACCATGATGGGCTTTGGCCTTGCCATCGTGGCCGGCTTGCTGCTGGGCATCGCCATTGGCAGTTCCACCTTGGTCTATAAGGGGCTCTACCCGCTGCTGATCGCCTTCAACTCCATCCCAAAGGTGGCGGTGGTGCCGGTGTTGATCATCTGGTTTGGCATTGGCGTCTGGCCCGCGGTGATCACCGCCTTTCTGATCTCCTTCTTCCCCATCGTGGTGAATGTGGCCACCGGCATCGCAACCGTGGAGCCCGAATTGAAGGATGTGCTGCGCGCCCTGGGTGCGCGCCCGCGCGACATCATCCTCAAAGTGGGGCTGCCGCGCGCCATGCCGTATTTCTTTGCATCGCTGAAGATCGCGGTGACGGTGGCCTTTGTCGGCGCGATCATCGCCGAGAGCGTTGCGCCCAATGCCGGCATTGGCCGGCTGATGATGGTGGCATCCTCGCGCTTCGATGTGCCGCTGGTGTTTGCTGGGCTGCTCACCACCGGGATGATGGGCATTGTGCTCTACTGGATCGCCGAGGTGATCGAGCGGCGGACCACCGGCTGGGCCACCCGCAGCACGGACCAAAATCTTGCCGCCGGCGGATAAAATTGACAGGGCATATTATCGGTTGGATTGATTCCATGCTATTGGAGGCCATCCTCCACGGCATGGATCTCTATGACCACCGATCGCGAAGACACCAATAGCGCAGCCGCCGAACATCTCGCCCTGATCCGCGCTTCGGCGTTCTTCGATGCGCAATGGTATCTGCGCCGCAACCCAGATGTGGCCAGAAGCGGGATGGACCCGGCGCTGCATTATCTGAAACACGGCGGCTTTGAAAACCGCGACCCGGGGCCGGACTTCGCCAGCCACTTCTACCTCAGCATTCATCCCGATGTGGCTGAGGCGGGCTTCAACCCGCTGCTGCATTACCTGTTGCACGGCCAAGAGGAAGGCCGGGCCTATGCCCCCTATGGGCAGTCGGACCTCGCCGCCGACGAGGGCAATGGTGAGGCCATCGCGGGCCATATCGCCACCATGGCGCATAAGCCGCTGCTCTCGGTGCTGGTGCCGGTGCATAACACCAATCCCGTGCATTTGCGCCAGATGCTCGCCTCGGTGGGGGCGCAATCCTGGCCAAATTGGGAATTATGCATCGCCGATGACGCCTCGACCGATGGCGAGACCGGCGAGATTCTGCGCCTCGCCGCCGCAGCCGAGCCGCGCATCAAGCTGACCTTCCGGCCACAGAATGGCCATATCTCGGCTGCCACCAATTCCGCCCTGGCCCTGGCCAGCGGCGAATTCGCCTGCCTGCTCGATCATGATGACCTGGTGCATCAGCACGCGCTTTATGAGGTGGCGGCGGTGCTGGAGGCGCATCCGGATGCCGACCTGATCTATACCGACTCAGACCTCATCGACGAGAATGGCCACCGCTTCGCCCCCTATTTCAAGACCGACTGGGACCCTGACCTCATCCTCGGCCATAATATGGTCAGCCATTTTGGCTGCTACCGGCGCAGCCTTCTCATCGCGCTGGGCGGGCTGCGGCTGGGCTATGAGGGCAGCCAGGATTACGATCTGGCGCTGCGGGTGGCCGATGCCTCCGCCCCCGAACGCATCCATCACATCCCCGCCGTGCTCTATCATTGGCGGCAGGTGAGCACGGCCAGTTCCTTCTCGCAGAAATGGCTGGACCAATGCGTGGCCAAGGCACGGCGCGCCATCGCCGACCATCTGGCCCGCCGGGGGGTAGTGGCCGAATTGCAGCCGGTGCCGGGCATGGCGAATTTCACCCGCGTGGTGCATGCCCTGCCAGAAGAGCTGCCAAGGCTGAGCATAGGCCTCATCGCAAAGGGGGCGGCCAGTGACCTTCTGGCCTGCGCCAGCCTGTTGCTGTTTCGCGCCGAGCCGGCGCCGGACGAGTTGCTGGTGGTCCATCCCGCCGCCACCACCGCGGCAGCGCTGACCGTGCTGGCCATGCTGGCACAGGATGAGCGGGTGCGGCTGATCAGCGTGGCAGACCCGCCGGATATCGCCACCCTGCGCAACCGGGCCATCGCGGAAGCGAGCGGCGAGGTGATGCTGCTGCTCGATGCCGACCTTATGCCACAGGACCCCTCCTGGCTGCACGAGATGCTCTCCCAGGCGCTGCGCCCCGGGGTGGGGCTGGTGGGCTGCCGGCTCATTGAGGAGGAGGGCCGCGCCGCCAATATCGGCCTGGTGCTCAATGCCCAAACCGACCTCATACCCATGGCCGCCCTCGGCCAGGGCGGCCATGGGGTGAAGGCGCTGCTGCGCACCGTCTCCGCCCTGCCCAGCGCCTGCATGGCCTTTCGCCGCGCCCCGGTGCTCGCGGCGGGGATGCTGGAGGGGGGGATTGCCGCACGAGACGCGGCGATTGGCCTGTCGAGGCGCATGCAGGCCATGGGCCTACGCCATATCCATACCCCATTCGCCCAGCTCCACCGGGCCAACCCCCGGCCGCAGATCCTGGCGGATTTTCAGCCCGTCGTGACCGACACCCAGCCGACGGCACCGCCGGCCAGCCATGGCGAGGACCCTTATTACAACCCCAACCTCGCGCTTGATGGGCGCTTCGAGTATGCGGCGACACCCAGCCGCCGGGTCGGCCCCTGGGAGGCCCATCGCCGCCCCGCAGCCGCCATGCTGTCCGGCCAGGCGGCGCGGGCCAGCCTATTAATCGGCCATTTGCCCAAGGAGGCGCGGCTGCTGGAGATCGGCCCCAGCTACAACCCCCTCGCCCCGCGCAGCGAGGGCTGGAACACCACCATCATCGACCATGCCAGCCAGGCCGATCTGGTGGCGAAGTATCACCAAGACCCTCATGTCTCGACCGAGCGGATCGAGGCGGTGGATTTCGTCTGGTCCGAGGGGGTGATCTCGGATGCGGTGGACCCCGCCCTGCGTGGCAGCTTCGATGCGCTGCTGGCCAGCCACGTGATCGAGCATGTACCTGATTTCGTGGGATTTCTGGACGGTGCGGCGAGATTGCTGCGGCCGAGCGGCAGCGTTATTCTCGCTGTGCCGGATAAGCGCTTCTGCTTTGATTATTTCCGCCCCCTGACCAATACCGCGCATGTGCTGGAAGCGCATCAGCAGCGCCGCTCCCGCCACCCCGCCCGCACCGCCTATGAACAATACGCCTATTGCATCAACAATAACGGCATGGGGGCCTGGGGCCAGGAAAGCGTCAAGGCGCTGAGCTTCACCAATGATGTACCATTTGCCTATAAAATCTTCAGCGAAATCAGCGAAGCGCCCGCATCGGCGTATCTTGACCTGCATGTGTGGCAATTCACGCCCTCAAGCTTTGCGCTGATGATCATGGAATTGGCGCAGATCGGGCTGTTGGATTGGCAGATTGAGCGTATCACCCCAGCGGCGGGCTGCGAGTTTCATGTCTGGCTGCGCCGCGGCGGCAAGGCCGAGATGCAGACCATGCCCCCTGCCACCTTCAATGCGAGGCGCATGGCGCTGCTGCAGGCGATGATCCAGGAACTGGCCCAACAGGCCTCCTTTGCCCCCTTGGGCCATGGCCGTGCTTGATTGCCGCGCGGCCGAGGGCTAGGCTGGGCCCCATGGTGATGCGCCTGTCCCTTTGTGCTGTCTGCGCTGCGGTTCTGCCGCTGCAGCCGTCGCGCGCGTCCGGCGCCATCCTTCCGCTTCGACTTACGCGCCCCTGAGCAGCATGCCTGGCCATCGGCCGGGGTCGCCCAGGGGAAGCAAAATGGGGGGTGCCCCCTTCGAAGCCCACGCATACGGAAAAGCATAACATGCCCATCATCCATCCCAGCTTTGGCCAGTTGGACGACGACCGCATCATCTTCTTCGACACCACGCTGCGCGATGGCGAGCAATCGCCCGGCTTCTCGATGAATCTCGAGGAGAAGCTGCGCATGGCCGAGGCGCTCGATGATCTGGGCGTCGATGTTATCGAGGCCGGTTTCGCCATTGCCAGCCCTGGCGATTTTGAAAGCGTGCAATCCATCGCGCGCAAATTCGCCAAAGAGGGCCCGGTGGTCGCTTCGCTCTCGCGCGCCAATTCGGCCGATATCATGGCCAGCGCCAATGCGGTGAAGCCCGCCGCGCGGCCGCGCATCCATATCGTGCTGGCCACTTCGGAGCTGCATATGCGCGTGAAGCTGCGCATGAGCCATGATGAGGTGCTGGCCCGCATCACCGAGAGCGTCACCCTCGCGCGCAACCATGCCGCTGATGTCGAATGGTCGGCCGAGGATGGCAGCCGCTCGGAGGATGATTTTCTGTGTCGCTGCGTCGAGGCGGCGATCCGCGCCGGCGCGACGACCATCAACATCCCCGACACCGTGGGCTATGCCTTGCCGGAGGAGACTGCGCGGCAATTCCGCATGCTGCGCGAGCGGGTGCCCAATGCCGATCAGGTGATCTTCTCCACCCACAACCACAATGATCTGGGCCTGGCGGTGGCCAATACCCTGGCCGCAGTGCAGGCCGGTGTGCGGCAGATTGAATGCACCATCAATGGCATTGGCGAGCGCGCGGGCAATGCCGCCTTGGAAGAGGCGGTGATGGCGCTGCGCACCCGCCATGACAAGCTGGCGGCGAAGCATTCGATCAAGACCACCCGGCTGCTGGGCATCTCGCGCCTGCTCGCCGCCATCACCGGCTTTGATGTGCAGCCCAATAAGGCCATCGTGGGCCGCAACGCCTTCGCCCATGAATCCGGCATCCACCAGGATGGCGTGCTGAAGGATGCGAGCACTTACGAGATCATGACGCCCGAAAGCGTGGGCTGGACGAAATCCTCCCTGGTGCTGGGCAAGCATTCCGGCCGCGCCGCCTTCCGCGACCGCTTGGCCACGCTGGGCTATGAGGTGGGCGACAATCAGTTGAATGACGCTTTCAAGCGCTTCAAGGATTTGGCCGACCGCAAGAAAATTGTCTATGACGAGGATATCGCCGCCCTGGTGGATGACGAGATCTCCAACCAACAGAACCGGGTGAAGCTGACCGCATTGACGGTGGCGACAGGCATGGGGGCCAAGCCCATGGCCACGCTGTCACTGGAGGTGGATGGCGAAAAGCGCGATGGCATGGCCACTGGCGATGGCGCGGTGGACGCGACCTTCGCCGCGATTCGCGATGCCTACCCCCATGATGTGGCCCTCAAACTCTACGCCGTGCAGAACGTGACCGGCGGCACCGATGCGCAAGCAAGGGTGACAGTGCGCATGGAAGAGGCCGGCAAGCTGGTGGATGGCCAAGGCGCCGACACCGACACCATCGTGGCCTCCGCCCGCGCCTACGTCCACGCCCTGAACAAATTATTGGTCAAACGCGAACGCCGCGAACCCCCAGCAGCCTGAATCTAGGCTCTCTCCCGGGTTGCAAGGCCCCCACGGCCCTTGCCGGATAGGGGTACGGGGAAAGGCAGCGCCTTCCCCCGGGCAACAAGCGCCCCCTTGCATTCCCCTCCCCCCCCCGCTACCACGCATCCGCGCTGGCACCCCTGGAGGCCGGCGTAATTGGCGTTGATGCGCCAGTTCAAACCCGAAATAGGAGCGAGTGGCATGGTCCAAACAATCAGGATCGAGGCTGCGGCGCGCGAGCGGGCCGGTAAGGGGGCGGCGCGCGCGACCCGGCGAGAGGGCTTCGTGCCCGGAGTGGTGTATGGTGCGAAGCGGGAGGCGACGCTGATTCAGCTCGACCCGCGCGTCATCATGAAGGAGATGCATAAGGGCTCCTGGCAGTCGCATATTTATGAGGTTGCGGTGGCCGGTGGGCCGACCGAAACCGCGTTGATGCGGGAAATCCAGTTCCACCCGGTCAGTGACCGGCCGGTGCATATTGATTTCCAGCGTCTGGCCCCCGGTGCGCGCATTCGCATCAAGGTGCCGGTGGTGTTCATCAATGAGGCCACCTGCCCCGGCCTCAAGGCCGGCGGCACGCTCAACGTCGTGCGCCGCGAGTTGGAAGTGCTGGCGGAGCCCGATCTGGCCCCGGAGAAGTTCGAGATCGACCTCGCCGCTGCCGCCATTGGTGACAGCCTGCGCTGGTCCGCGCTGGTGTCGAATTTCGGCGCCAAGGCGGTGATCAACCGGGACTTCGTGGTCGCGACCATCGCAGCCCCCGTGGTTGAGGAAATCGCCGCACCGGTGGTGGTGGCGGCCCCGGCCAAGGGCAAGGGCAAGCAGGCGCCCAAGGCGGCACCCGCCGCCGCTGCTCCGGCGAAGAAGAAGTAAGGCACAGCCGTGCTGCTCTGGGTCGGGCTGGGTAATCCCGGCTCAGAGCATGCCCGGCAGCGGCACAATATCGGCTTCATGGCGCTGGACGAGATCGCCCGGCGCCATCGCTTTCCGCCATGGAAAAAGCAGTTCAAGGGCGAGACCACGGCGGGCAGCATCGGCCTCGCGCGGGTTCTGCTGCTCAAGCCAATGACCTATATGAATCTCTCCGGCGATGCGGTGCAGGCTGCGGCCGCGTTCCACAAAATCGCCCCCGCCGCGATCACCGCCTGGCATGATGAGCTGGACCTCGCACCTGGGAAAATCCGGGTGAAGCGCGGTGGCGGCACGGCTGGGCATAATGGCCTGCGCGATATGCAGCGCGCCCTCGCCACCGCCGATTTCGCCCGGGTGCGGCTGGGCATTGGCCATCCGGGCGACAAGGCGCGCGTCACCGGCCATGTGCTGGGCAATTTCGCCAAGGACGAAACCTGGCTGGCGCCGCTGCTGGAGAGCCTGGCCGATGCCGCGCCCATGCTGGCCGAAGGGCGGGAGGCCGATTTCATGACCCGCGTCGCATTGCTGACCCAGGAGGCGTGATGGACCCGCATATGGAATTCGATTTCGGTGGTGGCCCGGGGCTGGAGGATCAGGCCAATGCCGCCGCCGCCCTGGCCAGCGCCCTGATGCGCGAGGCGCAAACCCTGGCACAGGCGGCGGCCGGCCTGCGCGCCTGCCTGCCCGGCCCCACCGATGCCGGCCCGCTGAGTGATATCCGCCGCGCCCGCATCGTGGCCCAGGCGGCGAGTGATGCTGCCCTGCGCGCCGCCCTGCTGCTCGAAGCCGCTGATTGCCTGGGCAGCGCGGATGCCGCCCAGCGCATGGCCCGCGCCGCCGAACGCGCCGGCCTGCCCGCGGCCACGCTGGTGCCAGCGCTGCGGGCGGCGGCATTGGCGCTGCCCACCGATGATGGCGCGGCGCGCATTGCGGCTTCCATCATGGCGCAGGAATTGGCCCAGGCGCTGGGCTGATTGGGGCCTTTCCTCGGCCCCAGGGCCTGATTTCCATGGGCCTCGGCTAGCCTTGCGGTGACGCCCATGCCAAACCCCGCGCATAGATCGCAACCGCTTAGCAACCGCTGAGGCCGCCACCGCGCGGCCTTCATGCGAAGCACGAACCAACAGGCAGAAAAATGGGTTTCAATTGCGGGATTGTGGGCCTGCCCAATGTCGGCAAATCCACGCTGTTCAATGCGCTGACCCAGACGGTGGCGGCGCAGGCGGCGAATTATCCCTTCTGCACCATCGAGCCCAATACCGGCCGGGTTGCGGTGCCCGACCCCAGGCTCGACAATCTGGCCCGGGTGGCCAAGAGCCAGAAAATCATCCCCACCAGCCTTGAATTCGTCGATATCGCGGGCCTCGTGCGCGGCGCCAGCAAGGGCGAGGGCCTGGGCAACCAGTTCCTGGCCAATATCCGCGAGACCGACGCCATCGTGCATGTGCTGCGCTGTTTCGAGGATGTGGATGTCACCCATGTCGATGGCTCGGTCGATCCGCTGCGCGATGCCGATACGGTCGAGACCGAACTGATGCTGGCCGATATGGATTCGCTGGAAAAACGCCAGCAAGGCCTCATCAAGCGCGCCCGCGGTGGTGACAAGGAATCGGCCGCCCAACTGGCGCTGATCGAGCCATTGCTGGCCGCCCTCATCGCCGGCCGCCCCGCCCGCACCGCCATCCCCCAGGGTGAAGAGGAAAACGCCCGCCGCCTGCAACTGATGACCACAAAGCCCGTGCTCTATGTCTGCAATGTCGAGGAGGCGAGTGCCGCCACCGGCAATGCATTCTCCGCCCGGGTGATGGAAAAGGCCGCGGCCGAGAATGCCCGCGCCGTGGTGGTGAGTGCGGCCATCGAGGCCGAAATCAGCCAGATGGCCGGCGATGACCGCGGCGAATTCCTCGAATCCCTCGGCCTGCCCGATAGCGGCCTCGATCGGGTGATCCGCGCCGGTTATGATTTGCTGGGGCTGATCACCTATTTCACCTGCGGCCCCAAGGAAACGCGGGCCTGGACCATCATCCGCGGCACCGCGGCCCCCCAGGCGGCCGGCGTGATTCATGGCGATTTCGAGCGTGGTTTTATTGCCGCCGAGACCATCGGCTATGAGGATTACATCGCACTGAATGGCGAGCAGGGTGCGAAGGAGGCCGGCAAGCTGCGCATCGAGGGCAAGCCCTATATCGTGCGCGATGGCGATGTGATGAATTTCCGCTTCAACGTCTGAACCGGCGGCGCCACACCGCAGCCACCAACTCCAGGACCAGCATGACCGAAGAACCCACAAGCCCCGCCGCCACCGAGGCAATGCCCGACCGTCTCTCGACCGACCCGGCCAGCCCCTTCCACAATGCGGCCTTGCTGCAGCAAGGCGTGGGCATCCGCTTCAACGGGGTGGAGCGGACCAATGTGGAAGAATATTGCGTCTCCGAAGGCTGGGTGCGGGTGAGCCTCGGGCGCAGCGTGGACCGGCGCGGCAAGCCGCTGACCCAGAAGCTGAGTGGCGTGGTTGAGGCCTATCGGCGGTAACAGACCAGCCCATTTCCTCCAGGTGGCAAAACCACCTGGAGGCTCTCGGTGAAAGCCAGGCTCAGCGCTGCAGAGCCTGGACGATTTCCTGCGTCACCTTCTTCGCATCGCCAAACAGCATCATGGTGTTCGGCCGGAAGAAGAGTTCATTGTCCACGCCGGCATAACCCGAGGCCATGCCGCGCTTGATGAAGAACACCGTCTTGGCGCGCTCCACATCCAGAATAGGCATGCCATAGATGGCGCTGGATTTGTCGGTCTTCGCCGCAGGGTTCGTCACGTCATTGGCGCCGATCACGAAGGCGACGTCGGCATCAGCGAATTCGGGGTTGATTTCCTCGAGTTCGAAGACCTCATCATAAGGCACATTGGCCTCGGCCAGTAGCACGTTCATGTGCCCAGGCATGCGGCCGGCCACAGGGTGGATGGCGTATTTGATCTCCACGCCTTCCTTCTTGAGCAGATCTCCCATCTCGCGCAGCACCTGCTGGGCCTGCGCCACCGCCATGCCATAGCCCGGCACCACGATGATCTTCTGGGCGTTCTTCATCATATAGGCCGCGTCTTCTGGGCTGCCGGCCTTGACCGGCGGGCGGTCGCTATCGCCACCACCACCCGGGCCCGCCACGCCGCCATCCGAGCCAAAGCCACCCAGCAGCACATTGATGATCGAACGGTTCATCCCCTTGCACATGATGTAGGAGAGAATGGCGCCCGAAGCACCCACCAGCGCGCCGGTCACGATCAGCAGCAGATTGCCGATGGTGAAACCAATCCCCGCCGCTGCCCAGCCGGAATAGCTGTTCAGCATGGAGACCACGACGGGCATATCCGCACCGCCAATGGGGATGATCAGCAGATAGCCCAGCACGAAGGACAGGCCTGCAATCAGCCAGAAGAAGATCGGCGAACCCGTGGCCACGAAGAGCAGGATGAACAGCAGCAGCAGCGCACCGAGCGCCGCATTGATCTTGTGCTGGCCCTGGAAGGTGATGGGCGCGCCCGACATCCGCCCATCCAGCTTGAGGAAGGCGATGACCGAACCCGAGAAGGTGATCGCACCAATCGCCAGACCGAGCGACATCTCCAGCAGCGAGGCCGTCTTGATGCCGCCCTCCGCCTTGGCAATGCCAAAGCTGTCCGGCGCGTAGAAGGCCGCCGCCGCCACTGCAACCGCCGCCATGCCGACCAGCGAGTGGAAGGCCGCCACCAATTGCGGCAGCGAGGTCATGGCAATCCTCTGCGCCAGCACCGCGCCGATTGAGCCACCAACCGCGAGGCCGGCAATGATAATACCAATGCCTGAGAGCGACATGCCCGGCTGCAGCATGGTGGCGCCAATGGCGATCCCCATGCCGATCATACCGTATTGGTTGCCCTTCTGGCTGGTCTCAGGGTGAGAGAGGCCGCGCAGCGCCAGAATGAACAGCACCGAGGCGACAAGGTAGCATAGGGTGGAAAGCGTATGCGCCATGGGCTCAACCCTTCTTCTTGAACATGGCGAGCATGCGCCGCGTGACGAGGAAGCCGCCGAAGATGTTCACGGCAGCGAGGGTGACACCAACGAAGCCAAAGAATTTCGCCGCCGGCGATTCAGCCAGGCCGGCCGCCAGCATCGCACCCACCACGATCACCGAGGAGATGGCGTTGGTCACGCCCATCAGCGGTGAATGCAGCGCGGGTGTGACGTTCCACACCACATAATAGCCCACGAAGCAGGCCATCAGAAAAATTGTCAGCATGAGCATGAAGGGCTCAACCGCCTGGGCGGCGGGCGAGAGGGCTTCGGCAAAGCGCCGGGCCGTCTCCGCATGGACCATCGCCGCCTGGGCGAGGGCTTGGGCCTGGCTGGCCAGTTCTGTGGGGTTCATCGTGTGCTCCTCAGGCGGCCTTGGTGGCGGTCAGGCTGGGGTGGATCACGGCTCCACCGCGGGTGAGCGTGACGCCCTGAACGATATCATCACCCTCGGGCAGCTTGGGCGCCTGGGCTTCCTTGTCCCAGAAGGTGGTGATGAAGGTCAGCAGGTTGCGGGCATAAAGCGCCGAGGCGGCGGCGCAGATGCGGCCGGGCCAATTGGTATAACCCAGGATCTTCACGCCATTGGGGGTGATGAACAGCTCACCGGGGCGGGTGGCCGCGCAATTGCCGCCGGCATCGGCGGCGATGTCCACGATCACGCTGCCCGGCTTCATGCTATCGACCATGGCTTGCGTCACCAAGGTCGGCGCCTTGCGGCCCTGGACGAGGGCGGTGGTGACCACAATGTCCTGCTTGGCGATATGGGCGGCCACAACCTCGGCCTGCTTGGCATAGAAATCCGCCGAGAGCTGCTTGGCATAGCCACCAGCGGTCTGGGCGTTCTTGCTCTCTTCATCCTCGTAGCCGACGAAGCTGGCGCCGAGCGACTTGATCTCTTCCTTCGCGGCGGGGCGCACATCGGTGGCCGAGACGCGCCCGCCGAGGCGGCGGCCGGTGGCGATGGCCTGCAGCCCGGCCACACCCGCACCCATGATGAAGACATTGGCGGCGGGGATGGTTCCGGCCGCGGTCATCAGCATGGGGAAGCCGCGATCAAAGGCGCCTGCTGCCTCGATCACAGCGCGATATCCGGCCAGATTGGCCTGCGAGGAGAGGATATCCATGCTCTGCGCCCGTGTGGTGCGGGGCAGCAATTCCATGGCGCAAGCCTCGAGCCCCATGGCGGCATAGGCCTCGGCCCGGCCGGGATTGGCGCCGGCTTCGAGCGTGCCAACCAGCAGCGCGCCGCGATGCATGAGTGCGAGTTCATCCACCTCGCCCTCGCCCGCTCCGAGAGGGGCGCGCACCTTCAGCACGACGCCCGCGCCGAACAAGGTGGCGGCGGCATCGGTGCAAATCTCTGCGCCAGCCTCCGCATAGGCGGCATCGGTAAAGCCCGAGGCAAGCCCCGCCCCGGCCTCAACCGCGACATGGCAGCCCAGGGCCGCGAGTTTCTTCGCCGTCTCCGGCGTGGCGGCCACCCGGGTTTCCCCAGCACGACGTTCCTTCAGCACTGCCAGGCGCATGCATATCCTCCGCGCAAAGGGGCCAGTTTGAACCCCGATCGGGCGCGTTCATGCCCTTGGGTGACACATCGCGCAAGACACAATCCCGATTTGAGCGACTGGAATTATGCTGCCAGCCCCGGTTTACCGCCTGTCAAGAATACTCTGCGCAGAGTGCGGCCAGGGTGTGGATGTCCCCGCCCGGCAGTCTGAGGAAAAAACCGATGGCCCTGAACAGCATTATCACCAATTACGGCGCCCAGGTGGCGTTGCAGGCACTCAACAAGACGAGCGACGCGCTGGCCGCAACGCAGAAGCGGATTTCAACCGGCTTGCGCGTGGCCGATGGCCGTGACGACGGTGCCGCCTTCGCGGTGGCCGAGCGGGTGCGCGGCGACATCGGGGCCGCGACTTCGGCCAATGAGCAATTGGGTGGCGTCAAGGGCTTGCTGGATGTGACCAGTGCCGCCCTGCAAAACGTGTCAACTTCGCTGCAAGCCCTCAAGGCATTGGCGGTGAAGATTGGTGATGGCAATATTACCGCCGATCAGCGTACCCAATACCAGTCACAGGCCCTCGAAATCACTAATAACATCAGATCATTTATCAATGATGCAGGATATAATTCGAAAAATATTATCAATGCCACCGGCACCAATGCAAATATTATTATTAATGGATCGGGCGATAACTACACAATAAGCGCCTATAATGGAATTACAAATATACACACAGTGGTAGGGACTGCCAACGCCTATACATCGACAACGGCAAAAGCCGCGCTCACAGCGGGCGGCGCGATCACCACTGCGCTGAGCAATACATTAACAAGACTAAATCTTTATGGCGGCGCCGCAAATTACATCGACAGGCAGATCAATTTCAACAAATCGAAGATAGACGCGTTGGAAGCGGGGATGGGCGCGCTGGTCGACGCCGATCTGGCCAAGGAATCGGCAAAATTGCAGTCGCTGCAAATCCGCCAGCAGCTCGGCACCCAGGCTTTGGGCATCGCCAATCAGGCACCGCAATCGCTGCTCAGCCTCTTCCGCTAACACCGAGGCGTCACAGGGGCACAGGCAGAATGCCGCCCCATCCTCTCGCTTTTGTCGAAATGGCCGCCGGCCGTCAAAAGGATTGTAGAACCCCATGTCCGAAACCCTTGGGCCCGCCATCACCGGCACAACCTCCGCCCCGCCGCCTCAGGGGCGCAGCCAGGGTGCCGCCGCCTATCGCCGCCGGCTCAGCGCAAAGCATATGGAGGCGGAGGTCTTCACCCGCGCCACCCGCAGCATCCGCGAGGCGGAAGCCACCCCCTCATCGCTCAACCAGGCCCGCGCTGTGGCGGATAATCGCCGGCTATGGGATGCAGTTCTGGTTTGCGTGCTTGACCCGGGCAATGCGCTGCCCAAGGGCTTGCGGGCGCAATTGGCCAGCCTCGCCCGCACCGTGCTGCGCGAATGCGATGGCGAGACCCCGGATTTGGCCTTCGTGGCCGAGATGAACGAACAAATCGCCGCAGGCCTCTGGGCATAACATGATCACCCTGCATTCCCTCCCGCCCGCGCAAAACGCGCCCCATTCCGCATCGCCACGCCCGGGGCTTGCCGCCCGCCTCCTGGCCGAGGGCGAGCGGCTGCTTGCCGCCCAACGCCCGGCAGAGGCGCTGCCGCTGCTCCAAAGCGCGGCCGAAGCGCTGGCCGATGGCCGGGCCTGGCTGCTGCTGGGTGAGGCATCGCTGCAACTGAACAATCCCGTCGCCGCCGCTGAGGCCGCCGCCGCCGCCCGTGCGGTCGAGGGGGCAACACCGGCGGTTCTGGTCTTGGCAGGCCGTGCCCTGCTCAGCATGGGCCGCCCGGAAGAGGCGCTGGCCGAGGCGGCGGAGGCTGTTATGATCGACCGGCACGGCCATGACGTGCGCTTGCTGCTGGGCCAAACCCTAAAAGCCTGTGACCGGCATGATGAGGCGCTGGCGGTGCTGGGCGAACTTTGGCAGGAAGCCCCCGGGGATAGCGGGGCAACGCTGCGCCTGGCCGATGCATTGATGCATGCCGGCAGCCATGACGCCGCAGCCGAGCTTCTGGCCCATATGCTCGATAATGCCGCGCTGGCCGGCCATGCCCGCAGCCAGGCCCTGCTCTTGCGGGCACAGAATGCGCTGCGCCGCGGCAACCTCGAAGCGGCGCTGGCGGCTGCGCTGGCCGGGCTGGAGGAGACCGGCGCCGATGCAGCGTTGCACACCACCGCCGCCCATGCGCTGCTCGCCATGCGGCGCATGGGCGATGCGAAGCCGCATTTGCTCATCGCCCATCGCCTGGCGCCGGATGATGGCTATTTGGCGCATCTCGCCGCCAGTGTCGGCGCCTTCCTGCCGGAGCGCGCCGATGCGCAATATGTCAGCCGTGTCTTTGACGGTTATGCCCCCGGCTTCGAGGCTGCGCTGCTTGGCCTGGGCTACCGCGCGCCGGGCCTGATCCTGCGCCAGTTTGAGGCGCTGCTGCCGGGGCTCGGGGCCGAATACAAGCTCCGCAACCTGCTCGATCTGGGCTGCGGCACCGGGCTGATCGGCCTCGTGCTGCATGACGTGGTGGCAGGCAGCATCAAGGGCGTGGACCTCTCGGCCGGCATGCTGGCGGCGGCGCAGGCAAAGGGCATCTACACAGAGCTGCGGCAGGCCGAGATCAATGCCGCGCTGCTGGCCGACCAGGAGCAATGGCACGCCATCGTGGCGGCCGATGTCTTCATATATTTCGGGACGCTGGAGGCCACTTTGGCCGCCATTGGCCGCCGCTTGGCACCCGATGGCTGGTTCGTCTTCACCACCGAGGCGCTGGATGGCCCACAGGCCTGGGAGCTGGGGGAAACCGGCCGCTTTCGCCACAGCGAGGCCGGGCTGCTCCAGGCCCTCGCCACCGCAGGGCTGGAGCCCGTGGTGCTGCGGCGCGAGGCGTTGCGGCGGGAGGGTCCGGCCATCCTGGATGGTTTCCTGGTGGTGGCGAAGCGGGCGCTATGAGCCCCCCCCTCGCCCCCTTCCGCCTCGCGCTCAGCGCGCTCTCATCGGGCCAGACCGAGGCTGCGCTGCCGCTGCTGCGCCAATGTCTGGATCGTGGCGAGGATGTCGCCCTGGCCGGCCTCAACCTTGGCATCGCCCTGACCAATCTCGGCCATCTGGCCGAGGCTGTGCCGCATTTGCAGGCCGCCTGCTTGGCGCTGCCGGATCTGGCCGAGCCACGCTTTCGGCTGGGCCAGATCGCCGGCCAGCAGGAGCGCATCGCCGCGGCACGCGCCCTCTTCCACGAGGCGCTGATATTGGAGCCTGAACATGTGACGAGCATGGCCGGCCTCGCCATGTTGGATGAAGCCCAGGGCAATGCCGATGGCGCCCTGCAATGGGTGGCCCAGGCCCTGCTCCTGGCGCCGAGAGAAGCTGGGCTTCTGGTGATGCAAGCCCGGTTTTCGGAAGATGTTGCATTATGCCGGGCGCTGCTGAGCCAGGGCCTGGGCGGCGTGGATGCCGTGAAACTTGCCGCCCAACGCCTCGACTTGGCCGAATTGCGTGCGGCGGCCTCGGCGGCACCGCTGGAATGGCGCTGGCAGGCTGCGCTGGGCCTGGCGCAACTGACGGCGGAGGAAGTGGAGGCCGGCATCGCCGCGCTGCGCCTCGCCTGCATTTTCTCCGATGATGCGCCGGAATTGCAGGGGCTGCTGGGCCTACAACTCGCCGAGCAACGCCGCGATGCCGAGGCCGAGCCGCTGCTCGCCGCCGGCATCGCCGCCAGCCATGGCGATGCCGAGTTGCGCGCCAGTTACGCCCTCACCCTGTTGCGGCTGGACCGCCTGGCCGAGGCCCGCCTCGCCTTTGAGGCCGCCATTGCCGATTTTGGTCCGCATCCCAGCCTCATCTGCAATCTCGCCCTCACCCTGAGCAACCAGGGGCTACAGGAGGAAGCGCTGCGCATCAGTGATGAGGGCGGCGATACGGTGGCCAGTTTGGGCTGCCGCATGGGCATTCAACCCTATCACCCCATCGAGGGCAGCGCCGCCGCGCTGCACCGCACCGCAAGCCGCCTGGGCGCAGCCCTGCCCCATCCCCCGCGCTTGCCGCATCCGCCGGGCTTTGACCCGGAGCGCCGGCTGCGGGTGGGCTTCTTCGGTGCCCGCCTCGGCCGCCACCCGGTGGGCTGGCTGACACTGAGCGCCATCGAGGCCCTGCCCGAGGCCGAAATCGAGGTGGCCTGCTATTCCCTCAAAACAATGGATGATGCGCTGGGCCGCCGCTTCCAGGCACGGGCCGATCTGTGGCGCGATCTCTCGCCCCGGCTGGATGATGCCGCCCTCGCGGCCGCCATCCGCGCTGATGCCCCCGATATCGTGGTCGATCTCGGCGGCCATGGCGAGGGCGGGCGGGTCACCGCACTCGCCTATCGCGCAGCCCCGGTGCAGATCAAATGGGTCGGCGCGCAATCGGCCACCACCGGCGTGCCCGCCATGGATTGGATGCTCACCGATGCCTGGCAAACCCCCCCGGGCAGCGAAGCGCATTACACTGAAGCGCTGCTGCGCATGCCCGATGGCTACGCCTGTTACACGCCCCCGCCCTGGGCACCGGATGTGGCCCCCCTGCCAGCGCTCTCCCGTGGCCATGTCACTTTTGGTTGCTTTAACAACTTATCAAAGATCACACCGGCAGTGCTGGCGGCCTGGGGGCAAATCCTCACCACCCTGCCCCGGGCGAGGCTCATCCTGCGCACCCATGCGCTGCGCGATGCGCCCACACGCGCAGCACTCATCACCCGCGCCGCAGCCGCCGCCATTCCGCTCGAGCGGCTGGAACTGCATGGCCCTTCGTCGCATGAGGAATTGCTCGCCGCCTATGCCGAGATCGACATCGCGCTCGACCCCTTCCCCTATGCCGGCGGCCTCACCGCCTGTGAGGCGCTGTGGATGGGCGCGCCCTTGGTCGCCATGGCGGGCAGCAGCTTCGCCGGCCGCCATGCCGTATCGCATCTCAACAATATCGGCCTGGGCCATTGGGTGGCCGAGGATGTCGAGGGTTATGTCGCCCGCGCCGTGGCGGCAGCCCATTCACTGCCTGCCCTGGCCGAACTGCGCGCGGGCATGCGCGCGCGGATGAAAGCCTCACCGCTGATGGATGCACCGCGCTTCGCCGCCAACCTCACCGCAGCGCTGCGCCATGCCTGGCGCCTGCGCTGCGCTCAAACCCAGCCGCTTAAACCATTATCCGTTCAAACGGAGCGGATAAAGATGCTCGACAAACAGAAGCTTATAGCCTGCGCAGCGAGCCGAGGCGCAGGGAAAAGGCTCTAAACCCAGTCAGGCGCGGGCAGCGCCAAATAAGCGGCACGCAGCGCGGACGACCAGCCCTGCCGCACCTTGGTGAAGTAGGGGTCGTCATCGGCAATGCGCCGCCATTGCGCGATGCGCAGCCCATCGCGGCGCAGCATCAGCAGGTCCATCGGCAGGCCCACAGTCAGGTTCGAGCGCAGCGTGCTGTCCATCGACACCAGCGCCAGCTTCAGCCCATCGCTAAGCGAAGTGTCGAAGGTGAGGCCGCGATCGAGGATGGGTTTGCCGTATTTATGCTCGCCAATTTGTAGGAAGGGCGTATCGGCCGTGGCCTCGATGAAATTGCCGGCGGCGTAAATGAGGAAGAGCCGCGGCGCCTCCGCCCCAATCTGCCCGCCCACCAGCAAGCTGCAGTCAAAGCCAATGCCCTGGGCGGCCAGCGTGGGCCCATCGGCGGCAAACACCGCGCGCACCGCCGCGCCCACCAGCTGCGCCGCCTGGAACATATTCGCCACATCGCTGAGGTGCCGCCGCTGGCCATCCAACTGCACCCCCTGCTGCAAATGCCCAGAGACGGCCTGGGTGATGGCGAGGTTGCCCGCCGTGCAAATGCCAATCACCCGCTCGCCCGGCTGCTCGATCACCTGCAGCTTGGAAAAGGTGGAGATATTATCCACCCCCGCATTGGTGCGGGTATCACCCAGCATGATGATCCCCGCCTGCAGGCATAGCCCCACGCAATAGGTCATCCGCCCCTCCTCCCACCCGGTATTCTTCAGGCGCGAATATAGAAGCCCTCAATGGCCGCGCCCAGCGCCGCGGCGGTCTCGATCTTGCGGGTGAGGAAGAGATGCAACCCCTCGGCGAAAATATCCTCGATGCGGGCATAGCGCAGCGTGGCGTGCAATTGCCCGGCCATGCGGTGGCATTCACCCCGCCTACCGCCCTGCTCGGTGGCAATCGCCTCCAGAATCTCCGACACAAGGCCAAAACAGGCCACCAGGCTGCGCGGCAATTCCGGCCGCAGGATCAGCAATTCGGCAATGCGCCGTGGCTCCAGCCGGTCCCGATACACCCATTGATAGGCCCGCCCGGCCGAGGCCGAGGCTAAAATCGCCTGCCATTGCGCATATTCCGCCGTCTCGCCCACCGCGAGCATGCCATGGCGCACATCCAGCAGCCGGGCGGAATTATCGGCCCGCTCAAGCGCCGTGCCCAGCTCCACAAAGCGCCAAGCCTCGCCGCGCAGCATGGTGTCATGCGCCGCACCATTGAACAGCAGCACCCGCTCGCGCACCCAGTCGAGAAATTCCGGCAGCGCCTCGCCCTCGATCTGGCTGAGGTCCAATTTGCGCAGGCGGTTCCAACTGTCGTTCAGCGCGCTCCACATATCGACGGTGAGCGCGGTGCGCACCGCCCGGCCATTGCGCCGCGCGGCATCAAAGCAGGTGACGATGCCGCTGGGATTATCCTCATCGCGCACCAGCCAATCCACCACCGCCTCCTGGGTGATGGCGGGGTATTTCTCGCTGAAGGCGGCCTCGCCGCCGCTGGCGATGAGCAGCGCCCGCCATTCCGCGCCATCGCCACCCAGCGAAGCGGAGAGTGAGGCCATGCGGCTGGCCACCCCCAGGCCACGGGCGATATTGGCCGCCCGCTCCGTGTAGCGGCCGAGCCAGAACAGGCATTCCGCGGTGCTGCTGAGCATCAGCCACCCCCCTGCGATTGCGCCGGGGCCGGCTGGGGCGACGCCTCCTCGAGCACCCAAGTGTCCTTGGTGCCGCCCCCCTGGCTGGAATTGACCACGAGCGAGCCCTCCCGCAGCGCCACCCGGGTGAGGCCACCGGGCACCATGGTGATCTCCTGCCGGCCAAACAGAATGAAGGGCCTGAGATCCACATGGCGGGGCGCGATGCCACCCTCTGCCAATGTGGGCACGGTGGAAAGGGCGAGGGTGGGCTGGGCGATGTAATCGCTGGGCTTGTCCTGAATGCGCCGGGCGAATTCGGCGCGCATATCCGCATCGGCATGCGGGCCTATCATCATGCCATAACCGCCCGAGCCACGGGCCAGCTTGACCACAAGTTTTTCCAAATTCGCCAGCACCTCGGCACGATCGCCCTCGCGCTCGCACAAATAGGTCGGCACATTGGCCAGTCGCGGCTCCTCTTCCAGGTAAAACCGCACCATGTCGGGCACGTAAGGATAAATCGCCTTGTCATCGGCGATGCCCGCACCCGGCGCATTGGCCAGCGTCACATTGCCGGCCTTATAGGCGCGCATCACCCCTGGCAGCCCCACCAGGCTATCGGGGCGGAAGCATTCAGGGTCGAGAAAATCATCATCAATGCGCCGGTAAATGACATCCACCCGCTTGGGGCCCGCGGTGGTGCGCATGAAGACCACGTCATTCTCAACAAAAAGGTCCGCACCTTCCACCACCTCCACGCCCATCTCATCGGCAAGGAAGCAATGCTCGTAATAGGCAGAATTGAAGCTGCCGGGGGTGAGGATGACCACATTGGGGTTGGGCCCTGCCCGCTCGGGCGCCACCGATTTGAGCGTGGCCAGCAAATGCTCGGGGTAGCGGTTGACGGGTGCGAGGCGGTGCCGGGCGCAAAGCCGTGGAAACAGCCGCAGCATCGCCTCGCGGTTTTCCAGCATATAGGAGACGCCCGATGGCGTGCGGCAATTATCCTCCAGCACAAAGAAATCATCCGCCCCGGTGCGCACCATATCGATGCCTGAAATATGGGTGTAGATGCCCCCCGGCGGCCGGAACCCCACCATATGCGGCTGATAGGCCTCATTCTCCAGCACCAGGGCCTGGGGGATGATCCCGGCCTTGAGGATGCGCCGCTCATTATACACATCGGCCAAAAAGGCGTTCAGCGCCCGCACCCGCTGCTCCAGCCCAGCCGAGAGTGCCCGCCATTCACTCGCGGCAATAATGCGTGGGATGATGTCAAAGGGGATGAGCCGCTCCGGGTCGCCGCCTTCGCCATAGACGGCAAAGGTGATGCCCAGGCGGCGGAACAGCAGCTCCGCCTCGGCGCTTTTCTGCCGCAGGCGCTCAAGCGGGGTGCGCGCGAGCCAGGCCTCGATTTCGGCATAGGTGGCGGCTGCGAGATCGCCATCGCGCATTTCATCGAAAGCCATGCTCAATCCCGACACTCCGCAACCTTGCCCAGCACAGGCACATGGCATGGCCGGCAGGGCAAGTGGAAGCTTTATCATCCCCGCAAGATGCGAAGCGGGGTCTGCCCAAAGCCGGGGCACTCGCACTATCCTGCCACCAAGGAACGAGGACACCCGTGATGATCGTGGCAGAAATGGTGATGACAGCTTTGCGGGCGGCGGGTGCGCGCTGCCTCTTTGGTGTGCCCGGTGGCGGCAGCAGCCTGGAGCTGATGGCCGCCGCCCGGGCCGAGGGCATGGCATTCTACCTCGCCCGCACCGAGACGGGGGCGGCCATCATGGCCGGCGCCATGGCCGAGCTGAGCGGGGCCCCCTGCCCGGTGCTGACCACCCGCGGCCCCGGCGTCTCGGCCGCCGCCAATGGCCTGGCCAATGCCAGCCTGGAGCGCGCGCCGGTTGTGCTGCTGGCCGATGGGTTTTCGCCCCACGAGCGCGCCTTCGCCTGCCACCAATATTTCGACCATGCCGGGCTGATGCGCCCGGTGACCAAGGCGCAGCTGCGCGCCGATACCGCCCCCGGCGAGGCCATCGCCGCCGCCCTGCAAGCCGCCCTCACCCCCCCGCTTGGCCCTGTGCTGCTGGAGATCACCGGGGAAGCGGCCCGTGCCGAGGCCCCCAACCCGCCCCCCTTCAAACGCCCCGCCCCCCGCCCGCCCGAGGCCCCTGCCCTCGCCGCCGCCCAATCCCTCATCGCCCAGGCCCGCCGGCCGGTGATCATCGCCGGGCTGGAGGCGCTGCCCGCCAGCCGCGCATTGCGCACCCTGGCCGAGGCCATGGGCTGCCCGGTGCTGGTCACCTACAAGGCCAAGGGCGTGCTGGCCGATGCGCATCCGCTCTTTGGCGGTGTCTTCACCGGCGGTGCCGCGGAGGCGGCGCTGCTACACCAGGCCGATCTCATCCTGCTGGCCGGGGCTGATCCGGTGGAATTCGTCAGCCAACCCTGGCGCTACGCCGCCCCGGTGATCGATGTGGCGAGCGTGCCGCGCCAGCCGCATTATTTTGCCGCCGCCGCCGCGCTGCATGGCGATGTGGGGCTGGCCCTGGCCGAACTCACCGCCACGGGCAGCGACTGGAGGGCAGAGGAGATCGCCCGGGCACGCCATGGCTGGGCGGCCTCACTGACCAATGGCCCGAGCCAGGGCAATCGCGGCATCTCGCCCCAAGCGGTGGTGGAACTGGCCCAGGCCGCCTGCCGAGAGGCCGGGCGCCACCCCAGGGTGAGCGTGGATGCGGGTGCGCATATGTTCCCCTGCACCAGCTTCTGGCAGGCGGAGGAGCCGGGCGACCTGCTGATCTCCAATGGTTTGGCCAGCATGGGCTTTGCCCTGCCCGCCGGTATTGCCGCCGCGCTGTATGACCCACAGCGCGGCGCCATCGCCTTCACCGGTGATGGTGGGCTGCTGATGTGCCTGGGCGAATTGGCCACCGCCGCGACTCTGGGGGTAAAGCTGACGGTGGTGGTGTTCAATGACGCCACACTCTCGCTCATCGATATCAAAAAGGGCGAGCGCGCCCTGCCCGAAGGCGGGCTGGATTGGCCGATGGTGGATTTCGCCGCGGTGATGCAAGGCTGCGGTGGCCTCGCCTTCCGCGCCGATGACGAAGCGGGCTTCGCCGAGGCCATGGCGGCGGCGCTGGCCGCACCGGGCGTCTCACTGGTGGATGCGCGGGTGGACCCGGCCAGCTACCCCGCGCAGATCAAGGCGCTGCGGGGGTAATGGCGGCCGCTCAATCCGGCCGGATGTTATTCTCCCGCACGACCCGGCCCCAAACCTCCATCTGGCCATCGAGGAAGGCGCCAAACGCCGCGCCATCGCCGGCCACCACATCCACGCCCAGCTGATCCGTCAGCCGCGAGCGCACCTCAGGCAGGTTCAGCACCTCACGCACCGCCGCCTCCATCCGGGTACGGATTGGCGCGGGCGTGGTGGCGGGCCCCAGCACGCCCCAAAAGGCTTGGGCATTGATGCCCGGCACGCCAAGCTCGGCCATCGTCGGCACCTGCGGCAGGGCGGAGACGCGCGCGCCCGAAGTCACCGCCAGCGGCACCACGGTGCCCTCGCGCAGCAGCGCGGTAAAGACGGTGAGGGTGGCCACATAGAGGTCGCATTCCGCCGAGGCCGCCGCCGTCACCAGCGGCCCACCGCCGCGATAGGGCACATGCACCACCTTGAAATTGCCATTCACCTGGGCGAGCGACATCGTCAGATGCGCCAGCGAGCCATTGCCGATGGTGCCATAGGTCACCGTATCTGGCCGCGCCCGGGCGGCGGCCAGCATGGCGGGGAAATCCGCCCAGGGGCGGCTGCGATGCTTCAGCACCAAATTGGGCGCGGTGCCAATCAGCATCACCGGCGCCAGATCACGCTTGGAATCAAAGCCTATATTCGGGATCAGGAAGGGGTTCACGGCATGGGTGTCGAACACCACCGCCCATGTCGTGCCATCCCCCGCCGCGCGGGCCACCTGCTGCGCGCCGAGCGCGCCCGAGGCACCTGGGCGGTTCTCCACCACCACCGGCGCACCCAGAATGCTGGCCAGATGCGGCTGCATCAACCGCGCCACCATATCGGTGCTGCCACCGGGCGGAAAACCCACCACCAGGCGAATGGCATTGTTCTGCGCCAAGGCAGGCATGGCGAGCGGTGCGGCCAGCAGCGCGCGGCGAAGAATGGTCATAACGTATCCCCGATCAATTATTCGCCGCTTGCCCCCGGGCGCGGGCAGATGTCAAGGCACGGCGGATTTCAGCCTCGCACAGCGCCAATTCCTGCACCGCCGCCGCGCGGCCGGCGCGGCCCTCATCGGCGATCTTCAGGCTATCCTCGATGGTGCCGATCAGCGCCGCATTGGCACGCTTGACCGCTTCAAGGTCAAAGACCCCACGCTCCAACTCCCGCCGGGCTTCGAGATTGCCACGGCGCAGCGTCTCGGCATTGGCGGTGAGGAGCTGATTGGTCAGGTCAGTGGCCGATTTCACCGCCGCCCCCGCCTCACGCATGCGGTGAATGGCCAGCGCCTGGGCCAATTGCTGGCGCCAGAGCGGCACGGTATTGGCCATCACCGAATGGATTTTCGCCGCCAGCGCCTTGTCATTCTCCTGGATCAGCCGGATCGAGGGCAGCGCCTGCATCGCCACCTGCCGGGTCAGGCGCAAATCATGCACCCGGCGCTCCAGGTCATCGCGGGTGGCCCGGGCATCGCGCAATTTTTGTGGTGCCAGCGGGTCGTGCTCATTATCGGCGGCGCGAACCAGGGCGGGCAGCGTCTCAGCATCGGTGTTCGCCAGCACGAGTTCACCCGCGGCAATATGGTCGGCCAGGCCATGAAACCATTCCAGCGTCGCGTCATAAAGCCGGTCCAGCCGCTCAACATCCTCCAGCAGCACGGTGCGGTGGCGGTCCAGCCGGTCGCCTATCGCCTCAATCTGCCCGCGCACCGTCTCATAGCGCATGACGATGTTGCCCAGCTGCGCCTTCGCACCCCCCAGCAGCCGGCCGATCAACCCCGGCTTTTCCGCCAGCTTGGTAACATCAAAGCCGCGCAACTGGCCGAGCATGGCCTGCAGGCTCGCCCCCGCCTCGCCGGCCTGCTGGCTCTTCGCGCCTTCCAGCATGGCATCCGCCGCCTCCTGCGCCCGGGTCTGGGTGGCGGCACCAAATCGCAGGATCGAAGCCGGCTCGGCCAGATCAATGGCGCCAGCCAGCCGGGTGATCTCGGCCTGCCGCTCGGCGGTCATTCCCGCAGGCAGGGTCGCCTTGGCGATGTCACTCATGATCCTAGCCTCCTCCTTCGCGCAGCCGCTCCGCCATGACCTTCACCTGAATGTCCAGCGCCTCGGTCTCGGCCGCGCGCATGCGGGCACGCCATTCATCGGCGGCATTGGCGATGCCGTCCAGCAGGGGGGCGAGGCTGGCCGGCGGCTCGGCCCCCGCCTCCAGCCGCACCAATATCCGATCCAGCCCATCCAACTGCATGGCCAGAAAGCGCCGCGCCTCGGGAATGCGCTCGGGGCGGGGGATCATGTCGCGCAGCAGCCTCTCCAGCGCCTCCACCGTCACCCGCAGCTGCGGCGCCAGGGGCAGAACCGGCGCGCCCCAGACCATGCGGGCGCGCAAAGCGGCAAGGCGGTCCTCCGCCTCCTGCAATGGTGCGGGCACGGCGATGGGCTCGGGCGGGGGCGGCGGGGCCTCGGCCTCGGGGATGTCATCCGTCAGCAGCCGCACGCCCGCCCAGGCACCAAAGCCCAGCGCCACCGCAATCGGCGGCCAAAGCTGTACGCCCAACCCCGCCACCAGCCCCGCCGCCACGCCAAACAGCACCGCCCCGCGCCGCATATCCCCAGCCTGCCCGCGCTGCATGCGCAGCCCCGCCAGAACCAGCAACCCGATCCCCAGCATGGCCGCCAGCAGCCCCACCCCCTGGCCAAACAAAACGCCAATGGGCAGCTTCAACAGCAGCGGCCAGCCAAAGCCGACCAGCAGCCAAACGCGCAGCCCGGCAAAGCGGCCCCTCATCGGCGAAACAGTGTGGCAAAGGCGGGCAGCCACAGGCAGAGAAACAACAGGCCAAAGCCCAGCATGTAGCGCAAAGCCAGGGGCAATTGCGGCCAAAGCGGCAGGCGCGCCGCCACCTGGGTCATTCTTGCCCGTCTCTCCCGCTGGCCCAGCCTGTCCTCATCGCGTCGTCGCATGGCGGATAGATCGCCCCTTCCAGCCCGCAATCAAGCCTGCCGGCGGAAAACCTTCCGGCTTTCCAGCAGCCCCAAAGCGAGAGACACTCCCACCAACACAAGGGAGGCATGAATATGGACAATATCGCCATCATCGGCACAGGGCTGATCGGGCGCTCCTGGGCGATGGTCTTCGCCCGGGCCGGGCATAGCGTGCGCATCTGGGATGCCGAGCCGCGCGCCGCCCAGGCCGCCATCGGCATCATCCATGAAAGGCTGGGCGATCTGAGCGCCGCGGGGCTGCTGGCCGAAACGCCGGCCATGGTGGCCGCTCGCATCACCGCCGTTGGCAGCATGGAAGAATGCCTCGCCGGCGCCGCCTATGTGCAGGAGAACGGCCCCGAGCGGCTGGACCCTAAAATCGCCCTCTTCGCCGCCATGGATGCGATATGCGGCCCTGAGGTGATTCTGGCCTCCTCCACCAGCGGCATCCCCGCCTCGGCCTTCACCGAAGCCCTGCCCGGCCGCGCGCGCTGCCTCGTCGCCCATCCGGTCAATCCGCCCTATCTCGTGCCACTGGTCGAGCTGGTGGGCGCGCCCTGGACCGCGCCCGAAGTGATCGCCCGCGCGCGGAGCCTGATGGACAGCGTCAAGCAAGTCCCCGTGGTGGCCCATAAGGAAACCCGCGGCTTCGTGCTCAACCGCCTGCAGGCCGCCCTGGTGGCCGAGGCCTTCCGCATGGTGCGCGATGGGGTGATGAGCGTGGAGGATGTGGATGCCTGCGTGAAGCACGGGCTCGGCCTGCGCTGGGCCTTCATGGGCCCGTTTGAGACCTGCGACCTCAACGCCCCCGGCGGCATCCCCGATTACGCCCTGCGCTATGGCCCGCTGCTGAGCCAGCTCACCGAGGAAATGCCGCCCTATGATTTCGACGCCCCCACCGTGGCGCGGGTGGCGGCCGAGCGCCGGGCCCTGGTGCCCGAAGCGGGTTTGGGCGAGCGCGCCGCCTGGCGTGACCGTGAGCTGATGGCCCTAGTCGCCCATAAGGCGAAGCGGGACGGTTAGTAGGGTGCAGGACAATTCTGATGGCGGGGAAAAAAAGCGAAAGGGCTTTGCCCTCTCGCGCTCTCCCACCAGGGTCGAGATGTATGTCGACGGTTTTCCTGGACCTTATGATTAATGTTAAATTCAATAATCTAGCGAAGGTGCAGGAAACTGAGTTTCCTGCTGGGGTGCTCGAGGGGCAAAGCCCCTCGATCTTACTTTCCACCTGCCATTCGTTTTTAAGTTGCCTACCCGCAACAAAGAGGGAGAGACGCCAATGGGGCCGTTAGCCGGGCTTCGGGTGCTGGAAATGGCCGGAATCGGCCCCGGGCCGTTTTGTGCCATGCTATTGGCCGATATGGGCGCCGATGTGGTGCGGATCGACCGTGCCGATGGCCCGCCGGGTTCGCCCAGCGACGTCACCGGCCGCGGCCGCCGCTCCATCGCGCTCGACCTCAAGCGCCCCGCCTCCATCGCCGCCGTGTTGCGGCTGGTGGAGGGCGCGGATGCGCTGATCGAGGGTTTTCGCCCCGGGGTGATGGAACGCCTCGGCCTCGGCCCTGAGGTCTGCCGCGCGAAAAACCCCCGCCTAGTTTATGGCCGGATGACCGGCTGGGGCCAGAGCGGCCCGCTCGCCCCCAGTGCGGGGCATGACATCAATTATATCGCCATCTCCGGCGCGCTGGATGCCATCGGCCCCGCCGAGGCACCCGTGCCGCCACTCAATCTGGTGGGCGATTACGGCGGTGGTGGCATGCTGCTGGCCATGGGTCTGATGGCCGCCCTGCTGCATGCCCAGCGCAGCGGCCAGGGCCAGGTGGTGGATGCGGCGATGAGTGATGGCGCCGCGCTGCTGATGGCGCCCATTTACGGCATGCGCGCCGCCGGGCGCTGGGACGCGCCGCGCGGCGGCAATTTGCTGGATGGCGGGGCGCCATTTTATGGCACCTATCGCTGCGCCTGCGGCGGGTTTCTGGCGGTGGGGCCGATCGAGCCGCAATTCTTCGCCCTCTTCATCCAGCGCCTGGGGCTGGATGAGGCCGATTTCACCGCCCGCAATGACCGCGCCCATTGGCCGGCCTTACGGGTGCGCCTCGCCACCGCCATCGCCACCCGCGGGCGCGATGAATGGGCCAAGATCTTCGCCGGCAGCGATGCCTGCGTGGCCCCGGTGCTGAGCATGGCAGAGGCGCCGTTCCACCCGCATAATCTCGCGCGCAACAGTTTTTTTGAGCGCGATGGCGTGACGCAACCCGCCCCCGCGCCACGCTTCTCCGCCACCCCGGCCGAGGCCCCCGCCCCCGCCCCCCTGCGCGGCGAACACAGCCACAGCATCCTGCGCGAGGCGGGCTTCTCCGCTGCCGAAATCGCCGAATTGACCGAGGGATAAAAATGACCCCGCGCAAAATCTTCACCGCCGAGCATGAAATGTTCCGCGACCAGGTCCGCCGCTTCGTCGAGCGCGAGATCGCCCCGCATCATCGGCAATGGGAGCATGATGGCATCGTGCCCCGCGAAGTCTGGCGCCGCGCCGGCGAACAGGGCCTGCTTTGCACCATGCTGGCCGAGGAATATGGCGGGGCTGGCGGCGATTTCGGCCATGCCGCCATCGTGCTGGAGGAATTGGCCCGGGTGAATGCCTCGGGCGTCGCCTTCCAATTGCATAGCGATATTGTGGTGCCCTATTTCGCCGCCTATGCCAGCGCGGCGAAAAAAGCCGAATGGTTGCCGAAAATGGCCGCCGGCGAGATGATCACCGCCATCGCCATGACCGAACCGGGAATGGGCAGCGACCTCAAGGCCATGCGCAGTTCCGCCCGGCGGGATGGCGATCACTGGGTGATCAACGGCTCAAAAACCTTCATTTCCTCAGGCCAGAATGCCGGCATTGTCGTGGTCTGCTGCAAGACAGACCCCGAGGCGGGCCGGCGCGGCATTTCGCTGATCGCGGTGGAGGAGGGCACGCCCGGCTTCACCAAGGGCCGCAACCTCGAGAAAATCGGCATGCATGCGCAGGACACTTCGGAGCTGTTCTTCGACAATGTCCGCGTGCCGCTGGACAATCTGCTGGGCGAGGAAAATCGCGGCTTCTACCAATTGATGCACCAATTGCCGCAGGAGCGGCTGATCATCGCCATCCGGGCTGGCATCTCCATGGAGGTAATGCTGGCCAAGACCATCGAATATGCGCGGGAGCGAAAAGTCTTCGGCCAGCCGGTGTTCGATTTCCAGACCCATCGCTTCACCCTCGCCAGCGCCAAGGCCGAGATCGCGATGTTCCGCATTTACCTCGATGATTGCATCGCCCGCCACATGGCAGGCCAGCTTTCCGCCGAGGATGCGGCGGCCGCCAAGCTGCTGGGCACCGAGATGCAAAACCGGCTGCTGGATCAATTTCTGCAAATCCATGGTGGTTATGGCTATATGGCAGAATATGAGATCGGCCGCGCCTGGGCGGATGCCCGGGTTGGGCGGATCTATGGTGGCTCGAGCGAGGTGATGAAGGAGATCATCGCCCGCACCTTGTGAGGCAGAATAGTGAGATATTCTCTTTGTTTTGCAAGGAAAATATGCCATATGTTCGGCATCATCGGCCGCCGGTTTGCCCGGCCCGGCGAATTTGTCCGTTTATGCAGCTTTCGCGCCGACGCCTAAAACCTCTTCGCTCGCGGGCGTGAGACACGACGATAAGGGAGTATAAAAAATGCAACGCAGAACCCTGCTGGCCTCGGCGCTGGCTATGCCCGCCTTGGCGCAGAGCGGCTTCCCCAACCGCCCCATCACCCTGCAAATCTCCTTCCCGCCAGGTGGCGCCACCGATGTGCAAATGCGCGGCTTTGCCGAGGCCGCCACGCGCGCCATGGGCCAGACGGTGCAAATCGAAAACCGCCCCGGCGGCGGCGGCACCATCCCCGCCGCCAATATGCGCAACACCAGGCCCGATGGTTACACCCTGGCGCAATTCATCCTGCCCTCGATGCGCCTGCCCTTCATGCAGCGAATGAGCTATAATCCGCGCACCGATTTCACCCCCATCATCCACCTCACCGGCTATCTCTTCATGGTCTGCGTTCGGGCGGAAAGCCCCTATCGCACATGGGCAGATTTGGTGGCGGATGCCAAACGCCGCCCGGGCGAGGTGCGCATGGGCAATACCGGCGCCAATGGCACGCCCCACCTTAGCCTGATAGACTTGGCCGAGCGCGAGGGTATCAACATCACCCATGTCCCCTTCCGCGGTGAGGGCGATGCGGTGCCCTCTCTGCTGGGTGGCCATATCGAGGCCTCGGGCACCGGCTCGGGCGTGCTGTCCCTCATCGCCGAGGGGCGGCTTCGCGCGCTCAATGTCTGGTCGCGCGAGAGGGTGGCGAAAATCCCCGATGTGCCGACGCTGATCGAGCTGGGCCATTCCGATATGGTCATCACCTCGCCCTATGGCCTGGTGGGGCCGCAGGGCATGGACCCTGGGGTGGTGCGCGCATTGCATGATGGCTTTCGCATCGCCGCCCATGACCCGGCGCATATCGCCACCCTGGCGCGGCTGGACCAGCCGCTGGAATACCTCAACAGCGCCGACTACGCGGCCTTCATCCAGCGCACCACGAATGAGGAAGAGGCGCGGGTGCGAAGGCTGGGCTTAGCTGGGGGCTGAGGGGGCGCTTAGGCGCTCCCCGCCCTATCCTCCGCCTGCACGCCCAAGAACTTCAGCTTGCGGTGCAGCGCGCTGCGCTCCATGCCCACAAAGGTCGCGGTGCGGGAAATATTGCCGCCAAAGCGCAGCAGCTGCGCTTCAAGATATTGGCGTTCGAACAATTCGCGCGCCTCGCGCAGGGGCAGGATCATGATCTCGCTGGAACGATCGAGCTTCAGCATGGCCGGCGCCGCCGCCCCCACTTCCGGGGGCAGCATCTCGGCCCGGATGGGTGAACCACTATCGCCCGGGGCCATGATCAACAGCCAGTCGATGAGGTTGCGCAGCTGGCGCACATTGCCCGGCCAGTCATAGGTCTGCAACGCGGCCAGGGTATCGGGGCTCATATCGCGCGGGGCGATGCCCGAGGTCTCGCCCGAACGCGCCATGAAGTGCCGCGCCAGCGCCGGAATATCCTCCCGCCGCTCGCGCAGGGCGGGAATACGCAGCGGCACAACGGAGAGGCGGTAGAATAAATCCTCACGGAAGCGCCCGGCGGTGATTTCGCCCTGCAAGTCTCGATTGGTGGTGGCAATGACCCGCACATCGACATTGACCCGCACCGAGCCGCCAATGCGCGAGAAGCCCTGATCCTGCAGCGCGCGCACGATCTTGCCCTGGGTTTCGAGTGGCATATCCGCCACCTCATCGAGCAGCAGCGTGCCGCCATGGGCGCGTTCAAGCACGCCCGCGCGGCGCGGGCCATCGGCCGAGGGTTCCACGCCGAAGAGTTCTTCTTCGATCCGTGCGGGGTTCATCGTGGCGCAATTGATCGCGACAAAGGGCCCATCCACCCGCCGTGAGCGGGCATGGATCATCCGCGCCACCACCTCCTTGCCCGCACCCGCGGGGCCCGAGATGAGCACGCGTGAGCCGGTGGGCGCCACACGATCAACGGCCGTGCGCAATTGGCTGACGGCAGTGGAAATGCCCACAAGCTCCGTCTCCGGCCCCGCCCGCATGCGCAATTCGCTGATCTCGCGCTGCAGCTTCGCCGCCTCCAGCGCGCGGCTGACAATCAGCAGCAGCCGGTCGGATTTGAACGGTTTTTCAACGAAGTCATAGGCGCCGATCTGAATCGCCTGCACCGCTGTCTCGATCGTGCCATGGCCTGAGATCATGATGCAGGGGATTTGCGGTTCTTCGAGATGCAGCGCCTTGAGAATACCCAGGCCATCGAGCTTGGAGCCCTGCAGCCAGATATCGAGGATCACCAGCGAAGGCCGCCGGGCGCGAAACGCCGCCAAGGCGGCATCGCTGTTATGCGCCTGTCGGGTCTCATAGCCCTCATCGGAGAGAATACCCTCGATCAGGGTCCGGATATCCGGCTCGTCATCCACGATCAGGATGTCATGCGCCATGCAACACCCCCTTTTGGCAAATCATCGGTGATCCCGCGTCGCGGCGGTGGCGACCGCCGCCACGCCCACGCCTTCCATGGCATCTTCAGCCGCGCCGCGCCAGGGCAGGCGCAGGGTGGCGCGCGCGCCCCGGGCATCGGGCGCATCATCCAAAATCAGTGTACCACCATGATCTTCCATGATTTTCTTGACGATAGCGAGGCCCAGCCCGGTGCCCTTCACCTTATGGGTAACATAGGGCTCGGCCAGTCTTTCGCGCTCCTCGCCCCCGGGCAGGCCGATTCCATCATCGGTGACCGAGATCAGCGCCGAATCATCCTCCGCCGTCAGCCGCAGGGTGATCTCGCCACGCACCTCTCCAGGCGGGGGCGGCGGGTCACTCTGCGGGCGCTCCTGCTCGGCGCGCATGGCAATGGCATCGGCGGCATTGGTCAGCAGATTGGTCAGCGCCTGGCCCATCAGCCGCCGGTCACAGGCGGCGATGATCTCGCGCCCGGGCAATTCAACCCGATAGGTGATGCCGCCATGGGCGTGGCGCTGCAGCACCAGCGCCTCCTCGATCAGCCGATGCAGTTTTTCCGGCTTGATGACCGGCTGCGGCATGCGGGCAAAGGCGGAGAATTCATCCACCATCCGGCCAATATCGCCCACCTGACGGACGATGGTGTCGGTGCATTGGGTGAAGGTCTCCGGGTCGTCATGAATCTGCTTGAGGTAGCGCCGCTTCAGTCGCTCGGCCGAGAGCTGGATCGGGGTGAGCGGGTTCTTGATCTCATGGGCGATGCGCCGCGCCACATCGGCCCAGGCCGCCTGACGCTGCGCCGTCAGCAGGGCGGTGATGTCATCGAAGGTCAGCACATAGCCCGAAACATTATCCTCGCTCGTCTCGGCCGAAATGCGCGCCAGCAGGGTCCGCCGCGCCGAGGGCGGGCCGATGCGGATTTCAGCGGTGGCCGCGCCCCCGCCCGAGCGCATCAATTCCAGCAGAGGGGCGAATTCGGGCACCAGTTCAGCGAGGTCGCGGCTGGCCGCGGCATCGAGATCAAGGCCGAGCAATTCGCTCGCCCTGCGATTGGGCAAATGGATGGAGCCATCGGCATCAAGGCCGATCACCCCTGCCGAAACCCCCGCCAGCACCCCCTCAATGAAGCGCCGGCGCTCATCGATCTGCCGATAGGCCTCCATGAGTTCATTGCGCTGGCCGGCCAACTGATTGGTCATTCGGTTGAAGGCGCGGCTGAGGGTGGTCACCTCATCATCCGAGGTGCCCTCATCCACCCGCACCGAAAGGTCGCCCGAGCGCACCCGCTCGGCCGCATGGATCAGCTTGCCGATAGGGCGCGCCAATTGATTGGCCAGCACGAGCCCGATCAGGATCGCCGCCAGCAGCACCAACAAGGCCGCGATGGCGAAAATCATCACGAAGGTGATCTGCAGGCCGGAGCGGTTGCGGTCCAGATTGTCATAGGCCTCCACCGCGGCCTCGGTGCGCTGCATATGCTCGATCACCTGCGGGTCAACCGGGCGGCCGATCATCAGCAGCAGCCCGGTTGCGGGGGCGAGGGCGATGACGGCGCGCGCACGGTTATTCTCCTCACCGGTCAAGACCACCACCTCGCCCGAGCGCGCCATCTCGATGGCGGAATGCGGCGGCGGGTCGAGCTGAAAACCGGCCGAGACGCCAGCATGGGCGATGACGCGGCCCAGCACCGGCTCAAAAACCACCGCCTCCGTGAGGCCGCGCACCCCGGCCTGGGTGCCCAGCACCCGCGCGAAGGTCAGGGATTGCTCCGGCAGTAGCACCACGGCGCGGTTGAGGTCATTGGCCATGGCGAAGGCATCGGCGCGAATATTCTGCTGATGCTCGGCCAGATAGGCGCGGCTGGCCAGCAGCGAGGCATCGAGCGCGGTGCGCACCCGGTCACTGAACCAGGCCTGGATGCCCAGGTTGAAGAACAGCGCGGCAAACCCCGCCACCAGCATGGACGGCACAATGGCCACGACCGAGAACAGCACCACCAGCCGCGTGTGCAGCTTGGAGCCGGCATAGCCCCGCCGCCGATCCGCCCACATCCGCACCAGCCGCCCGGCCAGGGCAGCAAAGAGCAGCAGCAGAAACGCCATGGCGGCGAGCACCATGCCCACCACCTGCCCAGGGCGCGTGGGCCCAAGCGGGCTGCCATCGCTGAGCACGGTGAAGGTGAGCACGCCCATCAGCAGCGCGCCTGCGGCAAGGCCAAGCGTCACACCCCGGCCAAGCAGCAGGTCAGACAGGCGGCGCAGCAGGCCACGCGGCTCACGCGGCTGGGCGGCGTCACGGCGCGAGATACGCTCGGCCGAGCTTTGCCCGGCAGCGCCAAAGCGCAGCGCGGGCAGGATTTTCATCAATTGCCCCCGTGCGGCATCAACTGATCCCGCGCACGACAGGCAATTCCAGGTCGCGCAGCTTCTTGCGCAGCGTGTTGCGGTTCAGCCCGAGCATGGCGGCGGCCTTGATCTGGTTGCCGCGCGTGGCGCTGAGCGCCAGACGCAGCAGCGGGCGCTCCACCTCGGCCATCACCCGCTCATGCAGGTCGCGCACCGGAAGGCCATCCTTATGCGCGGCGACGAAGGCCTTGAGGTGGCGCTCCACCGCCTGTTCCAGCGTTTCCTGGGCACGTGGCGTGCCATCGGGGCTGGTCTCGGCCTCGGCGAGTTCGGCATTCACCGCCCCCTCATCGATGGTCTCCTGCGGGTAGAGCGCGGCGAGGCGGCGCATCAGGTTTTCCAACTCTCGCGCATTGCCCGGCCAGGGGTGGCGCTTGAGGCGCTCCACGGCAGCGGGGGTGAGCTGCTTGAAGGCGAGGCCCGAGGCCTTGGCACGGTCCAGGAAATGCCGGGCCAGCAGGCCGATATCCTCGGTGCGCTCGCGCAAGGGCGGCAGGCGCAGCGGCACCACATTCAGCCGGTAGAACAAATCCTCCCGAAACAGCCCGGCGCGGATGGAGGCGCGCAAATCACGATGGGTCGCGGCCACGATGCGGGCATTGGCCTTGATCGGCTGGCGTCCGCCCACCGTGGTGAACTCGCCCTCCTGCAGCACGCGCAGCAGCCTCGTTTGCGCTTCGGCCGGCATATCGCCGATCTCATCGAGAAACAGCGTGCCGCCGGCAGCCTGCTCGAAACGGCCCACGCCACGGGTCAGCGCGCCGGTGAAGGCGCCACGCTCATGGCCGAAGAGCTCGCTTTCGATCAGCTCGCGCGGGATGGCGGCCATGTTGATGGCCACGAAAGGCCCCTGCCGGCGCTTGCCATAATCATGCAGCGCGCGGGCCACCAGCTCCTTGCCGGTGCCGCTCTCACCGGTGACCATGACGGTGAGGTCGGTGGTGGTGAGGCGAGCGACGGTGCGATAAATATCCTGCATGGCGGGCGAGCGGCCAACCAGGGGCAGTTTCTCCGGCGGGCCGGCCTCTTCATCAGGGGCTTCGGTGGCGGCGGGCGTGGCCAGGGCGCGCTCCACCACCGCCAGCAGCTCCTTCAGATCAAAGGGCTTGGGCAGGTATTCAAAGGCGCCGCGCTGCGCCGCCTTCACCGCGGTGGTAAAGGTGGATTGCGCGCTCATCACCACCACCCGCAGCTCGGGGCGGATGCGCTTGATCCGCGGCAGCAGGTCCAGGCCATTCTCATCGGGCATCACCACATCGGTGATCACCAGGTCACCCTCGCCATCCTCCACCCAGCGCCAGAGCGTGCTGGCCGAGGCGGTGGCGCGCACATTATAGCCGGCGCGGCCCAGCGCCTGGGAGAGCACGGTGCGGATGGCGCGGTCATCATCGGCGATGAGCACCGAACGGGGTTCACCCATTGTCTAATCAAGCTCCAGCGGAATGGGTTCACCCGGCGGTGGCGCGGGCATGGAAAGGCGGAAGGAGGTGCGGCCGGGCCGGCTGTCGCATTCGATCAGCGCGCCGTGATTGGACACAAGCTTGGCCACAAGGGCGAGGCCGAGGCCCTGCCCGCCCCGCTTGGTGGTGATGAAGGGCTCGAAGAGGTTGCTGCGCAGCTCCTCAGGGATGCCAGGGCCATTATCGCGCACGATGATCTGCAGCGGCAGATGCACCCGCTCCGAGGTTCCGGGCACCGCGATGCGCACGCCATGATGATAGGCGGTGATGAGATGTATCTCGCCACGCTCCTGGCCGCTCTCGCTCAGCGCCTCGGCCGCGTTCTTCACCAGGTTAAGCAGGATTTGCACCAGCTGGTCCCGATTGCCCCAAACCGGCGGCAGCGAGGGGTCATATTCCTCGACAATGCGCAGATGCGAGGCAAAGCCCGATTGCGACACCCGCCGCACATGGTCCAGCACGCGGTGGATATTCACCGCCGCCCGGTCGATCGGCCGGTCGGAGAACATTTCCATCCGGTCGATGAGGTTGCGGATGCGGTCGGTTTCATCCTGGATGAGTTGGGTGAGTTCGATATCGGCTTCGGAGGCATTCTGCTCGAGCAATTGCGCCGCACCACGAATGCCCGAAAGCGGGTTCTTGATCTCATGGCCCAGCATCGCAGCCATGGCGGTGGCACCGCGCGCGGCGCCGAGGAAATTCAACTGCCGGTCCAGCATCGCCGCCGTGCTGCCATCGGCCAGGGTGAGCACCACAGCGCCCGCCATCTCGGGCAGCGGCGCACCATGGGCCGAGACGCCGGAGCGGTTCAGCCGCGGGCTTTGCAGCAATAGATGATGGTCGGAGACCGGTGAATCCTGGATGCGGACTTGGCGCAGCAGGGCAAAGACCCGGCTATCCTCGGCCAGAAATTCGCCGAGCGACATGCCCATCAGGGTGGCGATGGATTGCTGGAAGAATTGCTCCGCCGCCTGATTGGCGAAGCGGAACTGATCATTGGCATCAAGCACCACCGCCGGCATAGGCAGGGCTGAGAGCACTGATGCGGCATCGGGCAGCGCAGGACGGTCATTGGCGGCACGGCGGGCGAGGCTCGCCATGCGGCCACTCATGCCGCCAGCCGCTCAGGCTGCGGCGCCTCAATGAGGGGGCGGTAGAAACCCTCCATCAGCGCCTCCGCCTCCTGCGGCGTCTCCACCCGGTTGACGCCCATGCGGAATTCCGCACCGCCGCGCAGGCCCTTGGAATACCAGGCGACATGCTTGCGCGCGATGCGAACACCAGCCTGGGTGCCGTAATGCGCCAACATGGCGCGGTAATGCTGCAACAAAATGGCGTATTGCTCGGCCAGCATGGGGTCCGGCAGCGCCTCGCCCGTGCGCAGATAATGCGCCACCTGGCGGGGGAACCACGGCCGGCCATAGCAGCCACGGCCGATCATCACGCCATCGGCGCCGCTCGCCGCCATGGCGCTGGCGGCATCCTGCACCGTCAGGATATCGCCATTGGCGATGACGGGGATGGTGACGGCGGCCTTGACCTTGGCAATGAAATGCCAATCCGCCGTGCCGGTATAGAGCATCTGCCGGGTGCGGCCATGAATGGTGACCAGCTTGATGCCACATTCCTGCGCAATGCGCGCCAGATTGGGCGCATTGAGCGAATGATGGTCCCAACCCATGCGCATCTTCAGCGTCACGGGCACATCCACGGCGCGGACCACGGCTTCGAGAATGCGCGCCGCGGCGATCTCATCGCGCATCAGCGCCGAGCCGGCAGATTGGCCCACCGCCACCTTCTTCACCGGGCAGCCGAAATTGATATCGACGATGGAGGCGCCGAGCGAGACCACCAACTTCGCAGCCTCGGCCATCACCGCCGGTTCGCAGCCAGCGAGTTGCACCGAGGACTGGCTCGCCTGGCCATCCACATCGGCCATCATCAGCGATTGGCGGTTCTGCCGGATCATCGCCTGGCTTGCGATCATTTCCGACACGACCAGCCCGGTGCCCTCGGCACGCGCCAGACGGCGAAAGGGCAGGTCCGTCACGCCCGACATGGGGGCGAGGATCACCGGCGTTTCTATGCGCAGACCCGGCGCCAGATCGATCGGCTTGAGAGGAGAGTTGCACAACATCTGTGCAGCCATACAGAAAGCCCAAGGTCTGGGCAACACGCATCATCGGTTTGCCGTCACGCGGAATCTGCCGTAACCGGCAAAGCCATGGATGTGGTGGCAATTCTGCTGGCGGCGGGCCAGGGCACACGCTTTGGCGCCGATAGGCCCAAGCAATATCTGGAGATCGCCGGCAAGCCCGTGCTGCGCCACGCGGCCGAGGCGCTGCTGGCCGAGGGCCTGGTCGCGGCGATTCAGCCGGTCTGCCCCGCGGGGCAGGAGGCGGTGCTGGCGGCGATGTTGCAGGGCCTGCCCGCGCTACCCCCGGTGGCGGGCGGGGCCAGCCGCCCGGCCTCGGTGCGCGCGGGGCTTGCCGCATTGGCGGGCCGCGCCCCCGATCTGGTGCTGGTGCATGACAGTGCCCGCCCGCTGGTGCCGCCCGGCACCGTGGCCGCCTTGCTGGCCGCGTTGGAGGCCAGCCCCGGCGCCATCCCAGCCCAGCCGGTGAGCGATACGCTCAAACGCGGTGCGGCGGGCATGATCAGCGCCACCGTGCCGCGCGCCGGGCTCTACCGGGCGCAAACGCCGCAGGGCTTCCGCTATGCCAGCCTCGTCGCCGCCCATGCTGGCGCACCCGAGGATGCCACCGATGATGCCGAATTGCTCGAGCGCATGGGCGAAGTCGTGGCCCTGGTGCCCGGCAGCGAGCGCAATGTGAAAATCACCTTCCCCGAGGATCTCGACCGCGTGACGATACCCACCCCCCAAATGGTCTGCCGTGTCGGCACCGGCTTTGACGTCCATCGCCTGGTGCCCGGCCGCCCGCTCATTCTCTGTGGCATCGCGGTGCCCCATAGCCTCGGCCTGGATGGGCATTCGGATGCCGATGTGGGCATTCATGCGCTTTGCGATGCGATTTACGGCGCGCTGGGCGAGGGCGATATCGGCCGGCATTTCCCGCCCAGCCAGATGAAGTGGAAGGATGCCGATAGCGCGCAATTCCTGCTCCATGCGGCGGGACGAATCGCCGCGCGCGGCGGGCGGCTGGTCAATGCCGATGTCACGCTGATTTGCGAGCGCCCCAAGATCGGCCCGCATGCCCGTGCCATGGAGCAGCGGCTGGCGGCGCTGCTGGGCGTGGATGTCACCCGCGTGGGCGTGAAGGCCACCACCACCGAGCGGCTGGGCTTTGCCGGCCGTGAGGAGGGCATCGCCTGCCAGAGCGCGGTTTCGATCCTGATGGCGGAATAAGCTTCACACGGCATTCGACAGAGGGGTGGGTGAGGGTTTATGCTGCCCCCATGCCGCGATCCCTTCCTTTGCTATCCCTCCTCCTTCTGCTGGGCGCCTGCAGCGTGTTTGACCCCGCAGCCCCGCGCCCTGAAGGCCGCGATATCAACCTGCAGCAGAATGTCAGCGTGCGCGCCGCCTGCCGCGAGGCGGCGGACCGCACGATCGCCCGGCAGGATCGTGGCCAGTTGATGCGCGAGGATGAGCGCGATTCCCGCCTGGGCACCGAAAGCTCGGTGCTCTCCTCACGCGCGGTGACCGACCAGATGGGCCGACAATTCCGCCGCGACCGCATGGCCGCCGATTGCGAGCGGCAGAACCAATACGCAGCGCCCGACGCGGCTGCGCCGCAGCCTATTCGCTAGAGGCCAAGGGCAGGTTATCGGGGGTCCAGCGCGGCAGCGGCCGCGGTGGGACCCAAGGCCGATCCCCGCGCGCCGCACGGTCGCTCAGCACCACCGGCCCGGCCGCAGTGAGCCAGACGGCATGGGCGCCATCACGCCAGACACTGAACCGGTCAATCACCACCGAGCCTTCGCAGCGGCCGCGCACTGGCTCGGGCGAGAGTATGATCTCGGCCGCGCCACAGGGCGCCTCGGCCGGGGGCGGCGTGTCGCGGCGGCCGGCGGCCCGGCCACGCGGCGGCGGTGGGGTGTGGCGCAGCATGGCCAGCATAGGCCCATCGGCGGTGAGGCGAAGCCGGCACAGCCCCCCCTGGCAATCCAGCCCCGCCTCGCCACCCTGCTCGGGCATGGCGGCACCCTCCGCCTCCCCCCAGCCGCGCAGCCAGGCGTCCCGGGTGAAGCGCGTCGCCCCCGAGGCACGCTGAATGAAAACCTCGCCCTGGGCATTGCGCAGCGCGATCAGCCGCGCATCGGCGGAGATCAGCGCATCAGGTGGCGGGCTGGCGCTGCCACTGGCCAGGCCAATGACCAATAGCGCGGCCCCCGCCGCGCGCGCCGGCCCGCGCCACAATGCGAGCCACACCATCCCCAAGGCGCAAAGCCCCAAGCCCCAGCCCGGCAGCGGCGTGGCGGAGAGCGACGCCCCGGGCCATGCCGCCACTTCCCGGGCAATGGCCAGCACCGCCTCCACCCCTGCCGCCATGATACGCAGCGGCCAGGCCTCCAAGCCAAAGGGCATCAGCAGGCTGGCCAGCAGCGCGCTTGGCATAATGAGCAGGCTGGTCAGCGGCACCGCCAGCGCATTGGCCGCCACGCCATAGATTTGCAGCCGGCCGAAATGATGCAGGCCAAAGGGCGTGGTGGCAGCACCGGCCAGCAGCGAGGTGAGGATGGAGGCCAGAAACACCAGCCAGGCGCGGTGCCACCAGCCTCTGCCGCCGGGCTGCGGCCGCACATACCCCCTGCCCCATTCCCAGGCCGCCACCAGCGCCAGCACCGCGGCAAAACTCATCTGAAAGGAGGGCCCCATGATGGCCGCCGGCTGCAAGGTCAGCACCATGGCGAAGGCGATGGCGAGGCCGCGCAAGGTCAAGGCCCGCCGCCCGATCAGCAGGCCGAGCGTGACCAGCGCCGCCATGGCGAAGCTGCGCTGCATCGGCACCTCCGCCCCGGTCAGAAGCATATAGAAGCCACCCAAGGCCAGCGCACCCAGCGATGCCGGCAGCTTCACATTCACCCGCAGCGCCAACCAGGGCCACAGCGCCAGACCCGCGCGCAACACGGTAAAACCCAGCCCCATGACAATGGCGATATGCAGCCCCGAGACGCTGAGCAAATGCGCGAGACCGGAATCGCGCATCGCATTCATCTCGGCCTGGGGGATGGCGGATTGCCCACCGGTGATCAGCGCGGCGGCGATGGCGCCGGCCGGCCCGGCAATACTGGCCTGGACCCGAGCCTCAATCTCGGCCCGCAGCCCGGCCAGGGCCGGTGCTTCGCCGCCATCACGCAGCAACATGGCCGGGCCGAGGGCAAAGCCGCTGCCGCCCAGCCCCGAGAACCAGGCGGCGCGCTGAAAATCCCAAGCCCCCGGATGGGTGGGGGCGGAGGGCGGGCGGAGCAAGGCCCGCAGCCGGATGGTTTGCCCCGGCATGGGCTGGAATTGCTCATCGGCGCGCAGCCGCACCCGGATATGCCGCGCGGCCGGGGCACTCCCCTCCCAGGTCGCGCCCTGCAGGGTGACGCGCAGCCCCTCGGGCAGGCGGTCGATATCCGTGACCAGCCCCTCCAGCACCACGGCGGTGCGGGGCAAATCGAGCGGCGGCGCGGCGCGGCCGGCATGCCAGCCGGCGAGGCCAAAACCCAGCAGCAGGGCCGCGAGCATGCCCATGCCCCAGGCCAGCCAGGCCCGCCGCCCCACCATCCAACAACCCAGCAGCAGCGGCGGCAGAAAAGCCGCCTGGGCGAGAGCCGAGGGCTCAAACCACAACTGAAAGTAGAGTAAAATCCCGCAACCCAGCGCCACTGGCAGCCAGAGCGCCAAATGCGGCTGCTGCGCCGCTGCGGCGGCGATCAGCGCCTCCCGCCAGGCCAATGGCCGCGGCAGGCGAAGTGGTATCGAAGCGCTCGAAACAACCGCTGATTGCACCATATGCAACCCTAGAAACGACTCGGGCGACTCGGTCAATGCAAATTGAATAATTTACCTCTCACGAATTATTTCATGCCCTAGCGAATATTTTTCTTCATCGACTCGAGCGCGACTCGACACCGAAATCGTTTTCATTGCCCCCCCGAAAAAAACCCTTGACGCTGCCGGCAAAATTACCCGCCGGGGCCCTGGACGAAGCCCGCCCGCGCGCGGATATCGGGCGCATGACCATCCGCACCCGCTTCGCGCCCTCCCCCACCGGCTTCCTGCATATTGGCGGGGCACGCACGGCGTATTTCAACGCGCTCTTCGCCCATCGCCATGGCGGGCAATATCTGTTGCGGATCGAGGATACTGATAAATCCCGCTCCACCCCCGAGGCGGTGGCGCAGATCATCGAAAGCCTGGCCTGGCTCGGCCTCTCCCCCGATGCGCCGCCGGTGATGCAAAGCACCCGCGAGGCCCGCCATGCCGAGGTGGCGCATGCCCTGCTCGCCGCCGGAAAAGCGTATCGCGCCTATGAAACCGCCGATGAACTCAAGGCGATGCGTGAGGCCGCGCAGGCCGAAGGCCGCCCCCCCCATTACAATGGCTATTGGCGCGACCGCGCGCCCGGCCCGGCCGAGGCCGAAAAACCCTTCGCCATCCGCATCAAGGCCCGGCGTGAGGGCTCAACTGTGGTGAATGACCTGGTGCAGGGCCGCGTCGAAGTGCGCAATGCCGAACTCGATGACATGATCATCCTGCGCAGCGACGGCACCCCCACCTATCTCCACGCCGTGGTGGTCGATGACCACGACATGGAAATCACCCATGTCATCCGCGGCGATGACCACCTGACCAATACCTTCCGCCAATGCATGGTCTTCGACGCCATGGGCTGGGCGCGGCCGGAATTCGCCCATGTGCCGCTGATCCATGGCGCGGATGGCGCCAAGCTCTCCAAGCGCCACGGCGCGGTGGGTGTGCTGGAATGGCGCGACCAGGGCGTGCTGCCCGAAGCGGCGCTGAATGCTCTGCTGCGCCTGGGCTGGGGCCATGGCGATACCGAGATCATCACCCATGCCGAGGCGCAAAACATCTTCGACATCGCCGATGTCGGCCGCGCCGCCTCCCGCATGGATTATGCCAAACTCAACCATATCAACGGCGTCTATCTGCGTGCGGCAGAACCCGCACGGCTGGCGGCGATGGTGGCAGAGCGCCTCTCGCCCGATGCCGTGGGGCTGGCCCGCATCGAGGCGCTGATGCCGGCGATGCAGGAGCGGGCGAAATCGGTGCTGGAACTTGCCGAAGGGGCCCGCTTCGCCCTCGGCCACGGCGCACCGCCGGCCGATGAGAAGGCCCGGGCCATGCTGACAGAAGAGGCCCAAGGCCGGCTGGCCCGGCTGGCCCAGGCGCTCGGTGGTGCGGAATGGACCAAGCCTGCACTGGAGGCCTGCCTGAAAACCTTCGCCGAGGCCGAGGGGGTCAAACTCGGCGCCGTGGCCCAGCCCTTGCGGGCGGCGCTGACCGGCAGCCTGCAATCGCCGCCGATTGACGCCGTGCTGGCCGCACTCGGCCGCGAAGAGGCGCTGTTCAGGATCGCCGCCGCGAGCTAACCCGCGCCCTCCCACTCCAGGCTTTGCAACGTTCCACCTGCGGGCGGCGTTGTTCGCACACGCAGCTAGGCATTTTGGGCCGTGAGCCCAGCGCCGCGATGCGCAACCCCTGACGAGCGGAGCCTCACCATGAGCAACATCGTGATTATTGTCCTAGTCCTACTGCTGCTCGGCGGCGGCGGCGGATATTATGGCTATAACCGCTATGGCGCGAATGGGCTGGGCGGCGTGCTTGGCCTCATTCTGATGGTGGTGCTGGTCTTGTGGTTGCTCGGTGTGCTGAGCGGCGGGCGGATGATGTAGCGCCGGGCCGCCTCAGCCCCGCTCCACCCGCGTCAGCCAGCAGCCCGGCCGGGCGGTGTGGATGTTCACAAAGGCCACCCGCGGGTCGGCCAGGCGTTCGCGCAAAGGGGCCTCGGCCTCGTGCCCCGGCAGCACGAGGCCCAGATCATAGAGGCACATCCCGGCATGATCGTAATGCCGCAGTGAGATGATGCTGTTCTCCGTTACCGTCTCCGGCAGCCGGTCCTGCTCGATCATGGCCGCGCAATCATGCGCGTGCAGAAACACCGGCGAGGGCGTCCAATAGGGGCCGATCGGCGCCGGCAGGTCCCAACTCGCCAGCAGCATCGTCTCGCCGGGCTGGCCCAGGCGCAGGCAATGCCGGCAGGGAAAGCCCGGGCCATCCACGGCGCGGCGATGCACCGGGCCACCACGATCATCGCGCCCCGTCTCGCGGAAGCGCTGCGCGCTTTGGGTGTCCATCGGAAAGCAACGGAATTGGGTCATCGCGGCATTGTAGCCGCCGCGCGCGGTTTCGCCTCCCGATTGTTGCGCTGATGCGCGCCACCTTGGAGAAATCCACCATACCGGCCTAGCATCGCGCCAATACGGAGGAACAACCTTGAACAATCTCTTCGACCTCAGCGGCAAGACCGCCATCGTCACCGGCGGAAGCCGCGGTATTGGCCGCGCCATCTGCATTCGCCTCGCCCAGCACGGCGCGAAGGTTGTCGTCGCCTCGCGCAAGCTCGATGCCTGCCAGGCGGTGGTCGATGAAATCACCGCCAATGGCGGCACCGCCATGGCGCATGCCGCATCGATCTCCCGCAAGGAGGATTTGCAGGGCTTGGTGGATGCCACCATCGCCGCCTGGGGGAAGGTGGACATCCTGGTCTGCAATGCGGCGCTGAACCCTTATTTCGGCCCCAGCCAGGAGATTTCCGACGAGGCTTATGACCGGATCATGAACGGCAATGTCCGCTCCAATCTCTGGCTCAGCCAGATGGTGATTCCGGCCATGGCAGCGCGGGGCGAGGGCTCGGTCATTTTCATCTCCTCCATTGGCGGCTTCCGCGGCTCGCCCATGCTGGGCATCTATGGCGTCTCCAAGGCGGCCGATATGCAATTGGCCCGGGCGCTGGCCACCGAATGGGGCCCCCGGGGCGTGCGGGTGAATTCCATCGCCCCGGGTCTGGTGCGCACCGATTTCGCCCGCGCCTTGTGGGAGGATGCCGCCAATCTGAAGAAGCGCACCCGTGACAGCCCCCTGCAGCGCATTGGCGAGCCTGATGAGATCGCCGGTGCTGCGGTATTCCTGGCCAGCGCCGCCTCGGGCTTCATGACCGGGCAGAGCATGGTCATCGATGGCGGCGTGCTGGCCGGCCCACCCCGCGTGGAAGATTGAGCCCTCCCCCCATCGGGGGAATGGGTGTGGGGCCGCTGGCCAAAACGGCAAAGAGGCCCCACATTCCCGCCATGCCCATCGCCCTTTCCATCCTCGACCAATCCTCCGTCGTGACCGGCCGCGGGCCGGATGACGCGATCCGCGAGACCCTGGCCCTGGCCCGCATGGCCGACCAATGGGGCTATCACCGCTATTGGCTGGCCGAGCACCACAATTCCTCCGCCCATGCCGGCTCGGCGCCGGAAATCCTGATCAGCGCCATTGCCGCCACCACAAGGCGCATTCGCGTGGGCAGCGCGGGCGTGATGCTGCCGCATTACGCGGCGCTGAAAGTGGCCGAGCAATTCCGCGTGCTGGAGGCCATCGCCCCCGGCCGCATCGATCTGGGCCTGGGCCGCGCACCGGGCAGCGATGGCCGCACCGCCTATGCGCTCAACCCCAATGCCGGCACCGCAGCCGATCAATTCCCGCAGCAAATTCGTGATTTGCAAGGCTGGCTGGGCGATGGCCTGCCAGTGGACCACCCCTTCCGCGCCGTCACCGCCAGCCCCGCAGTGCCGACCAAGCCTGAATTGTGGATTCTGGGCAGCAGCGATTACGGCGCCCAAGTCGCGGCGTTTTTCGGCCTGCCCTATTGCTATGCCTATTTCATCACCGATGGCGCGGGCAGCGAGCAGGCAATGGAACTCTACCATCAGGGTTACCGCCCCAGCGCCGCCAACCCCACGCCGAATGGCGCGCTGGCCGTCTTCGCGCTGACAGCTGCGACCGAGGCCGAGGCGCATCGCCTCTTCTCCTCCCGCGCCCTAGCCCGGCTGTGGCGCGACCAGGGCCGCTTCCTGCCGCTGCCCAGCCCCGAGGAGGCCGATGCCTATGCCTATTCCACGGCCGAGCGCGCCCATGTCCAGCGCCTGCGCGACCGCGCGCTGATCGGCACGCCGGCCCAGGTGCGGGCCGGGATCGAGGCGCTGGCAGCGGCGCATGGCGCGAGCGAAGTGGCCATTCTCAGCCCCTGCCACAGCGCCGCCGCCCGGGCCGAAAGCTACCGCCTGCTGGCCGCCGAATTCGCACTGGAGGCCCCGGCCCGCCTGGTGGCCTGATCAACCATAGCCATCATCATCGCCATGCCAGGGCCGGCTGGCATGGGCCTGGCGCCGGCCGCGACGGTGGCGCCACCAATCCTGCACCGGCCCCAGCAACAAAAGCGGTGAGGCCAGCAGCGTGGCCAGCCCAAACATGGCCGCCCAGCCCCGCGCACCCGATAGGAGGGCAGCAACACTCATCCCGGCCAGCCCGCCCACCAGCAAGAGCCCCAGGCCGAATAGCCCCACCATCAGCCGGTGCCTCGCACTCAGCCAGGTGGCGGGCGCGCTGTCATCAGTGGTGGGGCGGCCATCCCTTCCGACATCATATTGCCGGGCCGGGTCGAGGCCAAAGGGCGCGGTCACGCGCGTTCAGGGCCGACGAATAACCACAAAGCGCAGCGGCCGGCCCTCGCGCCGAGCCTGCCGAAGGCGCCACCACATTATAGCGCCGGCAATCAGCGCCGACACCGCCAGGATCGGCAGCAAAATCCCAATCGCCACCACCGCCAGCGAGGCCAGCAGCAGCACCCCGGCGATCCCCGCCACCAGCAGGCAAACGCGCAGCACAACACTCACCAAGCGTTCCATAGGGCTCGGTGGCGGCGGGGTGTTGAATTTCCCCTCCGGGGTCATGTCCAGAATGGGCGGGCGCGGCGTTTCCATCGCCGAGATGTTGCGTGGCAGGGGCCGCGCTTCAAGGGGCGGGTGCGCGGGCCCTACCCATCATTGAGGATTGCGCCATGATGGCCCAGCCGATGATCGTGCAAGGAGATAGCATCATGAACGCGCAGCGCAGCATGGCCATTGGCAAAAACCTGCCCCAGCTCCAGCCCCGATGAGCTGGGCCCGCCAAAGCGGCGTCTTCAACCTCGGCGACATGCCACTCTCCGCCGGTGGTGTGCTGCGTGATGCCAAGCTGAGCTGGCACAGCCATGGCACGCTCTCACCGGCGCGGGACAATGTGGTGGTCTATCCCACCAGCTACTCCGCCCAGGCGCCGGAGCTGCAATGGCTGCTCGGGCCCGACGGCATTCTCGACCCCACACGCTGGTTCGTCGTGCAGCCGGATATGTTCGGCAATGGGCTCTCCTCCAGCCCCTCGAATGATCCGGACTACCCCGCCCTCGTCACCTCCTGGGACAATGTGCGCGCACAGCAGCGCCTGCTGGCCGAGCATTTCGGTATCGCGCGGGTGCATTGCGTCTATGGCTGGTCGATGGGCGCGCAGCAGGCCTATCACTGGGCGGCGGCCTTTCCGGGCATGGTCTCGCGCATTATCGCCCTCTGCGGCTCGGCGCGCACGGCGGTGCATAATCAGGTCTTCCTGCGCAGCCTGATGGCGGTGCTGGAGTCTGCCCCCGAATATATCGGCCAGGGTAGGTTTTCGGCCGAGCCGGTGGCCAGCATGCGCGCCTTCGCCCGCATTTATGCCAGTTGGGCGCTGAGCCAGGATTTTTACCGCGCCGGGCTGCATCTGGCGGCCGAGCCTGACCTCGAGAGTTTTCTGCGCAACCAATGGGAGGCCCGCTGGGGCATCCGCGCCGCGGCCAATCTCTTCGCCCAGGCCAAATGCTGGGACGCGGGCGACATCGCCGCCGGCGGCGATCTACCCCAGGCGCTGGCCGCCATCGAGGCCCAGGTGCTGCTCATGCCCGGCGAGACCGACCTCTATTTCCGCGTGGCCGATAATGCGGCCGAATTGCCGCATCTGCGCCACGGCACACTCACGCCCATCCCCAGCATCTGGGGCCACCGCGCCGGCAACCCCATGGGCAATGCGCAGGATACCGCCTTCGTCAAAACCCATGTCAGGGCGTTTTTGGAAGCCTGACCCTGCGGAAAACGCGAAGCAGCGCAGCTAGAGCCGTTTCACCGCAAGCGAAGACGGTGAGACGGCCCTAGCTCTTGTTTTCCCTCATTTTCCGAGCCGCCTTGCGAAGCTGCAAGGCTCGAAAATGCTCTAACGCGGCCGCTGCCGCAAGGTCAGACCGGGCAGTATCGCCAGCAGACACACCACCGCCACCAAGACAAAAGCGTCGCGAAACCCCATCAGCGAGGCCTGCGCCTCCACCATACGCGTCATGAAATCATGCGTCGCATCGCGCCGGATAACCTCGGGCAGCCCACCTTGGGCATAGAGATTTTCCAGCAGCCGCCGCGCCTCCAGTGTCGCGCTGCCGCCATCGATCTGGGCGTTCAACATATCGGCATGCAGTTGGGTTCGCCGCTCCAGGAACACCGCCAGCAGATTCGTACCAAAGGCCCCGCCCAGCATGCGGCAAAAATTGATCGCCCCCGCACCCTGGCCGAACAGCGCCGGCGGCAAGGCCCGCATCCCACCCACATTCATATTCGGCATGGTCAGGCCCAGCCCGATCCGGCCGAGCAGAATGGACATCGCCAAACTCCAAAACGCCGTATCCGTGCCCACCCCGGCGATGAGCCAACTCGACCAGGCAAACAGCGCAAGCCCCGTGCAGACCGGCAGCCAGGGCGCCATGATATCCGCCAGCCTGCCGGCGATAAGAAACACCAGCGCCACCGCCATCCCCGCCGGCATCAAAATCAGCCCCGAGCGGGTGGGGGTATAGCCCTGCACCCCCTGCACCAGCAGCGGCAGCAAATAGGTAGAGCCAAAAATCGCCCCGCCATAAATGAAGGCCACCAGCGAGGCGGCAGCAAAGCCGCCATGGCGAAACACCCGCAAATCCAGTAGTGGCGAGGGCCCCAACCCCTGCCACAGCACAAAGCACAGCGTGGCAGCGGCAGCCCCTACCAGCTGCGCCACCACCCTATCCGCCCCCCAGCCATGATGCTGCCCATCGGTCAGCCCCGAGAGCAGCAAGCCAATGGAGAGCGCCAGCAGCACCGCCCCCAGCCAGTCAAACGCCCGCGGCGCCCGGCCCGAGACCCGGCCGGGCATAAACACACAGCCCATCACCAGCCCCAGCGCGGCCGTGGGCAGGCTCAGCCAGAACACCGCGTGCCAGGAGAAACTATCCACCAGCACACCCCCCAGCGCGGGGCCAGTAGCAGGCGCCATCACCACGCCAAAGCTGAACATACCCATCGCCGTGCCCCGCCGCTCGGGCGGAAACACCAGAAAAATCAACTGCATGGACAAGGGCTGCAAAAGCCCGGCAGCGCCACCCTGCGCCACCCGCGCCGCCACCATCACCGCGGCCGAATTGGTCAGCCCCGCCACCACCGAGGCCAGCAGAAACATCCCAATCGACACCACATAAGTCCGCCGGAACCCAAACCGCTCCACCGCCCAGGCATTGAGCAGCATGAAGCCGGTATTGGCTGCCAGAAAACCGGTGGAGAGCAATTGCCCCTCCTCCTGCCCCATCCCCAGCGCGCCCACGATATCAGGCTGCGCCACCACCACGATGGTGGAGGAGAGAATGCAGGAAATCGTTCCCGTCAGCGCGGTGAGGGTGACCCACCAGCGATAGGCCGGGCCAAAGCGCGCAAACTGCGCGGCAATCGATGGCCCATCATCCACCCGTCTCGGCCTCGATCTTCACCAGCATCCCCGGCCGCAACAGCCCAGAGGGCGGCGGTGGGTCAAGCCGCACCCGCAGCGGCATCCGCTGGGTGATGCGGGTGAAATTGCCAGAAGGATTGGGGCTGGGCAGCAGGGCGAATTCGCTGGTGGCCGATTGCACCAGGCGGTCCACCCGCCCCTCAAAAACCCGCCCTGGCCAGGCATCCACGCTCACCCGCACCGGGGTGCCGATCTGAAAATGGCGCAGATCCGTCTCCTTCACATTGGCCTCGATGCGAATCTCATCGGGGTTGTGGACCAGCAGAATGCGCTGGCCGGCCAGCACATACTCGCCGGGATCGACGAAAATACGGTCCACCACGCCGGCAAAGGGCATGCGGATGGTGCGGTCCGCCATATCCAGTGCCGCGCGGTCGCGCGTGGCGGTCAATTCGCGCGCCTGATGGGTGAGGCCCTCAATCTGCCGAGCAATCACCGCCATTTCCTCGCGCGCCGCCAGGGCCGCGGCCATCAGCGCCTCGGCCTGACGGATTTCAGCCCCGGCGCCAATCGCCCGCTGCCGGCCCAATTCCCGCAGGCTGCGCAATTGCTCCACCCGCTGCGGCGTGCCCGCGCCGGTGGCCACCAGGCGGTCGGCGCGCAAGAACTCTGCCTCGGCGAAGGCGCGCTCCGCCTCGGCGCCGCTGAGTGTGGCGCGGGCGGCTTCGAGCCGTGCTGCGGCCGCGGCATGCTGGCTCTCGCTTTGGCGGTCCACCATGCTGAGGCGCGCCTGCAACTCGGCCTGGCGCGAGGCGATGCCGGCGATTCGCGCGTCCAATTCGGCCACCACCAGCGCCGCCTCGCGTGCATCCACCTGCACCAGCAAAGCGCCCTGATCCAGCCTGTCACCCGCGCTGACCGGCAGGGTCTGCACCCAGCCCGGCACGCGGCTGGCCAGCATCACCATATCGCCCGCCACCCGCGCATCATCGAGCACGATATGGGTGAATTGCCAGTGCAGCCATCGCCCGGCCGCGCCCAGCGCCAAGACCACCACCAGCACAAGGCCAGCCATACGCAGCCGGCCCCGCCGGTATTGTCGCCCTGCCGCCAGATCTTCGCCCTGGGTATCCCGCCCGTCAGCGGGCAGGGTCTTGGGCGGTCCGATATCCATTGCAACGCTTCCTTGGCCGCAAGTCCTGCACGGGGCGGCGTCCCCAAGGAGGAAGTCTAGGACCAGTTTCGCCTTGAGGGGAATAGCAGCGCCATGGGCTCAGCCATCGGCGAAGATGAGCCTGGGCGGCAGCCGCGGCTGGATGAAATCAATGAAGGCGCTGCATTTGCGTGGCACATGCCGCCCGCGCGGATAGACGAGTTGCAAGGGCATGGGCGGGGGTTCGAATGCGCGCAGCAGGACCACAAGCCGCCCCGCCGCCACTGCCTCCGCCACTTCGAAACACAGAGCCCGGGTGATACCCGCACCACCCACCGCCGCCGCCACCGCGGCAGCGGCATGGCTCACCGCAAGCCTGCTGCGCAGCGCAACGCGCTGGGAGCCATACTCCCAAGGGGCGGATGGCGGCTCATCGGTCAGGGTCACGCCTTCATGCCCGGCCAGCGCGGCAGGTTCGCCCGGCACCCCGCGCGCCGCCAGATAGGCCGGGCTGGCGCAGGTGATGCGCCGAACCACCCCCAGCGGCAGCGCAACCAGGCCAGGCTCGCTGACCGCGCCGATGCGCAAGCCGACATCAACCTCCTCCTCGGCCAAATTCACCAACCGCTCCGTCAGCAGCAGCCGCACCGAGACATCCGGATAGGCCTGCAGGAATTCCGCCAGCAGCGGCGCGAGATGCTCCCGCCCCAGGGCCGGCGGCGCGCTGACCAGCAATTCCCCCCGCATGGGCGGGGTATCGGCCAATATGCTGCGCTCAGCCTCCGCCACCTCCTCGAGCAAACGCCGCGCAATGATGAGAAAACGCTGCCCCGCCTCGGTGGGCAGCGTCAGCCGCGTGCTGCGGATGAGCAGCCGCACCTGCAAATGCGCCTCCAACTCGCTCACCTTGCGGCTGAGGCTTGGCACCGGCATGCCCAAATGCCGCGAGGCGGGGGTGAAGCCGCCCCGCTCCGCCACCGCCACGAAGGCGGCCATCGATTCCAGCCGGTCCATACGCATTACCCATCCCTGCAAGAGGGGTGGAAAATGCAGGATATGGCATGCAACAGGAAGAGGCGGGGCGAAACCCAGCGCCTCGCATCAGCCAAAGATGAAGAGATCCCCCGCCTGGCCGCTGGTCAACAAATCCACCGCATCGACGCTGCCATAGGTGTTTTCCGGTATCCGTTCAGCCCTGCGGCGGCGTCCAAGCCTCGCCTGGAATGCTCGCCAAAAGCTGCGGGTATAGGCATGCTCGGCTGCTGCAAAAACCTTCGCCGTCGGTCCCATTTCGACAATCCGGCCGCGCTGCATCACCGCCACCCGGTCGGCGATCTCAGCGACCTCGCCAAAATCATAGGTGATGAACAGCACTCCCGTGCCCCGGCGGGACTGAATCTCGCGGAGCACCCGCAAAATCTGCATTTGCGTCGTCACATCATGCGCCGTGGTCGGCTCATCGGCAATCAGCAGCGCGGGTTCCAGCGCCATTGCAATCATCACCCGCTGGCGGTGCGAGACGCCCAAATCGAGCATCACCACCGCCTTGAGATACAGCCAAAGCTGCATATGCAGTGGCTGATCCAGGCCAAATTGCCGGTGCAACTCCTCAAGAAACAGCGGGTCAACTTACCAGCAGGGGCAAGTCTAGGCAGAGTGGTTGGTCATTCATCCGGCCAGGTTTCGCCGCCGCGCCAGGTGTAGCGGCGGGAGATGGCGAGCGAGGGAGGTGGCGGTGGCGCAAGGCCGGCGCCATGGGTATCGCGTTGATTGCGCAAAGATGTCGTATTCGGACAAATAGGGGGGCTGGCGCTGGGGCGGCCAGCGCTGGGGGGCGGGATGGGGTTGTGGAAACAGCGGCAGCCGGCTGTATATAGGATTATTTACCGAAGAAGGCAAGCGTTCTCACTGGGCTGGCGGCTGGTTCAGCCGGGCACCACCCGCAAAAAACCGGTCTTGAGCAGCCACAGCATTCCCCGCCCGGCCAAGGGGCGCTCGGCCTCGGGCATTGCGTCGTGCAGGGCCTGGGCGGTGATGCTGTCCTGCTCCGGCACGCTGGCCAGCAGCCGGGCGAGGCGCTCGGCCATTGGCGCATCGGGGGTTGGGTGGATAGCGGCCGGCACGGCCAGGGTGGCTGCCAGCCCCATGGCCGGGGCTGCGGGGTCACGCGCCAGCATTGTCATGGGCTGCAGGATGGCGCTGGGCCAGGCGGCGAAGAGCTGGGTGTGGTCCATCAGCGCGGGCAGCGGCGAGGGGCCGCTTGGCGGATCGGCGGCATGCTCGCGCACCGAGCGCAGCTCGGCCCATAAATCCTGCCAGCGGGGGATGATGCGCGCCCAGTCGAATTCGCCACGCGCGCGGGACTGTGCCGCTGCCGCCATGGCGCGGCGGGCGGGGGCGTCGAAGACCAGCGTCTCCAGTGCGGCCGTGGTGGCGGCGATGTCGATGGCCACCAACTGCGTGGTGGCGGCCAGGAAATGGTCGTAATCCAAGGCACCCGTGCCATGCGCCATGGCGAGATCGGGCGCCGTGCCGGGGGCGGCCATCAGGCTGGGGATGCGAAACCCATCCTGGCCATGGCGCACCGTGTCGCGAAACCCGTCCCAGTCACTGACCAGCACCGGCAGGCCGGCGGCCATGGCCTCGATCACGGCCAGGCCAAAGGTCTCCTGGATATTGTCCGACAAAAGGCTGAAGGCATCGGCGGCGGCCCAGACACCGGGGCGGCGCTCGGGCTGCAGGCCACCGGCGCGGTGCAGGGCGACATTGGGGCAAAGCGCGGCGGCCTGGGCGCGCAGGGCGGCCTCCTGGCCTTCATTGGAACTCCAGCCCGCCACCAGAAGATGCAGCCGCCGACCGGGCGGCATGCGGGCAGAAACCCGGCCCAGGGCTGCCAGCATGGGCCAATGATGCGCCTTGGCGTGCCAACTCACCCTTCCGTGATGCAACAGGACGAAATCCTCAGGCGCGGCACCGATGGCGGCGCGCCATTGCGCCCGCATCGCGGGGGGGAAGACGAAACTGGCCGTATCAATGCCCAGCGGGATGACAGGCAGGCGGGGGCGGGTGAAGCGGCTGGCACCCAGGCGCCGGGCCAGGCGCTCCTCCTCGGCCGCAAGCAGGGTGGTGAACATCGCTCGCGCCGATTGTGAGGTGCACACCACGGCATCCCAATCCTGCACCGGCTGGCTGACCAAACCGGCAATGCCGGCCATCACCGCGCGCGAGGAGAGGGTATGGGTGATGCCGGTGATGCTGAAGGCGCGCTCCGCCCGGGCCAGGGCGCGCAATGCGACATGCTCGCCCAGATTGGGCTGGGGCAGCAGCAAGGTGCCGATGCGGCCGAGTGCGGCGATATTACCGGGCGCGATAACGCTGACCGGGGCGCGCCCGCCTAAAGCGCGCACCATGGGCTCGAAGGCCTCCATGGCCTGCGGCGCCAGGGCATAGGCGATATGGCGGTCCACCCCGCCATGGTGGATCATGGCGCGCAGAAAGCCCTCGGTGGCGGATTGGCGGCCCATGAGCTTGCCATGGCGGGTGGAATAGCCCTCAGGCATGAAGGCCAGGGCGGCGTTGGGACGCTGAGGGGCGGTGGCGGCGTTGGGGCTGGACATGCGAAGTTATCGTGGCGGGGCTTGCCTGGAGGCGCAAGTTTGCGCACATCTCAAATAACGAGACATACAAGGATGACGGTCATGTTGCGCAGGACGAGTTTGCTCACGGGTGGCGCGCTGCTGTCTCGCCCTGCCCTGGCCCAGAACACCGGCGAGCGGCCGATCCGCATTATTGTGCCCTTCCCCCCTGGTGGGTCGAATGACACGGTGGCGCGGATTATCCAGCCGAGGCTAGCGGAGATTTTGGGCCGCAATATTGCGGTGGATAATCGCGCTGGGGCCTCGGGCTCGGTGGGTTCCACTGAGACGGCGCGGGCGGCACCGGATGGCAATACCTGGCTGCTGGCCAATGATACCCTGGCCAATAACGACACCCTGATGAGCCTGCCCTATCGGGTGATGGAGGCCTTCACCTTCTGCTCGGTGCTGGGCACCTGCCCCTATGCGCTGACGGCGCATCCGAGCACGCCGTTCCGTAGCCTCGCGCAGGTGATGGCCGCGGCCCAAAGCGCGCCAGAGACGTTGGGCTATGCGACCACGGGGGTAGGATCGCTGGCCCATATTGCCGCGGTGCTGCTGCAAATGCGTGGGAATTTCCGCCTTAGCCACGTGCCTTATCGCGGTGGTGGGCCTGCGCTGCAGGATGCGCTGGGCGGGCATGTGCCGCTGTTCATGTCGAATATCGTGATCATTCTGAACCATATTCGGGAGGGGCGGTTGCGGGCGCTGGGGGTCTCACAGGCCGCAGCCAGCCGCTTCCTGCCTGGGGTGGTGCCCTTTGCCGAGCAGGGTTTTGCCGGCTTCGAGGCGCTGACCTATTGGGTGATGGTGGGCCCGGCGGGGATTGCGCCCGAGGTGACGGCGCGGATGCATCAGGCCATTGCGCGGGTGCTGGCCGAGCCTCAGGTGCAGGCGAGGATGGCGGATCAGGGGGCTGAAATCCTGGCCAATGCGCCGCCGGCTGCTGAGGCATTTATTCGGGCTGAAATTGCCAAGTGGGGCGAGGTGATTCGCGCCAATAATATCACCGCGGATGGCTAAGGCTGCAGCCTGGGTTGCGCTGCTGCATGTTGCCCGCGCAGTCTCATCGGGAGAAGAGTGATGAATTGCCAAGGAAATAACACCATGCGCCGCCGCTCTCTCTTCAGCATGACAGCGGCGGGATTGGCGCTGCCAGGGGTTTTGCGGGCCCAGGGGCTGGGGGCGGGTTTCCCTGACCGGCCGCTGCGGCTGATCGTGCCCTGGCCGGCCGGCGGCTCGACTGACACCATCGCGAGGTTGTTTCAGCCGCGCCTGGCAGAGGTGTTGGGGCGGGCCATCATGATCGAAAATCGCGGCGGCGCGTCGGGTGCCACGGGTGCGACGGAGGCGAGCCGGGCACCGAATGATGGCAGCGTCTGGACCTTCATTTATGATCCCCAGGTGACGAATGAGGCGCTGAGGCAAATGCCTTTCCGGACGTTGGAGGCATTTTCTCCTGTCTGCCATGTGGCCTCCGGGCCTTTGGCGTTAGTGGCGCATCACAGCACACCCTATCGGAGTATCCACGATGTGATCGAGGCGGCGAAGCGCGCCCCGGATACGATCAATTTTGCCACAGTGGGTGTGGGAGGGCTCGCGCATGTGTCCACCACGCTGCTGCAACAGATGGCCGGCTTTAGGCTCTTGCATGTGTCCTATCGCGGCGGTGAGACTGCGGTGCGGGACGCAACTGGTGGCTATGTGCCGCTGTTCATGACCAATGTGGTGATCGTGAAACAGCATATTCGCGCTGGGGTGTTGCGCCCGCTCGGTGTGACCACACGCGGCGAAAGCCGCCATGTTCCTGGAGCGCCGAGTTTTGCCCAGCAGGGGTTTGCCAATTTCGAGGCGCCGACCTGGTGGGCCATGCTGGCACGCAGCGGAACCCCGGCGGCGTTGGTGCGGCAAATGAACGAGGCGCTGGTGCAGGTGCTCAACGAACCGGCGGTGAAGAGCCGCATCGAGGAGCAGGGTTGCGACATCGTGGCCAGCACGCCCGAGCAATGCGGGCAGTTTATTGCGGGTGAGATCGAAAAATGGGGCCAGGTGATCCGGGCGAATGGGATCCGCGCGGATAGCTGAGAAAGGTTTTGTGGAATTCTCGCAAATGGGGGTTTGACAGCGGCCCTACCCCCCCGTAGAAGCCCGTTCACCGACGAGACGGCTGGTTGTTATTGACACGGCGGGTTGGACCCGATAATGTCACTACCCTGCCAGATCGGCTGGATTCTCCGAGCACCCTCTGGGGTGGAGCTGACGTCGAAGTCCGAAAGGCCTTTGGCCATGCTTGTCGGATATGTTGTTTTAAAACCGCATCGGTTTTTCATGGAAGTTAAGAAGTAGCGTTGTGAGGCGCTTGCTTTTGACGGGTATGGATTGGTTTGGGTGTTTTGCTCATGGAAGTGGGTGGGATGCGAGGCTAGCGTTGGCATGGCTTTGGCTGTG
>CAMDJV010000013.1 GCA_945901085.1 Rhodovarius crocodyli | reverse complement strand
CGCCATCACTCGGGTTCAGCCCGCGAAAGCCCTGCCCGACCCAAGTCTGAAACGCGCCGCGTTCGGGATGGCCGACCCGCCAGTAGCGCTCATCCGCCACGGCCGCACGCAAATCACTTTCAGTTATTCGAACGATCCGTGACATCATTCACTCCTGACTAGTGGAATGCTCTCCTAGCTGGTTATAGGATAATAGTCAAGGGAATTTTTTCTCCATCCTTCCCCATACCTGTGGCTGGCCGCTACCCCGGGGCGCCCCGGGCCAGACGCTCATCCCCGCGCGACGAAGGCCAGAATGCCGCGCGGCGAGGCGTCAGCGCCTCAATCGAGCATGAAGGGGACGTAGTGCTCCAGAATGCCATCCATGCAGCCGGGGCCGTGTTCTTCCTCGATCCCTGCGATTACCTTGGCGGTAGCAACGGAACCTACTGCGATGGGCGGCAATGCCGCACGTATGAATTTCTCTGAGCCAGCATATACCGCATAGTCACCATCATTTCCATGAATGGCAAAACGGCGAGACTGGCAGTACAATAAATGAAACCCCATCCTGTAGTTATTGAAAAATGTACCGATCTGTTCACAGTCAATTTTCAATCGCCAAACCGCTGATTTGTCTTCGGCTGGAGGTGATACACAGGTACCTAATATATCGAACACACGCATTTCTTGCAGTGTCAAGCACAATGGTAGAAGCCAGGGCGAATCTTCGTACATGATTTGATAGTGGGGAATGATTTGCACGCACCATTTTTGTTCCCCAAGCCACTCGTTTGAGAGGCGTGAGCCAAGCCCCCCGTCCGGTGTGCGATAGGTTTCAAGCATCGTCCAAGCGAGATTTTTCATCGCAATCTGTTGCGCAGGGGTGCCCGCGGGCTGGAGATAACCCTCCAGGTCAAGCATCGAATAACTTGGCAGCTTTAAGCCTTCATTGGTCATGGCAAACGCCTTTCAGTGAGTTGGATAGCGGATTTTATCGGTCGGCGTCGTGCGCAATGGTCCACCTCGCGGCGAAGCAATCTCCAAGGTCGGAGTACCTTCATAGCCAGGCGAAGTACTGGTTCGGATCGTGGCGTAACGGCCATCCGCAAGCTTGTAGGTGCGCGTACCGTTGGGCGCGACACGGACCTCCCCAGTTGGACGCAGCCTTTGCAAATCAGCATCGCGCCGAGCCTCACCGCCCGCGCGCTCCCATTGATCTACCCCGTCCTGCAACCGTCCCGTCCACTTGCTGTCGTCCAGCACATCTTGGACCGCGTCCCGCCCGTCTCTGCCAAGACGCCGCTCACGCTGCGTGGGTCCGGATGCGCGACCACTACCACGCCCACCGGTATCCGGCGCGCGTGGTATGCGGGTGAAGTACCGCGCCCACCAACTCGCCAGTTGCACGTCGGCATCGCGCTGTGTCGGATGGAGGGGCGCGTCTGCAGGGAACCGCTCGACCGCGGGTTGCCGCGGCCGGGCGCCTCGCCAATGTGCGGAGACTTGGTGCCCCTCCCGCATATACGCCCGCACCCAGACGGTGGTCCTTGCCTCGCCATCACTCGGGTTCAGCCCGCGAAAGCCCTGCCCGACCCAATTCTGAAACGCGCCGCGTTCGGGATGGCCGACCCGCCAGTAGCGCTCATCCGCCACGGCCGCACGCAAATCACTTTCAGTTATTCGAACGATCCGTGACATCATTCACTGCTGACTATCGGAATGTCCTCCTAACTAGTTATAGGATAATAGTCAAGGATAATTTTCTCCCTATCCTTCCCCAAACATGCGGCTGGCCGCTGCTCCGAGGCGCGGGGCGCCCGCCACCGGCCAAGCCTGCTCCGCGCTCCATGACACAAACCCCAATTGGTATCAGCGATATTTTTAATCCCAGGAGTTATATTCTTTACCCAAACAGGATTTCTGTCCAGACCAATCCTTGCGGCGCCCCTTCCCTCCAGCCTCCTCCCGCCTATGCTCTCCCCCAGCCGCAACCCAAGCCGCCAGGTGGTCCCTCATGCGTGTCGAACACCTCTATCGCTACCCCGTGAAGGGCCTCACCCCCGAGGCGCTGGACGAGATCGCCATCGAGGCCGGCCGATGCATCGCGCATGACCGGCGCTTCGCGCTCGCCCAGGGCGATGCGCCCTTCGATCCGGCGGCGCCAAAATTCGTCCCCAAGCAGAATTTCGCATGCATGATGGCCCATCCCCGCGTGGTGCTGATCCGTGCCGGCTTCGATGCGCATTACAGGCTGCTGCTGCTCTCCGCCCCCGGCCAGGCGCCGCTCTCGGCCGACCCAACCCGCCCCGAGGGCCGCGCCGCCATCGCCGGTTGGATGACGGCGTTTCTGGGCGAGGAAGCCCGCGGCACCCCCGTCTTCCATGATGTGCCCGGCCATAATTTCACCGATCAGGTGAAAAAGGGCGTCACCCTGATCAACCTCAACACCCTGCGTGATTTCGAGCGGAAAATTGGCCGCAGGCTGGACCCGCTGCGCTTTCGGGCCAATGTCTATTTCTCCGGCCTGCCGGCCTGGGCCGAATTCGACTGGGTGGGCCAGGATGTGCTGCTGGGCACGGCGCGGTTGAGTATCTTCAAGCGCACCGTGCGCTGCCCTGCCACAAAGGTGAATTTGGACACCGGCGAGCGTGATTGCGACGTTCCGGCCCTGCTGATGGAACATTACGGCCATCGCGACCTGGGCGTGCATGCGGTGGTGAGCGAGAGCGGCCATGTCGCCATTGGGGATGGTCTGGAGGCGCTCTGAACAGGAGAGAGCCGCGCTTGGGGCGCTCAGCCCATGGCCAGCGCCTCGCCCACCAGGCCGCGTTCCAGCCGCCCGGCCGCCGCCGCCACCGCCATGGTGAGCCCCGGTTCGCGGTAATACACGCCGCGGATATGCAGGTGGGCGGCGATGGCGCGGAGGAAGGCATCGGCCAACCCGGCATCCGGCGGGGCGGCTGCCCAAAATTCGTCCAAAACGCCCATATGGGCGAGGCCGGGGCAACGATAAATCGCCTCCCCCATGGCATGCACTGCCCGGCCGAGCTGCAGGGCGCGAATACCCACCGTGCTGTTCACGGTAACCACGCCGCGCGCAGCATTCAGCATGGCATCCAGCTCACCTGCACCTAGAAAATGTACCCGCCCCGCCACACCATGCCGCGCCGCCATGGCCGCCACGAGCCGCCTCCAGGGCTTCAAGCCAGGGTCAAGCGGGTGAACTTTGACCAGCAAATGCCCTTCCAGCGGGGCCGCGCGGGCAAAGCTGGCTACCACCCGGGCAATCGCCTGGTCCATGCTCTTGAAATTGCTGTAGGCGCGGATGGAGTAGTCGGTTTCCATCTGCATGGCGAAGAGCCAGCGCGGCGCCCCCACGGGTAGGTTTGCCTGGAGCGCTTCGGCCCGCCTGGCCTCAGCCTTGCGGCGCAGCAGGGCAAGCCCGGTGCCGATATAGGCCGGTATCGGGTGATGCAGCAGAAAACTCCGGTAATGCCGAAATCGGCCCGGCAGCAGATTGGCGAGGTGATACTGCATGTCCCATCGCGCCTGCTGGCCGAAATCATCCAGGTGGCGCCTCTGCTCATCCACCGGCGGCAGGCCAGCGGCCAGGGCGCGAATGGCGTCAGGCTCACGCGGGAAGCGGCTGTCGCGGTTCAGCCCGTCCCGCTCCAGGATGATCCAATCCGGCCTGAGATAGCCAAAATCGGTCACGGTCACGCCGATGCCGGCGGCATGCGCGGCGGCGATGGCCAAGGCGTGATGGTCACGCTGCTCGCCGAGCAAAATCATGTCGGTGATGGCATGCCGGGCCAGAACATCGTCGATAAAACTCGGCCAGGCGGCGATCCGGCCGGTGAAATCCATCGCCGGTTCGGGCCAGAAGAGCGTGTCGCCCCGGCAGAGATTGATCCGGTGCACCGCATGGCCGCGCGCGCGCAACAACAGCCCGAGCCGGTAGAAAAACGGCGATATCGGGCCTTGCAGAAACAGAAAACGCCTTCGCGGGAAGGCCTCGGTCATACTGAGCGACTTCACGTAGGATCCATAGGAGTGGGAGTTCATCGCCACCCCCCGGCAGGGGCAAACAGGCTGGCCTTGGCATCATCGGCAGTAACCAGCCGCACACCCTGGGCCCTCAGCCCGGAGAGGGTCGGGCCATCCGGAAATGGGCAATAGGGCAGCAGAGGCGGTGGTTCGGGGCGGGCGGGCAATAGGGCCAGCGCCTCCTCCAGCACGGGCAAGGCCGCCAGATGCAGCATCCGCGCCGCGCCGCCCACGCTCAGCCCGGGCGGCAGCGCCACCGCCCGCTGCGCCAGCACCCCGCCAGCATCGATGCGCTCCGCCATGGTATGGATGGAAACGCCCGTCGCAGCCTCGGCCAGGGCATACAGCGTGGGGATGGGCCCGCGATGCCGTGGCAGCAGCGAGGGGTGCACATTCACCCCGCCCAAAGGCGCGATTGCGAGGGTTTCCGCGGTGAAAATCTGGTCGAAATGGAAGGAGAGGATCACATCCGGCCGCGCAGCCCGCAGCCGGGCCTGGGCCTGCGTCGCATTCACATCGCGCAGGCGCAAGGATGGAATGCCCGCCGCGCGGCAGAGATTGCTCAGCCGCCCGGAGCGGCGCAACAGCCCCGGCGCGACAAAATTCGCCGCAAGATAGGGCAGGATAGCCCAGCCAGAGTGGCCAAGATGGCGTCGGGCCGCGGCCAGCAGACCGTGGCGATATGGATCACTTCGGCCCAGCAGAACGATACGCGCAGGGTCACGCGCCACGAAACGCAGCACCGCCTCGGCACTCGCCAGGCTCTCCAGGGTGAAGAGCGCGATCCTCACCGGCAGGCGGCAGACATGGCAGATAGGGTGATCGCGATATCCTGGGCCGTGTGTTCGCTGCTCATGAAAAACCGCAGCCGCGCGCTGCCCTCGGGCACCACGGGGAAGAGAATGGGCTGCACATTGACCCCCGCCTCGAACAGCCGCGCCGAAATCTGCCCCGCCTTGACCGAGGAGCCCAGGATGATCGGCACAATGCCCAGGCCCACCGAGAGCCCGACATCGAAGCCCCGCGCCCGGGCGCCGTCGCGGAAGGCCAGGGCATTCTCCTGCAATTGGGTGATCCGCCAGCTTTCCTCGCGCATGATGCGCAGGCTGACCTCGGAGGCTGCGGCCAGGGCCGGCGCCATGCCCACCGAATAGACGAAGCCGGGCGCAGAATGCTTCAGCACATCGATCAGCATGGCGGAGCCGGCGATATAGCCACCACAGCCCGAGAGTGTCTTGGACAGCGTGCCCATCCAGATATCAACCCCCGCGGGGTCAACGCCCTGCTGCTCGAAAACCCCCCGCCCAGTCGCGCCCAGCACGCCAATGGAATGCGCCTCATCGACCATGAGCCAAGCATCATACCGCCGGGCCAGCGCGACGAAGCGGGCGAGGTCGGGCATGTCCCCATCCATCGAGTAATGCCCTTCGACCACAATGAGGGCGCGGGTGTGGCGCTTGCGATGGACGGCCAATTCACGCTCCGCCGCCACCCAGTCATTATGGGGAAAGGCGATGCGCTTGGCGCCGGAAAGGCGCACGCCCTCGGCGCCCGAATTATGCAGCAGCGCATCATGCAAGATTAGGTCGCGCGTGCCCAGCAAATGGCCGATGACGGTGACGTTGGTGGCATGGCCGGAGACGAAGCACAGCGCCGCCTCGGCGTTGTAATTGGCGGCGAGCGCCGCCTCCAGCGTCTTGTGCACTGCCCGCTCGCCCGAGGCGATGCGCGAGGCGCTGGCGGAGATGCCATGGCGGTCGATGGCGGCTTTCGCCGCAGCCGCCACCCTTGGGTCACCATTGAGGCCAAGATAATTGTAGGAGGAGAAATTGATCACCTCACGATTGCCGATGCGGCTATGCCCGCCCGCTACACCGTCATGGGCACGGAAGAAGGGGTTGGGGATGTCCATGCTCTCGGCACCAGCGCGCAGCATGGCCATCTCCCGCGCAGCCGGCAGGGTGGCGAAATCACGCCCTGCCGTGGTGTTCGGGCCAGGCGCCTGCCTGCCGGTCAGCCGCGCGAGGAGCGAGGCACGCGCGGCCATGGTCAGGCCAGACATTTTCCCACTCACTCGGCAGCATCCTTGATGGCTTCGTCACTATTGGCAAAGGCTGGGGGCTCATAGGCGGCGAGGCGAGCATTCAGCGCGGCCTCCTCCGGGCTCTCGCCGCGCAGGCTTTCCAGCATCCGCCGGGCGAGGGTTTCCGTCGTCACCTCCTCGGTCACCACGGAGAGGGCCACGGTGCTACCCATGCGCCTTTCCAGGCCGGTGCGCAGTTCCATGCCGCCCAGGCTGTCGAGCCCCAGTCCGGGCAGCGGCGCGTCAGGCGCGATGGAGGCGGCCGGCAGGCGCAGAATACGGCCAAGTTCACCCCGCACGGCATCACGCAGCACGCCCAGCGCCGCATCCTCGGGCAGGCCCTGGATGCGCTGGCGCAGATCAGGGCCATCGCCCTCGGCAGGGGTTTGCAGGCCCACGCGCATGGCAGCGAAGATGGGTTCGGCCAATATCGGCAAGGCTGCCCCCGCCTGCTGCCACAGAATGCGCGCCACACCAGCCACCGCCACGCCCGAGGCCAGGATGGCCGGCAGTGCTGCAAGGCTGGCCGCGGCCGGCAGCGCCACGGTGCCAAGGCGCCGGCCGAGATTGGCCGCCATGGCCGCATCGCCCGCCAAGACGCCGACATCGGCAATTGCGCCCCATTGCACGGCACAGCCGGGGCGGCCCTGCGCCTGGCGGCGCCGCGCCAGCGCCTCCATGGCCGCATTGGCGGCGACATAGGCGGCCTGTCCGGGGCTGCCCACCGCGACCGTGGCCGAGCTGAAGAGCAGGAAGAGTTTGATCGGATCCTGCGCCGTCAGCCGGTCCAGATGTTCGGCAATGCTGAGCTTGGCGGCGAGCACGCGGGCGATGCGCGTGGCATCGAGTGCGGCGGCGCTACCATCCTCGAAGACAGCGGCGGCCTGTACCACGCCGGTGACGGGGCCAAGCTTGCGAATTTCGGCTAGGGTGGCGGCGAGCGCCTGGGCATTCGTGGCATCGCAGGCATAGGCCTGGGCTTGGGCCCCGAGGCCAGCCAGCGCGGCCGCGGCCCCCGGCGTTGCGGCCCCGCGGCGCGAAATCAAGGCGAGGCGCCGCACGCCCTGCCCGGCCAGCCAATGCGCTGCGGCCAGGCCGAAGCCCTGCAGGCCGCCCAGGATGATGGTGATGCCCTCCCCGGGGTGCCAATCCACCACAGGCCGGGCCGGGGCGGGCTCGGGCGGGGCAATGACGAGCTTGCCGATCTGGCCGCTGGCCTGGAGGGTGCGGAAGGCGGCTTCGGCCTCCGCCGCCGGGCGCAGGGCGAAGGGCAGCGGCTGAAAGACCCCACTGGCCAGACGCTCGGCAATGGAGGCCAGCAGCCGGGCAGCCACCGCCGGGCGGGCGCGGGGCAATTCATCCACATCGACGGCGAAATAGGTCACGTTGCGGCGCAAGGGGCGCAGCGCCACGCGGCGGTTTTCGGCATAATCGCGCTTGCCCAGCTCGATGAAGCGGCCGAAGGGGCGCATAAGGCCCATCGTGCGCTCCATCGCCTCGGCCGCCAGCGAGTTCAGCGCGACATCCACGCCGGTCAGGCCCGCAGCGCGCAGCCGGTCGGCAAAGCCGGGATCACGGCTGTCGAGCACCAGCTCAGCCTCCGCCTCACGCAGGAAGGCGCGCTTGGCCGGACTGCCGGCAGTGGCCACGACCCGCGCGCCGGCATTGAGCGCCACCTGCAGCGCGGCCAGCCCCACGGCACCAGCGCCACCGTGAACCAGCACCACCTCACCCGCTTCGAGCCGCGCCAGTTCCTCCAGCGCATAGACCGCCGTCATGAAGGCGACAGGCACGGTGGCGGCGGCGGCTGGCGAGAGGCCCTCTGGGCGCGCCGCCAGCGCATCGGTGCGGGTTATTACCCGTCCGGCCAGGGCACGCGGCGCGAAGCCGAACACCGCATCACCCACGCCCCAAGCAGTTCCAGGGCCTACCGCCTCAACCACACCGGCACATTCGATCCCAAGGCCGGGGCCGGCGAAGCCGGGCAGCAGGGTTTCCTCGGGCAGCAGGCCCTGGGCCCACATCAGGTCCCGGAAATTCAGGCCCGCGGCCTCAACCCGCAGCATCACCTCGCCCTCGGCCAGGACACCCGGCTCAGGCATTGGCGCCCAATGCAGGCTGGATAATTGGCCGGGCTGGGCCACCGCCAGCAGCAGCGGGCCGGCGGGTGGCGGCGCGGGCGGCAGGCCGGGGAGCAGGCGGGGCACGAGGCGGCCCGCCTCGCTCACGCTGATTTCGGCCTCGGCGTGGTGATCATGCTGCAATTCGGCCAGCAGGTGGCGCGCGGCCTCGGGCACGGAAAAGGCCGATGCAAGATCGATCCGGCGCAGCTTCAGGGCCGGCATCTCATTGCTCAGCACCCGGCCCATCGCCTGGACTGCGGCGGCGGCGGGGCCTCGCTCGGCACCGATGGTGACCAGCCGCATGTAGGAGGCCGCACCCTGCGCGGTGGCCGCCAGCCGCCCAGCCAGCATGAGCGCCCGCCCCAGCGCTTCGGGCGCCGAATCAGGGTTGAGCAGCAGCACAAGTGCCGCCCCCTGCATGGCGCGGGGGCTGAGCTGAACCGCTGCCTCGGCCAGGGTGCCGCCGACCACATCAACGCCGCTTCGGCCCAGCAACGGGGCCAGGGCCTGGCGGAGCTCCATGGCGCCGGCATCGGCCACCAGAATCAGCCGGCGCGGCATGGCGGCGGGCAGGCTGGTGGCCCCAAGCGGCGCCCGCGCGGCCAAAAGCCCAACAGGTACAGGCACCGACAGCAGCCGCCGCACCGAAAAATCCAGCCAGCCGGCATCACGCAGGGCCTGCATCGCCTGCGCCTCATCGGCGAGGCCGGGGCCCTCCCACCAGCCCGGGTCCTGGCCCAGCGCGAAATCCCACAATAGGCCAGGCAGCGCCTCGACCAGCAGCAGCGCGCCGCCGGGTGCCAAGGCGTGGCGCAGCGCCAGAAGCAGCGGCCCATCCCCGCCATGAAGGCCGCCGCGCAGCCGAATTGCCGGCAGGATGCCCAGGACGATATCCGCCTGCAGCGGCGGCGGCTCACCACCAAGCGGGTCCCAGGGGGCGGTGGTGAATTCGACACCACCGGAGGGCGCGTGCGGTGCGCGAGCCTCGGGCAACGCGGCGGCGTGAAAAATCACCCTGCGGCCGCTGACGGCCAGGGCGGCCGCAACAAGCCGGGTGCACGCCCCTGGCCCTGCGGCGATTTCCAGCACCCGCAAGGGCCGGCCCTGGGGCCAGTCCTGGGCAAGGCGCCCAACCGCGCCGGCCACGAGGCGCGCCATGATTTCGAAGCTGACGGCATCGGGGCTCGGCATGCCGGCTGGTCGGCCATGTGGATTGCCGGCATGCGCCGCAGCCTCAGCCAGCCAGGCCAGTTCATGGGCCAGGTTGGGCTGCTCCAGCAGCACCTGCCGCCAGATCGCCGCACGGGGGGGGAGTTCATCCTCACCGGCCAAGGCGCGCAAGGCCGCAGCATAGGGGCCGGTGGCAGGCGCGCAGCCTGCCAGCGCCTCGGCGGCGGCAGCGGCGGCATAGCCCTCCATCAGCATGGCGGCTTCGGCGACATCGCCAGCCTCATCGGAGGCCTCCAGGGCGGCCAGGGCGGGGGCGAGGTCGAATTCGGCCGCGGCATTGCCATGCGCGGGCGCGGCCACCTGCTCGAGACGGAAAATATCCTGCCCCGGATCGGCGCGGCCCGGCAGGCGGAGTTTTTGCACCCAGCAGCCTTCCAACACCGCCACCGGGGCGCCGGCACCGTCGCGCAGCACCAGATCGGCCGAAGCGGAGCTTTCGCCCCTCACGACCAGCCGGATATCGGCGCTGGCGGCCGGCGGCGCGCACCGGCGCAGCACCAACCGCGTGGCGCGCACCGGGACGAAACCAGTGCCGGGCTCCAGCCCCTGCGCTTCGAGCAGGCCGATCATGCCCTGCATGGCGCCATCCAGCCGCACCGGATGCAGCAGAAAATCGGCGTCAGCCGGCGCCGCCTTAGGCAATATCAGCGTGGCGCGGGCGGTGCTCGGCCCCGGGTCGATCGCCAGCATCGCCACCGGCTGGAAGGCCGGGCCATAGTCGAGGCCCGCCGCATGCGCCATGGCGACGAGGTTTTCCGTCGCTATCATCTGCGGCGCGAGGGCGGGCAGCCCCTCCGCCACCTCGGGCAGGCGGGGGACTTCGAGGACCCGGCCGCGGGCATGCAGCGCCCATGGCTCCTCGCTCAACCGGCGACGGGATTCCAGGGTGAAAACCCCCTCATCATCAAGGCGCGAGCGCAATTCGCAGCTCCGCTCAGCCTCCAACAGGATGGCGCGCAGGATATGGAATTCGCTGACCTCGAGCGCTGCCGCATCAGGGTGGCGGGCCTGGCCGGCGGCGAGCGCCATCTCCAGCATAGCCGCCGCCGGCAAGACGGCATCGCCGGCCAGGCGGTGATCGGCCAGCCAGGGTTGCAAAGCCAGGTCGATATGGTTGGTCCATTCGCGGCGTTCGGCACTGCGGCGGCTGCCCAGCAGGGTGTGGTCAACCGGCTGCTCGGCCAGGATCATCCGCTCATGGCTGCGCGGCATGGGGACGGGAATGCGGCTCAGCGGCGCGCGCGGCAGGCCCTGACGGCGGCTGGCGCCCTGGAAATGCGGCGCATCACGCGGGTCGGCCCCCAGGGCCGTGGCGCGGTCGATAATGGCGGGCAAGGGGTCGCCCGCCGGGTCGCGCTTTGAGAGGCTGTGGGTATAGGCCGCCTCACTGCCCAAGGCGCGCAGGCCATCGCGCAGATAGCTCAGCAGCACCGGGTTGGGGCCGATTTCCACAAATAGCCGCGGCTGCATCCGGGCGGCGCGGGCCAGGGCGGCGTGAAAGCGCACCGGCTCGCGCAGGTTACGCCACCAGTAATCGGCACGGCACTGGCCGGGCTCCAGCACCTCGCCCGTGACAGTACTGATCATCGGGATTTGGCCGGCGGATGCGCGCATGCCGCGCAGATCGGCCATCAGGGGCCCGCGCAGGGGGTCCATATAGCTGGAATGGAAGGCGTAATCGAGGTCGAGCGGGATGAAGCTCCAGCGCTGTTCCCTGGCCGCCGCGTCCAGCAGCGCCAGGGCCGCCGGTGGCCCGGCCACGGTGATGGCGGAAGGTGCGTTGATGGCGGCGATCTCCAGCCGCTTCTCGCCGGGGATGTCGCAGGCGGCAAGGATGGGCGCCGCCGCCTCGGCGCTTGCGCCCAGCGCCGCCATGCGGCCTTGGCCTCGCATCGCCTGCTGGTGGCGGCTGCGCGCCACGATGAGCCGGCAGGCTCCCTTGAGGTCCAGCAAGCCTGCGACATGGGCACTGGCCACCTCACCCACGGAATGGCCAAGCACCAGGGCGGGGCGAATGCCCTGCGCGGCCAGCGCCGCGACCAGGCCAATCTGCACGGCAAAAAGCAACGGCTGGGCATGCTCGGTTTCGGCTAGGGTGGGGGCATCCACCCCCTGGGCCAATCGCTTCGCCACGCTCCAGCCCAATAAGGGCTTGAGCTGAGCATCCACAGCGCGCAATGCCGCACGGAAGGCCGGATTGCGCAATGCTGCGGCCTGCGCCATCCCAGGCCATTGCGCGCCATTGCCGCTGAAGACGAAGGCCACACCCTGGCCGCGCGGCGCCGAGCCCAGCGCCAGGCCCTCGGCCTGGCCCTGCCCGCGCCAGGCCTCCAGGCGCGCCGCAAGATCGCCCGGCGTGGCGCCGCGCACCACCAGCCGGTGCTGCAGAAGGTCCCGATGGGCGATCTGGCCGCGGATCAGTGCCGCGGCCCGAGAGGCAGCGCCTTGGGGGGAGGCCGCACGCATGGCCACCGCCCAGGCGCCGGCCAGCCCCACCAGCGCCTCGGGCGAGCGGGCGGAGAGCAGGAGCGGCGGCAGCAGCCTGCTGGCACGCGGGCGTGGCTTGGCGGCGGCGGCAGGCGGGCCGGCCAGCAATATACCCGCATTGGTGCCGCCAAAGCCGAAGCTATTCACCCCGAGCACCGCATCGGCCTGGCCCGGCAATTGTTCCAGACGGGTGGGCACCCGCAGGCGCAGCGCCTGGAAATCGATCTGCGGGTTGGGGGTCTCGATATGCAGGCTGGGCGGGATTTTGCCGTGGCGCAGCACCAGCAGCGCCTTGATAAGGCCCACAAGGCCAGAAGCGGCCTCGGTATGGCCGATATTGGACTTCGCCGAACCAATCGGCAGCGGCGAGGCATCGCGCGCCCGGCCCACCGCCTCGCCGATCGCCGCCGCCTCGATGGGGTCGCCCGCGGCGGTGCCGGTGCCATGCGCCTCGAAATAGCGGATGCGGTTGGGGTCGATGGCAGCATCAGCCAGCAGCCCGCGCAGCAGCGCGGCCTGCGCCGCCTGATTGGGCAGCGAGAGGCCCACCGTCCGCCCGGCCGCATTGACGCCTGAGGCGAGAATCACGCCCTGAACCGCATCACCATCGCGCAGCGCATCATCGAGACGCTTGAGGATCACCACCGCCCCACCCTCGGCGCGGACATAACCATCGGCCCGGCTGTCGAAGGCATGGCAACGGCCGGTGGGGCTGAGCATGCTGGCCCGGGCAAAGCCACCAAAGGGGAAGGGGCTGAGCAGCATGTTCACGCCGCCCACCAAAGCGGCTGGGATGCGCCCCAGGCGCAGCGCCTCAGCCGCGTGATGCAGCGCCACCAGGGCGGAGGAACAGGCGGTGTCGATGCTCTGCGCCGGGCCGCGCAGGTCGAAGACATTGCTCACCCGATTGGCGATGACCGAGAGCGCCCCGCCGGTCATCATATAGCGGTCGGCCGCTGCAGGGTCGAATTGGCGAAGATCGGCCCAATCGGTGGTGCTGGCACCCATATAGACGCCAAGGGCACGCCCGGCGATATCGGCCTCGCGCCAGCCTCCATCCTCACAGGCTTCACGCACCAGTTCGAGGATCAGCCGCTGCTGCGGGTCCATCTCCGCCGCTTCGCGCAGAGAAATGCCGAAGGCGGCATGGTCGAAACTCAGCACATCGCCCAGCACGCCGGCGGCAAAGCTATAGGTCTTGCCCGGTTCCTGCCGGCGCGGATGCAACCAGGCGGCCTTGCTAAAACGCTCGGCCGGGATTTCGGTCACCGCGTCGCGCCCCGCAGCGAGCAGCGCCCAGAAGGCGGCCATATCCGGCGCGCCTGGCAGGCGGCAGGCAGCCCCCACAATGGCGATAGGCACGGCGGTGGCTGGTCTGGCGGCAGGCGCATCAGCGGCAGGTGGGCTTTTCATCGGCCCTCTATCGGCCGCCGCATGATGCAGTGACCTCCAACCATCTGATCAAACATGGCGCTGCTCATGGCGTGCCGGGCTGGTGAGCGCCGGACCATGGAAAATCTTCGGCGCCATGCGTCACACCGCGAACCCGCGCAGGCAGGCCGCGTGGCTCGGCCGCCAGGCGGGCCAGCAGCGCATTGGCGATGCCGAAATGGGTGGCCCAATCCGGCCGCACCCAATGCGTCAGCCGGCCAAGCTGGGCCGCCCGTGATGCGCTATCGTCTGACGCATAATCAAGGATAGCGCGGCGCCAAGCCGCACCATCCAGAGGGTGCAGGTGCTCTGGCACGCCGCCGCCCACCTCAACCAGGGCGGGAATATCAGAGCAGATGGCGGGCACGCCCAGCGCCAGTGCCTCAACCAGCGGCAGGCCATAGCCTTCGGCGAAGCTAGGAAAGAGCAACGCCCGCGCGCCACGCAGCACCGCGGCGATGGTGCCATCATCCACCCCGCCCCGCTCCTCCACCAGGCCGCCATAGCCACCACAGCGGTCGAGCATGCGAAAGACGATCTCATTATCCCAACCGCGCCGGCCGAGAATGACCAGCCGTGGCGCGCTGGGGCCGATCGTCTCGGCCATATCGCGCCATAGCGCCAGCAACATGTGGTGATTTTTGCGCGGCTCCACGGTGCCCAACGCCACGAAATAGGGCGGCTCGGGCTGGGGTGAGGGCTGCGCCACCATGGGCAGGTCGAAGCCAAGGGGCGCCACCGTGATGCGTGGCACCCCCAAGTTTCGCGCCACAAGGTAATGGCTCAGCGCGGCGCCGGTCGCGGCGCTACTCACGATCACGGCATCGGCCATCGCGGCGGTGACCTGCATGCGGCGTCGATGCGCCTTGATCTGCCGGGGCTTGCTATATTCCGGATGGGTGATCGGGATCAGGTCGTGGATCGACGGCACGAAGCGCGCACCGGCATCGCGCAGCGCCTGGATGGGCGCCGGTTGCTCAAGCGATTTGTGCGACACCAGAAGAAATATGCTGCCGGGGCGCTGGCGTATCCGCGCGATCAACGCCGCGCAGCCCGCACCGGTGACAAGGCGGGCATAAAGCGTAACGGCCAGACGGCGGGCCTGGGCATGTGCGGGGCCATGCGCCTGCCCCTCGGCCAGGCTGCCGGCCAGCGCGTCCAGCAGGGCCAAGGCAATATGGCGCGGCACCATGGCCACCCCGCCAAAGGGCGTGCCGGCGGCAAAGGTGCAATCAACATCGCTGGCCTGCCGCCAATGCCGGGCATAGGCGAATTCCACCCTGTCGAGCCCAGAGGGATATCCCCGCCATGCCGATGACAGGAGACGCGAAATGTCGAGTATCACATGCAAGATGGTTGCTGTCCCCGACGCCCAGAGCACCGCGACATCGGGCCCGCTTCGGTCCGTATTTGATATCTAAATATGTTAATGTCAATGAATATATTGCATAGGACGATATTTTGCGCCATTGACAAGCCCGTCCCTGGGTTCAGTTTGCACCAGTCTGAAGGGGATTCGTCATGGCCATCTGGAAGCGCCCACCCAGCATCGCAGAAATGCATGCCCGAAACACCCAAACCGTGAATGGATTGCTGGGGATCAAAATCCTCGAAGTGGGTGAAGATTTCATTCGCGCCGAGATGGCGGTGGATGAGAGGCATGTGCAGCCCTTCGGCATCCTGCATGGTGGCGTTTCGGTGGTATTGGCCGAGACGGTGGGTTCCCTCGCCTCCGTGCTGTGCTGCGAGGAGGGGTTCAGCGCCGTGGGTCTGGAAATCAACGCCAACCACCTTCTGCCGGTCCCCAAGGGCGACAAGGTCATCGCCGAGTGCCGCCCCGTGCGGATCGGCCGCAACGTCCATGTCTGGAACATCGAATTGCGCCGCGGTGACGGCAAACTCTCCTGCGTGTCGCGCCTGACCACCAGCATCATCGAGCAGCGCGGGGCAAAAACCTGACGCCATGCCGCCGCCCGGGGCTTGGGCCGTGCCGCCATCCGGTATAGGTTGGTGTTCAGCGCCCGGCGGCACAACGCAGGAGCGAGACATGCATCCCTTCACCATTCTGTATGCTGCGAGAGCACGGCGCGTGACGAGATGATGCGCGATTTCCGCACCGTGATGGTGAGCGATGGCAATGCCGCCATCACCGACTCCGAACACGAGGCGGCCTTGCTGGGCTTCCATGCGATGTTCGGCGATGTTGTGACGGTCACAGAATGCCAGGCGGGCTTTGCCGCCGGCGCGAAGGAGATGGCGGCGTGAGCAAACCCAAGGTTCTTTTCATCGGCACTGGCGGCACCATGAGTGCGCTGGGCATTGGCGGCCCCTTTGACATCATGGATTACGGCGCCAAGGGCCGCTTCATGGAGGCTGATGAGATCATCCGCCACTGGCCGCAGGTGCTGGAAAAGGCGGATGTCGTGCCGATCAAGTACCGCAATGTGGCCAGCACTGCGCTGGGGCCTGTCGAGTGGCTGGAAATCCTGGCCCTGTGCCATTCCTCCCTGGCCGCTCATCCGGATGCCGCGGGCATCGTCATCGGCCATGGCACGGCCACGCTGGAGGAGACGGCCTATTTCCTCAGCCTGACCCATAAGCTGGCTGTGCCCATCGTAGTGGTGGGCGCACAGCGGCCCTCCTCGGGCCTGGCCACGGATGCGCCAATGAACCTCGCCAATGGCATTCGCGTTGCGGCCGACCCCTTCGCCCGCGGCATGGGCGCGCTGGTGGTGCTCAATGACGAGATCAACGCTGCGCGTGAGGTGACCAAGACCAGCACTTCGCGCATGCAGACTTTTCGCTCGCCAGATTTCGGCGTGCTGGGCCATTGCGATGGCGACAAGATTGCCTGGTATCGCAAGCCGCTGCGCCGGATGGCGCCGGATACCGAATTCGACCTCAGCGGCATCGCCACCCTGCCCCGGGTGGATTGCATGCTCTCCTATGCCGGCGGTGATGGCGTGGCGGCGGCGGCCTATGCGGCGGCCGGTGCCAAGGGCATCGTCATTGGCGGCTTCGCGCCGGGCTTCATGAGCCCGAGTGAGGCCGAGGCGCTGGGTGCAGTGGCCAAACAGGGCGTGGCAGTGGTGGTGGCGTCGCGCGCCGGTTCGGGCCGCGTCTTTGGCACCCAGCGCAAGCGCGAACTGGGCTTCATCGATGCCGATAACCTGACAGTGCAAAAGGCTCGCATCCTGCTGATGCTGGCGCTGACCCGCAGTTCGGACCCGGCCGAGATCGCCCGGATGTTTGCCGAATACTGAGCCCGGTGCAGACTGGCCTCCAAACACGGAGGACCACCATGCAACGCCGCACCATACTCACATCCCTCCTCGCCCCATTGGCCATGCCAGCGGTGGCGAGGGCGCAGGGTTTCGACCATACCATCCGCATCGTGGTGCCCTTCGCCCCGGGCGGCACCAGCGATATCCTGGCCCGCATCCTCGCCCCCTCGCTCTCCCGCCAATTGGGGCAGCAGGTGGTGGTGGAGAACCGCTCGGGCGCTGCGGGCATGCTCGGCGCCGATCTGGTGGCCAAGGGTGCGCCGGATGGCCATACCCTGCTGCTGATCGATACCAGCGCGCTGGTCACCGCCCCCAGCCTCTATGCCCGCCTGCCCTTTGATCCGCTGAATGATTTGGCGGCGGTGAACCTGCTGATTTTCGCGCCCTATATTCTGGCGGTGAACCCCGCATTGCCGGCGGCCAATGCGGCCGAGCTGGTGGCTTTGGCCCGCGCCCGCCCGGCGGCGGTGAATTTCGCCCATGCCGGGGTGGGTGCCGCCACCCATCTGGGCGGGCTGCTGCTGGCGCAGCATTGGGGGGCGGACCTGACCCTGGTGCCCTATCGCGGCGGCGCCGCCTCGGTGGCCGCGGTGGCGGGCGGCGAGGCGCAGCTGGTCATCAATGGCGCCACCGCCACCGCGCCCTTCGTGCGCGACGGGCGGCTGCGGGGCATCGCGGTGACCGGCCCGCACCGGCTTGGCCAGGGGCTGGAGAACCTGCCCACCTTCGCCGAACTCGGCTGGCCAGGCCCGAATGCCGGCACCTTCCAGGGTGTGCTGGTGGCCGGCCGCACGCCGCCCGCACTGGTCGCGCGGCTGGACGAGGCATTTCGCACCGCCCTGGCCGAGCCTGACAATGCCCGCCGCATGGGCGATCTGGGCGCTGAAATCCGCAGCATGGGCCCTGCCCCCTTCCGTGCCTGGCTGGCCGCCGAGACGGAGAATTGGGGCCGCGTCGTGCGGGCCAATAATATCAGGCTGGATTGACGCTGATGCATCGCGCGCTGCTCGCCCTGCTGCTGCTGGCCGGCTGCGCCCAGCGCGAAACGCTTGCCGCCGCCGAGACCTCTGCCTCTGTCCAGCCGCGTTGGCACGCCGTGCTGGTGGCCGGCGATGCCAGCCTTGAGGTCTGGGACAGCGCGGTGGAGCGGATGGCGAGCGGGCTGCAGCGGTCAGGACGGCTGGCCAGCCTGCGCCGCTTCTCCGCCCGGCCCGAGAATCTGGCCGCCAGGGCCGAACCCGCAATCCGCAAGCCGGTATTGGCCGCCATCGCCGGGCTCCGGCCGGCCCCGGGCGAGGCCTGTCTGGTCTTCCTCACCATGCATGGCGCGCCGGGCCGGGGCCTGGCCTTCGCGGCCGAGCCGGGCTTTCTCAGCCCCGCCCAACTCGATGCCGCGCTCAGCCAGGGCTGCGGCCAGGCGCCGAGTTTCGTCATCGCGTCCGGCTGCTTCACCGGCGGCTTCGCGGTGCAGCCCATGGCGCGGCCCAATAGGGTGGTGCTGACGGCAGCAAGGGCGGACCGCTCCTCCTTCGGCTGCGCGCCGGAATTCACGCTGACGGTGTTTGACCGCTGCCTGCTGGACAGCCTGGAGAGGGCCCCGCCCACCCCTGCAGCCCTGGCCAAGGCCAGCGCCGAATGCGTGGCGCAGGAGGAGCGGCGGCAGAACATGACCCCGCCCTCCGAGCCGCAAACGGCGATTGGCGCGGCCGTGGGTGGGCTGGTGCCCGCGCTCAGTCCACGATGAACAGCGTGGCGCCGCCCGCAGTGCGGGAACGATGCGGCGCGTCGCCAAAATCGGAGACGTGGTAGCTGGTGCCGGCCTTCATCACAAATTCGCGGCCATCCTTGAGTTCAGAGATCATCTCGCCGGCGAGCACCAGCAGGACATGGCCTCGGTCGCACCAATGATCGGCCAAGTAGCCGGGCGAATATTCCACCATGCGGATTCGGGCATCGCCCATCATCACGCTGCGCCACAGCGCATGGCCGGTCTCGCCCTCATGGCGGGTGACGGGCACGCCGGACCAATCGGTGACGGTGAAGGGGTGTTCGGGGAGTTTCATGCGCTCACCTGTTGCAGCCAATCGGCCAGGTTGTAGAAATTGCTGACGCGGGCGATGCGGCCCGCACGCAATTCGAAAAACGCACCGGCGGGCAGGGTGTAGCGCTGGCCACGGGCGGGCGGCAGGCCCTCATCGCTGGCCTTATAGGTGCCATGGACGATGAATTCCGCTGCCCCGCGCTCGCCCGCGGCCATCACCACGATATCGGTCAGCCTCTCCTCATAGCAGCGCTCCATGCGGGCGAGGAAGGCGCGAAAGGCCGCCACACCAACTTCCCGCCCGCCCTGGTTGATGTCATGCACGACATCATCGGCCAGCAGGGCGAGCATGCCCTCCCAATCGCCGCGATTAAAGGCGAGGTAATATGCCTCGATCGGTTCCCTAGCGTTCATCGAGCGGTTATGTTGCGCACCCGTTCACATTGCCAGAGCCTAATGCCCGAAAATCTCTCCTTTCAGGACATGATCCTGACCCTGCATCGCTACTGGTCGGCGCAGGGCTGCCTCATTCTCCAGCCATACGACATGGAAATGGGCGCGGGCACCTTCCACCCGGCCACCACGCTGCGCGCACTGGGTTCGGCACCTTGGAAGGCTGCCTATGTCCAGCCCTCGCGCCGGCCCAGCGATGGGCGCTATGGCGAGAACCCGAACCGGTTGCAGCATTATTACCAATACCAGGTCATCATGAAGCCCAGCCCGCGTGACCCGCAGGCGTTGCTGCTGGGCAGCTATCGGGCGCTGGGGCTGGACCCGGCGCTGCATGATATCCGCTTCGTCGAGGATGATTGGGAAAGCCCGACTTTGGGCGCCTGGGGCCTGGGCTGGGAGGTGTGGTGCGATGGGATGGAGGTGACGCAATTCACCTATTTCCAGCAGGTCGGCGGCATCGCCTGCGAGGTGCCATCCTGCGAATTGACCTACGGGCTGGAACGCTTGGCGATGTATATCCAAGGCGTGGAGAACGTCTATGATCTGCGTTTCAACGATGATGGCGTAAGCTATGGCGATGTGTTTCTCCGCGCCGAGCGGGAATACAGCGCACATAATTTTGAATTCGCCGATATCGCCCTGCTGAAGCGGCAATTCGAGGAGGCAGAGCAGGAATGCGCTGCCCTGGTGGGCAAGGGCCTGGCCCTGCCTGCCTATGACCACTGCATTAAGGCCAGCCACCGCTTCAACCTGCTCGATGCCCGCGGCGCGATCTCGGTCACCGAGCGCGCGGCCTATATCGGCCGGGTGCGCACACTTGCGAGAGCCTGCTGCGAATCCTGGCTTGCGCCGGCGGCCTAGGGTAGAAGGGGCGCGGAGATTTCTACCATGGGCCAGCTCAACATCAAGGATGCGGCAATCATCGCCAAGCTGCGCCACCTGGCTGAGCGGCGCAGCACCAGCGTGACCGATGTACTGCGCCAGATGGTGGAGCGCGAGGTGGCGAATGACGAGGCGCGCATCGCCGCCAAGCTGGCCGCCATCCGGGAAATCACCCGCGGCTCGGCTGCGCTTTTCCCGCCCGGTTCCACCAGCGACCATTCCGACCTCTACGACGAGAACGGCCTGCCGAAGTGATCCTCGACACCTCCGCGATCATGGCGATGTTGCAGCAGGAGCCTGAGGCGCCTGCCATGGAGGAAGCCCTGGCGGCTGCCAGCGCGATCGCCATCGCAGCGCCCGGCCTGTTCGAGGCTTACATGGTCTGCGAGGGCCGTGCTGGCGAAAAAGGCGCGCGGCAACTCGATGCGCTGCTGGAACGCCTTGGCCCCGAAATCGTCCCCTTCACTGCCGAACACGCCGCCCTGGCCCGCGAGGGCTGGCGCCGCTATGGCAAGGGCCGTCACCCTGCTGGTCTCAACATGGGCGATTGCTTCGCCTATGCCCTGGCCAAAGCCCGCCACCAACCCCTTTTGTTCAAGGGCGATGACTTCGCCCACACCGATGTGAAAGCTGCCATCTAGTGCCCGAATTGCTGTTGGAATTGCTGACCGAGGAAATCCCTGCGCGGATGCAGGCACGGGCAGCCGAGGATCTGTGCCGCTTGGTGGGCGCGGCGCTGGCGCCTATCGCGATGGGCACGCCACGCGGGTTTTCCGGGCCGCGGCGGATTGGGCTGGTGATGGAAGTCCAGGCCCGGGCCGAGACGGCATCCAAGGAGGAGCGCGGGCCGCGCATCGCCGCGCCCGAGGCCGCGCTGGCGGGCTTTCTGAAAAAACACGGCGTGGGGCGCGAGGCGCTGACCCAGGCCGGCGATTTCTGGGTGCTGGTGAAGCCGGGTTCGAGCATCGAGGCGGCGGCGCTGGTCGCCCAGGCGCTGCCGGATGTGCTGTGGAACTTCCCTTGGCCGAAAAGCATGCGCTGGGGCGTCTCCGCCTTCACCTGGGTGCGGCCGTTGCAGCGTATCCTGTGCCTTTTGCACGGCGCCGTGGTGCCCTTCACCCTGGCCCGTGGCGAGGATGCTGCCCATGGCCTGGCCAGCGGCGATGTGACCGAGGGCCACCGCGTGCATGCGCCCGGTGCCTTCGCGGTGGGTGGCCATGCAGATTACGTGGCGCAACTGCGCGAACATTGTGTGCTGGTCGATACTGCCGAGCGGATGGGCGTGATCCGCGACGGTGTAGCCGCGCTGGCCGCCGCCGAGGGGCTGGACGTGGTGCCCGATGAGGGGCTTCTGGCCGAGGTGGCGGGGCTGGTGGAATGGCCGGTGCCGCTGCTGGGCAGCATTGATGCGGCTTTCATGGATTTGCCGGCCGAGGTGATGCGCACCTCGATGCGGGTGAACCAGCGCTATTTCGCTCTGCGCTTTGCCGATGGCCGCCCGGCACCACGCTTTGCGCTGGTAGCGAATATCGAGGCCAGTGATGGTGGCGCGGCGCTGGTAGCGGGCAATGAGCGGGTGCTCAGGGCCAGGCTATCGGATGCACGCTTCTTCTGGGACCAGGATTTGAAGACGCCGCTGCAGGATTTGCTGCCCAAGCTGGATCGGGTGGTGTTTCACGCCAAGCTGGGGACACAGGGGCAGCGGGTGCTCCGGCTGGAGCGGCTGGCTTCGCTGATTGCGCCGATGGTGGGGGCGGAGCCGGCTCTGGCCGCACGCGCGGCGCGGCTGGCTAAGGCTGATCTGGCCAGCGGGATGGTCGGCGAATTCCCGGAATTGCAGGGGGTGATGGGTGGCTATTATGCGCGGGCCGGCGGCGAGAACACCGCAGTTGCGGATGCCGTGGCGCAGCATTATCGACCTTTGGGGCCAACCGATGACGTGCCTGACGCGCCTGTGGCCATTGCCGTGGCCTTGGCAGACAAAATTGATCAATTGGCTGGCTTTTTCGATATAGGAGAAAAGCCTACCGGCAGCGGCGATCCCTATGCACTGCGCAGGGCCGCCCTGGGCGTGATCCGTATGATCCGAGAGGCGAGAATCACACTCGGGCTGCACTCGGCCTTCATCGACGCGCTGGGCGATATCTCCGGCGGCATTCGTGAAGCACAATTGCTGATCGCACTCGACAGGAACGTGGAGGCAGCGGAGCAATTCGTTGCTGCCACTGGCAACGAGAAGCTGGAGGCATGGACCTTTAAGGCATGGGCATCAACAGCCGAGCAGTTCGCGGCAGCCAGCCATGGTGGGCGCCCGGAGCATAGCGCCACCGCTTCTTCGCCAGCACCATCCGCTGTTGCTCACCTTGTGCTGGACTTTGTCCTTGAACGCCTGCGCATCCAACTCCGCAGCGAAGGCGCGCGCGCCGACATCATTGCGGCCGCCATCGGCCAGGATGACGACATCCTGCGCATCCTGGCCCGCAGCGAAGCGCTCCGCGCACTCGTCGAATCCGAAACCGGCCAAGCCCTCCTGGCGGCCTATAAGCGGGCCCTGAATATTCTGCGCATAGAAGACAAGAAGGACGGCCCGCACACCGGCCCCATCGACCCTGCCCTGCTGACCCTGCCGCAGGAAATCGCCCTCGAAGCCGCGCTCACCAGCATCGAACCGCAGGTGGCAGAGCAACTCGCGGCAGAAAATTTCGCCGGCGCCACCCATGCCCTCGCCGCCTTACGCGCGCCGCTCGACGCTTTCTTTACCGATATCATGGTCAACGACCCTGACCCAGCGCTGAGAAAAAACCGCCTCCGCCTGCTCTGCCGCCTGAAATCCGCCATGGAGTCCGTGGCAGATCTCTCCAAGATTGAAGCCTGAAGGACGAACCGCATGACGCAATGGGTGTACAGCTTCGGCGCCGGCCGCAATGAAGGCCGCGCGGACATGCGCAACCTCCTCGGTGGCAAGGGCGCCAATCTGGCCGAAATGGCCAGCATCGGCCTGCCCGTGCCCCCCGGTTTCACCATCACAACCGAGGTCTGCACCGCTTATTACAAGAATAACGAGAACTACCCGGCCGATCTGAACGCCCAGGTCGAAGCCGCCCTCGCCTTGGTCGAAGCCGCCGTTGGCCTGACATTCGGCGATGCCGAAAAACCGCTGCTGGTCTCCGTGCGCTCCGGCGCCCGGGTCTCCATGCCCGGCATGATGGACACGGTGCTCAATCTCGGCCTCAACGACGTCACCGTCGAAGGCCTGGCCGCCGCCTCGGGCGATGCCCGCTTCGCCTGGGATTCCTATCGTCGCTTCATCCAGATGTTCGGTTCGGTGGTGCTGGATGTGGACCATCACCGCTTCGAGGAAATCATCGAATCCGCCAAGCTCGACCGCGGCGTGGCCGAGGATACCGAATTGACGGCCGATGATTGGAAAGGCGTCGTCACCGGCTACAAGGAGATGGTGGCCGAGGTAACCGGGCACCCCTTCCCGCAGGAGCCCAAGGCGCAGCTATGGCGCGCCATCACCGCCGTCTTCGGCAGTTGGATGAATACCCGGGCCATCACCTATCGCCGCCTGCATGATATTTCGGCGGAGTGGGGCACGGCGGTGAATGTCCAGGCCATGGTCTTCGGCAATATGGGCCAGGATTGCGCCACCGGCGTGTGCTTCACCCGCGACCCCAGCACAGGCGAGAATATTTTCTACGGCGAATACCTCATCAACGCCCAGGGCGAGGATGTGGTGGCGGGTATCCGCACGCCGCAGCCCATGGCGCAGCTCAAAGCCAAGCCGGGCGAGCGCAGCATGGAACTCGCCATGCCCGAAGCCTATGGCGAGCTGGTGCGGGTGCGGCAGACGCTGGAACGCCACTATACCGACATGCAGGACATCGAATTCACCGTCCAGCAAAACAAGCTCTATATGCTGCAAACCCGCAATGGGAAGCGCACCGCCGCAGCCTCGCTGAAGATCGCGGTGGATATGGCCGATGAAGGGTTGATCAGCCAGACTGAGGCCATCAAGCGGGTGAACCCCGCATCGCTTGACCAGCTTCTCCACCCCACGCTCGACCCCAAGGCCCCGCGCAAATTGCTCGGCAAGGGCCTGCCGGCCTCGCCCGGTGCTGCCAGCGGCGTGGTCGTCTTCTCGGCCGATGAGGCGGAACTGCGCGGCGCCAAGGGCGAAAGCGTGATCCTGGTGCGGATCGAAACCTCACCTGAGGATATTCACGGCATGCATGCCGCGAAGGGCATCCTCACCACCCGCGGCGGCATGACCTCGCACGCCGCCGTGGTGGCGCGCGGCATGGGCCGGCCCTGCGTTGCGGGTGCCGGCGGCATCACGGTGGATTACAACGCCCAGGCGCTCTCCGCCGGCGGCCACATCATCCGCGCTGGCGAGATCATCACCCTCGATGGCGCAACCGGTGAGATTTTCATCGGCAATGTCGCGATGATCGAGCCAAAGCTCTCCGGCGATTTCGCCAAGCTGATGAACTGGGCCGATGGCGTGCGCCGGATGAAGGTGCGCGCCAATGCCGAAACCCCTCTCGACGCCGATACGGCGAGAAAGTTTGGCGCCGAGGGTATCGGCCTCTGCCGCACCGAGCACATGTTCTTTGACCCCGCGCGCATCGGCGCGGTGCGGCAGATGATCATGGCCGAGACCACGGAAGGCCGGCGTGACGCCCTGGCCAGGCTGCTGCCCTTCCAGCGTGATGATTTCGCCCAGCTCTTCCGCATCATGGCCGGCCTGCCCGTCACCATCCGCCTGCTGGACCCGCCGCTGCACGAATTCCTGCCGCATAGCGATGCGGAAATTGCCGAAGTGGCGGCCTCGCTGGGCGTGGAGCCGGCCACCATGCATCGGAGGCTGGAGGAATTATCCGAGGCCAATCCCATGCTTGGCCACCGTGGTTGCCGCCTGGGTATTTCCTTCCCGGAAATCTATGAGATGCAGGCCCGGGCGATTTTCGAGGCCACAGCCATCGTCGCCCGCGAGACCGGCCTGGCGCCGGTGCCGGAAATCATGATCCCGCTCATCGCCACCAAGCGCGAATTGGATATCACCCGCGCCCAGGTCGAGGGGGTGGCCGCCCGGGTTTTTGCCGAAGCGGGCATGACGCTGGAATACCTGGTCGGCACCATGATCGAGCTGCCCCGTGCCGCCATCACCGCCGACAAGATCGCTGAGGCAGCGGATTTCTTCAGCTTCGGCACCAATGATCTGACGCAAACCACCTTCGGTTTTTCCCGCGATGATGTGGGCAAATTCCTGCCCGATTATGTCGACCAAGGCATCCTGCCAAAGGACCCCTTCGTCTCCATCGATGTCGAGGGCGTGGGCGCGCTGGTGCGGATTGGCTGCGAGAAGGGGCGTTCGGTGAAGAGCGACCTCAAGCTGGGCATCTGCGGCGAGCATGGCGGGGATCCCGCCTCCATCGCCTTCTGCGAGACGGTGGGCCTCGATTACGTCTCCTGCTCGCCCTATCGCGTGCCTGTCGCCCGTCTGGCGGCGGCGCAGGCCGCCCTCAGCGGTGGGGGCGACCGTACGGCCTGAGATACTGCTCGGCCGCCTCGGCGGCCGGTTGCATGCCATAGGCGGCAAGCGCCGCCCTTTTTGCCGCCTGTGCCGGTGGAGGGGCGAGCCACGGGGCGCCTGTGCCGTGCTGGCACAGGGCCACGGCGCTGTCTTCCGCTAGGCAGCGCGCGGCCGCGGCGGCGCAGTCTGCATCGGCATCACCCGAGGCCGGCGCCAGTATCACCCCGCAATCGCGCGACCACATCAGGAAATGCAGCCCGGCGACCAGCCCGCGAAACAATTCGCTGCCCATGGCCGGTGCGGTGCCATAATGCAGTCCCAGCAGGAATAGCCGCCCCGCGGGCAGGCCAAGCGCGGCTGCGGCGGCGCGGGCCTGGCGGGCGCGGGCCTCGGCCAGGGCAGTGTCACGGCCGCCATCGGTCATCACCGCCACCACCGGCGGCCGGCCGCGCAGGCAGGCCTGGGCTATCAGCCCGCCGCAGTGCAAGACCTCCTCGCCTGGATGGGTGGCCAACACCAAGAGGTTCTCGCATTCGACCAGGGCCGCGACTTTGCTCATGCACAACAGCATGGACAAGCGCCGCACAAGGCGGAAGATGGCACAATCACCGCTGGAGACTTGGCATGGCCGAAACTGCGCCGATCACGCAGGACGTGCTGGATATTCGCTTCCCCCGCCGCGATGGCTCGCGCATTCCCTATGCCGTGTTCAATAGCGCCGAGGTCTATGCGCTGGAGCAGGAGCGCATCTTTCGCGGGCCCACCTGGAGCTTTCTCGGCCTGGAAGCCGAAATCCCCGAACCCGGCGATTACAAGCGCAGCTATGTCGGTGAGACGCCGGTGGTTATGACCCGTGCCAAGGATGGCGAGTTGGCGGCCTGGGTGAACCGCTGCTCCCATCGCGGCGCCGAGATCTGCCGCAAGACACGCGGCAATAGCGTGGTCCACACTTGCGTTTATCACCAGTGGAGTTTTTCGGCGAAGGGCGACCTGCAGGGCGTGCCGTTCCGCCGGGGACAGCGGGACCAGACGGGCATGCCGCCCGATTTTGACGTGAAGGATCACGGCCTGCGCAAGCTGCGGGTGGAAAGCTATCGCGGCCTGGTTTTCGGCAGTTTTTCCGAAACGGTAGCGCCGCTGGCCGACTATATCGGGCCTCAGATGCGGCCCTATATCGACCGCATCTTCAATCGCCCGATCGAGTATCTCGGCTGCACCAGGCAATTCTCCAATTCCAACTGGAAGCTCTATCTGGAGAATGTGAAGGACCCCTACCACGCCAGCCTGCTGCATCTCTTCCACACCACCTTCAATATTCTCCGTGTGGGAATGCAGGCCACCACCACCACCGATGCCACCGGCCTGCACAGCGCCCTGCTGGTCGTGAAAAATGCCGAGGACAATGCCGAGGGCTACAAGGCGCAAAATATCCGCACCTATCAGGATGGCTTTCGGCTGGAGGATTCTTCGGTTCTCGACATGGTGCAGGAGTATGAAGAGCTTTCCACCAACCATATCCAGCCGATCTTCCCGCAGCTCGTCATCCAGCAAATTCACAACACCCTGGTCGCGCGGCAGATCATCGCCAAGGCGCATGACAAATTCGAGCTGGTCTTTCACTTCTTCGGCTATACCGATGACACGCCGCAATTGCGGGCAATGCGGATCAAGCAGGCCAATCTGGTCGGCCCCGCCGGATATATCTCGATGGAGGATACCGAGGCGACGGAGCTGGTGCAGCGCGGCATCACCGGCCATGGCCGCGCCGCCTCGATCGTGGACATGTCCCGCCACAAGCCTGATGAGACGGCGACGATGATCTCCGAAGGACTCGTCCGCCGCTTCTGGGAGGGCTACCGTCAGCTGATGGGCTTTGCCGCTGAGGAAACGCTATGATTATTCCATTGCGATGGCAACTTCTCGAATTGCAGGACGCCTATATCGCCGCCATCGATGACGACCGGCTGGAGGATTGGCCCCGCTTCTTCACCGATAATGCGCTCTATGAAATCATCCCGAAGGAGAATGAGGATTTGTCGCTACCAGCCCCTATCCTGCGCTGCGACAACGCGGCGATGATGCGCGACCGTGTGGCCAGCCTGCGCCACGCCAATATCTTTGAACAACCAACCTATCGTCACATGATCTCCGGCCTGCGGGTGCTGGAGGAAACCGGAGAGACCGCGGTGATGCGCACAAATTATCTGGTGGTGAACACCTCGCTGGAGGGCAGCACGAGCGTCTATCAGGCCGGCATCTACAAGGATGTGGTGGTGCGGACCGAGGCGGGCTGGAAATTCCGCGAGAAGCGGGTGGTCTACGATACTTCTCGCGTACAGACCCTGCTGGCCTATCCGATATGAGAATCCCCCGTCGCGCCGCGCTGTCGCTTCTGGCATCCCCGGCCTTCGCGCAATCCTGGCCGAACCGGCCGCTGCGCATCATCGTGCCCTTCCCGCCCGGTGGCGGCGTGGACCTCACCGCCCGGCTGCTGAGCGAGCCGCTGGCCCGCGAGTTGGGCCAGACCGTGGTGATAGAAAACCGCGGCGGTGCGGGCGGCGTGATCGGGGTGGAGGCGATGTCCCGCGCGCCGGCCGATGGCTACACCCTCTCACTGACCGGTGCGGGCACCATCACCGCCGGGCCGCATCTGCGCCGCCTGCCTTATGACGCGCTGGGCCTTGCCCATGTTACCATGCTCGTGCGCATGCCCTTCATCGTGGCCGTGCGCAGTGACCTGCCGGCGCGCACGCTGCCGGAATTCCTCGCCCTCGCCCGCCAGGGCGGCTTGCGCTACGCCAGCGGCGGCCCCGGCACCAGCCAGCATCTGACGGGCGAGTTGTTCAACCAGATGGCCGGCGTTGCCATGGAGCATGTGCCCTATCGCGGCACCGGGCCTGCGCTGAACGACCTCGCCGCCCGGGTGGTTGATGTCTATTACGGCGACCCGGCAACCCTGGCGCTGATCAGCTCCGGCCAGGCCCGCGCCATGGCCGTGACCTCGGCCCAGCGCTGGTCCCTGCTGCCCAATACCCCCGCCGTGGCCGAGGCAGTGCCGGGCTATATCAGTGAAAACTGGTATGGGCTGGCCGCGCCAACGGGCACGCCGGAGCCAGTGCTGGAGGCGCTCTCCGCCGCTGTCCTCAAGGTCCTCAATGACCCGGCGGCCAGACAGCGCTTTGATGCCGCAGGCCTGCACCCAGCGCCGATGGCGCGCGCCGAATATACTGCCTTTCTGCGCGCCGATACCACAATCTGGGGCCGTGTGGTCACCGCCGGCAATATCAGGATCACCGACTGAATGAACGCGCGCCTGGCCGTCGATATCGGCGGCACTTTCACCGACCTCGTGCTGGAAACGCCCCAGGGCACCCGCTCCCACAAGCTGCTGACCACGCCCGACGCGCCCGAGCGCGCGGTGCTGGAGGGGGCGAAAAAGCTCCTGCGTGGCGAGACACTGCGCCTGGTGCTGCATGGCACCACGCTGGCGACCAATGCGCTGATCGAGCGCAAAGGCGCGCGCACCGCCCTGCTCACCACCCAAGGCTTCCGCGACAGCATCGAGATCGCCTACGAGCATCGCTTCGCGCAATATGACCTGACGATGGAGCGCCCGGCGCCCTTGGTGCCGCGCGCCATGCGCTACACCGTGCCCGAGCGCATCGCGGCCGATGGCGGCGTGCTGCTGGCACTGGATGAGGCTGCCTTGCACACCGTGGCGGAACAGGCCCGGGCCGATGGGGTGGCCGCTCTCGCCATCTGCTTCCTGCATTCCTTCACAAATGATTCGCATGAGCGACGCGCGGCGGAGATTCTCTCCGCGCTGCTGCCCGGGGTCTCCATCTCGCTCTCCTGCGAGGTTTGCCCCGAGCTGCGCGAATATGACCGCGCCAGCACCACCATCGCCAATGCCTATGTGCGGCCGCTGATGGATGGCTATCTGGCCCGCTTGGAGGAGGGGTTTCGCGCCATCGGCATCGCAGCCCCGGTGCTGATGATGATGTCCTCCGGCGGCTTATGCACCGTGGAGGCGGCGCGGCGCTTCCCCGTGCGGCTGGTGGAAAGCGGGCCAGCTGGCGGCGCCATTCTCGCGCGCCACGTCGCCGCCGAGAATGGTCTCGATAAAGTCCTGGCCTTCGATATGGGCGGCACCACCGCCAAGCTCACGCTGATCGACCATGGGGCCTTCCACATGGCCCGCAGTTTTGAGGTGGCCCGTGCCTATCGCTTCGTGCAGGGCAGCGGCTTGCCCATCCGCATTCCGGTCATTGAATTGGTGGAAATCGGCGCCGGTGGCGGTTCGATCGCGCGGCGCGACGCGCTGGGGCGTATCATGGTCGGCCCGGATTCCGCCGGCAGCGCACCGGGGCCGGCCTGTTATGGCCGGGGCGGCGCCTCGCCCACGGTAACGGATGCTGATCTGCTGTTGGGCCGGCTGGACCCTGCCCTCTTCGCCGGCGGCACCATGCCGCTGGATGAAGCCGCAGCGCAGAAATCCTTCGCGCCCCTTGGCGCCGATGCCGCCATCGGCGTGGCCGAGATCGTGGACGAAACCATGGCCAGCGCCGCGCGGGTGCATGCGGTGGAGAATGGCGAGGACACCGCCGGCCGCACCATGATCGCCTTTGGTGGCGCCGCACCTCTGCACGCCGCCAGGCTCGCACAAAAGCTGGGCATCACCCGCGTGGTGGTGCCGCTGGGCGCGGGCGTGGGCTCGGCGCATGGCTTCCTGCAGGCGCCCATCGGCTTTGAAGTGGTGCGCACCCGCTATACTCGCCTCGACAACATGGACACCACCGCGCTGGAGGCGATGTTCACCGATATGCGGGCCGAGGCCGAGGCCGTGGTGCTGCAAGCCGCGCCAGCAGAAGGATTGGTGGAAAGCCGCACCGCCTTCATGCGCTATCGCGGCCAGGGGCATGAAATCCCTGTTCTGGTGCCGCCGGGCCTCGCCGCCACGGCGCTGCATCAGGCCTTTGTCGCCGCCTATGCCAGGGTCTTCGGCCGCGCCATTCCGGGGCTGCAGCCAGAGGTGATGACCTGGGCGCTCGCCCTCTCCAGCCCGCTCGCACCGCCGGCGCGCCTGGCCGAGGCAGCCCCGCTGCCCATGCCCGCCACCAGCGCCAGCCGCATGCTGACGGACCCAGCAACGGGCGCCGCGGATAGCGCCGCCATCCATGCCCGCACCAGCCTCGCCCCCGGCGCCACACTCTGCGGCCCCGCGCTGATCATCGAGGACGAAACCACCACCATCATCCCCAAGCACTGGACCGCGCGGATCAATGCCGGCGGCCAGATCATCCTGGAACACGCGCCATGAACGACATTCGCCTCCAGGTCATGTGGAACCGCCTGCTCTCAGTGGTGGAGGAGCAGGCGAAAACCCTGGTCCGCACCGCCTTCTCCACCTCGGCACGGGAAGCGGGGGATATTTCTGCCGGTGTCTTCGCCGTGGATGGCCGGATGCTGGCCCAGGCGGTGACCGGCACGCCCGGGCATGTGAACTCCATGGCCCGCAGCGTGAAGCATTTTCTGGCCGCCATTCCGGCAGAAAATATGCGCGAGGGCGACCACTACATCACCAACGACCCCTGGATGGGCACCGGGCATCTCTACGATATCGTCGTCACCTCCCCGGCTTTTCATCGGGGAAAAATGGTTGGGCTGTTCTCCTGCACCGTGCATGTGGTGGATATCGGCGGCATCGGCCTCTCGCCCGATGGGCGGCAGGTGTTTCACGAAGGCTTACGCATTCCCATTATGCCCATGGCGCGCCAGGGCGTGGTGGATGAGGGGCTGATGAACCTCATCCGCGCCAATGTGCGCGAACCGGTACAGGTGGAGGGCGATATTTATGCGCTCATGGCCTGCAACGAGACGGGCGAGCGCCGCCTCTCCGCCATGCTGGAGGAAAACCAGTTGGAGGATTTGGAGGTGCTGGGCGCGCATATCATCGCCCGCTCGGAAGCTGCGATGCTGGCCGAGATCCAGAAACTCCCCAAAGGCACCTGGCACGGCCATATGCGCATTGACGGCATCGAGGCACCGATCGACCTGCACGCGGCACTGACCATCGCCGAGGATCACATCGCGGTCGATTTCGCCGGCACCTCGGCCCAGAGCAGCTACGGCATCAACTGCCCGCTCTGCTACACCGATGCCTATACCGCCTTTGGCCTGCGCTGCATCATCGGCCCCGAGATCCCCAATAATGCCGGCACGCTGGACCTCATTCGCGTCACCGCACCCGAGGGATCGATCCTCAACGCACCCTTCCCCGCGGCGGTGAATGCCCGCTCCACCATGGGCCATATGCTGCCTGATGTGGTCTATTCGGCCCTGGATCAGGCACTGCCGGGCCGGGTGCCGGCCGAGGGCACCTCTAATCTGTGGAACCTGAAACTCGGCGCGGGCAATGGCCTGACCGGCGGCACGCAGCGGCCCTTCATGGTCACCATGTTCCATTCTGGCGGCGCCGGCGCGCGGCCGGGGCAGGATGGGCTTTCCGCCACGCCCTTCCCCTCCGGCGTGAAAAACGTGCCGGTGGAGGTGACGGAAACCATCGCCCCCATCGTGGTCTGGCGGAAGGACCTGCGTGACGGCTCAGGCGGGGCCGGAGAGTTCCGCGGTGGCGACGGCCAGATCATGGAAGTGGCGCATCGCCATGGCGAGGCCTTCGGGATTTTCGCCACCTTCGAACGGGTGACCTATCCGCCGCGCGGGCGGCATGGCGGGGAGGAGGGTGCCCGCGGTGTCGTACGGCTGGGCAGCGGCACCACGCTGAAGGCCAAGGGTTTTCAGGTGATTCCGGCCGGCGACAGGCTGGTGGTGGAAATGCCGGGCGGTGGCGGCATGGGCCAGGCTCACAAGCCTAGCGAGAGATCCTCGTAAAGCGTCCGCGCCTCATCGGCAGGCCCCCGGCGGTTGCCAAGCTCAGCCACCCGCCACACCCGCACCTCACTGCCCCAGGTATAGGTCAGCACATCACCCACCCGCAGCTTTGCATGCGGCTTGTCGGTGGGCTGACGGTTCAGTCGGAAACCGCCATCCTGCACCGCCCTTGCACAAAGGGAGCGCGTCTTGGCGACGCGCGCATACCACAGCCAGACGTCCAGCCTCTCCCAACTCTCGGGAGTTGCCGTCACGCCCGCCGGCTCATTTCAGCTTGAGAGCCGCGAGCTTGGCGAAGGGATTATCCTCATCGGCCACCTTCACGCTGTCCTGGTGATAGACCCGGGTCTCAGGGCCACCAGGGCCACGATCATCGCGCCGGGGGCCGCGGTCACGATCATCACGGCGCGGGCCGCGATCCTCACGGCCACCGCCGCCACCGCCGCCGCCAGGGCCGCCGGTCTTGCCGAAGGCACCGCCCGGGGCGCGAGGCTTTGCATTGCGATTATTGTTGCGGTCATCGCGGCGTGGCTCGCGCTCGGGGCGCGGGGCCTCGGCACTGGCCTCGCTGGGTGCGGCCTCGCTGGGTGCGGCCTCGGCCGGTGCCGCGGGCGCTACCGTTGCATCGCGGCGCGGGCCACGGTCACGGTTGCGCGGCGGGCGGGCATCACCATCGCGGCGCGGGCCACGCTCAGCGGCGGCACCTTCGCCACGCGGCTGCTGGTCACGCCGCGGGCCACGATTGTTGCGCTCGGGCTGCGCCGGGCGCTGCCAGGCCACCATCATCGGCCGGGTCGGCCCCTGCACATCCTCGCCCAGCACCTCGGCCTCGATCACCCGGAAGCCCAGGCCCGCCAGCACCAGCGGCACCATCTCGCCCTTGATGGCAAAGCGGCCCAGGATTTCCGGCGGCAGCGGCGAGGGTGCGCGGCGGGTGAGGTAGCTTAATTCGCCGGAAATTCGCTCCGCCACGTCAAGGCGCAGCAAGAGCGGGCCGGCCGGCACCCAGCCGATGGTCTCGGCAAAGCCGGGCAGCCAGGAGAGCGCGGTCACGCCATCGGCCGCCAGCGAGACCAGGCCGGGCGCGGGCAACTCGGGCGTGGGGATATTGCGGCTCAGCGCCCAGAGTTGGGCGCGCATGGCCATCGCACGCGGCTTCAGGGCCTCGGGCACATAAAGCGCATAGCGGCCGGCCCTGGCGCCAATAGTCTTCAGCTTGGCCTGCACTTCCTGAGGGAAATGCGCCTTGGAATTGCCAGGGCGAATGCCCAGCGATTCCCGCAGCATGAAGGCCGGCCCGCGCAGCGTATTGTCATCCTCGGCCTTTTTCTCGACCGCGGCGATGGATGAGAGATCCTTGGCGAGCGTGCCCTCGATGAAATTGCTCAGGCGCAGCCGCACCCGCTCACGCTGGGCACTGTCCAGAAACTCGCTGGGCAGCACCTCAACCACCGGCTTGGAGGGCTCGGCACCCGCGCGCAGCCGGGCGATATCGGCGCCATCCCATAGAATTTTATGGTCAGCCGTCAGCGAGAAGGCCTCGGACTTACCAATTTCCAGCGCGGCAACGCGGCGGGGCATTTCCTCGCGCAGCGCACGACGGGCGGCGCGCAGCACGAGCTTGCGGGTTTCCTCATCCTCTGCCGTCGCATCGGGGTGGAAAATAAAGCCTTCCACCCGGCCGACATTATGGCCCTCGACGATCACATCGCCCTGGCGCGTCACAGCACTCAGCAGATCCTCTTCCGAGGCAGGGTCGAGGCGGCGGATCAATTGTGCGGCACGACGGTCCACAAAGCGCTGGGTCAGGCGCTCATGCAGCGCGTCGCTCACCATATCCTCGGCGGCGCGGGCCTGGGCCTGGAACTCGGCGGCGTTCTTCACCCAATCGGCGCGGGCAGCGATGTAGCTCCAGGTGCGGATACCCGAGAGCCGGGCCATCAGCGTATCAAGGTCACCTTCGGTATTGGCGGTATTGGCGATCTGTGCCGCCAACCAGTCTTCCGGCAGGGCGCCATCTTCCGCCATATGGCGGAAAATCCGGCCGCAGAGCTTCGTATGGCTGTCATCGGCCAGCTTGCGGAAATCCGGCACCTGGCAGGCTTCCCACAGCGCACCCACCCGGCCGCGGCCCGCGGCAAGGCGGCGGATATCGCTCTCGCGCGCCAGCATGTTGAGGGTGATGTGGTCCGTCGCGTCATGGCCCTTGGCCAGGCCAGCGGAGGGTGGCGGCGCGGCCAGGCTGTCCAGCAGCGCATCCACGCTGGTGAAGTCGAGATTGGAGTTGCGCCAGGCCAAAGCCTGCAAAGGCTCGAATTGATGGCCCTCGATCTTCTCCACCATATCCTCGGGCAGCGGGATGCAGTCGCCGGTGCTGCCGAAAGTGCCATCGCGCATGCCGCGGCCGGCGCGGCCGGCGATCTGGGCGGCTTCCTGCGCGTTCAGCGCGCGCGGGGCATGGCCGTCAAACTTGTTCAGCGAGGCGAAGGCCACATGGTCCACATCCATGTTCAGGCCCATGCCGATGGCATCCGTCGCCACCAGAAAATCTACCTCGCGGTCCTGATACAGCTTCACCTGCGCATTGCGGGTGCGCGGCGAGAGGCGGCCCATCACCACGGCGCAACCGCCACGGCGGCGGCGAATGGCCTCGGCAATGGCGTAAACCTCGCCGGCCGAGAAAGCGACCACGGCGCTGCGCGGCGGCAGGCGGCCCAGCTTGGTGAAGCCGGTATGGGTGAGTTGCGAGAGGCGCGGGCGGCTCTCGATCTCAACCTGCGGCACCAGGCGCTGCAGCAAATGCCTTACCGTCTCCGCCCCCATGAACATGGTCTCGACCATGCCACGGGCATTCAGCAGACGGTCGGTGAAGATATGGCCGCGATCAGGGTCGGCGCAGAGCTGAATCTCGTCCACCGCGACGAATTCGGCCCGCCCACGGCCCACCGCGATATCGAGCGGCATGGCCTCAACCGTGCAGGCGAACCATTTCGCGTCGGGCGGGATGATCTTCTCCTCACCCGTGATGAGGGCGACGTTCTTCTCACCCTTCTTGGCCACCATGCGGTCGTAATTCTCGCGCGCCAGGAGGCGCAGCGGAAAGCCGATGATCCCCGAGGAATGCGCAAGCATCCGCTCCATCGCAAGGTGGGTCTTGCCTGTATTGGTAGGGCCCAAAATGGCCCGGACGCGCGCTTCGAACATGAGATGAAAAACCGGCTGCTGATCGTGGCAGGCTTGATGCGGCCAAAGCGCGCGGATTGCAACGGGCGTGGGCCCGGGCTGGACTGGATTACCGGAATAGGCGCAAAGCGGGGTGCCGTGAGAATATCCCCGCCCACCCGCTTCGCGCTGCTCTTTGCCGTGCAATTCGCCTCGCTCGGGGCGGCGATGCCGTTCATTCCCGCGGTATTGAGCGCGGGCGGGCTGAGCGCCACGCAGCTTTCCATCGTGCTGGCGCTGGGCAGTGTGACACGGCTGCTGACCAGCCCCGCCTCGGCCCGGCTGGCCGATGGCTGGGGGCTGCGCGCCGTGCTGGTGAGCGGTGCGGCGCTGGCAGCGCTCACCTTGCCCGCCATGGCGCTGCTGCAGGGCTTTGCCATGCTGCTGCTGGTGCAATTGGTGCATAGCGTGGGCGTGGCGCCGGTGGTGCCACTGAGCGATGCCGCCGCCATCGCTGAAATGCGCGCAAGACCCTTCGATTACGGCCGGGTGCGGGCCTGGGGGTCGATCGCCTTCATCGTCTCAGCCGTCACGGCCGGGCAATTGGTGAGCCTGACAGGGCCCGCGGCGGCCCTGTGGCTGGCGGCCTGCTGCCTGGGTGCCACGGCGCTCGTCGCGGCCGGGCTGCCGCAGCCGCCAGGGCCACGCCCACGCCCCACCGGGGGGATGTGGGAGCCCTTGCGCCACCCCGGCTTCCGGCGGCTGCTGCCGGCCTCGGCGCTGATCCAGGGCAGCCATGCGATGTATTACGGGTTCGCGACGCTGCATTGGCAGGCGGCGGGGCTCTCAGCCGGCATGATAGGCCTGCTCTGGGCCTGGGGGGTGGTCATGGAGGTGGCGCTGTTCCTATGGGGGCGGCGCCTGGTGGATCGGCTGGGCGCGCCGGGCCTGGCCACGCTGGCCGCCCTGGCGGGGGTGCTGCGCTGGGTGGTGACCGGGGCGACAAGCGAATTGGTCCCGCTCTTCCTGGCGCAGACGCTGCATGCGCTCAGCTTCGGCGCCATGCATCTCGGGGCGATCCGCGCCCTGGCCGCGCTGCCCAGCGGGCTGGGGGCGCGGGCGCAGACGCTGCATTCCTCGCTGGGGGTGGGGCTGGCCTCGGGGGCGGTGATGCTGGCCTCGGGGCCGCTTTATGCCGCTTTCGGCGGGCATGCCTTCTGGGCGATGGCGGGGCTCTGCGCCCTGGGCGTGGTGGCGGGGCTCAGGCTGCGGGGGTGACGCGGATTGCCACCTCATTGCGGCGCAGCGGCGGCAGGGTCCAGGGCGGGTCATAGAACCAGGCGGTGGCCTCGCCCACCGCCTCCCAGCGCGAGCCCGCGAGCATGGCGCGGAGGCTGGCGGCATTGCGCGCCACCGCCGCGGGGTCGGTGCTACCGGTGAAGCGCAGCACGGCGAAGGTTTCGGCCGGCAGGGTGGTGATGCGCACGCGCGGGTCATTCGGCTCGGGTGCGGTGTCCGCAGTCAGGCCGGCGGGGAGGAAGAAGCGAATGCGAAAACCCTCGGCCACGGCGTCCTGTGCGACGGGCGCGGTCATCGCGATGCGGCTGGGCTCCTGCGCCACAGGGGCGGTCATGGCGATACGCCTCTCGCCCCGATTGGCGCCAAAAATATAGCCAGCGAGGCGGCGAAAGCCTTCACTGCGCGCCGCATTCTCATCCGCGTCCACCTGGGTTTCGGCGACGAGGCGGGGCGCATATTCGCGGATCTCCACCTCACCCAGTCGGGCGATGACGCGATGCGGCGGTTCCTCGCTACCGCGCACGCCTACCACCGAGCAGGCGCCCAGCGCGATGGAGGAGAGGATGGCGAGGGCCTGCTTGAACATCCACCGCAGATGGGCCGCCCGCAGGGCGGATCAAGGCGCGCGGTCAGGGCCGGGGCTGCATCGCGAAACGGCCAGGGCCGGTCATGGTCAGAACCAGCAAGCCGCCGCACAGGGCGATATTCTTGAAGAAAGCCAGCATCTGGCCAAGCTGCGCGCCACCGGTGAATTCCCAGAAACGATGCGCAATGAGGTTGGTGCCCAACACATAGACAATGAGGCCCAGGGCCGCCCAGCGCATCCGCAGCCCCAGGATGAGAAGGAGGGGCAGGATGGCCTCGATGGCGGTGGCAATAACGCCCCCGAGCATGGGCAGCGGCGCGCCCTGATTGTCCAATAAGGTGACGATGCCGGGCCATTGCGCAACCTTATAAAAGGCGCTGATCAAAAACAGCGGCGCCATGGCCAAGCGAGCGATGAGCAACAGGATGTCGCTAGAGCGGGATGGGCTGATAACCGTCACGCGGGCCTCCTGCTGGGGGTGGGCGAGGCTAACGGCACATGATGCGATGCAGCAAGATGATTATCAGATTGTGGGCGGCTGGATGGCGGTTACAACGAAAAAGGCTCAACCCGTTGAGGACCTGCCTGGCGGCAGGTCCTCGCGGCCAGTCGATAACGGCTTAGTTCTTCGCCTTGTCCACCAAAGCATTCGCCTTGATCCAGGGCATCATGGCGCGCAGGCGCTCGCCCACCGCCTCGATGGGGTGTTCGGCCAGGCGGCGGCGGGTGGCCTTGAGGCTGGCCTGGTTGACCCGGTTCTCCAGCAGCCAGTCGCGGGCGAAGCTTTTCGCTGTGGAGACCGGCTATTTTTTTGGAGATGCGAGGTCTTCAATGGAGGCGGGGACAGGAAAACCGATCTCGTAGGCGGTATCCAACCATCGCAGACCGCCGGTCTGTCCTTCCTCGGAGAACAGCAACTCGGTTCCAATCCGCTCCATAGTGAGTTGAAGCGCCTGGAAAGCGTCGATTCCCATGACCGAGCCGCGACGCTGTGTTCGAGGGCCGGCAATGCCATAGTCGCACAGGAAATCGCCAGTCTCGGTTTCCTCGCGCGGAACTGTTATCCAAACAGCGACGGGACCATAACTGCTCTCCAGGGTTCGGCGCGCGCAGATGGTCATTGCGTTCTCATGATCCTTTTTGGTCACTGTTCTGGCTCCTCATTCGGGAAGGGACAGGCGCGGCAGTTCTCTTCCTGCCATACAGGCTCCAAAACGCAGGTTCACGCTGGCCCAGCAGAGAGCACGGGCGACACGAGCTGTGGGCCGTAAGCGTCGGCATCGTGCCTCGTCTGCCGCAGCCTGTGCATCACACCGCGCGCGCCGCTCGGCATCCGCATGCGGTCCCGGCCGGTCCGCGAACTGCACAGCAGTTCCATTCGTAGCCTCGCCGCCGGCCGGACCGCGTCAAGAATATGCAGAAACCTGGTGTCCGTCTCGGATATAGGATCGCACATGAACGATCCCGTGCGTCGTGCCGTCCTCGGGCTAGAGCGCGCGAAAGCCCTCCGACACCCACTGCCGAAATGCTTGGGCTTCAGGATGGTTCGAATTGAGATAACGCGGGTCGTTGATTGCGTTGCGAAGCGTATCACGTGTGACTTCGACAGTTTCGCTCATCGTCAATCTCCTTTGACGCGGATTTTACGCGCCTGAGGGACGATTGTCAATGAAATAATTCCCACAACGGCTATTATTCTTAGCGTGTGACCCCTGCATCGCTCGCTGGCGAAGGAGGCAGGGGTTCGCCGACGGACAATTACCCCTGCCTCCCCAACCTCTCCTTAGTTCTTCGCCTTATCCACCAGGGCGTTCGCCTTGATCCACGGCATCATGGCGCGCAGGCGCTCGCCCACCGCCTCAATCGAGTGCTCGGACAGGCGGCGGCGGGTGGCCTTGAAGCTGGCCTGGTTCACCTTGTTTTCCAGCATCCAGTCGCGGGCGAATTTGCCGGTCTGGATATCATCCAGCACGCGCTTCATCTCGGCCTTGGTTTCGGCGGTGATGATGCGCGGGCCGGTGACGTATTCGCCGTATTCTGCCGTGTTGGAGATCGAGTAGTTCATATTGGCGATGCCGCCCTCATAGATGAGGTCAACGATCAGCTTCACCTCATGCAGGCACTCGAAATAGGCCATTTCCGGCGCGTAGCCAGCCTCGACCAGGGTTTCGAAGCCAGCCTTGATCAGCTCGACCAAGCCACCGCACAGCACAGCCTGCTCGCCGAACAGGTCGGTCTCGCATTCTTCCTTGAAGGTCGTCTCGATCACGCCGGCGCGGCCACCACCCACGGCGGAAGCGTAGGAAAGCGCGATTTCGAGTGCGTTGCCCGAGGGGTTCTGCGCCACCGCCACCAGGCAGGGCACGCCGCCGCCGCGCTGATATTCGCTGCGCACCGTATGACCAGGGCCCTTGGGCGCGATCATGAACACGTCAAGGTCCGAGCGCGGGTCGAGCAGGTTGAAATGCACGTTCAGGCCATGCGCGAAGGCCAGCGCCGCGCCGGGCTTCATATTGTCATGCAGGTGTTCGCGATAGAGATCGCCCTGGCCCTCATCGGGGGTCAGCACCATGATCACATCGGCCCATTTTGCCGCATCGGCGGGGGAGAGGACCTTGAAACCCATGGCCTCGGCCTTCTTGGCGGAACCGCCGGGACGAAGGCCAATGGCCACTTCGGCCACGCCGCTTTCGCGGATATTCAGGGCATGGGCATGGCCCTGGCTGCCAAAACCAATGATCGCGACCTTCTTGGCCTTGATCAGGTTCACATCAGCGTCACGGTCGTAATAAACGCGCATCAGGGCGCTCCTCGTTGCTCTTGGTCAAAAAAATGTCAGGCGGCGATGTGCCTTGTGCCGCGGGCGATGGCAACAGCCCCCGTCCGGCAGAGTTCGGCAAGCCCCAAAGGCTTCATCAGCGCACAAAAGGCATCGATCTTCTCGGCATTGCCGGTCATCTCGAAGACGAAGCTCTCGGGCGTGGCATCCACGACGCGGGCGCGAAAGGCATCGGCCAGGCGCAGCGCCTCCACGCGATGCTCGCCACGGCCCACCACCTTGATCAGCGCCAATTCGCGCTGCAGGTGGGCGCCGTCCAGCGTCAGGTCGCTCACCTTATGCACCGGCACCAGCCGGTCAAGCTGCGCCTTGATCTGCTCGATGGTCATCTCGGTGCCCGTGGTCACCACGGTGATGCGGCTAATGCGGCGGGTCTCATCCACCGGCGCCACCGTCAGGCTCTCGATATTGTAGCCGCGGCCGGAGAAGAGCCCAATGACGCGGGCCAGGACGCCGGCCTCGTTCTCGACGAGGACCGCGATGGTTGCTGTGCGTTCCATGGCTTCAGACCAACACCTTGCCTTCATCGGTGACGCCAGCGACGCCACCCTGCTGCCCTGCGGCCAAAATCATCTCATTATGCGCGGCACCCGAGGGGATCATCGGGAAGACGTTTTCCTTCTGGTCCACGCAGATATCGGCAATGACCGGGCCGGGATGGGCGATCATTTCACGGATCACATCATCCAACTGATCCGCCTCGGTCGCCCGCAGGCCCTTGGCATGAAAACTCTCGGCCAGCTTCACGAAATCCGGCAGCGCGGCGGAATAGCTCTCGGAATAACGGCTGCCATGCAGCAACTCCTGCCATTGCCGCACCATGCCCATATATTCGTTGTTCAGGATGAACACTTTTACTGGCAGCCGGTACTGCGCCAGCGTGCCCATCTCCTGGATGTTCATCAGGATAGAGGCCTCGCCGGCAATATCGATGCACAGCGCATCCGGATGCGCGATCTGCACCCCCATCGCCGCGGGCAGGCCATAGCCCATGGTGCCCAACCCGCCCGAGGTCATCCAGCGATTGGGCTTGTTGAAGCCGAAATACTGCGCCGCCCACATCTGGTGCTGACCGACCTCGGTGGAGATGAAGGTCTCGCGCCCCATCTCCTGGGTGATCTCGAAGAGCCGCTTCACCGCATGCTGCGGCTTGATGATCTTGCCTTCCTGGACATAGGCCAGGCAGTCCTTCTGGCGCCACAGGTCTATCTGCCGCCACCAGGCGGTCTGCGCCTCCTTATTGATCGGCGTGTCATCCTGCTTCCAGCATTCGATCATCGCCGCCAGGATATTGCCGGCATCGCCCACGATCGGCACATCCACCTTGACGTTCTTATTGATCGAGGAGGGGTCGATATCGGCGTGAATCTTCTTCGAACCGCGGCTGAAGGCATCCAGCCGGCCGGTGATCCGGTCATCGAAACGCGCCCCCATATTCAGCATGACATCGCAGCCATGCATCACGAGGTTCGCTTCGTAGGTGCCGTGCATGCCCAGCATGCCGATAAATTGCGGGTCGGAAGAGGGAAAAGCCCCCAGCCCCATCAGCGTATTGGTGCAGGGAAAACCCGTCATGCGGACAAATTCAGTCAGCAGCCGTGAGGCCTCGGGCCCGGAATTGATCACGCCGCCGCCGGCATATACCACCGGGCGAGCCGAGCGCTTGAGCATTTGCACGGCTTCGAGAATACGCGCCGGGTCAGGCTGCGTCACCGGACGGTAGCTGCGATGGGGCGTGCTGGGCGCAGGGGTATAGGGCGCGGGCTTGATCAGGATGTCCTTGGGCAGGTCGATCACCACCGGGCCGGGGCGGCCGCTGCGCGCGACATAGAACGCGTCATGCACCACGCCGGCCAGGTCCTCGCTGCGCTTGACCAGATAATTGTGCTTGGTCGCGGGGCGGGTGATGCCGGTGGTATCGGCCTCCTGAAATGCATCATTGCCGATCAGATGGGTCGGCACCTGCCCGGTCAGGCAGATGATGGGGATGCTGTCCATCAGCGCATCCACCAGCCCCGTCACCGCATTGGTCGCACCCGGGCCGGAGGTGACGAGCACCACCCCCACCCGCCCGGTGGAGCGGGCATAGCCCTCGGCCGCATGCACCGCCGCCTGCTCATGGCGGACGAGGATGTGGCGAATGGAATTTTGCTGGAACAGCGCATCATAAATCGGCAATACTGCACCGCCGGGATAGCCAAAAATGACTTCAACGCCCTGCTCCGTCAAAGCCCGGAGGAGAACCTCAGCACCCGAACGGTCTTCCGTGGTGGCGGCTGCGGTGGCGGTGGTGGCGGACATGATGGTTCCGTGATGATCTGATGGTGTTGCGCCGCTCCCTTATGCCCCGGCCGGTGGGGCGTCAACATGCAATTGAACAAAACTGTCCATTTCGGTCCATTTTCTTTGCGAAAATTGCGCCAGACCCGCAAACCGCGCATGGATCGTATGCAACCGCGTCGGGGCCACCAGGGCCTGATGGCGGAACCAGGTGCCCTGGCGCTTGGTGTATTGATGGGTGTGCAACACCGCCTGGTCACGCGCCGCCCGCGCATCCATCGCACCGCGCAGCAGCGCGGCGATCTCGGGCACGCCATGCGCGCGCATCGCCGGCAAGGCGGGGTCGAGGTCCAGCAGCGCTCGCACCTCCTCAAGCGCGCCACCGGCCAGCATCGCATCGAAGCGGCTGGCGATGGCATCGCGCAGTTCCTCCCGCGCCGGGTCCAAGCGCAGGGCGGCAAAGCGATAGGGCGCGGGCGGCAGGGCGGGTGCCTCGCGCTGCCATTCCACCAACCCACGGCCAGTGCCGCGCCACACCTCGAAGGCGCGGGCCACGCGCTGGCTATCGCCGGGGTTCAGGGTGGCCGCGGTGGCGGCATCGAGCATGGCATGCAGCGCAGGGGCGCCGCGCTCGGCCAGCAGCATGCGCGCCTCGGCCCGCGCCTCGGGGGGCACAGCCGGCAGGGCCGAGAGGCCCTGGGTCAGCGCGCGCAAATACATCCCCGTGCCGCCGCATAGGATGGGCAGCCGGGCCTGCGCCATCGCCGCGAGCGCCTCTTCGCGCCACCAGGCCAAATTCGCTGCCTCCGCCGGCGAACGAATGCCATAAAGCCGGTGCGGCGCCGCTGCGTGCTCCGCCAGGCTGGGCTGCGCCGTGATCACCGCCATGCCGGCATAAACCTGCATGGCATCGGCATTGATCACCGTCCCGCCCAGCGCCTGGGCGAATTCCAGCGCCAGCGCGGATTTCCCGCTGGCGGTCGGGCCGCAGATGATCAGCGCGGGTGGTTGCATGGCAGGGGCGCGATGGGCATGGTCAGATTTCCATGCCGCATATCCTCACCCTTGTCGCGCCCCCGGGCGGATTATCCCACCACATGCTGGCCGCGGTGCTGGCGGCCCTGGCCGCGGGCGGTGCCGTTTGCCGGGCGCCAGACTGGCTGTCCGAAGGCGAGGCGCTGGACATCCCCTTCTCCGGCATGGCGCCCGCCGCCGCGCAGGCCGCCGCCCAGGCAGCCCTGGCCGGCCAGAAAGTGGACGCCATCGCCCAGGCCGCCGCCACACGGCGCAAGGCCCTACTGCTGGCCGATATGGACAGCACCATCGTCACCACCGAGACGCTGGACGAATTGGCCGCCGAGGCCGGGCTGAAGGAGCGCATCGCCGCCATCACCGCCCGGGCGATGAATGGCGAGTTGGATTTCAAATCCGCCCTGCGCGAGCGCGTGGCCATGCTCAAAGGCCTGCCCGAGGCCGCCCTGCAGCGCACCTGGGAGACGACGGAACTGATGCCCGGCGCCCGCGCCCTGGTCGCCACCATGCGCGCCGCCGGGGCCCATGCGGCGCTGGTTTCCGGCGGCTTCACCTTCTTCACTGGCCGGGTGGCGGCGCTGGTGGGCTTCCATGAGCACCACGCCAACCAATTGATCCTCGCCGATGGCGCTTTGACCGGCACGGTGGCCGAACCCATTCTGGACCGCGATTCCAAGCTGGCCACGCTGCTGCGCCTGGCCCAATCGCTGGGTCTGCCGCTCGAGCGGAGCTTGACGGTGGGCGATGGCGCCAATGACCTGCCGATGCTGCAATCCGCCGGGTTGGGTATCGCCTTTCGCGCCAAGCCCACGGTGCAGGCGGCGGCGCATGCGCGGGTCAATCATGGCGATTTGACAGCCCTGCTCTTCGCCCAGGGCTTTCGCCGTGCCGAATTCGCCGCGATGTGACCGGGGGCTGGCTGCTTTCCTGCGGGCGTGATACCAGCCAAAGTTATTTCCAGGAATAATTATAAATTCGATGTTTATTATAATTCATATTAATCAGTAAAGAATTCGATTACCCTCTGGTAGCACCGTGAACATGGGTATGTTATTTCGCCAATTGGGATTGTGTCATTAACATAACGGAGTGGTCGGAGTGGATCCAGTATCGATTGCCATGGCTGCTGCCATGGTGTTTGGCCTCTTATCCGCAGATGCGGTCGTCAGCGCCAATACGGTCACGGTGAATGTGTCGGTGCCCCCAGCAGTGGCCTCTACCGGCCTCTCACAGGACGTGGCCGAGCGTGTCTTCACCAGCGAAATATGGCGGATGAGCCAGGCCCGATCGCTGCTCTCGCCCGCCAGCGTGCGCTCATCGCGGGACCCGACGATCGTTGGCGTGGTAGCGAATGCGTTGAAACTCGATGGTTTCACCGCCGCCCTGCAGGACCTGTTCGGGCTGGAGCGCCCGCGGGTTAACGCTTCGATCATTTATCAGGATGCGAACCGCTCCCGGCTCCTGATCAACGGTATAACAGGGCAAACCACCAACTTCTCCTTGCAACTCGACGGCGAGGCCGGGGCCGAGGCTCTGCTGCGTCGCGGCGCCACCGAGACCATGGAGCAGTTTGAGCCATACCGCTCCGCGCTGTATTACTTCGAGCAGTCGCTGAATGCCCGCAGCAATGACTTCAGCAGGACCAAAGCGGTGGCAGAGCGCGAACTCGCTCGTGTTCCCCGCGCCGAAACCATCATGCGACGCGCCTTCCTTGAGAACCTTTTGGGCGTCGTGGCCCTGATGGAGAATGACAAGGCCGGCGCCGCAAGGCGGTTCCGCAATTCTTTCACTACCGACCCGAATTTTCGTGTCGGCCAGCTCAATCTTGGTTTCGTGCTGATCGAGCTTGACCGTTATCAGGAAGCCATTGATCTCCTGACCCCACTGACCAGGGTCACACTGTCTCCATCGGCGGCAATGAGTGGCGCTTTCGCGCCGCTGTTCGAAGCCCTGCACAGCACCATCGGCGTCGCCCGCTGGGGCCTGGGCGACCTTGATGGCGCAGAGCTAGCCTTTAGAGACGCGGTGCGCGCCTTTCCCGACACAGAGGCCGCTTATACCTTTTGGGCGCGCGTGCTCAGGGAGCGCGGCCGTACCGCCGAGGCTGAAGAAAAGGAAGCGATTGCCCGGGTCAATGCTTTGACCTTCGACAATTATCCTGAAGTGGCAAACCTGTTCTTCTGGATGAATCACAAGGACAATCAGCCGCTGGTCCGCCGTGCCTCCAGAGCGGCGCGGCTAAACTAGAGCCATTTCACCGGAAGCGAAGACGGTGAAAAGCCTCTAGCTGTTATTATAACGCATTTTTCGAGTTGCCTTGCCAAGCCGCAAGGCTTGAGAATGCTCTGAGCCAATATAAACCTACGCAGCGCTAGGCGATTGCGCTGGTCTGACCGTCGCCCTATGGATACTCCGGTTTTAGGAGTATCCATCATGGTTTATCGGGTCGCGGTTGTAGGCGCCACTGGTGCGGTGGGGCGAGAAATTCTCAAGACGCTGGCTGAGCGTAATTTTCCAGTCAGCAAAGTTGTCGCCCTGGCCTCGGCCCGTTCCGTTGGCCAGCAGATCAGCTTCGGCGAGAAAACCGTGCTGACCTGCCAGAACCTGGAAACTTTTGATTTTACTGGCTTTGACCTCGGCCTCTTTTCGCCCGGTGCCGCAATCTCTGCAGTGCATGCGCCGCGTGCCGCCGCCGCGGGCTGCGTGGTGATCGACAATACCAGCCATTTCCGCATGGACCCCGACATCCCGCTGATCGTGCCGGAGGTGAACCCGCAGCATCTCCACCTGTTCAAAAAGCGCCGGATCATCGCCAACCCGAATTGCTCGACCATCCAAATGCTGGTTGCGCTCAAGCCGCTGCATGATATTGCCCGCATCAAGCGCGTGGTGGTGGCCACCTATCAATCGGTCTCCGGTGCCGGCAAGGAGGGGATGGACGAGCTCTTCGCCCAATCCAAGGGCAGCTTCGTCAATGACCCGCCGCTGGTGGAGCAATTCACCAAGCCCATCGCCTTCAACTGCATCCCGCATATCGACAAATTCATGGATGACGGCTTCACCAAGGAAGAGTGGAAAATGGCGGCCGAGACCAGGAAGATTCTGGACCCCGACATCAAGGTCGTCGCCACCTGCGTGCGCGTGCCGGTCTTCATCGGCCATGCCGAGGCGGTGCATGTCGAGTTCGAGCGCCCGATCACCGAGGCGCAGGCCCGTGCCGCCTGGAAGAAGATGCCTGGCCTCAGCGTGTTCGATAAGCGCGAGGATGGCGGCTACATCACCCCACTCGACGCGGTGCATGAGGATGACGTTTATGTCTCGCGGCTGCGGCGGGACCCGACGGTGGAGCATGGCCTTGCCTTCTGGTGCGTGGCCGATAATTTGCGCAAGGGTGCGGCGCTGAACGCGGTGCAAATCGCCGAAGCGCTGGTGAAGATGAAAATGCTGGACAAACAGGCGGCCTAAGCCGGCGGCGCGCGGCCGGGCCTCCCGGCTGCGGATCGGCTTAGCGGCGTTACGCTCAGGCCCGCAGGCCCGGCGCCTCCTGCCCGGTCCGGGCGACATATTCACTATAGCCGCCGCCATAATCCTGAATGCCGCCTGGGGTAACCTCCAAGACGCGGTTGGACAGTGCTGCCAGGAAATGCCGGTCATGCGAGACGAAGAGCATGGTGCCGTCATATTGCGCGAGCGCCGTGATCAGCATCTCTTTCGTTGCCATATCGAGATGGTTCGTCGGCTCATCCAACACGAGAAAATTCGGCGGGTCATAGAGCATCCCAGCCATCACCAGCCGCGCCTTCTCACCCCCTGAGAGCACCCGGCAGCGCTTATCCACATCGGCGCCCGAAAAGCCAAAGCACCCAGCCAATGAACGCAAAGAGCCCTGCCCAGCGCGCGGAAACTGCGCCTCCAGCGCCTCAAAGACGGTCAATTCGCCATCGAGCAATTCCATCGCGTGCTGAGCGAAATAGCCCAGCTTCACGCTGCCCCCCAGCGAAACGCTGCCAGCATCGGGCTCGGTCGCCCCCGTCACCAGTTTCAGCAGGGTCGATTTGCCAGCACCATTCATGCCCAGCACGCAGGCCCGCTCCCGCCGGCGGATCAGCACATCCAAGCCCTGATAGATCACCCGCTCGCCATAGCGTTTATGCACACCACGCAGGTTCACCACATCCTCACCCGAGCGGGGCGCGGGCTGGAATTCAAAGGCCACACTCTGCCGCCGGCGCGGCGGCTCCACGCGCTCGATCTTGTCGAGCTTTTTCACACGGCTTTGCACCTGCGCGGCATGCGAGGCGCGTGCCTTGAACCGCTCGATAAACTTGATTTCCTTGGAAAGCATGGCCTGTTGCCGCTCGAACTGCGCCAATTGGTGCTGCTCGTTCAGCGCCCGCTGCTGCTCATAGAACTCATAATCGCCCGAAAAACTGGTCAGCGCGCCGCCATCGATTTCCACCACCTTGTTGATGATGCGGTTCATGAACTCGCGATCATGCGAGGTCATCAGCAACGCGCCATCATAGGCCTGCAGGAAATTCTCCAGCCAGATCAGGCTCTCCAGATCCAAATGGTTGGAAGGCTCATCGAGCAGCATGACATCGGGGCGCATGAGCAGGATGCGCCCCAGCGCCACCCGCATCTTCCACCCGCCCGAGAGCGCGCCAACATCGCCATCCATCATCGCCTCGGAAAAGCTGAGGCCGGCCAGCACTTCCCGCGCCCGGCTTTCCAGGGCATAGCCGCCCAGATCGTCAAAGCGTGCCTGCACCTCGCCGAAGCGCTCGATGATCGCCTCCATCTCATCGGCGCGGTCCGGATCGGCCATGGCGAGCTCCAGGCCGTGCAACTCGGCCGCCACCTCGCTCACCGCACCCGCACCATCCATCACCTCGGCCACCGCACTGCGGCCGGACATTTCGCCCACATCCTGGCTGAAAAAGCCGATGGTGACGCCGCGCTCGACCAGCACCTGGCCCTCATCGGGCGGCTCCTGCCCGGTAATCATGCGAAACAGCGTGGTCTTGCCCGCGCCATTGGGGCCAACCAGGCCCACCTTCTCGCCCTTCTGCAAGGCCGCCGAGGCCTCGATGAAAAGCAATTGGTGGCCATTCTGCCGGGTGATGCTGTCGAGGCGGATCATTGCTGCCTCAGGCGTTGCCCACCGGGTTTTCCATCGCCTGGCCGCGGCGGCTCTGCCACAGGGCCACGAAGTCAATGGGGCTCAGGAAAACCGGCGGGAAGCCGCCATCACGCGTCACCTCGGCCAGGATATTGCGGGCGAAGGGGAAGAGCAGGCGCGGGCACTCCACCAGCAGCACCGGCTCCAGATCCGCCTCTTCGACATTGATGGTGAAGATCCCGCAATAGGTCAGCTCAGCGATGAAGCAGACCTGATCCTGCGCCTTGGCATCGGCGCGGATATCCAGCGTTACCTCGAAGAGGTTCTCGCCCTCCTGGATCGGGCGGGCCTGAACATCGAGCTGCAGGTCGATGGCCGGCTGCTCGCGCAGCGTGGCGAAAATGCCGGGCGCGCCAGGAACCTCGAAGCTGAGATCCTTGGTGTACTGCATGTTCAGCACGAGGGGGCCGGCGCCTGGCGGGGGCGGGGTATCGGACATGATGTTGTTCCTTTGAAGCCCGCGCGGGGTAGCACGCGGCGGCGAACACGCCAAACCGAGCAATTAATTCTTGATTTGTTCCTGTTATAGGATTATGTGCCGTTACCCCTGATAGGAGACGGCCCATGCCCCCCACAGCCCTCCACTCCCTCATATTTGGCCTTATAGCGGCACTCTTTGGCACTGCCGGCGCAGCCCTGGCCCCCCAGGCGCTGGCAGGGCCACCACCGGTGCTGATCATCGCCGGGCTTATCTTCCTTGTTGGCCTCGCCTTCGCCGGCTTTCTGTGGTGGCTCGCAGCGCGCAGCTTCGCCCTATTGGGCCAGCCTGGCACAACGCCCGAGCAGATTGCCGCCTTGCGAGACCTGCCAATGGGCCTGCCTGAGGGCACGGTGCGCGCCATCCTTGCCCTCATTGTGGGCGTGGTGGGGCTGCCGCTGCTGCTCTTTGCCGCCGCGCTGAATTTGTCCGATGCGGTCGCTGGCTACGTCAATGGCATCATCGCCGGCGTCTTCGGCTATTATTTCGGCGCGCGCGCCACCACGCCCGATGCCCAGGCCAATCGCCGCGTGGCCGAGGCTCTGAGCCAGGAGCAGCGCGCCCACGAAACGCTGCGCCAGAGCACCGCCACTGCCATTGAGGCGGCAACCGAAGCCGCAACCCGCCCCGCGCGTGAGGCCGACGCCATGGCCAGGCTGGAGCGCCACCTCAGCGTGGCCGCCGAATTGGTGGAGAATTTGGGGCCCGCCATGCCCCCGGGCCTGCTGCCGGCCGAGGCCCCGGCCATGCTCCGCCGCGCCCGCGATGCGCTCGACGCCGCCCGCGCCACGCCTCCCAACCTGAGCCGGATCGCGGAAGCCACCGTCGCATTGACCGGCGCCTCTGGCCCCTTCGCCACCCTGCTGCGCTTGGCCGCGCCGCTGCTGCCGGCCGCGGCGGCCGGCGGACCATTGGCCGGGGTGGCGCTGCTGCTGGGCTTTGGCTGGTCGCTCTCGGCCGGGGCCTGGCGGCGCTGGCAGGCACAATTGCTCGATGCACCGCATGACCCCAGCCTCTTCGACCCCGGCGCCATCACCCCGCAGGAGGCGCTGGCGCGGTTGACCCCAATCTTCGCCCAAGCCCTGGCCTCGCTGCGCGACACCCCAGGCTTCGCGGCAGACCTGCTGGACATGGCGCTGCGCGATGATGGCGCAGCCCGGATCTGGGCCCGCTGGGGCGCCGGACATTTTGCAAACCCGGCCCAGGTGGAGGCAGGCCTGGCCGAATATCGCAGCGCCCTGCTGGCCGGCGAGGCGGCCGGCGATGTCTCGGCCGAGACGATACGCAGCGTCACCGCAGGCCTTTCCAGCGCGGCGCCCGCCCTTCGCGCAGAGCCGCCCAATGCCCAAACCGCCCGTGCCCTGCTGGCCCCGGGCCAGGGCTCAGCCCAGCAGCATGCCGCGCTGCAGGCCCTGACCCTGCTGCTCGGCCACCTGCGCGAGGCCCGGCAGGACCCAATGCAACTCCTGCGTGAGGTGACGCCATGAGGCCCGCACTCTTATTGCTCTCGCTGGCCGGCTGCGCGCCTCTGGCCATGGTGCTGGACCCGCCGCTCAGCCAACTAGCGCGCTGGCACCACGCCCCGGCCCTGGCGGCCGAGCAGCCGGTCATCACCCCCTGCCCCGATGCCAACCCAGCCTGCCCGCAATTGCACACCCGTCGGGCCGAGGCCTGCATGGCCACCGCCATGGCGGCCCGCGCCCCTGCTGCCGCCTGCCCCGGCAGCGCCGCCCGGCCTATGCTCGATTGCGCCGCGCAATCCTACGCAGCGGCGCGGCGCAGCAATCCTCATCCGGCGCTGGCGGCGGGCCAGGCACAGGCGCTGATCTGCGCGGCGAATTTGTCCGATAACACCCATTCCGTCGTTTTGGCGCGCGAGGCCCTGCGCGCCGCCCAGGCCAGCCTCTCGCCGCTGCTGCGCGCCCGTGCCCAGGCGCTGCTCGATCAAACGCAAGGAACCACGCCATGATCCCGCTCGAACGCCGCCTGTCCTTTCGCCTGCCGCTCCTATCTGGCGCCGATATCCGGCTGGCCCAGCAGGCGCTGCGCCGCGCCGGCATGGGCAACCTCGCCACCGATGGCATTTTCGGCCCCGCCACGCGCGATGCGGTGCGGCGCTTCCAACGGGCCCAGAGCCTGGCGGCCGATGGGATTCTCGGCCCGGCAAGCTGGGCCCGGCTGATGCAGGCCGCCCCACCCAGCACCATGCCGGCCGATTGGCGGGCCATGCTGCAACCCTTCATCGCCCGGCTGAGCGAGGCGCATGGCGCCCCAATCGGCAATGCCCCGCGGCGCTGGCAACTCACCGCCGATGGCCTGCTGATCGATGGCCAGCGCCCTGCTTCCGGCACGCCCATGGTGGCGCGCGCCTGGGCCGCCCATGGCGCTGCCATGCAGCGTGCTGCCCAGGCACAGCGCGTGCCGGTGGAATTGCTCCTGGCCTGCACCTGCACCGAAAGCGGCGGCCGCGCCGATGCCCTGCGCGAAGAACCCGGATATTTGGATGACGAGACCACGCCCGACCGCGTCTCCCCCGGGCTGATGCAAACCCTGATCTCAACCGCGCGCGAGGCCCTGGCCGACCCGACACTCGACCGCGCCCGGCTGCTGCAACCGGATACCGCGCTGGCCGCCGGCGCCGCCTATATCCGTCGCCAAGCCCTGGCCGGCCGGCTCCCCACCGGCTTCGACCCGCCGCTGGCCGCCATCGCCTATAATGCCGGCTCGCTGCGCCCGGCCGACAACCCCTGGGGCCTGGTGCAAACCCGCAGGGCCGACCATTGGCACGCCGATGCCTTCTGCGCCTTCTTCAATGACGCCATGACCCTGCTGCGGGCGGTGCCACCGGAGGAGGCAACCCCCTGCTTCGCGCTACTCCTGCGCGGCCAATAGGGTGAGCAGGCCCTGAATGATCTGGGTCGGCGTGGGTGGGCAGCCAGGGATGCGAATATCAGGGCGCATCATCGCCTCGCCGGGGCGCGTCTCCGCCGCGAGGCCGCCCTCCACCGCATAGCTGCCCTTGAAGACGCCACCATCAATCGCGCAATCGCCCACCGCCACGATGAAGCAGGGCTCGGGCGTGGCGGCGCGGGTGCGCTCCAGCGCCTCGCGCATGTTGCGCGTCACCGGCCCGGTGACCAGCAGCACATCGGCATGGCGGGGCGAGGCGACGAAACGCAGGCCAAAGCGCTCAAGATCATGCACCACATTCTGCGTGGCATTGATCTCCAGCTCGCAGCCATTGCAACTGCCCGCATCCACCTGGCGAATGGCGAGCGAGCGGCCCAGCCTGCGCCGGGCGCTGGCCTCCAGCATGGCGGCAAGCGCGGCCACCTCTTCCGGCCGCGTGGCGGGTGCGGGGTCGGTCAGCGGCCGCGAGATGAGGTTCTTGGCGAGGCTGGGCCAGAGCATCTACAGATCCACCCCCGAATACGAGCCATTGATGCTTTTGTTGATCAGCGGAAAATCGGCCACGATATTGCCCTGCACCGCCGCCTCGAGCAGCGGCCAATGCAGCCAGGAGGGGTCGCGCAGGAAGGCGGCCTGGATCAGCCCGCCATCATCGAGGCGCAGCCAGCAGAAGCACTCACCGCGAAAGCCTTCGACCAGGGCAAAACCTTCACCGGCACGGCCTGGCAGCGCGGTCATGATCTCACCCTCCGGCATGCCGGCGGCGATGATGTGCAGCATCCGCAGACTCTCGCGAATTTCGTCCTGCCGCACGGCCAGGCGGGCCGCGACATCGCCCTCGGTGCGGGTGATGGGCACCACCTCCAGCTCATCATATGGCGCGTATCCCGGCACCGCGCGGGCATCCACCGCCCGGCCGGATGCGCGGCCCACCACGCCACCGGCATTGAGCAGGGCCGCAAGCCCGGGCGCGATGATGCCGGTGCTCACCAGCCGGTCCTGCAGGCTGGCATGGCTGGCGGTGATGCGCTCAAGCGCCGGCAGTTCGGCCTCGATACTGGCCAGCGCATCGGCAATCAGCCCCAGGCCACCGGCGGCAATATCGGTGGCCACGCCGCCGGGCAGCACGCGGTCCATCATCAGCCTATGGCCAAAGGCGACATGGCAGGCCCGCAGCAAGGCCTCGCGCAGCACCCCGGTGCGGGCATGCACCGCGGGGAAGGCCGCGTCATTGCAGATGAAACCCCAATCATTGAGGTGGTTGGCGATACGCTCGATCTCGGCCATGGCGGCGCGCATGGCCACGGCGCGCGGCGGCGCGGTGATGCCCGCCGCCTGCTCAGCGGCCAGCGCGAAGGCCAGGGAATGCGCCACCGTGGAATCGCCCGAAAGCCGTGCTGGAAACCGCGCCGCGGCGCGTGGCGATTTGCCGAGCATCAGCCCGAGCGTGCCCTTATGGGTATATCCCAGCCGGGCCTCCAGCCGCACCAGCGTCTCGCCCACCACATGGAAACGAAAATGCCCGGGCTCGATAATGCCGGCATGCACCGGGCCCACGGCAATTTGGTGGACGCCAGCGCCCAGGGCCTCGAGGAATTCAGGCTGCGGCGGCGCGCTGCCATGGCGCACCGGGCGGCTCGACATCGGGTTCAGCACCGGCCAGCGGCCATGGTCCAGCCAGGGCCGGCCATCGATGCTGCCCACCGCCTCCAGGCCCCAAAGGTCCTGGATGGCCCGTTCAAACCAGGCCGCCGCGGGATGCTGGGCGGAGAAGGAGGCAAAGCGGCCATCGGGGGCCGGGCAACTGACCAATTGCGGTGCCGCGCCATCCATGAAGGCGGCATAGATGGTGGTGGGGTCTGCCCACATCGCCAGCAGGGGCGGGCTGGATCGGGCCAGCGCCTGCCATTTGGTGGCGGAGAGGTTTTTTCTGATCATCCCGGCAGCTCCGCCGCCGCACGCAGCATCGCGGCAATGGGGGCGGGCATGGCCAGCATGCCGCAAAACGCCAGCAGCAACAGGCCCCAGAGCGGAATTTGCACCAGCAGCCCCGGCGCGGGCGCATCGGGCAGATCCGCCGTGGCGGGCCCCAGGCACAGCCGTTGCGCGGCCCGCACCAAAGCCGCCGCACCCACCAGCAACCCCAGCAGAAGCGGCAGCAGCAACCATGGCGCCTGCCGCCCCGCGCTGGTCAGCAGCAGAAACTCCGAGGCGAAGAGCATGAAAGGCGGCAGCCCCGCCGCCCCCAGCACGGCCAGCGCCAGCCCCCAGCCCAACCCGGGATGCGAGGCGATGAGCCCGCCAATATCCGCCACACGCTGCGAGCCCTTGAGTTGCACAGCAGCCCCCAGGCCGATGAACACCGCACTCTTAACCAGGGCATGGCCGATCAGATGCAGCAAACCGGCGAGATTGGCCGCCGGCCCACCCAGGCCAAAGGCAATAGCCGCCACGCCCATATGCTTGATGGAGGACCAGGCGAAGAGCCGCCGCGCATCCCGCCGGCGCCACAGCCCAAAGGCCGCCACCAGCAGCGTCGCCACCCCCAGCACCAGCAGGAAGGTACCGGGCGGAATGGTGCCTGGATTGGCGCCCACCACGCTCTTGGCCCGCAGCACGGCATGCATGGCGGTGGTCAGCAATAGGCCCGAGAGCACGGCGGTGATCGGCACCGGACCCTCGGCATGGGCATCGGGCAGCCAATGGTGCAGCGGCACCAGGCCGGATTTGGTGCCATACCCCACCAGCAGCAGAATAAAGGCAAGATTCAAAAGCCCAGGATCCGCCGCCGCCGCCCCGGCGCGCAGCGCGGCGAAGGACAGGCCGGCACCGGGCAGCGCCATCTGCAGCACCACCGTGCCGAACAGCGCGAGCGCGATGCCCACGCCGCAGAGAATGAAGAATTTCCAGGCGGCCTCAAGCGCCGCAGTGCTGCGCGGGGTGGCCACCATGATGACCGAGGCCAGCGTCGCCGCCTCAATCGCCACCCACATGAGGCCGAGATTATCCGACAGCATGGCCAACATATTGGCGGCGCAAAACCCCTGGAAGGCGGCATGGTACTGGCGGGAATGCGACACCCGCTCATGCGCCGAGAACACCGCAGTGGCGAGGCCGACAACGCCCGCCACCAGCACCAGCGGATGGTTCAGCGCATCAAGCCGCAGCCATCCCGTGCCGCCCGCCTCCATCAACAGCACAGCCAGCAGCGTAGCGGCGGCGAAGGCGATGTTCAGCCAATGCGCCACACGTGGCACCAGGGGCAGAATCGCGGCACCGAGTGCTGGGATGAGAACGGCCCACATCAGTGCCGGTCCCCGCGATGGGCATCGAGCGCCTGGGTGTCCAGGCTTGCCACCTGCTCGCGCATGCGCATACCGAACAGCCCCGCCAGCGCCGCCACCACCAGCACCAGGCCAGCCGCGGAAAGCTCCACCACCAGCGGCATGCCAGCGGCACCGACGGCGGCAAGCATGAGCGCATTCTCCATGCTCAGCAGCCCCGCAGCCTGGGCCAGGGCATGGCGGCGGGTGCACATCATCAGCAGCCCCAGGAGCAGAACGGAGAGCGCGATGGCCAGATCCTCCCGCATCAGCGCCGAGGTGCCGGCAGAGGCCGGCAGCGCGACCAGAATGGCCAAGGCCACCATCGCCCCTCCGCCGAGCAATGCGGGCATGGTGGGCAGGCCGGCATCGGCGCCGCTGCCACCGGTGCGCCGCGTCGCCTCGCGCAGCGCCAGCGGTATCGCCACCGCCTTGGCGGCCAGCGCGATGGCGGCGGAGGCGTAGAGATGAACCGACCCTTGAGAATAACCCTGCCACGCCGCAGCCATGGCCAGCAGCAGCCCCTGCGCCGCCAACAGCCAGATAACCCCACCCAGCCGGCGCTGGGTCAGCAACAGAAAGGAGCAAAGCAGCATGGCGCCGCCCAGCACATGCGCAATGTCATAGGCCAGACCACCCATCAGGCGAGCCCTGTCGAAACAAAGAGCAATGCGACCGCCAGCGCCGCCAGCAACAGCGCCACACCGAGAAATTCCGGAATCCGGAACACCCGCATTTTGGCAATCGCACTCTCAAACACCGCCAGCGCCACGGCCAGCGCGGTGATCTTGCCGAGCCAGGCCACCAGCCCCAGCAGCCAGGCCAACGGCCCCGCCCCGGCCGGCGCCATACCCCAAGGCATGAACACGGCAGAGAGCAGCGCCATCCAGACCAGCAGTTTCAACGCCGCTTGCAACTCCCACAAAGCAAGGTGGCGCCCGCTTGCCTCCAGGATCATCGCCTCATGCACCATGGTGAGTTCCAGATGGGTGGCCGGGTTGTCGGCCGGCATGCGGGCATTCTCCACCAGCCCCACCGCCAGCAGCGCCACGGCAATGAGTGCGAGCGACACCCGCAGGCCCACGCCTCCCTCACGGAAGGCCACAATCATCGCATCCAGATTGGTCGTCCCGGCGATCATGGCCAGCACCAGGATGCACAGCAGCAGCACCGGTTCGGCGCAGGCGGAAAAGCTCAATTCGCGCGCAGCACCCATGCCGCCAAAGGCCGTGCCCACATCCATGCCCGCCAACGCCAGCGCCACCCGTGCCAAGGCCAGCAATCCTGCCAGCAGTAGCAGATCAGCCAGCGGCGCGAGCAGCATGCCCTGGGCAAAGCCCGGCACCAGCACGGCGGCGAAGAGCGTGGCCGCGCAGGCGACATATGGCGCAGCGCGGGAGATCTCGGTGGCGCCATCGGCCAGCACCGGGCGCTTGCGCAGCAATTTTGCCAGATCCCGCCAGGGTTGCAGCAACGCAGGGCCACGCCGGCCCATCAGCCGCGCCTTCACCAGCCGCACCAGCCCCACCAGCACCGGCGCCATGGCCAGCACGAGCGCCAGATGCATCATCTGCGTCACAATGGCGGCAAGACCCAGCATCATGGCCGCTCCAGCCCCGCCAGCACGGCCAACAGCAGCACCAGGGTGGCGAAGAGCAGCCCTAGAGCGTGGCGGACCGAGAGGGCGCGAAAGCGATCCACCCGGTTGCTCACGGCATGGCGCGCGGCGCGCAGCGTGGTCAGGGCCCGCCAGGTCGGGTCAGCGCTGGAGGCGCTGTATTCTGCGCTGGCCATGCTGCCGGGCGGCGGCACCGCCACGTTTTCACGCGCGGCCATCAGCGGGCCGGCCAGCATGCGGGAGATAGGCTGGGCAAAACCCTCACCACTGGGCTGCGTAGCGGCATTGCCGAAAGGGAGATGCACGGGGGGCGCGATGAAGCCGCAATCCCAGGCCGGTGCGCGAGTGGCGCCGCCGCCGCCTCGCCATTGCGCGCCACGCCACAGCACCAGCGCCAGAACCCCCAGAAGCAGGATGGCCGGCAGCACCATGTAGCGCGCCCCGGCATCGCCCGCCGAAAGCCCCAGCACGCCCCCCGGCATTGCCACCGCCGGGCCCAGCCATTGCGCGAGCACTGGTTGCATCAGCCCCAGCGCCAGGGCGGGAAAGGCGCCCAGCAGAAGGCTCAACGCCGCCGGCAACAGCAGCCCGGCGCGGCCAGGGCCGGAGACATCCTCCGCCCCCGCCACCCGGGGGCTACGCGGGCGCCCCAGAAACACCAACCCCCAGAGTCGCAACATGGCCGCCGCCCCCAGCGCCACCGCCATGGCCACCATGGCCAGCGCCACCAGGGCCGCGAATTGGAACAGCGCATCGCCAGTGCGCCAGGCGCCCAGCAAGGCCTGCAACAGCAGCCATTCACTGGCAAAACCCGAGAGCGGCGGCACAGCAGCGGCCGAGAGCGCGCCCACCAGCATGGCCCAGCCCAGCACCGGCATATTGTGCAAAAGCCCGCCCAGCGCATCCAACCGGCGTTGCCCCGCCTGCTCCAAGACCACACCCACACCGAGGAAGAGCAGGCATTTGAACAGCCCATGGTTCATCACGTGCAGCAGCGCGCCAGCCAGGGCCAGGGCCGCAGGCACCGCCATGTCAGCACCACGGAACATCAGCGCCAGGCCCAGGCCCACCGCGATCATCCCCACATTCTCAATGGTGGAACAGGCCAAAATGGCCTTGGTGTCATTTTCGAGATTGGCCCGCAGCGCGCCCAGCAGGGCCGAGGCCGCGCCCATCAGCAGCAAAGGCATACCCCAGAAGGAGGCCTGCGCCGGGCCGCAAAGGTCGAAGACCATGCGCAAGATGACATAGAGCGCCACCTTCACCATCACCGCCGACATCAGCGCCGAGACATGCGCCGGCGCGGCCGGATGCGCCAGCGGCAGCCACAAATGCAAAGGGGCCAGGCCGGCTTTGGCCCCCGCCCCCAGCGTGACCAGCAAGAGCACGGCCAAGGCGACGAAACCCTCGGGCGGCGCCGCGCGAAGGGCAGCGAAGCCAAGCGACCCCGCACCAGCCGCCAACAGGCCCATTGCTGCCATCAGGCAGCCACCGCCGAAAATGGCGAACATCAGATATAACCGGGCCGCCCGCCGTTCATGCAGGATGGCCCAACTGGCCAAAGACATGGCCTCAAAGCCCAGCAGCAGGCAAAACCCATCGGCGGCGGTGATGCACAGTGCCATGCCGAACAGGAAGAGCGGGAAGCAGACCATTTCATGGCGTGGCCCCGGATTGATCAGCAGTGCGGCAAAAGCGCCGGTGAGCCCTAGCAGCAGCAGGAACCAGGCCGAAAGCGGGTCCAAAGCAACCAGCGCCGCCGCCCAGGGCGGGCCGAGCGGCAGGGCCATCACCGCAGCCGAGGGCGCGAGCAAGGCCAGCACTGCCAGCACCGCCAGGCCCGCCATCACCAGGGCGCCGCCCAGCCGCAGCAGCCTCACAAGGCCCAGCGCGGCCGGCAGCACGAGCAGCAACAGCGCTGCGAGCAGCAGGCATAGCGTGGTCAGCATGGCGGAGGGTTGCGGCGCGTCACGAATGCAGCATGCGCCATGCAGCAGGCTGTGGGGAAGAGTTAGCGATGGACGCGGCGGCAGAATTCACATAGGGGACAATTCGGTTAAGAATTGCGGTGGTATTCCACGTGGCTCGGGAGAAAACGTCCATGCAACGACGCAACATCATGTCGGCTGGTGCAGCTGCCGCGGCTATTCTGCCGGCCCTTGCGACCCCGGCCCTGGCCCAGGCCATGCCGGAAGTGCGCTGGCGCTGCGCCAGCAGCTTTCCGCGCGCGCTTGATACCATCTACGGTGCGGGTGAGCATGTTGCGCGCCGGGTGGCGGCGCTGACCGACAATAAATTCCGTATTCAGGTCTTCCAGGCCGGCGAATTGGTCCCAGGCCTGGCCACGCTGGACGCCGTCCAGGCCGGCACGGTGGAATGCACCCATACCGCCAGCTACTACTTCGTCGGCAAGGATCCGACCTTCGCCTTCGATGGCACCGTGCCCTTCGGGATGAATTTCCGGCAGATCAATTCCTGGCTGATCGCCGGCGGCGGCCGTGAGGTGATGAAGGATTTCTTTGCCACCTATAACGTGCTGAGCATTCCGGCCGGCAATACCGGGGCGCAGATGGGCGGCTGGTTCCGCCGCGAGATTCGCTCGGTGGAAGACCTGCGCGGGTTGAAGATGCGCATCGGCGGCTTTGCCGGCAATGTCCTGGCCAAGCTGGGCGTGGTGGCACAGCAGATCGCCGGCGGCGACATCTACCCGGCGCTGGAGCGCGGCACGATCGACGCCGCCGAATGGGTCGGCCCCTATGATGACGAAAAGCTGGGCTTCCAGCGCGTGGCGCCGTTTTATTACTATCCCGGCTGGTGGGAGGGTGGCCTCAACCTCTCGATGACCATCAACCAGGCGAAGTTCAACGAGCTGCCGCAACTCTACAAGGATGCGCTGGAATCCGCCTGCCGCGACGCCACGATCGAGACCATCGCCAAATACGACAACCAGAACCCGCAGGCGCTGCGCCGCCTGGTCGCCGCCGGCACCCAGTTGCGGCCCTTCCCGCGGCCGGTGATGGAGGCCTGCTACCGCGCCGCCTTCGAACTCTATGACGAGACCGCCGCGCGCAACGCCAATTTCAAGAAGGTCTATGAGCACTTCAAGACCTATCGCGATTCCCAGCTGCAGTGGTTCCGGGTGGCAGAGAGCACCTATGACAACTTCGTCTATGGCATGCAGGCGGCCGAAACCGCGCCGGCGCGCCCGCGCTGATGCAGCCCCTGCTCAGCTTCAGCGCCGCGGTCGATTGGGTCTCCACCCGTTTTGGCCGTCTGGCAGATTGGATGGTGCTGGCGGCCTGCACGGTCTCGGCCGGAAATGCCTTCATCCGCTATGGCATTTCGGTCTCCTCCAATGCTTGGCTGGAGCTGCAATGGTATCTCTTTGCCGGCATGGTGATGCTGGGTGCCAGCTACACCTTGCTGCGCAATGAACATGTGCGGGTCGATCTGGTCTATGGCTGGGTTGGCCATCGCACCCGGCTCTATATTGATATTTTTGGCTTTATTTTCTTTGTACTGCCGGCCATGTGTCTGTTGTTATATATGACCTGGCCGTTCTTCTGGGACAGCTTCATGCGCCAGGAGGGCAGCCCCAATGCCGGTGGCATACTGCGCTGGCCGGTGAAGCTGATCCTGCCGCTGGGTTTCCTCCTGCTGGTTCTTCAGGGCCTGTCGGAATTGATCAAGCGCATCGCCGTGCTGCGCGGCGTGCCGGTCAAGGGCAATGCCTTCCTCGAATACAAGAAGCCCGAACAATGAGCCTCGACATGATGCCGCCGCTGATGTTCGGCGGGCTGGTGCTATTTCTGCTGGCCGGATTCCCGGCGGCGTTCAGCCTCTCAGCTGTGGGGCTGTTCTTCGGATTCCTGTCGATCGAGCTGGGATTCTTCAACCAGGCCTTTCTGGGCAATCTGCCGCTGCGGGTGTTTGGCATTCTCTCGAACGACCTGCTGCTGGCCATCCCGTTCTTCACCCTCATGGGCGCGGTTCTGGAGCGCTGCGGCCTGGCCGAGGATCTGCTGGAAGGCACCGGCCAGCTCTTCGGCAAGATTCCGGGCGGGCTGGCCTATGCGGTGATTCTAGTCGGCGCAGTGCTGGGTGCCATCACCGGCACGGTCGCCGCCTCGGTCATCGCCATGGGCATGATCTCGCTGCCGATCATGATGCGCTATGGCTATGATATGCGGATCGCGACGGGCGTGATCGCAGCGTCCGGCACCATCACCCAACTCATTCCGCCCTCGCTGGTGCTGATCGTGCTGGGCGACCAGCTCGGCAAGAGCGTGGGCGATATGTATGCCGGCGCGATTGGGCCCTCGATCCTGCAGATCGTGCTGTTCATGCTCTTCATCCTGGGTGTGTCGATCTTCGCCCCCCATAAGGTGCCGCCCCTGCCGCCCGAGGCGCTCTCGCCGCGCGGCTGGCCGCTTTACTGGCGGGTGCTGAAGGGCATGGTGCCCTCCATCGTGCTGATCTTTCTTGTGTTGGGCACCATCTTCCTGGGCCTGGCCACGCCGACCGAGGCCGGCGCCATGGGCGCGGTGGGCTCTGTGGGCCTGGCCATGGCGCAGGGCACTTACAGCTGGAAGCTGCTGCGTGAGGCCATGGGCAATACCATGCGCATCACCTCAATGGTCATCTTCATCCTGATCGGCGCCACGGTGTTTTCGCTGGTGTTTCAGGGCGTGGACGGCACGCATTGGATCGAGCACCTGCTGAGCCATTTGCCCGGCGGGCAGACCGGCTTTCTCGTCTTCGTCAATATCTTTGTGTTCTTCCTGGCCTTCTTCCTCGATTTCTTTGAGATCGCCTTCATCGTGGTGCCGCTGCTGGCACCTGTTGCGGCAAAACTGGATATTAATCTGGTGTGGTTCGGCGTGCTGCTCTGCATCAACCTGCAGACCAGCTTCATGCACCCGCCCTTCGGCTTCGCGCTGTTTTACCTCCGCGGCATCGCGCCGAAGGAGGTACTAACCAAGGACATCTATCTCGGCGCCATTCCCTGGCTGGCGCTGCAGATCATCCTTGTTGGCATCGTCATCCTATGGCCCGAGAGCGTGACCTATTGGCTGGATTCCGGAACCGGCGTGGACCCAAGCACGGTGCGTATTGACGTCCCCCTGCCCGACCTGCCGGAAGACGATACGGTGCCCACCTTCCGCTAAGCTGCTGAGGGGGTGGGTGTGGCCCCACCCCCAGGCTGTCTGGAAGCCCTCCGCCGCCAGTGCTACCAGCGGCGGTATCATCTCTCCCAAGTCTCGTCCTTCGAGCCCGTAGCAGGATAGCCAGCATCCATGCCCTTTCGCACCCTTGATGACCTCAATGCCCAGGGGCTGCGCGTGCTGCTTCGCGCAGACCTGAACCTGCCGGTGCGCGATGGCCGCATCACCGACATGACCCGCATCGAGCGCCTCGCACCCACCATTCGAGAATTGTCGCAAAAGGGCGCCCGCGTGGTCGTGTGCAGCCATTTCGACCGGCCAAAGGGCGTGCGCGTGCCCGAGATGAGCCTCAAGCCCATGGCCGTGGCCCTGGCCGAGACGCTCGGTCACGCGGTGGGTTTCGCTGATGATTGCATCGGCCCCGAAGCCGAGGCCGCCACCGCCGCCATGGCAGATGGCGATGTGCTGCTGCTGGAGAATACCCGCTTCCACAAGGGCGAGGAAAAGAACGACCCGGCGATGTCGGCGGCCTTGGCAAGGCTGGCTGATGCCTTTGTGAATGACGCCTTCTCCGCCGCACACCGTGCGCATGCCAGCACCGAGGGCGTGGCCCGGCTGCTGCCCAGCTATGCCGGCCGGCTCATGCAAGCCGAGTTGGAGGCGCTCGACCGCGCATTGCTCAACCCCGCGCGGCCGGTAATGGCCATCGTCGGCGGCGCCAAGGTCTCCACCAAACTGGATTTGCTGGGCAATCTTTCATCCAAGGTGGATGTGCTGGTCATTGGCGGCGCCATGGCCAATACGTTTTTGGCCGCCCAGGGGATGAATCTGGGCAAGAGCCTGCAGGAGGCCGATATGCACGACACCGCGCGGCAGATCATGGCCGGCGCGGCAGCGCGCGGTTGCACCATCCTGCTGCCGATGGACCTTGTGGCCGCCGCGGAATTCAAGGCGCATGCTGAGAACCGCGTGGTGCCCGCCGATGGCACGCCTGCTGACATGATGGCGTTGGATGTCGGCCCCGCCACGGTGGCGGCGGTGAAGGCCAGGCTGACGGAATGCCGCACCCTGGTGTGGAACGGGCCCTTCGGTGCCTTCGAGATCGCGCCATTTGACGCAGCCACCGTGGCGGTGGCGCAAGAGGTGGCGCGGCTGACTGAGGCCGGGAAGCTGGCCAGCATTGGCGGCGGCGGCGATACCGTCTCTGCCCTCAAACATGCCGGCGTGGCCGAGCGGATGACCTATGTCTCCGCCGCCGGCGGCGCCTTCCTGGAATGGCTGGAGGGCAAGGAATTGCCCGGCGTGGCTGCGCTGGCGGTATAGTTAGGCCAGGCTGCCGGGCGTGGGGGAATTCTCCCCGCCCGCCATTAATCCTGAAAATTGAGGCGCAGCCCCGGTTCCGGCCACGGCATTGCCACCAGTTCGCCCTTGCGGGAGAGGGTGATATAGGCCGTTTGCATATCCGGCCCGCCAAAGCAGATATTGGTCGGGTGCGTGTCCGGCATGGCCACCGATCGCACCACCCGCCCATCGGGGGCGAAGACCGTAATCGCACCGGTCAGCATCGTTGTGACGGCAATATTGCCCGAAGCCTCCACGGCCAGGCTATCGAAGCGGCAAAGCTCGCCCATAGTGGCCAGGCTCCGCCCGCCATGCGGTGAGGGAAAACCGGCCTTGCGGATTACGCCCGGTGCCACGAGATCAAACGCCCAGAGCCGTGCGGTCTCGGTATCGGCCACATAGAGTGTCTGCTCATCGGGGGACAGGCCAACACCATTGGGCGAGAGCATAGGGTAGGCCAGTTCTTTGATCGATGAGCCATCCGGCTGCGCATAATACAGCCCGCCATGATCCCTATCGCGCTTGCGCCGTTTGCCCAAATCGGTGAAGTAAAAGCCACCGTGGCGGTCGAAGACGATATCATTCGGCGCGGCCAGCTTGTTGCCGTCACAATCACGATAGATCACCGTGCGGGCGCCGGTCACAGGGTCCACCCGCTCGATCGATCCGCCATTATAGTCCTTCGAGGGGCCCTGGCCGGCGAAATGGCCGGGCTCATAATGGCTGCCGCCATTGTTGCAGAGGTAGAGCAAGCCATCGGGCCCCATGGCGAGGCCATTGGGGCCGCCCCCGGCCGGGCCGAGCACGCTATAGCCGCCAGCGGCATCCACCCGGGACACCCGCCCACCATTCAGCTCAACAAAGATGACAGAGCCATCGCGCATGGCCACTGGGCCCTCAGGAAAGCCCAGGCCTGCGGCAAGTGTCCTGATATCGTTGCTCATAACCTCACATCCTCAACCCAAGATCACGCACGACCAGGCGCTGCTCCTCCAGCGTGGCCGGCAGGCTGGCGGCGTAATCCGCACTGTTGAGATAGGCCAGTGGCATATCCATCCGCTCCAGCAGCGCCAGATGCTGCGGGTCATGCAACGCGCGATGCAGCGCATCATGCAGGATGCGGGTGATGCCGGGGTCCATGCCCTTGGGCGCCACCAGCCCATAGGGCGAGGTATGCGCTACATCGATGCCGGACTCGCGCAAGGTGGGCACGGTGGGGAAGCGGGCAATGCGCTGCTCACCGAAGGAGACCAGCAGCCGCAATTGGCCATTTTGCACCATCTCGGCCCAGAGGCTGGAGGAGGCCACCGCATCGAGATTGCCGCCCAGCAGCGCCTGCACATCATCGCCGCCGCCGCGGAAGGGAATATGCACCCAATCCAGCCCCGCACTGCGCGCCGCCTGCTCCATGGCAACATGCTGGGTGGTGCCCACGCCGGCCGTGCCAAAGCTCACCTTGCCGGGATTGGCCTTCACGTGAGCGACGAATTGCGCCCAGCTCTGCCAAGGTGAATCGGGGCGCACCACCACACCATACGAATAGCCCACGAGGCGGATGACAAAGCTGAAATCGCGCAGCGCATCATAGGGCGGACGCTGCATCATGAAGGGTACGCGCAGGGCCGAATTGTGCAGTTGCGTCAGCAAATAGCCATCGCCCTGCGCCTCACTGGCCAGAAGCTGCGCGCCGAGGATGCCGCTGGCGCCGGCTCGGTTCTCGATGATGATAGGCTGGCCCAGATGGCGCGTGGCGATCTGCGCCAGCGAGCGCAATTGGATATCGGCTGCGGCACTCGCAAGCCATGGGACAATGAGGCGAATGGGCCGGGAGGGGAATTCACGCTGCGCCAGTGCAGGGCTGGCCAGCAGCAGGCCCGTGGCACCAAGAATGGCGCGCCGGAAAAGCGGTTGATGATTGTGGTTCATGGCCGTGTCCTCGTGATGATGATGGGCGCATCACCTATGGCGATGCGCAGGCAGGCGATATCCGCTGGCATGCCATCAGGGCATTTGCAGGCCGCCATTGACCTCAATGATCTGCCCGGTGATGAAGCCGGCCATCTCACTGGAAGCCAGAAAGAGATAGGCGCCCACACATTCGTCAACCGTGCCGATGCGCCGCATGGGCGTCAGTTTGATCGAGGCCTCCAATTGATGCGCGGGCTGCGTCTTGGCCTGATTGGGCTTGCCGATCACGCCCGGTGCTATGGCATTCACCCTGATGCCATGCCGCGCCACCTCCTTAGCCAGGCCGCGGGTGAAGTTCGACACAAAGGCCTTCGAGGCGGCATAAAGCGTTGATTTGCTGCCGCCACCATTGCGTGCCGCGAGCGAGGTGGTGGAGATGATGCAGCCACCACCGGCAGCATCCATCAGCGGGATAGCGGCACGCGAGCAGGCGAAGACCGAGCGCGCATTGAGGTTGACGATGTCATCGTAAAGCGCATCATCAATGTCGCGCAGCGGGTGGCGCTTCACCACGCCGCCGGCATTGTTCACCAGCACATCCAGGCCGCCCAATGCGGCATGGGCATCCTGCACCAGCGTCGTGCAAGCCTCGACCGAGCGAACATCGGCCTGCAGCACAATGGCCGATCCGCCCGCTGCCTTGATCTCGGCGGCCAGCGCCTCGGCCGCCTCGCGGCTGGCATTGCAGTGAATGGCCACGCGCGCACCCTGCGCCGCAAAGCCGCGCGCCACCGCCGCGCCAATCCCCGTGGAAGCCCCTGTGACGAGAACCGCCTTGCCCTGTAAATCCGTGATGCGCATCTGTGTTTCCCCGTTCCTCAGGCTTGCTGCCAGGGCCGTGGCAATGCCCCAAGCCAGCGATTTGCTTCACCGGGCCACCAGGGGGCGCCATCCACGCCCAGGGCCCATCCGGCCCCCACGCCCTGCACATGCAGGCCATCCTCGGCGCGGGCGCGGTAGCAGACATGGTGATGGCCATGGATGACAAGGCGCGCGCCCATCATGCGGGCCAGATCATCCAGCATGGCGGCCCCCTGCGGGTGGCTTGATGGCGCCTCATGCGTCACCAGCACATCGGCACGCAGCCCCGCCAGGGCATCGTAATCCTCGGGCCAGATCGCCATGGCGGCGAGCGCATGGGCCATCGCATCGCGCTGCGCCTGGGTCCAATCATCGCCCAGGGTGGCCACGTCATCGGCCAGTTCATCGCGCGAATGCAGGCGGCGCGGAAGCGGCGGCTCCCACACCCGGCGGCGAAAGGTGCCACTCAGGCCAGCGATACGCAGCCCGCCAATCTCGCGCACGCAGCCATTCAGCCGGCCGGCATGGGTGCGCGGGTTGCGCGCCGGATCGCTCAGATTGGCCCACATCTCGGGGCCGCCATCATAATCGTGATTGCCGCAAATCCAGTGCACGGCAATGCCGGCATCGAGCAGCGGTGCCGCCACCTCATCCAGCGGGCGGTCACATTCGATATCGCCCAGCAGCACGGCCGCATGCGGCAGCCGCGGCAATTGCGCCAGGCCGCGCATGATATGGTGCCATTGGCGGTGGATATCGCCGATGAACACCACATCCTGCGGGCCGGGCGCGCCATCGGCCATGTCAGATCACGCCTTCAGCGGCCAGGGCGGCGACCTCGGCGGCGGAATAGCCCAGCATCTCGCCTAGGATGCGGGCATTATCCTCGCCATAGCCCGGCGCGCCACGATCAATGATGCCGCCGCTATAGGGCGGGGTGGCGGAGAGCTTCATCGGCAATTCGGTGACAGGCCATTGGCCGATCTTCGTGCCTGTCACTTCGGTGAACCAGTTGAGCGCGGCGAGTTGTGGGTCATGCTCAACCCGGTCTTCGGCATTTTGGCAGACGCCGGCCGCAACGCCCGCCTTCTGCAAGGCATCCATGCAGGCATAGGCATCCTGGCCCTGGGTCCATTCGGTCACTGCCGCATCCAGGGCATCGTGGTGCAGGAGGCGGCTTTGCAGGGTGGCAAAGCGCGGGTCGCTCAGCCAGCCTGGCCGCTGCGCCACCCGGGCCAGCGCCTGCCACTCGGCGTCATTAAAGACGGCGATGGCAATCCAGCGATCAGTGCCGGCGCAACGATATGCGCCATGCGGCGCGGCCGGCTTATAGGGTGAACGGTTGCCGATACGCGACCAGACGCGTCCATTGGCAGACCAGTCGAGCACAGGGACGCCGCCGAGAAAAATCCCGGACTCGCATTGTGAGGAATCGATCCATTGCCCCTGCCCGGTTCGGTCGCGATGGAACAGCGCACCCATAATACCGGTGGCAAAACTATAGGCGCCAATCCAATCAAGGAAGGAATAGCCCCAACCGGCCGGCATAGCCGGCTCGGGCATGCCCGACATTTCGGAAGTGCCGGCGAATGCCGCGGCAACAGGGCCAATGGTACGGAAACGCCCATAACTGCCCACGCCGCCCATGCCCGATTGCTGAATGTAAATAATGTCCGGCCGCAGCGATTTCAGCACATCATAGCCCAGGCCCAGGCGTTGCAGCACACCAGGCGAGAAGCCCTCGGCCACCACATCGGATTGCGCGATCAGCCGCCGCGCGATCTCCAGCCCCTTGGGGTGGCGGATATTGAGCGACATACCGCTCTTGCCGGAATTCTTGTTGTTGAACTGCCCGCCCATATCGGCATCGGTCACGCCCTTGAGCGGGCCGGTTGCCGCCCTGCGGGCCGCACGCCCGCCCACCGGCGACATGGCGGCAAGGCGGGTATCGGGATTGTCCTTCCACTCCACCTTGATGACCTCGGCGCCCAGCGCTGCGGCAAAGCGGGTTCCCCCGGCCGAGGCGAGGAACCAGGAGAAATCAAAGATCCGCACGCCCTGCAATGGAAACGGCTTGTTCAGGGGGGAAAGCCGGGCGGGTGTGGCGGCGCGCGGCCTGGCCGGTTGGGTCAGCCTTGGGCGGGGTTCCAGCGCACCCATCACGGCGGTTGTATCCTCGCCCAACAGGGGCGCACGGCGGCCGGCCTGCCAACTCGTTCCGGTCGAGAGCCAGCGGCTCACCGGATAATGGAAGCTGCGGCCATGCTCGGGGTGCTCTACCTCGGCGAAGGTGCCGCGGGTTTGCCAATGCACATCCGCCACATTTTCCTGCGGCTTGCGCAGCGGCGCCCAGAGCAGCCCGGCATCCTGCGCCTCACGCCAGGGCATGCTGTCATAGCGATGGGCGCGGATGAAGCGCTGGACGATTTCCAGAACATGCGCCTTGCTCTCGTCATTGGCGCCCGAGCCGGGGACGTTGCGCGCCTTGGTATCCGCCTCCGCACTCGGCAAGGCCAGATCAGCCTGCATCCCGTATTTGGCTAGGAAGGGCAAGAGATTCGTCTGGTCACGCACCGAGACGCCGGTGGCGATATACCAGCGGCCATCCTTGGTATGGCCAATGGAGGGCACATGGGTGGGGTTCTCGATCGCGTGGCGGCAGGTCTGCCGATAGAGCGGCGCGTGCCGCATCACCCAGGACATCACATCAAGCTCGGTGTTCTTCGACACGGCGTCATGGATGGCGACGCTGATATCCTGGCCTTCGCTGGTGTGCAGGCGGTGCGTCAGGGCGGCGATGATGCCGACCACCGCCTGATCGCCGGCGATGTGATAGGCGTGCCAGAGCTGCGGCGCGATGGGTGGCATATCGTAATGCCGCGCCGGATCAGGGTCATAGCCGCAATTCATCATGATGCCGCCAAGCGCGAGATGCACCAGATCCGACGCCTTGTGGTCCTTCCATGGCCCCACATCGCCGAAAGGCGTGATGCGGGTGGTGATCAGGCCGGGAAAGAGCCCGGCGATGGCACCGGGCTCCACACCCAAGGCGCGCGCCACGGCACCGCTGCTGGCATCGAGCAGGATATCGGCCGAGGCGAGCAGCCTGCGGAAATCCGCGATGCCAGACGGCGTCTGCAAATCCAGCATCACCGAGCGCTTGCCGCGATTGTAGTTCCAGAAATGCAGCGAGCGCTCGTCCCCTGGCTCATCATTGAGGAAGGGCCCGATATGCCGCGTGGGCGAGCCTGACGGCGCCTCGACCTTGACCACATCCGCACCCAACCCGGCCAAAGTGAGGCCGACATATTCGCCCGTCTCATCCGCCACCTCGATGACACGAATCCCGGCGAGCATGCCGGGCAGGTGAGCCGCATCCTGGCGGGGCAGCGGGCCGGTGGTCTGAGGATTGGTCATTCGGTCTAGTCCTTGCGGTGGGGTGGCGCGGTGGTGCCGCGCACCACGAGTTCCAATGGGAGTTCAGCCGGCAGGCCAATCGGGCGATCACCAACACGGGCCAGCAGGTATTCGGCGGCCAGGGTACCAATGCTGCGCTTGGGTGTGCGGATGGTGGTGAGCGGTGGATGCAGATGCCCGGCCATCTCCAGATCGCCGACACCGACAATGGAGAGTTGCCGTGGCACGCGAATGCCCTGCGCCTGCGCCTCAAGCAGCAGGCCCAGCGCCACGATATCATTATTGGCCGCCAGCGCCGTGGGCATGGGGCCGCGCTGTTGCATCTCACGGAAGGCGGCGCGCACCGCATCGATCCGGTAGCTGGTATAGACAACCCGCTCCGCCGGCAGCGGAAGGCGATGGCGGCGCATCGCGGCCCTGATGCCGGCGATGCGCGCGCGCACCCGGTCATTATGCCCCGTCAATCCGGCGATCACGCCAATATCGCGATGCCCCAGCCCGACCAAATGGTCCACCACAATCCGGGCCAGCGCCGCATTGTCGTAGCCGATGGTGGGGTATGGGCTGGCTTTGGGCGGCGCCCAGGTCTGCACGAAGGGGGTGCCGGATGCTTCCAGCAAATCATAAAGCGCCTTGCCATGCGACACGCCAACCAGCATGAGGCCATCCACACCACGCTCTACCATGGTGCGCACATTGCGGTACTCGACCGCCGCATCATACTCGAAGGTGGCCAGCAGCATGGTGTAGCCATCGGCCTCCAGCCGGTGCTGGAAGGCGCTGATCGCCTCGGAGAAGATGGTATTGGCGAGGGTGGGGACCACAGCGCCCAGCACGCGCGAGCGGCGCGAGGCCAGCGCCCGGGCCGCACCATGCGCGACATAACCGAGTGTCCGGGCGGCATTGTCCACCCTGGCCCGCAATTCCGGGCTGACGAGGCCTGGGGTATTCAGCGCGCGGGAGACGGTGGCCGCGGAGACCCCCGCCATCCGCGCCACCTCCTCCAGCCGCACCTTCGGCCGCGCCGCTATGCTCACGCCGGGGCCCGAAGATGGCAGGCCACGGCATGGCCGGAAGCGTCCGCCAGCAAGGGCGGCTCAGCCTCGCGGCACCGGGCCACGGCAATCGGGCAGCGGGTGTGAAAGCGGCAACCCGGTGGTGGATTGATTGGGCTGGGCACATCGCCGCGGAGCACCACGCGCTTGCGCCGCAGCCGTGGATGGGCGACCGGAACCGCCGCGAGCAGCGCCTCCGAATAAGGATGGCGCGGTGCTTCGAAAAGCGATTGGCGCGGCGCGATCTCCACGATCTTGCCCAGATACATCACCGCCACGCGATGGCTGATATGCTCCACCACGCCCAGATCATGCGCGACGAAGAGGTAGCTGAGTTTCAGCTCCTCCTGCAGATCGACCATCAGATTGATGACCTGCGCCTGCACTGAGACATCCAGTGCGGAGACCGGCTCATCGCCGATGATGATGCTGGGGCCCAACGCCAGCGCACGGGCGATGCCGAGGCGCTGGCGCTGGCCGCCGGAGAATTCATGCGGGTAATTCCCCCGCTGGTCCGGCCGCAGGCCAACGCGCGCGAAGAGCGCGGCCACGCGCTCCTGCTGCTCGGCCCGGCTGCCGATGGCGAAATTGATCAGGGGCTCCTGCACGATATCCCCCGCGGTCATGCGCGGATTGAGCGAAGAATAAGGGTCCTGGAAGATGACCTGCATGCGCCGGCGCTTGGCGATCATCCCGACGCGGTCGAGCGCCGTAATGTCCTCACCCTCCAGGATGATCTGCCCGGCGCTGGGCTCCACCAGGCGCAGCACGGATTTGCCCACGGTGGATTTGCCGCATCCGCTTTCGCCCACCAGGCCCAAAGTTTCGCCCGGAGCAATGCTGAAGCTGACGCCATCCACCGCACGCACATGGCCTATGGTGCGCCCAAAGAGGCCACCACGAATGCCGTAATGCTTGACTAGGCCTTCCACCTGCAGGACCGGTGTCATACCCCTGCCTCCTGGCCAGCGGTCACCCAGCAGGCCACCGAATGGGTGCCACCCACGCTGACAATGGGCGGCGCGGTGATGCGGCATTGATCGGTGGCGAGATCACAGCGCGGCGCAAAGGCACAGCCGGGCGGGCGGGCATTGAGCGCCGGCACCACGCCGGCAATTTCGTTCAGCCGGCCCCGATGCCCCTGCCCCCCGCTCAAATGCGGCATCGCCGCCATCAGGCCGCGGGTATAGGGATGGGTTGGCGCGTCGAAAATCTCCTCGACGCTGCCTTCCTCCACCTTATGGCCGGCATACATAACGAGCACGCGCTCGGCCATTTCCGCCACCACGCCCAGGTCATGGGTGATCAGAATCACCGCCGTGCCTGTCTGCTCCTGTAACTCCCGGATCAGGTCGAGAATCTGCGCCTGGATGGTCACATCGAGTGCGGTGGTCGGCTCATCGGCCAGCAGCAGGCGGGGGCGGCAGGCGAGGGCCATGGCGATCATGATCCGCTGCCGCATGCCGCCGGAGAGTTGGTGAGGGTATTCATGCAGGCGGCGCTCGGGCTCCGGAATGCGCACCTGGCGCAGCATCTCCAGCGCGCGCGCCATGCAGGCATCCCAGGCGAGCCCCTCATGCACCATCACCGTCTCGGCGATTTGCCGGCCAATGGTCAGCACCGGGTTCAGGCTGCTCATGGGCTCCTGGAAAATCATCGAGATCGCGCGGCCGCGAATACCGCGCATTTCCGCGTCGCTGATCCGCGCCAGGTCCTGATTATCGAGCAGCACCCGGCCGGCGCCGATCCGCCCATAGGGGCGCGGCAGCAGCCGCAGGATGGACAGCGCGGTGAGGCTCTTGCCGCAACCGGACTCACCCACGATGCACAGCGTCTCGCCACGGCGCACGGTGAAGGAGAGATCATCCACCGCGACAATGGGCGCCCCCTCGCCGGTGGCGAATTCGGTGCGCAGCCCCTCAACGGCGAGAACCACCTCCGCCATCACAACCGCCGCGCCAGGCGCGGGTCCAGCATATCGCGCAGGCCATCGCCGAGGATATTGATGGAGAGCACCATCAGCGCCAGGAAGACGCTGGGGAAGAGGATGTTCCAGAAGGCGATCTGCACATAAAGCCGCCCCTCGGCGATGATGTTCCCCCAACTCGGCACCTCTGGCGGTGTGCCCACGCCCAGAAAACTCAAATAGGATTCCACCAGCACGGCGGAGGCGGCGATATAGGTCGCCTGCACGGTCAGCGGCGCCAGGGTATTGGGCAGGATATGCTTGAGCATCAGGCGGGGAAAACGGGTGCCGATGGCCGTTGCTGCCTCGATATAGACCTGCTCACGCACCGTCAGCACCACCGCGCGCACCAGGCGCACCACGCGTGGAATTTCCGGGATGGTGATGGCGACAATAACCACCCCGACGCTGGCCCGGGTGAGCGACATGAGCGCGATGGCGAGCAGAATGCCGGGAATGGCCATCAGCCCGTCCATCACCCGCATCAATATGGCATCGGCCAGGCGGAAATAGCCGGCCACCACACCGATGAGCAGGCCGATCAGCGTGCTCGCAACGGCCACGGCTATGCCGATGGCGAGCGACACCCGCCCACCATGCAGGGTGCGGCTGAACAGGTCGCGCCCATAGGCATCAGTGCCGAACCAGTATTCCTCGTTGGGCGGCTGCAGCCGGTCGACCACATTCATCTCGAATGGGTCATGCGTGGTGATCCATGGCGCGGCCAGCGCCGTCGCCACCAGGGCGATCAGCATAAGCGCGCCGAAGCTGGGCAGTGGATAGCGCCGCATGCGCCGCAACAGGCCCACAGGCTTGCGCGGCGGGGCCGCGGTGAGAGTCGCGCTCATCAGAACCTAATCCTCGGGTCGAGCAGCGGATAGGCGAGGTCAATCGCCAGATTGACCAGCACATAGACGGTGGCGATCACCAAGATGACGCCCTGGATGATGGGATAATCGCGCTGCAGCACGGCCTCGATCGTTAGCCGGCCAATGCCTGGAATGGCGAAGACACTTTCGGTGACGACAACGCCGCCAATCAGCAATGCGAGGCCGGTGCCTATCGTCGTGACAATCGGCACGGCGGCGCTTTTGAGTGCGTGCAGCAGCAGCACCCGCGGCTCCGCCAGCCCCTTGGCGCGGGCGGTGCGGATGAAATCCTCATTGAGTGTTTCTAGCATCGTCGCGCGGGTGATGCGGGCCAGCAGCGCCATATAGACCAGTCCCAGCGTGATCGTCGGCAGCACCAGATGCGACGCGAAGCGCATGGGGTCCTCAGCGAAGCTGACAAAGCCTTGCACTGGCAACCACTCAAGTTCGAGCGACAGCCCGATCACCAGGCCATAGCCGATGAGAAACACCGGCACCGAGAAAGCCAGCACCGACAGCGCCATAATGGTCTGATCCACCCATGAGCCCGCCCGCCACGCCGCCAGCACGCCCATGGGAATGGCCAGCAGCATGGCGAAGACCATGGTCGTCAACGCCAGAGCCACAGTGGGTTCAACCCGCTCCACGATCAGCCCCAGCACCGGGCGGCTCAGATAGATTGAATTGCCAAGGTCGCCGCCCAGCAACTGCATCGCCCAGAGGATAAATTGCTGCAGCAATGGCCTATCAAGGCCCAATTGCTCGCGGATCATCGCGATATCTTCCAGCGAGGCATTGTCGCCAGCGATGATCGCGGCCGGGTCACCCGGGCTCAGCCGCAGCAGCAGGAAGACGACAATGGCCACCACGCCGAGGACCGGAATGGTCGCCAAAATCCGGCGCGTGACATAGGACCACATGATCGTTCAGCGCTTCTCGATGTTCCAGTAGACCGGCATGCCTGCCGCGACGATCCCCTGGACATTCGCCCGCACCGCAATGGGCTGGGTGTATTGGCCATAAGGGATATAGGGCAGCGATTCCCAAGCACGGCGGTGGATGCGCTCCAGGATGGGACGTCGGGCGGCAGGGTCGCTCTCACGCGCCCAATCCGCCACCATGGCGTCGAGTTCCATGTCGCAGGCCCAGCCGGGATTGGCCCGCTCGCAGCGCGAGTTGAACCAGATGTTTGAGACCGGTGCTGCGGTATCCGGCCCGCCATGGGTGGTGATGAAGAGGTGATAGCCGCCCTGCTCCGGCGGGTTGCGGCTGGCCCGGCGCGAGAGAAGCGTGCTCCAATCCATCGCCTGGACATCCACATTCACGCCCGCCCGGCGCAGGCTCTGCACCAGCACCATGGTGGCGGCATTGTACTGCGCCCGGTCGGTGGGCTGCATCACCACGATGCGCTCGCCATTATAGCCGGCCTCGCGCAGCAATTCCCGCGCGCGGTCGATATTGGGCCGCATGAAAGCCTCGCTGCCCACGGCGGTGTCATTGCCCGACCCGCATTGGAAGAAGGCGCCGCAGAAATTCTGATAGAGGCGCGGATTGCCCACGACCACCCGCATATAGTCTTCCTGCCGCACCAGATGCGCCAGCGCCTGGCGCGCCCGCGGGTCGTTGAAGGGCGGGAAGAGGTGGTTCGGCCGGATCAGCCCCTGGGTGCCGAGCGTATCGATACTGACGATGCGGATATTGCGGTTGCGCTCCATGCTGGCGATGAAATCCAGCGGCGGCGCCTCGTAATAGTCGATCTCACCCGCATTCAGCGCCGCCAGCGCGGTGTTCTGGTCGGGGATATAGAGCCACTCGATGCGCTCCATCAGCGGCCGCTTGCCGCCGGACATATAATCGGCCGGCTCGGCCCGCGGCACGTAATCGGGGTTGCGGCGATAGACCACGCGGTTGCCCGGCCGCCACTCATCGCGCACGAAGATGAAGGGGCCCGAACCGATCGTCTCCGTCACCTGCGTATTGGGCGGCGTCATCGCAATGCGCTCAGGCATGATGAAGGCGGGGGTGGAGGCTTTGGCCAGGGTTTCGATCACCAAGCCCCAACGCTCGCGCAGCCGGATCTCGAAGGTCCGCTCATCGGTGGCTTCGATGGCGCTCGTCACCGAGCCCAAGCGCTGGCCCATCGCGTCGCGCGCCATCCAGCGCCGCAGCGAGGCCACGGCATCTGCCGCCCGCACCGGCGAGCCATCATGGAAGCGAAGTCCTTCGCGGAGTTTGATCCGATAGACGAGGCCATTCTCCAGCACCTCGTGCCCCTCGGCCATTTGCGGCAACGGCTCGAAGCGCGAATTCATGGCGTAGAGTGTGTCGTAGATCAGATAGGCGTGGCGATTGGTGATGAAGGCGGTGGTCCAGACCGGATCAAGAATCTGCAGATTGGCATGCACCACCACGCGCAGCGTCGTCGCACGGTCCTGCGCGATGGCAATCCCCGGCACGGCCAGGCCCAGCAACAGGGCCACCATCAGAATGAAGCGCTTCATTGATCTTCTCCCTTTGTAGCCCCGGCGCTGTCCCGCGCCTTGCTTGGGCCTGTCAGTCGCAGATGCGGAATTTAGGCAGCGTCAATTCATCATCCACCTTCTCGAACACCACCTCGACGGCGGCGCCGATGGTGATCTGCTCGGGCTCAACTCCCACGAGGTTGCTCACCAGCAGCGGCCCCTCATCGAGGCCGACGAGGCAGACGATATAAGGCAGGTCGTCACGAAAACTGTCCCAATAGGCGCGGTGGAAGCGCACCCAGGAAAGCAGCTTGCCCTTGCCGGAAACCTCTGCCCAGACCTGATCCTCAGAGAGGCATTTGGGGCAGACCGGGGAGCCGGGAAAATGCGAATGGCCACAGGCCCGGCAGGCCTGGATGGAGAGCTTGCCGGCACGGGCATTGTCCCAAAAACCCCTGGAGACATTGTCAATCTTCGGGCGCGGCTTGGCAGCGATGGCGGTTTGCATCGGAAGCTCCTTCAACCTGGCGTATAGATGATCGAGCGCGAGCAAGGCGTCGCGCCGCAATACTGGACCACCTGGGCATTCTTCACCTGGCGGGCCTCGCATTCGCCGCGGATCTGGCGCACCGCCTCGATATTGAGGGCCCAGCCCTGCATGTAGGAATTGGAGAGATGGCCACCATCGGTGTTGGTTGGCAGCTTGCCACCCAGCTTGAGCGTGCCGCCTTCCACAAAGCTGCCGGACTCGCCCTGCTTGCAAAACCCAAGGCCTTCGAGGCTGAACAGCACCGTCGGGCTGAAATTGTCATAGCACATCAGCGCATCGACATCGGAGGGCCCAACGCCCGCCATGCCATAGGCCTGGGAGGCGACGTCACGCATTTCGTCATACCAGAAGTTCAGATCGAAATTGCCGATGGAACTGGTGGTATAGGCCTCGCGGGCACCGATGCCGGAGATCATCACCGGCTTCTTCTTCAGGTCCCGCGCCCGCTCCTTGGTGGTCATGATGATGCACACGGCACCATCATTGATCAGGCAGTAGTCGAGCAGCCGCAGCGGCTCGGTGATCGGCCGCGCCGCCTCGTGATCATCGATCGTGATCGGCTGCTTCATCACCGCGGCCGGGTTCAGGCAGGCATGGTGGCGAAACGCCACCGAGACTTCGGCCAATTGCCGCGTGGTGGTGCCATAGAGGGCGCTGTGGCGCTGGAACATCATCGCATGCGCCGCACCTGGGGAGGTGAAGCCCCAGGGGTCCCACACGCCGGGGCTTTCCTCGCCACCATAATTCACCCGGCGCGAGCGGCCGATATTGGCATAGATCAGCGCCGCGTAATCGCACAGCCCAGCCTCGAGCGCGGCCGCGGCCTCAATGATCGCCATGCCCGACATGCGGCCATGCGGCGGCATCTGGATGGTCCAGCGCGGGTTCAGCCCCAGGATTTCACCCATCCGGGCATATTGCGGCACGCGGCAGACCAGCAGGCCGTCGATCTTGTCCTTCTCAATGCCGCAATCTTCAACGGCATTGCGGAAGGCGCGCGCGCCAAGCCCGTAATCATCAATCTCGGGAAAATTGCCATAGGGCGTATTGCCGACACCCACGATCGCGATGCGATCCTTCAGGGCATGAAAACTATTCACCGGCGCGAACCTCCGGTGAGCGGCATGCATGGGACGGGCGCGACCCGCCCGCGGGACTGATGGCCATTTTTCGTTTCCTCACCGTGCATCCACCCAAGACGTGGATGGATTTTTGACTCTCAGCGATGCGCGAAAGCGCTTTCATCGGGCAGTGTAGGCAGGGATTTCTGGGCTGCCTAGAGCCTCAAACTGCGAGACTGCAAAGCCGTGCCAGGGCTCAGCAGCCCTTCTTTTAACCAGTGGCCAATAACGCAAGGATGGTTCAGCATCCGGCAAAACAACACCGTCCAAGGACAAAGCCATGTTCAACCGCCGCACGGCCCTCGCCTTGCCCGCCATTGCGCTGGCGCGCCCCGCTTCCGCCCAGGCTGCCTGGCCCAACCGGCCATTGCGCATGGTCATCCCCTGGCCGCCCGGCCAAGCCACCGACCTGATAGGCCGGCTCATCGCGCAGCATCTGGGCGAACGCCTGGGCCAAACCGTGGTCCCGGAGAACCGCCCTGGCGCCGGCGGCACGATCGGGGCCGATGCCGTCGCGAAGTCCCCTGGCGATGGCTATACCCTGCTCTCCGCCTCGGGCGGGCCAATCACCTTCGTGCCCATGGTCCAGCGCACGCCCTATGACCCGGAGCGTGATTTCACCCCCATCCTGGGCCTTGGCATCTCGCCCTATATTCTCGTGGTGCGCAGCCAGTTCCCCGCCGCCAATGCGCGCGAATTCGTGGACCTTCTGCGGGCCAATCCGGGAAAATATAGCTTCGCCTCCTCTGGCGTGGGCGGCTCACAGCATTTGGTGACAGCGGTGTTCAATGCCCGCGCCGAGCTGGACACGCTGCATGTCCCCTTCCAGGGCAGCACCGCCGCCATGGCCGCGCTGATGAGCGGCACGGTTGATTATGCCATAGAAACCCCGGCCGGCGCCTGGTCGCTGGTGCGCCAGGGCGCGCTGCGTGCTTTGGGGCATAGCCTACCGCGCCTCACCAATTTGCTACCCGGCCTGCCCACCCTGGCCGAGGCGGCCGGGCTGCCTGGCTATGGCATTGGCGGCTGGAACGGCATCATGGGGCCAGCCAATATCCCCGCCCCCATCGTGGAGCGGCTGGTCACGGAGCTCACCGCAATCCTGGCCATGCCCGCGGTGCGCGAAAAGCTGGAACAGATTGGCCTGGAACCCGAGCCGCGCGGGCCCGATGCCTTCGCCGCCCTGCTGCGCGAGCAGCGCGAGGTCATTCTGCCGCTGATCCGCAGGCTCGGTATTCGGGCCGAATAGGCCCGCCGCGCATCAAGGCACCGCCTTGGCCAATTCCTCCAGCCAGGCATCGGCCAGCGAATCCGAGGGTGCGCGCCAATCGCCGCGCGGGCTCAGCGAGCCGCCGGAAGAAATCTTCGGCCCATTCGGCACCGCGCTGCGCTTGAACTGGCTGGTGGCAAAAAACCGCCGCAGGAACACCGCCAGCCATTTTTTGATCTCCGGCAGCGCATAGGCGTTCTGCTCGGTGACCCCGGGGGGCCATTCGCCACGCTCGCGTTCCCCCCAGGCGCTCAGCGCCAGAAACGCCACCTTGGAGGGCCGAAAGCCCCAGCGCAGCGTGTAGAAGAGGTGAAAATCCTGCAGCTCATAAGGCCCAATAACGGCTTGGGTGCTTTGCACCGCACCCGTCACCGCATCGGGCGGCACCAGTTCGGGGCTTATTTCGGTGGCCAGGATCTTTTCGAGTGCCGCCCCCACCGCGGCATCATATTGCGCGGTGGCGATGGCCCAACGAATCATGTGCTGAATCAGCGTCTTGGGTAGAGATGCATTGACGTTGTAATGCGACATATGGTCGCCCACGCCATAGGTGCACCAGCCCAGCGCCGCCTCTGACAAATCACCCGTGCCCACCACCAGGCCGCCGGAGTGATTGGCCAGACGGAACAGATAATCCGTCCGCAGCCCGGCCTGCACATTCTCAAAGGTCACGTCATAAACCGGCGGGCCGGGATGGCCGAGATCTGACAGCATTTGCGTGCAGAGCGGGCGAATATCCACCTCCCGCGCATCCACGCCCAGGCCGCGCATCAGTGCCCAGGCGCTGGATTTAGTCCCCTCAGAGGTAGCGAAGCCCGGCATGGTCACGCCGATGATGTTGTGTCGCGGCAGGCCCAGCCGATCCATGGTGCGCGCCGCCACGATGAGCGCCTGGGTCGAATCAAGCCCACCGGAGACGCCGATGACCAGCTTCTGCAACCCCGTCGCTCGCAGCCGGGTCAGCAGGCCGGCCACCTGAATATTCCAGGTCTCGAAGCAATCCTGGTCCAGCCGCGCTGGGGCATCTGGCACATAAGGAAAGCGCGGGATGAGGCGGCGCAGTGGCAATTCCTCCGCCGGCGGGTCGAGGGTGAATTCGACGGTGCGAAAGGCAGCCGGCGCGGCCATGGCGCCATCGCGAAAGGTGCCCACACGCCTGCGCTCCTGCGCCAGACGCTCGACATCAATGTCCACGCTCAGCATCTGCGGGCCATCGGCAAAGCGGCTGCTCTGGCCTAATTCTTCACCATATTCAAAGGCTTGCAGATGGCCATCCCAGGCCAGATCGGTGGTGGATTCGCCCTGCCCTGCGGCGGTGTAGAGATAGGCGGCGATGGCCCGGCGGGATTGTGCATCACAGAGCACCCGCCGGTCCTCGCCCTTGGCCACCGTGATGGGCGAGCCTGACATGTTGCACAGCACCGTGGCCCCGGCCAAAGCGCCGGCGATGGAGGGCGGCACCGGCGCCCAGAGATCCTCGCAGATCTCCACATGGGCAATGAAATCAGCCACATCACTCGCAGCAAAAATAAGATCAGTGCCGAAAGGCGCCGTCTGACCAGCCAGCCTGATCTCCCGCGCCGGGGCGGCGGCGGCAGGGGCGATCTGCCGCTTTTCGTAGAATTCCCGGTAATTCGGCAGGAAGGATTTGGGCACCACCCCCAGCACCCGGCCCCGATGCAGCACCACGGCGCAGTTGAACACCGAATGCCCCAACCGCAGCGGCGCGCCCAGCATGATCAAGGGCCGCAGATCGGCAGTGGCCTCCGCCACGCGGGCCACCGCCGCCTCCACCGCATCCAGCATGGCGGCCTGCAGCAGCAGATCCTCGGTGGAATAGCCGCAGAGGCCCATTTCGGGGAACAGCACCAGGCCCGCGCCATCACCCGCCGCCTCGCGCGCCATGGCGATGGTGGCCTCTGCATTGGCGCGCGGATGGGCCAGCGCCAGCACCGGGGCACACAGCGCCGCCCTGACAAAACCGTGGCGATAGAGCGAGTGGAAAGGGAGCATGCCGCTAGCCTAGAACCTTGGCGATCACGGCAACAGGCCCGCCGCCATCCGGCCCCTGATGCTCCGCGCCGCCGGAGACGAAAAGCTCCGTCCGCCCCACCGCCGCCGCGATCACGCCGCCCACCAAAGCGCGGGCGTGGCGGGTGGCGTTGATGTCGCTGTCATCATTCATGATGTGCCGGGCACCGCGGATGCGGCCGGTGGTGGAGGGCTCGGCCTTGGCCAGCACGGCCAGCACCCTTGCCTCATCCTCGGGCGAAAGTTGGCCCTGGGCGGCAAAGCCCGCATCGCGCAAAGCCGCCTGCACGGCCGGGAAATCAATGCCATCACGCATCACCGCGTGGGAAATACGCAAATCCCCGCCCCAATGCGGCGAATTGCCCAGCACCAAAATCTCGTTGCAGAGCAATTCCACCCCGGCCGAGGCGCTGGCCACGCCGGAGAATTTGGCCGTGTCAGCACCGATATCGGCATCCGTCACGCTCGCCACCTCGCCCAGGGCCAGCGCCACGCCGAGCGCCGAAGCGCCGCGCGAGAGGCCCATGGAATGATAGGTGTCATGCGTCGCCACCGTCTCGCCACGGGCCAGGGCATCGGCGATGCGCTCGGAGGTCAACAGCGGGCATTTGACCTGGACGTAATGCACCTCGGTGATGCCAGCCTCGGCAATGGCGGCACGGACGGCCTGGGCGGTCGCCGCCACCTGCGCCATGCGGCCCATCTCCTCGGGCCGGAATTCACGGGTAAAACCCGCGCCCATGGCCAGGCGCCCACCCGGCGCCGCCGGCCCCTCGCCCACCGCAAACACCAGAAAATGCGGCGAAAGCCCGCCCTCGGTGCCCCCAGACATCACCATGGCCACATCCGGCCGGCCGCCGCGCCGCGCCAGCATGTGCTGCAGCGCCTGCACCGCATAGGCGCGGGTGAAATCATTCACGCAGCCATTGCCCTCGGTCTTGCCAAGGATGGCCAGGACCTGACCCGGCGGCAGGCCAGCATCGAAGAGCGCCTCGACGCCGGAGACGTCGCCTGGGTGGCGCATGGGAACACGGTGGAGGATGGCTTGTCTCATCACACTGTTATGTCAGAGGTGACTGCCGCCGCAAATCATCAGTTGGAACCAGCCAGCATGGCGGCTCTGCCCCCTCGGCATTGCCCCCAGCGCCCCCCGCCGCTAGACAAACCGCACGTCCCAGCGAGAACCGATTTTGGCCAGCACCGCACCCATCTCCGATTCCAACCCCGCCCTGGCCGCCCAGGCCGCGCTACTCGCGCTGCCGGTGACCGAGGAGAGACGGATGGCCGATGCCATCCGGGTCCTGGCCATGGATGCGGTGCAGAAGGCCAATTCCGGCCATCCGGGCATGCCGATGGGCATGGCCGATGCCGCCACCGCGCTCTGGTCACGCATGCTGAAATACGATGCGGCCGACCCCACCTGGCCGGATCGCGACCGTTTCGTGCTTTCGGCCGGGCATGGCTCCATGCTGCTCTATGCCCTGCTGCACCTGAGCGGGCATGCCGGCATGTCGATGGACGACATCCGCAATTTTCGCCAGCTCCACAGCGTGACCGCCGGCCACCCCGAGCGTGGCGAGCATCCCGCCATTGAAATGACCACGGGGCCGCTGGGCCAGGGAATTTCCACCGCCGTGGGCATGGCCCTGGCCGAGCGGCATCTGGCGGCACGCTTCGGCAAGTCGCTGGTAGATCACCGCACCTGGGTCATCGCCTCCGATGGTGACCTGCAGGAGGGAATTTCGCACGAGGCCGCCTCGCTGGCCGGCCATTACCGCCTCGATAAGCTCTGCGTGCTTTGGGACGATAACGGCATTTCCATCGATGGCGGCACCGAATTGTCCTTCACCGAGGACGTGCTGAAGCGCTTCCAGGCCTATGGCTGGGCGGTGAAGCGGGTGAATGGCCACAGCCCCTCGGCACTGCTGGGCGCCATGGGTTATGCGCTGCGCAGCCGTAAACCAACGCTGATCGCCTGCCGCACCATCATCGGTTTTGCTGCCCCCAAGAAGGCCGGCACGGCGGGCAGCCACGGCGCGCCCCTGGGGGCCGAGGAAATCGCCGGCGCGCGCGCGGCCATGGGTTGGAACCACCCGCCCTTCGACATCCCTGAAGACATCAAGGCCGCCTGGGAAAAGGCCGGCAGCCGGGGCGGCGGCGCACGCCGCTCCTGGCTTAAACGCCTGGCCCGCCACCCGCAAAAGGCCGAATTCGAACGCGCCATGGCCGGGCGCCTGCCCGAGGGCTGGGCCGATGCGCTCAACGCCCATCGCGCTGCGATTGCCGAGAGCAAACCCAAAATCGGCACCCGCATCGCCAGCCAGCAGGCGCTGAACGCGCTGGTGCCCTCGGTGCCCGAAATGATCGGCGGGTCGGCCGACCTCACTGGTTCGAACAACACCGATGTGAAGGGCATCCCGGCCATGCGCCCGGGCGATTATGCCGGGCGCTACATCCATTGGGGCGTGCGCGAACATGGCATGGCCGCCGCGATGAACGGCATGGCGCTGCATGGCGGCATCATTCCCTATTCCGGCACTTTTTTGATTTTCGCCGATTACCTGCGGCCATCCCTGCGGCTGGCCGCGCTGATGGGCACGCGCGCCATCCATGTGCTGACGCATGACAGCATCGGGCTGGGCGAGGATGGGCCGACGCATCAGCCGGTCGAAATCCTGGCCTCGCTGCGCTGCATGCCCAATACCTTCCTCTTCCGCCCGGCGGATGCGATGGAAACGGCGGAATGCTGGGAAATGGCGCTGCGCCGCGCCGATGGCCCCTCGGTGCTGGCGTTGAGCCGGCAGGCCCTGCCCGCGCTGCGCAGCGATGCCGGCGAGAACCGTTCTGCCCGCGGCGGCTATGTGATCGCCGAAGCGGATGGCGCCCGCCAGGCCACGCTGATCGCCACCGGCAGCGAGGTCTCGCTGGCGATAACAGCCCAGGCGCTGCTGCGCGAGGAGGGCATCGCTGTCGCCGTTGTGTCATTGCCCTGCTGGGAGCTTTTCGCCCAACAAAGCGCCGAATATCAGGCCGAAACCCTGGGCGCCGCGCCGCGCGTGGGCATAGAGGCCGCGGTGCGCTTCGGCTGGGACAGCCTGATCGGCGCCGATGGGATCTTCATTGGCATGACCGGCTTCGGCGCCTCCGCCCCGGCCGATAAGCTGTTCGAGCATTTTGGCATCACGCCCGCAGCGGTGGTTGCGGCGGTCAAAAAACGAGTGGCGTGAATGCGTGCGATCCTGGTTTTGGCCTGCCTCGCCCTGCCCGCCTGGGCGCAGGCTTTGAACCCGCAGACCATCATCCGCCTCGCAAGTGAGGCGAATGGTCGCTGCCGCGGCGGCTCAGGCGACCAGCAGCCGACATGGCAGGCCTGTGGCGAGCGCGCCGCCTATGGTAACATTCTGGAAATGCTAAATTGGTGTTATGGCCGCAATAATGAGGCTGGATACCAGATGAATTGGCATGCTTGCGGGCCAGGCTCGCTGCACCGACACATTCCGCGACAAAAGGGGTAAGGCTATGAGCGTGAAAATTGGCATCAACGGCTTCGGGCGCATCGGCCGCCTGGTGTTGCGCGCGATGATCGAGAGCGGGCGCACCGATGTGGAATGCGTCGCCATCAATGATCTGGGCTCGGTCGAGGCCAATGCCCATTTGTTCAAGTATGACACCGTGCATGGCCGCTTCGATGGCGAGGTGACGGTGGATGGCCAGGCCATCACCATCAAGCGCCATGGCCGCATTTATGGCCCCATCGTGGTCAGCGCCGAGCGTGACCCGGCCAAGGTGCCCTTCCAGGGCGTTGATGTCGCCATGGAATGCACCGGCATCTTCACCAGCAAGGAAAAGGCCTCGGCCCTCATCACTGCCGGTGCGCGCAAGGTGATCATCTCGGCACCGGGTGACAATGCCGATGCCACCATCGTCTATGGCGTGAATGAGAAGACGCTGACCGCCGATATGACGGTCATCTCCAATGCCAGCTGCACCACCAATTGCCTCGCCCCCATGGCCTATATCCTGAACCGGGAATTCGGCATTGAGCGCGGCTATATGGTCACCATCCACGCCTATACCGGTGACCAGAACACGGTGGACACACTGCATAAGGACCTGCGCCGCGCCCGCGCGGCAGCCGTGAGCATGATCCCGACCAGCACCGGTGCTGCCAAGGCCGTGGGCCTGGTGCTGCCCGCCCTGGCCGGCAAGCTGGATGGCACGGCCATTCGCGTGCCCACCCCCAATGTCTCGCTGGTGTCGCTGGATGTGAACCTCAAGACCGCGGGCGTGACCAAGGAGCAGGTGAATGCAGCGCTGAAGAAGGCCTCGGAAGGCGAGCTGAAGGGCATTCTCGACTATACGACCGAGCAGCTGGTCAGCATCGACTTCAACACCAACCCCGCCAGCTGCACCTTCGACGCCACCCAGACCCAAAGCCTGGACAATGGTGGCATGGTCCGCGTGATGGGTTGGTACGATAATGAGTGGGGCTTCTCCAACCGGATGAGCGACACTGCGGCGCTGTTCGGCAAGCTCTAAACCGGCGGCAAGAGGCGCTTTTCCATCGCGCAAAACTTGGGCGCTGCATGGCCGGGTTGGGCATGCAGCGCGGCGGCCGCGAGATAGGCGACGCGTGGTCAGGGCATTACAACGGGATAACCCAAGCCCAGCGCTGCAGGAACGCTCCGCCTATACTTTCAGATCGAGCAAGGAGCCCCGCGGCAATGGCCGATCGGGCATGGGCGGCACGCTGCCCAAGAGGCGCTGCGGGGTGGATGCCTCCTTGGCCGACGCATCACCGGCACCCGCCCCTTCGACAGGCTTGCCATTGACGGGCTGCACCGGCCGGGGCGCGTCCACGCCCTGGCCAGGTCGGATACGGGAGGCCTCCTGCGAGAAGGCCGAAAGGCTGCTGAGCGAAATCATGTCTACACTTATCCTCGAAAAGCCTCACCAAAAGATGAATCGGCCAAAAACGGCTTCCCACCGCAGCAACACAGCCCCGCGGCGGCCCAAAACTGCCTGAGGCTGCATTCAGCAGCCTTCGCGGCGAGTTTATTCGCCAAATGTCCAATTTGTGATTGGCTTCGCAAAGCCACCCATTCGTGATTTGTTGAGCCGCACAAACTCATTGCTACGGAGCCGGCGTTTCATGGAGACACCCATCCCCACCGGCCACGGCCATACCCGGGTGATCATCGAGCGCGCTTTGGCGCTGAGCTTGGTTGCCCTGCTGGTCATTGGCGTCCTGTGGGTGCTCCAGCCCTTTGCCATGGCCATCCTGTTCGGCGCCTTCGTCACCATTGCCACCTGGCCGCTGCGCCAGGCCGTGGTGCGTGCGGGGCTCAGCCCGGCACAGGCGGCCACGGGGATGCTGCTGCTGGTGCTGCTGGTGGTGGCGCTGCCTGTCATCCTCTTCGCGCCCATCTTGCCCGAACAGATCGCCAGCCTCTCCCAGCGCTTGCGCGCGACATTGGCCCAGGCGCCCGCCGACCCGCCATCGCTGCTGACCTCCATTCCGGTGGTGAAGGGCTATGTGCAGGAATATTGGCCGCGCCTGCAGGCGGCGCAGGGCGATATCAGCGCCTTGATCGCGCCCTGGTCGGGCCAGATCACCCGCTTGCTGGTCAATCTGGGCCAGGGGCTGGTGGAGAGCGTGCTGCAGATCCTGCTCTCGCTCATCGTCACCGCCATGTTCTGGGCCAATGGCAGCGAGATGGCGCATGCCCTGCGCGACATATTCGGCCGCATCGGCGGCCCAGCAGCAGCGGCGATGGTGGACGAGGCGGGCGGTGCGGTGCGCGGCGTCGCCTGGGGCGTGATCGGCACGGCCTTGCTGCAGGCGGTCATTTTAGGGCTAGGGCTGGCGATTGCCGGGGTCCCTGGAGCGTTGGTGCTGGCCTTTCTGACCTTCGTCTTCTCCGTCACGCAGATTCTGGCCCCCGCCATGATCCCGATCTGGGCGGGTTCCGCCTGGTGGTTGTTCGGGCAGGATCATTCGGTCTGGGCGATTTTCATGATCGTTGTGGGCATTACGGTGTCCTTCGGCGATAATATTGTCCGCCCGCTGCTGATCAGCCGTGGCAGCGCCATGCCACTCACGCTCATCATCCTGGGCGTGTTCGGGGGGATCATCGCCTTCGGCTTCTTGGGACTTTTCGTCGGGCCCGCTCTGTTGGCGGTGGGCTATGGGCTGCTCAAGATGTGGCGCGAGCAGGGCCTGGGCGAAGCGCCCTAACCAGGCGGCGGGCGCAAGGCCTGGGCGGCGACAGCCCGCAGGGCCCGCAGCGCAGCCTGGCTGCGCAGGCCCATGCGAACCACCCCCGGCAAATCCCCTGGCCGGCGCAGCAGGGCGCGCATCACCCGCCAGGGCGCAGGGTTGCCGGCCTCGTCCAAACCCTCGGCCGCAGCCGGGGGCAAGGTTTCATCGGCGGTATCGGCCACGGCGCGCAGCACGGCAAAGGGTATGCCAGAGCGGGCAATGACCGCAGTTTCCATATCCACGGCGGAGGCGCCGGTATCCCTATGGAGTGCCGCCTTCTCCTCTGGGGTGGCGATCACCCGCTCGGCACCGGCCATATCGACCATGGCAGCGCCGGTGGCGGCAGCCAAAGCGGCGCTCCAACCGGCATGGGCGGGCCAGCGCGCCTCAGCCACCACCGCGCGCGCCACAAGCAGCGCACCCGGCCGCAGCGCCGGGTCCAGGCCGCCGGCAATGCCAAAGCTCAGCACCGCCGAGGGACGCAATTCAGCCAGAGCAGCGGCGAGTTTCTGAGGATTTGCCGCCGCGTTCAGCACAGCGGTGCCCGGCGGCAACAACGCCGCCTCGGCCGAAAAACCCACCACCACCAACAGGCTCACGGGTTGGGCGCCAAGTCCTTCCAGGGCGCCGCACGCTCATAGCCGGCGGCGGCCTGCAGCAGCAGCGCCTCCTCGAAGGCCGGCGCCACCAATTGCAGGCTCAGCGGCAGGCCGCTGCTGTGCAGCCCGTTCATGATCGTCACTGCCGGGTGGCCGGTGACATTGAACGGGGTGCGCGCCTGGCGGGGATAGGTGCGCTCCACCGTTGGCGTGTCGTCGATCCGGCAGGCAGGGTCCATGCTGCTGGCAGTGAGCAGCAGGTCCACCTGGGTGAAGGCCTCCTGCACGGCGGCGACCATCTCGCCCCGGCGGCGCTGCGCCTGCACATAGTCGGCCGCCGAGACGAATTGGCTCGGCAGCAGGCGGCGACGGGTGACGCCGGCGTATTTTTCCGGGCTGTTCTTCAGCCAATGCTCATGGATGGCCCCGGCCTCGCCATAGAGGATGGTGCGGTTCACCGCGGCGAATTGTTGCAGCGGCGGCAGGCTGATGTCGGTAATGATCGCACCCTCGGCGACCATCACGCGCGCCGCCTCATCCAGCGCAGCCGCCATTTCCGGGTCGGCCGGCTGGTCGATTTCGTGGAAGTGGCGGACATAGCCGATGCGCAGGCCCTTCAGCCCCTTGGTCAGACCGCCAGCGAAGTCACCACCGGCCATCACGCCCAGCATCAGCACGCAATCTTCCACCGTGCGGGTCAGCGGCCCGACATGGTCAAGCGAAAAGGCCAGCGGAAACACCCCGTCGCGCGGCACCAGATTATAGGTCGGCTTGAGGCCGACCAGCCCGCAATGGCTGGCGGGATGGCGCACCGAACCGCCAGTATCCGTCCCTAGCGCCCCAGGCAGCATGCGCGCCGCCACCGCCGCACCCGAGCCGGAGGAAGACCCACCCGGATGATGGTCACGGTTCCACGGGTTGCGCGCCGGCGGAAAGGGCAGGTCGAAGGCCGGGCCGCCAATGGCGAATTCATGCGTGGCAAGTTTGGCCGGAAACACCGCGCCGGCAGCGCGCAGCCGGGTGATCACCGCCGCATCCGCCGTGGCCATATGGTCCAGCCGCTGGGCGGAATGGCAGGTGCTGGGCAGGCCGGCGATGTCGATAATGTCCTTCACCCCGATGGGGATGCCATGCAGCGGGCCGCGCGGGGCCTCATTGTCGAGCGCGCGGGCGGCGGCGCGGGCATCATCCTCCATCAGGCGGATGCAGGCATTCAGCCGCGGCTCGACCTCGGCGATGCGGGCCAGGCAATCATCCAGCAATTCGCTGGGTGAGAGGGTCTTGGCGGCGATGCGGCGGCTGGCCTCGGCCAGGGAGAGGCTATGCGCGCTCATCGGCGGGGCGCCAGCCTATAGGCCGGCACCGGTTCCACCGCGGCATTTGTCGCGCGGGGCAGATTGGCCTTATGCGCGGCAAGGGTGGCCAGGGCATCGAGCACATCGGCGCGATGATTCGCCCAGGCCTTTTCAAGGCCGGCGGCGATAGCGAGGGTTTCTGCGGTTTTTTCATCCATGGCCGAAGCCTAGAGCATGATGCGTTGCGGCGGAATCGCCGAAAACGCTGAATCATCGTCTCGGCCTGCTCCAGCACCGCAGCAAGGGCGCCGCCATGGCGCAAATGCATATCTCACAGGGCAGGCAGCGCCAGGTAAAGCCCCGCGCCGTTGCGCAGCACCCGCAACACGGTGGCATTCGGCCAGGCCTGCCGCATCAGCGCCAGCGCCGAGGCAGGGTCCACCACCTCATGGCCGCCAATGCTCACCAGCACATCGCCCTGCTGCACGCCCGCCAGGGCAGCGCCGCCATTGGGAGCCACCGCAGTGATAACTGCGCCGCGTGCCTCTCGCGGGATGCGGCCCTCGCGCCGGAGGGCATCTGTCAGCGCCGTCAAGGTCATCCCAAAGCGCGGGCCGCGGCCCTCGGGCAGCGCGGGCGGGCGGTTGGCCGTCTCCGGGCCGGGAATGATCCGCGCCAGCATGTATTGGCTGGCGCCATCGCGCTGCACCGTCAGCGAAAGCACGGCATCGGGCCGGCTTCGCGCCACGATGCGCGCCAGCGCCCGCGCATCGGCCACCGGCGCACCATCGGCCGCCGTCACCACATCGCCCGGCTGCAGCCCGGCGCGGGCGGCGGGGCCGCGCGGCACCACATCATCGATCAGCGCGCCGGCTACGCCCGGCATGCCCAGCGCCGCGGCCAGGGCCGGTGTGAGCGGCTGCGAGGTGGCGCCGAGGAAACCGCGCTCCACCCGGCCATTGGCCAGCAAGGCCGCCACCACCTCTCGTACCAAATCTGCCGGAATGGCAAAGCCGATCCCCACACTGCCGCCGCTGGGCGAATAGATCGCGCTATTGACCCCCACCACCCGGCCATCAGTGGCAAAGAGTGGCCCGCCGGAATTGCCGGTGTTGATCGCCGCATCGATCTGGATGAAATCGTCATAAGGCCCCTGGCCGATATTGCGGCCCCGGGCTGAGACGATGCCGGCAGTGACCGTGCCATCAAGGCCAAAGGGGTTGCCCATGGCCACCACCCAATCCCCCGGCCGCAGGGTTTCGGAAGCCCCCAGGCTGAGCCAGGGCAGCGGCGAGCCGGCATCGATGCGCAGCACCGCCAGATCAGTCCAAGGGTCGCTGCCGACCAGACGCGCCGGCAGATGCCGCCCATCATCCAGCGTGACCGAGACGGCCAGCGCGCCGCTCACCACATGATTGTTGGTGATGATGGTGCCCATGGCATCGATCAGAAAGCCTGAGCCCAGCGCCTGCACAGGCCGGGTCTGCCCCTCGCGCCGCAGCATGGGGCGCAGCTGCCGGGCGGGTGTCTGCTGCGCCGAGGCTTCGGCCGGCGCGGTGGCGGTGATGGTGACCACCGCCGGGCGCACCCGTGCCACCAGATCGGCGAAGCTGGGCAGGCCCGGCATGGGCGACGCAGTCACCGGAGGGATAATCGGCGCGCCTGGCTGCGCCTGCCCCATCGCGGCAGCAAGGCAGGTCATGAGCGCGATGATCAGGGAGCGAGGCATCCTCATGGGTCCGGCTTCGCGCAGTGGCACCCAAATTGCAAGCACGATCGCCCAAGGCGCTCGCCAGCCCGCCGCGACGCCACCCGACCTCAAGCAGACGGATACCCCAATGACGCTTTCCCGCCGCGACATGCTGGCCGCCTCCGGCACCTCTGCCACCCTGCTGCCCAGCGCCGGTGCAATCGCCCCCGCCGCTGCCCAACAAGAGCGCGTGCTGCGCTATGCCATCTCCATGGCCGATATCCCGCAGACCACGGGCCAGCCAGACCGCGGCGCCGGCGCCTATCAGTTCACCGGCTACACGCTGTATGACCCGCTGGTGGCCTGGGAAATGGATGTGGCCGACCGGCCCGGCAAACTCGTGCCTGGCCTTGCCACCGAATGGACCGCCAACCCGGCTGACCGCACGAAATGGACCTTCAAACTGCGCTCGGGCGTCACCTTCCATGACGGCTCGCCCTTCAACGCCGATGCGGTGATCTGGAATTTCGAAAAAGTCCTCAACCCGCAAGCGCCGCATTTCGACAACCGCCAGGCCGCCCAGGTTCGCCCCCGCCTGCCCAGCGTTGCCAGCTATCGCAAACTGGATGACATGACTGTGGAAGTCACCACCCGCACGGTGGACAGTATTTTCCCTTATCAGATGCTGTGGTTCCTGATCTCATCCCCGACGCAATATGAGCGCCTGGGCCGCAGTTGGGAGCGTTTTGCCAGCGAACCCTCCGGCACCGGCCCCTTCCGCCTGACGCGCCTCGTCCCGCGCGAGCGCGCCGAGATGGTGAAGAACACCAGCTACTGGAACCCCGCCCGCATGCCGAAGCTGGACCGGCTGATCCTGGTCGTGGCACCCGAGGAGACCACCCGCACCAACGCCCTGCTGACCAACCAGGTCGATCTGATCGAGTACCCCTCGCCCGATCTGGTGCCCAGGCTGCGCGCCGCCGGCAATCGGATCAGCGAGAACGTCACCCCGCATGTCTGGAACTATCACCTCAGCCTGCTCGAGGGGTCGCCCTGGCGGGACCTGCGGCTGCGCCAGGCCGCCAACCTCGCCATCAACCGCAACGAGATCGTGGCGCTGATGAACGGTCTGGCCAAACCCGCCACCGGCGTGGTGGATGCCACCTCGCCCTGGTACGGCAGCCCCAGCTTCCGCGTCACGCATGACCCGGACCGCGCGCGCCGCCTGGTGCAGGAGGCCGGCTTCTCCCGCGCCAACCCGCTGCGCACCAAGTTTCTCGTGCCCTCCGGCGGCTCGGGGCAGATGCTGTCGATGCCGATCAATGAATATATCCAATCCGCCTATCGCGAGATCGGCATCGACATCACCTTCCAGGTGGTGGAATTGGAGGTGAGCTACACCTCCTGGCGCCAGGGCGCGGCCGGCGATATCGCTCGCCAAGGCAATATCACCGCCAATAACGTCGCCTATGTCACCTCCGACCCGCTCTACGCGCTGATCCGCTTCTTCCACTCCAACCAGATCGCCCCGCGCGGGGTGAACTGGTCACGCTACCGCGACGAAACCATGGACAAGCTGATCGATGAGGCGATGAACACCTTCGACGATACCGCAGTGGACCGTCTCATGGCCCAGGTCCACCAGAAGGTAGTCGATGAGGCGCTGCTGGTCTTCGTGGTGCATGACACCAACCCGCGGGCGCTCGGCCGCAACGTGCGCGGCTATACCCAGGCGCAGCATTGGTTCCAGGATTTGACCACGCTGGCGTGAGGGGGCCAGCGCAGAGCGGAGAGAGGCTTTGTGCCCCTCCGGACCTCCCCCCAGCAAGGGCCGAAAGGCCTTTGGAAACCATGAGAAAGCCAGCTTGGGGGTCCCACAACCTAGCTTTTGCCCCGCGGTCCAGGGGCCCGCTGGCCCCTGGTGGGTGAGGGTATCGGGGGAGGGCAAAGCCCTCCCCCGGGCCACGCTCACCGTAGGATCAACAGCATACCGCCCACGGGCTGCCCCCGCTCTTCGCGCAAAATGACCGGGGTTTCGGACAGCACGGTAAAGCCCGCAGCCTCGGCCAATGCGCGGGCATGGGCTGGGGCATGGCGATAGCGCATGCCCTCGGCCAATTCGAAGGGTGCAATCTCGCCTGTCTCCAGGCTGAAGGCCGCCACGCCATTGGGGCGCAGCGCGGCGCGCATGGCGGCCAAAACCGGGGTCAGATCGCCCAGATAATTGAGCACATCGGCGGCGGCGATCAGGTCATAGCCGGCGCGGCGCGTTGGCAGGAAGGCCAGCAGGTCAGCCTCATGCAGCGCGGCGTAAATGCCGCGCGCCCGAGCGGCATCGAGCATGCGCGGTGAGAGGTCCACCCCCTCCAGCCGCCGCGCGAAGGGTTGGAGGGCAAGGCCGGAAAGACCGGTGCCGCAGCCCATATCCAGCACCGAGAGCGCCGCATTGGCCGGCAGCACGGCGCCTATCGCCTCCGCCAGCAAAGCCGGGGTGCGGTAGTGCAGCCTCCCTTCCAACTCGGCATCAAAACGCGGCGCGAATTGGTCGAAGAGCTTGCGCACATAGCCGGCTGGGGCGCGGGGTGGTGCCGCGCCCTCGCCCAGTGCGGCGAGCATGAAGCGGGCCTGCTCGACGGCTGCGCGGTCGCGCCCGGCGCAGGTCAGCGCTGCCGTGGCCGCCGCCCGCGCCCCCACCGGATCGCCGCAATCGGCATGCACATGGGCCAGGGCCAGCCAGACATCGGGGATATCGGGGGTGAGCCTGGCCGCGGTCAACAGCGGCTCCAGCGCCGCGCGCGCCTCGCCCTTTGCGGCCAGAGCCTGGCCCAGATTGCGCCAGGTCACCGCATCGGCCGGCGCCCGGGCGAGTGCGGCCTGCAGCACCGCGATGGCTTGGTCGAGCTGCCCGGCTTCGGCCAGGCCTGCGCCGTAATTGGCAAGAATCAGTGGCTTGTCAGGCGCCAGGGCCATGGCGCGGGCGGAAAGGGCCAGCCCCTCGGCCAGAGCGCCACGGCTTCGCATTGCCAGACCCAGCAGGTTCAGCGCATCGGGGTGGTTCGCATCCAACCGCAAGGCACGGCGATACAGGCTCTCCGCCTCCGCCAGCCTGCCGCTCCGGTGCCGGTCGGCGCCGCGCGCCACCAGATCATTCGCCTTGTCCATCATTGAAGGCCATGCGGCATCGCTCGCCGCTATGCAAGAGACTTCGCGCCCGCCGGCCTGTATGATGCTGCGATGCAGAAGCTCAACCACAATGGCCCCGATGTGGAGCGCGCACCGCGCCCGGAGCCTGCCGCCACCGGTGCCCAGATGAATGCATGTATGGCCCGCGCCATCGCATTGCAGCTGCGCCACAACACAAAGCGCTAGCCCCATGCCAGACGGCACCATTCTGCCCGAACCCCGCGTGGCATTGCCCGAGCCGCCACGCCGCCGCCGCTGGGTCAGCCCGCTGCTGCGCCGCATCCTGCTGCTCAACGCCCTCCCGCCGGCCCTGCTTGCCGCCGCCCTGCTCTATCTCGACCAGTATCAGAACGGCCTTCTGGCCGGTGATGTGGAAGCGATGCGCACCCAGGCGCGGATTTATGCCGGCGCCATCGGCGAGGCTGCAGTGCGCATCGAAAATGACCGTGTGGTGCTGGTGCCCGAGCTCGCCCGCCCACTGCTGCGCCGGCTGGTCGAACCCTCGCCCAATACCCAGGCGCGGCTTTTCGACATCACCGGCCTGGTCGTGGCCGATAGCCGCGTGCGAGAAGGTGCGGGGGGTGCGGTGGTGACCGAACCCCTGGCCCCCCCCGTCCCGCGCGGCGCCGTCTCCGAGCAATTGGCCGGGCTGTATGAGCGCCTGCTCGCGCTGCTGCCGCGCCAAGCTCGCACGCCGGTGGTGGTGGATATCGCCACCGACGCTGATAGTTTCGACTGGCAGCCCGCCCTGGGGCCGGACCGGCGGGAGGAGCTGCGCATGGCGCTCGAAGGCGGCGTCACCCCCTATATCCGCCGCACCCCCGATGGCCGGCTGCTGGTGAGCGTGGCAGAGCCTGCCCGGCGCGGCGGCCAGGCCGTGGGCATCATGCTTTTGACCCGTGAGGCGCGGGAGGTGGACCAAAGGCTGTTCGAAATCCGCGCCTCCGTTCTCGTGCTCTTCCTGCTGGCCTTGTTACTGACCACGCTGCTCTCGCTCTACCTCGCGCAGACCCTGGCCAATCCAATCCTGCAACTCGCCACCGCCGCGGCCAATATGCGCCAGGGCAAGGGCCGGGTGGGCAGCGTGCCGGAAAATCTGCTGGAACGGCAGGATGAGATCGGCATTCTGGCCCGCGACCTGCAAATGGCCGCCCGGGCGCTTTGGGCCCGGATCGACGCCAATGAGCGCTTCGCCGCTGATGTCGCGCATGAATTGAAGAACCCGCTGACCTCGGTGCGAAGCGCCATTGAAACCCTGCGCCGGGTGGAGGATTTCTCCGCCCAGAAGCGCCTTTTGGGTATCATCGGCAATGACGTGCTGCGGATGGACCGGCTGATCGGCGATATTTCCGACTCATCACGCGTTGATGCCGAACTCTCCCGCACCGTGGCTGAGCCTGTGGATGTGCAGCCCATCCTTGCCGTGCTGGCCGAGCTGCACAACACCACCCGCAACGCGGGAGAGCCGTTGATGGAGACCGAAATCCCCGATGGCCCGCTGGTGGCGCTGGGCGTTGAGGACCGGCTGGTGCAGGTCTTCCGCAACCTCATCGGCAATGCGATCTCCTTCAGCCCGCGCGATGGCCATGTCTGGCTGCGCGCCCGCAGCGCTGGGCCCGATATCGAGGTCGTGGTGGAGGATGAAGGGCCCGGCATTCCCGATGCCAAGCTGGAGGGCATCTTCGAGCGCTTCTACTCCGAACGCCCGCGCGGCGAACGCTTCGGCCAGCATTCAGGCCTGGGGCTTTCGATCAGCAAACAGATCGTGGAGGGGCTGCGCGGCAAGATCAGCGCGGAGAACCGGCGCGATGCCGAGGGGCGGGTGCTGGGGGCGCGGTTTGTGATGCGGGTGCCCCGGGCTTAGGTAGTTGGGAGGGCGCTACCCGGGCGCTGCCCTCCCGGAGTTTCTTTATCCGCCACCTTCGCCGCCCGAGCGATTGTGTCGGGCGCTGCCGCTGAAAGCCCAGGCTGGCCCATTACCAGCATCGCCGTGAACTTCCCCTCCACTGTAATCCCCGGTGGCGGCCTGCTGCCGGTTTGGTGGACACCGAGATAAGGTTTTCCAACCGTATCGGAGGTTTCCATGCAGCGACGAGTGTTCAGCCGAGAGTTCAAGCTTGAGGCGGTGAAATTGGTCACCGAGCGCGGTGTGGCCGTGGTGCAGGCGGCGCGCGACCTGGATGTGGCCGAGAGTGTCTTACGGCGTTGGATGAGGGACGTGGCTGCCGATACGAGGCACGCCTTTCCTGGCCACGGCCAAGTGCGGCCCGAACAGCAGGAAATCGATCGTCTTCGCCGAGAGGTCGCCAAGCTCCGCGCGGAGCGTGACATCCTAAAAAAGGCCGCGGCGTACTTCGCGAGGGACGCGATATGAAGTTTGCCTTTGTCGCTGCGCATCGTTCTATCTGGCCGGTGGCCTGGCAGTGCTCAGCGCTGGGCGTCTCACGCTCGGGCTTTCATGCTTGGCTGAGCCGACCGCCCAGCACCCGTGCTGTGGCGGATGAAAAGATGGCTCCCCAGGTGAGGTCGAGCTTCCTGGAGAGCGATCGCACCTATGGCGCCAGGCGGGTCTGGCACGACGTGCTGGCGGCAGGCTTCCGCTGCGGGCTGCACAAGATCGAAAGGCTGATGCGCGCCCAGGCATTGCGGGCACGGCCGCGTCGGCGTGGTCTGCCAAAAGACCATGGCGA
>CAMDJV010000012.1 GCA_945901085.1 Rhodovarius crocodyli | reverse complement strand
GCCGGGGTATTGGTCCGGCCGATGATGATGGCACCCGCCTTCTTCAGATTGGCGATGACCGGATTATCGGCCTCCGCCTTGTGGTCCTTCTGGATGGAGAGGCCATTGGTGGTCTCATGCCCAGCCTGGTCGACATTGACCTTCACGGTGATGGGCACGCCGGCCAAGATGCCGGGCGTCTCGCCGCGGGCGATGGCGGCGTCCACGGCATCGGCGGCGGCGCGCGCCTCCTCATGCAGCGGCTTGACCACCGCATTGATGGCAGGGTTGACCGCATCCATCCGGGCCAGCGCGGCCTCGGTCGCCTCACGGGCGGAGAGGGTCCTGGCCGCGACGCGGGCGGCGATCTCGGTGGCGGAGAGAGCGTAGAGCTGGGGCAAGGGCGGGGTCCTTCAGGCTGCGGAGACAGGTTAGGACAGCCCGCGGCGGCGCGCTATTCGCCCCCCGCCATGGTGTTGCGCAGGGTGCCGATGCCATCGATCGTCACCTCCACCACCATGCCCGGCCGCATGGGCAGCGCGCCGAGCGAGGTGCCGCAGGCGATCACATCCCCTGGCGCCAGCGCCACCTCTGCGCCGATCATTTCCACGATCCGCGCGGGCGGAAAAATCATGTCGGCCAGCGGGTAATCCTGCCGCACCCGCCCATTCAGCGCGACCTTCACCCGGGCAGTGGCGAGGTCGATATCGGTTACGATGCAAGGCCCCATCGGGCCAAAACTGCCGAAGGATTTCGCCCGCGCCCATTGTGGGAAGGATGGGTCGGCGTTGAGCACATCAAGGGCAGTCACATCATTGACGATGGTATAGCCGAAGATGCTGTTGTTGCGGCCGATGACAATGCCCAGCTCGCCCTCATAGAGGATTTTGCCAGTATAGCCCGGCGGCGGGGTGATGGTGGCGTCAGGGCCGATGATGCTGCTGGGCGATTTCAGAAAATAGAGCGGGAATTCCGGAATGCCATTGCCCTGCTTTTCTGTCAACGCATGGAAATTATTCCACAGCCCAATGAAATTCCTCGGCCGCAACGGCCCCGCCGGGGTGATGGCACCCAGCGGGAGCGCCGGCCCATCAGGCGTGGGGCCGGCGAAGAAATTTCCTGTATGCGGCTGCACCATCTCGCCTTCGACACTGCCGAAGCGGATGGCGCCATCGTCAAACCAGACAACCCATTTCACGGCAGGGCCAGCACGTTCTTCGAGATGATGTTGCGCTGAATCTCGTTGGTGCCGCCATAGATGGTCGCCGGCCGGGCCTGGATATATTGCCCGGCGGGGTTGAGGTTGCGGTTGCCCTCCATCGGCTCCATCAGGCCAGCGGATTCGCCCGCCACCTCCAGCATCGTCTCGGTGATGCGCTGGAAGAGTTCGGACTGGATGATCTTGAGCTGGCTGACATCAGCGCCCAGCGGCTGGCCGCGCTTGAGCACCTCAACATAGCGGCTATAGAGCGCCTTGAGGTCCTCCAGATCACAGCGGTGCCTGGCATAGGTGGCGGCGAAGGTGGGGTCCTCCCACACCCCCATGCGCTCGGCCAATTGCTTCAGCCGGGTCAGCGCATAGGCGGATTGGCGGGGGGAGCCGAGATAGATGCGCTCAAAGGAGAGCAGCGCCTTGGCCATATCCCAGCCCTTATTGAGCTGGCCCACCAGATTGGCGCGCGGCACCCGGACATTGTCGAAAAACACCTCGCAGAATTCATCATGCATTTCGAGGTTGATGATCGGCCGCACGGTGATGCCCGGCGTGTTCATATCCACCAGCAGGAAGGAAATGCCCTCCTGCTTCTTCGCCGTGGCATCGGTGCGCACCAGCAGGAAAATCCAGTTCGCATCCTGCGCCAGCGTGGTCCAGATTTTCTGGCCATTGACCACGTAATCATCGCCATCGAGCACCGCCGAGGTGCGCAGCGAGGCCAGGTCAGAGCCCGAATTCGGCTCGGAATAGCCCTGGCACCAAATATGCTCGCCGCTCAGGATTTTCGGTAGGAAATCAGCTTTTTGGGCGTCTGTGCCGTATTTGATGACCAACGGCCCCAGCATGATGATGCCGTGATCATTGCAGCGGGCGCAGCCGTGACGCTCCAGCTCTTCGGTGAAAATGATCTGCTTGGCCGGGCCGAGGCCGAGGCCACCAAACTCCCTCGGCCAGCCCGGGCAGAGCCAGCCCTTCTCGGCCAGCTTGAAATACCAGGGGCGGTTCTCCTCCCAATGCAGCCGCTTGGGAGGGTTTCGCAGCTCGGCCGGATAGGCGCTTTCAATCCAGCGGCGGACGACGCTGCGAAAGGTCTCGTCATCCAACAGGTCCAGATTCTCAGGCTCAACGCCCACAATCGCGTTCATGTCACAGCCCCTTGAAGACGGGTTGGCGCTTGCCGAGGAAGGCGGCGCGGCCCTCGTGGAAATCCTGGGTGGTGAAGAGCGAGGCCTGGAAATGTCGCTCGGTCTCCAGCGCCTCATGCAGGCCGGTGGCCAGCATCTGCCGGGTCAGCGCCATGGCGGCGGGGGCCTGTTTGGCCAGGAAATGCGCCCGCTCCAGCGCCACGGCCAGAGCCTGACCCTCTGGCACCACCTCATCCACCAAATCCATCGCTGCGGCTTCGGCGGCGGTGTATTGCTTGTGGTAGAGCAGGATCTGCCGCGCTTTGGCCGGCCCCACCCGATGCGGCAGGGTATGCGGCAGGCCCAGATCCGCCATCAGGCCGATCTTGCCGAAACCAGCACCCAGCTTGGCGGTTTCCGCCGCCACAATGGTATCGGCGATGCAGGCCATGGAAAGCCCCGCACCCACGCAAAAACCTTCCACCGCCGCCACGATGGGCAGGTTGCCGAAGGCCATGAGGTTGATCAGCCGATGGGTGCGGCGCATGCGCTCGCGCCCATCATAGGGGCCCTTCACATCCATGCCGGAAATATCGCCGCCCGAGCAGAAATGCCCGCCCGCCCCGGTCAACACCACCGCGCGGGTGCCATCATCCGAGGCAGCCTCCAGCGCATCTTCCAACTGCTTGCGCAGCGGCATGGCCAGCGCATTGCGCCGCGCCGGGTAATCCATGGTCAGCACCAACACATCGCCCTGGCGCTCGGCCAGACAGCGCATAACCGGAATATCCATCACGCATCCTCCGTTTCGGGGCTGAGCGCCATGAAGCGGGCGCGGTGCAGTGCGGCGCCGCCAAACATCGGCGCCAGCACCATGGCCTTGCGCAGATAAAGGCCCACATCATACTGATCGGTATAGCCAATGCCGCCGGAAAGCTGGACGCAGGCCTGCCCCACCAGCATCGCCGCCTCAGAGGCGCGGGCCTTGGCCCGGCTGACCAGCGCCGCCGCCTCATCACCCGCCACGCCGGCATCGAGCGCCGCGGCCGCCTGTTCGACTGCCGCCCGGGTGAGGGCGATATGCATCTTGGTATCCGCCGCCTTGTGCTGCAGCGCCTGGAAGGTGCCGATGATCTTGCCGAATTGCTGGCGGGTTTGCAGGTAGTCCAGCGTCATGGCGAAGCCGGCCTCCATGCCGCCCAGCAGATAGGCGGCGGTGGCCAGCGCCGCGCGGTCCAGCGCGGGTGCCAGCGCCGCCTGACCCACAGGGATGCCGGCAGGCGCACGCAGCGTGGTCAGGTGGCCGCCATCATGGGTGGCCTCATGGGTCACTTCGCAGGCCGAGGCCTCCACGAGTTGCAACCCATCGCCCACGGGCATGAGGAAATGCGTGGCCCCTGCCCCCATGGCGATGAAGCGCCTTGTCGCATCGGCCGCGATGCAGGGGGAGAGCGTATTGGCGCGGTCCTGCCAGGCGGTGAGCACCACCGCCTCGCCGGCCAGGAGCTTGGCCAGCACCGCCGTCTCGCCCGCCTCAGCCAGCAGGGCGGCGGAAAGGGCGGCATTGATCAGCGGCTCGGGCGCCAAAGCGCGGCCCAGCTCCTCGCTCAGCGCGCACATTTCGGCCTGGCCCAGGCCTGAGCCGCCAGCGGCTTCAGGCACCGCCAGGCCAATCCAACCCAGCTCACCCATCTGCCGCCAGGTCTCGGCGGAAAAACCCGGCATGGTGAAGCGCAGCGCCCGGGCGCGCGCCGCGCCATCGGCAATGCCGGCCGCACTGTCGCGGACCATGCGGATGCTCTCGGCATGATCCTCGGAAAAGGGCGCGATGCCCGCGGCGCTGCTCACGACGGGCGGTGCAGCTTGGCCGCGCTCTTCGACTGTGCCTCCTCGAAGGTCACGCCCGGGGCCAGATCGAGCACCACGAAGCCCAGGCCGCGCTGCACCTCGAAAACGCCGAGATTGGTATAGATGCGGTTCACCGTGCCCAGCGCGGTCAGCGGATAACCGCAGGCCTCAACCAGCTTGGGCCGGCCATCCTTGGTGGTGTGGTCCATCAGCACCCAAAGGCGCTTGGCGCCAGCGCCCAGATCCATGGCGCCACCCACGGCGGGGGCGGTGTCATTCTCGCTGGTGGCCCAATTGGCCAGGTCGCCATTCTCGGCAACCTCGAAACCACCCAGCACGCAAAGGTCGATATGCCCGCCGCGAATCATCGCGAAGCTATCGGCATGGTGGCAATAGGAGCCGCCGGGCCGCAGCGTGATCAGCCCCTTGCCCGCATTGATCAGCCAGGGGTTTTCATGGCCGGGCGCGGGGGCCGGGCCAATGCCCAGCACGCCATTCTCGGACTGGAAGATCACCTCACGCTCCAACGGCACCTTATTGGAGATATTGGTGGGCATGCCAACGCCGAGATTGACCACCCAGCCTTCGGGGATGTCATCGGCGGCGCGCGCGGCCATCTGGTCACGGTTGAAGGGCATGGGAAATCCTCCTGGTTCTTGGTAGAAATCTAATCGCGTTTGGAAGCCTCTGTCATCAGCCTAGCGCGGCCTAGGTGACAATGGGGGAATGAATTCCCCCATACCCCCTTCTTTTTCTTTTGATTTATTGGCGGCGGCTGAACAGCCAGCGCCAATCAGATAAAAATAAAAGAAAGGGGTCTGGGGAAATTCATTTCCCCAGCGCTTCCCCTCAGGTCCAGGGCGTACCCCGGTCAAAATGCACAACACGCTGCACGAAAATCCCCGGCGTATGCACCTTCTCCGGGTCAATCTCGCCGAGGTCGCGCAGATGCGCCACCTGGGCGATGGTCATTTCCGCCGCCATGGCCATCACCGGATTGAAATTCCGGCCGCTATCCCGATAGGCGAGGTTGCCCCAGCGGTCGCCCTCCCAGGCCTCCACCAGCGCCACATCGCCCTTCAGCGCGTGCTCCATGACATACATCTTGCCATTGAACTCCCGCTCCTCCTTGCCGCGGGCCAGCAGCGTGCCGTGGCTGGTGGCGGTGTAGAAGGCGGGCACGCCAGCGCCGGCGGCGCGCATGCGCTCGGCCATGGTGCCCTGGGGCACGATCTCCAGTTCAAGCTTGCCCTGCTTGTAGAGGTCCTCGAAAACAACCGAGCCCTCGCTGCGGGGAAAGGAGCAGATGATTTTCCGCACCCGGCCCAATTCCATCAGCCGCGCCAGCCCCGCCCGGCCGGTGCCGGCATTGTTGCACACGCAGGTCAGGTCCGTGGCACCCTGCTCGATCAGCGCCTCGATCAGCGCGTCGGGTTGGCCCACCTTGCCGAAACCACCGATCAGCACGGTGGAGCCGTCCTTCACGCCGGCCAGGGCGTCGGCCATGGATTGCACGATCTTGTTGATCATTGGGTCAGGCGTTCCTCGAAATCTTCTGGGTACAAGGTGCTACGCGCGGGCCGCGGCGGCAAGACGGGCTCAGCGCGGGCGGGTGAGTTCCGGCAGCACCAGCTTGCGCACCGCCTCCTCACCTGCGGCGGCGATGCGCTCGGCGCCAATGGCGGCTTCGGGGTCATCGCTGTTGCGCCAGGCCTTGTATTCATCCTGATAGGCTAGGCCCATGCCCTCGGCCAGCAAATGCACCCAATTCACCACGCGAATGCCATGGGTTCGCTCCAGCCCCACCAGCTCGCGATGGCAGGAATGGAAGATGGTGACGAGGGTATCAGCCCCCGTTGCCGCCATCGCCGCCAGCATATTGGCCTTGGCATCGGCCAGCGCGCCGGGGATGCTGGCCAGGCCGAAACACATATAGCTCGGCGCGCGATAGGGGTGCTCCAGCACCGTCACGCCCGGGATCAGGCGCAGCAGGCCGGGCACCGCCTCATTCACCCCGGTGCGGTTGCCGATATGCATATCGATCAGCACGCGGCCTGCCACGGTCTGGGTCAGCAAAGGCGCCAACGCCTCGCGCCGCTGCCACAGCGCCTGGGCCAGATGCGCGCTTTCCGCCTGCTTACCCTGGGTGGCGCCCATGAAGTCATCAAGATTCATATGGCAGGTCGGGCACCAGGTGATGACCTGGCTGGCGCCGCTCTGGTTGAAGCGCTGCATAGTGCGGTTGGCCATGCCCTCGGCGATGCGCGGGCTGCTTTCCTTCGGGCTGCCGCAGCAGGCGGAGGGCCCGCCGGTTGGTGCCGCAGCCACCCCCACCGCCGCCAGCATATGGGTACCCAGGCGGATGATCTCCGCATGGCGGGTCATGTTGCAGCCGTACCAGAACAGGGCGTCGGTCATAGCCACTCCTTTTGTTCGGTCTCGGAAAAGCCCAGCCGGGCAAAGGCTTTTGCCCGCGACATGGCGTCGCGGGCATCGCGCTGCGGGAGGGTGCCGTTTTCCTGCGCGGTGAATTTCGCCAGCCGCAGCAGCAGCATGGGGTCCACCGCCTCCGGGCAGGCGGGAATGCAGAGCGCGCTGCGGGTGCAGGCCGCGACCCAGCCGCGGGCGGCGGCATCACCCTCACCACCCTGCAATATCGCCAGCACCCCGCGCACCGTGGCAGAGGCCGAGGCACCCTGCGCGGCCGGCACATAGGCAATCATCGGGCAGGCCGCGAAACAGGCGCCGCAGGCGGTGCAGGCCGCCAGCATGCGGGCGGATTCGGCTTCCCGCAGCGCCGCCCAATCCGCGTGGCGCGGCGCTACCACCCGTTCACCCGGTCCCACACCGCGATCACCTCGCGCCCGCCATCCACCAGGTGGTAGCAGGGATGCGCCGCCGCGGTCATGCAAGTGTGGTTGGGCGCTACCCGCACCTTGGCGCCAATCGGCAGGTTGGGCGCGGGCGAGACCTCGCCATGCTCCTGATGCGTGCGGGTCAAAATGGCCTGGCCAAAGCTGGGCGCACCATCGAGATCGAGCATCAGGCCAAAGCCGTAATCCACCGGGGCGGCGGCGGTGGAGCGGTCCTTGCTCATCGCCAGCCCACCAGCATCCAGCAAAACCGCGCCGCGCGCCGGCTTGCGGCCAATCACGCTGGCCAGCACCGTCATGGCGATATCATCCAGCCCATGGGTGCCAAGCTGCGCCTGGAACAGGTCACCAAACATATAGACGCCCGCGCGCACCTCGGTGATGCCGGCCAGCGACTGCGCATAAAGCGCGGTGGGCGAGGAGCCGAGGGAGACGATATCCACCGCAATCCCGGCATCACGCAGCGCCTGGGCGGCATGGGCGGCGCCGCTGCGCTCCTGCTCGGCGATGCGGCGCATATCCTCCTCCGACCGGCCGGCATAGGAATGGCCGGCATGGGTGAAAATTCCCGCCAGCCTGGGTCCGAGGATGCGCGCCAGGGCCAGCGCCTCATCGGGCGGCACGCCGCCACGGCCCTCGCCGACATCGATCTCCACCAGGGCGCGGATATCGCCCGGATGCGCGGCAATGGCGGCCGCGGCATCAGCATCATCGGTGATCACCTTCAGCCCAAGCGCCGCCGCCTGATCCAGCTTTTGCGGCGTGATGCCCACGGCGTAGATCTGGTCCCGCCAGCCGCCATCGAAGAAATACTGTGCTTCGGCGAGCGTCGAGACGGTGATGGGGCCAAAGCCGGGCGCGGCCAATTCGGCAACCTTCAGGCTCTTGGCGGTTTTCATATGCGGCCGCAGCACCACGCCGGGGTGGCGGGCAATCGCCGCCTGCATATGCGCGAGGTTGCGCTTGAGAATGCCCAGATCGAGCACCAGGCAGGGGGTGGGCAGGTCATCAAGGGTCATGGCCAGAAGGCCTCCGCATCAAGGGGTAGCATGGGGCGAGGAATATGCTTCCAGTCGAAGCGCTGGAAGATGGGCGAGGTCAGGCCCGGCCCATCCACCTCCACCACCCGCTCATGCGGGAAGAGCTCGTCAAAGCCAGCGCGGAAATGCCCGCGTGACTTCACCACCACCGCGCGCATCGCCGTGAGATCAATGCCCAGATGCTCGAAAAATGCCGGGTCGGCGCATTGCGCCCGATTGCTGATCACCACCACGGCGATGCCGCCAATCTGCAACCAGGCCGTGGCGCCCAAATTCATCGCCACCCCGCCATAAAGCCCGCGCCGGCCGGTGACCTGCCCATCGGAAAGCGCCCGCACCACCGCCTCGGCCACAAAAGGCTTGCTGAAGGCATCGCCCCCGCCACGGTTGAAGCGGGCGGTAAAGGTCGCACCCACGCCCAGCCCATGCGCCTCGGCGGCCAATTCGGCATCGATGATGCAGCCAAAGGCGGCGGCCTGAACCCCCGCCGCATGGAAGGCCCGCAGGATTTCCATCGTATTGCCCGAACCGCCACCGCCCGGATTATCCGCCACATCGGCAAAGGCCAGCGGCAGCGGGCTCGCCGCCAGCCCGGCCAGCGCATCGGCAATGCTGGTCAGCCTGGCCACGAAACGCTCCCGCCTCTCCCAGCAGGCCTGGGCCAATTCATCGGCCAGGGTATCGGCGGCCTGCTGCTCGGTGCCCGTCACCACAATGGTCATGCCGTTGAACGGCGTATCGCCATAGGCGAAGCCGCCCATCACCGAGACATTGGCGATGCTGGGCGTCTCCGCCGCGCGGGCCTGGCCCAGATTGATCACCTCGGCATAGGGCCCCTGGGCGGTGAGCATGGAGACGGTCGGCGCCATGATCGGCAGGCGACGATGGGCTCGGATGAAACGCTCGCCCGCCAGCATGCGCAGCATGAGTTGGGCGGCCTCCGCCCCGCGCGGCCGCATATCGACATGGGGGTTGGTGCGGTAGCCCACAAAGGCATCATTCAGCGCGACATTCTCGGCCGAGATATTGCCATGCAGATCATAGCCGCAAATGAAGGGCACATCGCCCAGAATTTCCCGCACCAGGGCCTGCAAGGCGGCTTCGGGGTCGGATAATCCGGTGGTCAGCCCGGCGCCATGCAGCACGGCATAAACCCCGTCACAGGCGCCGCGCAGCGCCTCCAGCCCGGCGCGCCATTCGGCCATGAAGCCATCAAAAACGGTTTGGTCCACCGGGCCATTCGGCTCGGCCATGGCCAGCATGATCGGGCAGGGCGTCCAGGGCCCGGCCGCATCCATGGTGGTGACGAAGCCCGGCATTTCGCCCAGGGCCGAGGGTGAGGCGGCGCGGGCATCGGTCACGATATCGGCCCCGCGCAGCAGGCAGCGTGTCTCGAAATCGCGCAGTGTCGCCACCGGCGCCCAGCGGTTGCACTCAATGGAAAAGCCCAGCAGGGCAATGCGCGCGTTCAAATCGAAACCCCCAGAAATTCGGCGTAGCGTGGCGTGGCCTTGAGGCCCGTGCCGGTCAATACCACCACAGTGGCCTCACGCGCCGCGATGCTGCCCGCCGCCAAAAGCCGTGAAAACGCCGCCGCCGCTTGGGCGCAGGTCGGCTCCACATAAATGCCGCGCCTGGCCAGCATCAGCGAGGCCTCGGCAATCTCGGCCTCGTCCAGCAGCACGGCGCCGCCGCCACTCTCCCGCATCGCCGCGATGCATTCGGCGGCCCGCAGAGGTTGGGCGATGGCCGTGCCCTCGGCGATGGTGGGCTGCGCCAATTGCGCCGGCAGGCCCAGCGCGGCGCGGGCGATGGGCCCGCAATTCGCCGGCTGGGCGGCGAAAATCTTCGGCATACGGGTGATCTGCCCAGCCCGCAGCAATTCCGAAAAGCCGATATGCAGGCCGAGCACATTCGAGCCCGCGCCGCAGGGGACGATCACATTATCCGGCAGCCCATCCTCCCACAGCTCATAGGCCAGGGTCTTGGTGCCATGCAGGAAGAAGGGGTGCCAATTGTGGCTGGCATAAAAGCGATTGGCGGCATCGCGCTCGGCCGCATCGGCGCAATCCTGCCTGCTGCCGGGCACGAGTTCGATGGTTGCCCCCGCGGCGCGGGATTGCACGGTCTTGGCCGGGCTGGTGCTGGCCGGCACCATGATCTTGGCCTGCATCCCGCCCGCCGCCGCATAGGCCGAGACCGCAGCACCGCCATTGCCCGAGGAATCCTCCAGCACATCCATCACCCCCTGGTCGCGCAGCAGCGATAGCATGACCGAGGCCCCACGGTCCTTGAACGAACCGGTGGGCATGAACCATTCGCATTTCAGCAGCGCGGTGCCGCCGCCCATGGCCATCTCAACGATGGGCGTGCAGCCCTCGCCCATCGAAATCGGCGCTTTCGGCAGGAAGGGAAAGGCCTTGGCATAGCGCCATATGCTGCGCTTGCCGCGGTCGATCTCATCGCGGCTCATACCCGGCAGCGGCGTCAGCAGCAGGGGTTGCTTGGCATCGCCGCACCAGCGCGGCAGGTCGAGTGGCCAAGTCTGGCCGGATTTGGGGTCGAGATACATGGGCCACAGGGTTGCGCGGTGCCGCAGCCGCTGCAAGCCTGCCCGGCATGGACACCGAACTTCTCGAACTCACCCAGGCCCTGGTGCGCATCGACAGCCGCAGCAACCTCTCCAATATCCCCGTCGCCGAGCGGATCGAGGCGGAACTGGCCGGCTTCGAGATCGAGCGTCTCGACTATACCGATGCCGCCGGGGTGACCAAACGCGCCTTGGTCGCCCATCGCGGCCCGGCCGGGGGTTTTGGGCTTTCCGGCCATATGGACACGGTGCCAGCCACCGGCTGGGAGAGCGACCCTTGGTCCGGCCGCTTCGAGGATGGCATCATCCATGGCCTGGGCAGCCAGGACATGAAGGGCGCGGTTGCCGCCTGCATCCTGGCCGCACGGCGCGCGCCCAAAAACATCGGCGCCACCCTGCTGCTCACCGCCGATGAGGAAACCACCAAGGCCGGCGCCCAGGCCATTGCCGCGCGCAGCGCACTCGCCCGGGCGCAAAACCTGCGCGGTATCTTCGTGGCCGAACCCACGAGCCTCATCCCGGTGCGCGGCCACCGCGTGCATATCCAATTCAAGGCCGAGGCCACGGGGGTGCAGGCGCATTCCTCTACCGGCCAGGGCAGCAATGCGAATTGGGCGATGATCCCCTTCCTGGCCGAGATGAAGACGGTTTTCGAACGCCTGCGCAGCGACCCCGCCCTGCAGGACACGAATTACGACCCGCCCTTCAGCGATTTCAACCTGGTGCTCGACAATCACGGCACGGCCAACAACGTCACCGTCGCGCTCGCCACCGCGCATATCAAATTCCGCTACAGCCGCGGCGTGGACCCGCAGCCCATCCTGGACGCGGTGCGCGGCGCCGCCCGCCGCGCCGGGCTGAACCTGACCGAGGCGCGCGAGGGTGCGCCGCCCGAATTGGCCCTCGATCACCCGCTGGTCGCCCTCGCCGTGCGCCACACCAACCAGCCGGCAACGACAGCGCCCTACGGCACGGATGCCAGCGAATTGCAGGGCCTGGCACCATGCGTCGTGCTCGGCCCGGGCAGCATCGCCACCGCCCATACGCCGCATGAATGCGTGGCACTGGCCGATCTGGAAGCGGCGTGCGAGCTTTTCGGCAGAATAATCGCCGCTGAATAGGGAAACGCCCATGATCGACTTCACCTCGCTGGATCCGCTGATCCGGCCGCGCTCCATTGCCATCATCGGCGCCTCGGATGACCGCACGCGCATCGGCGGGCGGCCCATCGCCTACATGCAGAACCAGAATTTCCAGGGCACCATCTACCCGGTGAATCCCAAGCGCGATGTGATCCAGGGCATTCCCGCCTTCGCCGATATCGCATCCCTTCCAGCAACCCCGGATGTCGGGCTCATCGCCGTGGCCGGTGACGCCGCGATAGCGGCGGTGGAGGCGCTGGGCCAGCGCGGCTGCAAGGGCATCATCATGTTCACCGCTGGTTTTGCCGAGATGGACGAGGCCGGCGCCGCCAAGCAGGAAGAACTGGTCAAGATCGTGCGCCGCTATGGCATGCGCATGCTCGGCCCCAATTGCCTGGGCCTGTTCAACGCCGCCATCGGCTTCTACCCCATCTTCTCTTCAAGCTTCGAGACCGGCTGGCCGCTCGCCGGGCGGATCGGCATCGCCTCGCAATCGGGCGCCTATGGCACCCATGTCTATTCCGTGGCGCGCAACCGCTTCCTTGGCACGCCGGTTTGCGTCACCACCGGCAATGAGGCCGATGTCTCGCTGGGCGATGTGCTGGGCTGGATGGCCGGCGCGCCAGAGGTGGATGTGATTTGCGCCTATGCCGAGGGCATTCGCGAAAGCGAGAAATTCCTCGCCGCCCTCGACCTCGCGCGCCGCAACCGCAAACCCATCGTGATGATGAAGGTCGGCCGCTCCGCCCTGGGTGGCGAGGCGGCGAAATCCCACACCGCCTCCATCGCCGGCGATGACGCGGTGACCGAGGCGGTGCTGCGCGAATTCGGCGTGCTGCGCGCCCGCACCACCGAGGAGGCGCTGGACATCGCCTATGCCGCCACCAAGCGCATCTACCCGGTGCACAACACGCTGGGCGTGCTCACGGTGAGCGGCGGCGCTGGCGTGCTGATCTCCGATGCCGCCGATGCGCTGGGCTTTGCCATGCCCGCCATGCCCGAGGCGGCCCAGGCCAGGCTGAAGGACAAAATCTCCTTCTGCGCCCCGCGCAACCCGGTGGATTGCACGGCGCAGACCTTCAACCAGCCAGCCATGATAGGCGAATTCGCCGAAAGCATCGCGGTGGATGGCGGCTATACCTCCATTCTGGGCTTCTTCACCCAGGCCGGCGGCAGCCAATCCATGGGCCCGCATATCCGCGCCCAGATGACGCGGGTGATGCGCGAACACCCCGACCGGCTGTGGTGCATGAGCGTGATCGCGCCGCCGGAGATGGTGCAGGAATACCAATCGGACGGCTTCCTGGTCTTTGAGGACCCGACGCGCGCGGTCACCGCCCTGCATGCGATGGAATTCTACGGCCAGGCCTTCGCCGCCGAGGCCTCACCGCAGCCCCCCCTGCCGCAGGTGAGCCTACCGGCCGAAAGCCCGAGCGAGGCCGAGGCCAAGCGCATCCTGGCCGCTGCCGGCGTGCCCGCCGTGCCCGAGGCCGCCTGCGCCGATGCCGAAGCCGCGGTCCGCGCCGCCGAAAGCTTCGGCTTCCCCGTGGTGATGAAGATTCTCTCGCCCGATATCCTGCATAAATCCGAGATCGGCGGCGTGATCCTGGACGTGGCCGATGCCGCCGCCGTGCGGGCCAATTTTGCCACCCTGATCGCGCGCGGCACACCGCATGGCCGCATCGAGGGCGTGCTGGTAGCCAAGCAGATCAAGGGCGGCACGGAAATGGCCATGGGCATCGTCAATGACCCGGTCTTCGGCCCCATCGCCATGGTTGGGCTGGGTGGCATCTTTATTGAGGTGCTGAAGGATGTCGCCTTCCGCCGCTGCCCCTTCGGCCCTGCCGAGGCGGAGAGGATGATCCGCTCGCTCAAGGGTTTTTCCCTGCTCGATGGCGCCCGCGGCCGGCCGAAGGCGGATTTGGCGGCCTTGGCCGGCACGCTCTCCAACCTCAGCGCCTTTGCCACCGCCGCCGGGCCGTGCTTGGAGGCGGTGGACATCAACCCGGTCTTCGCCCTGCCCGAGGGGTGTTATGCCGCCGATGCTGTTCTGACAATTTCTCGATCAGATTGAGAAAAAATTTACGCTCCAAGTAAAAATAACTGATCGTATTTAAATTATTGTGATTTATTATGCACAAGACATGGGTTTTTGTGCCTTACATCGTGTTGTATATTGCTTTTATTCGATGTTTTCACGTTTCTAATCTTCGAAACGCAGAGGGCGCCAAGCAATTGGTGGCGCCACCTGGCGTTCAGCAAGGAGACGAGACGTGAAATTCAGAACATCCCTCATGGCAGCCACCATGCTGGCCCTGCCCGCCCTCGCCCAGGCGCAGCCCACCAGTGGAATTTATATCGGTGCCGGTGCCGGCAGCTCCTGGCGGGACAAGATCTCCGAACGCGCCGCCGACGGCACCCAGTTGAGCGTCAGCACCGAGGCCGGCTTCATCGGCGTGGGCTCAGTGGGCTACGCCTTCCGCAACGGCATGCGCCTCGAGTTGGAAGGCAATTACCGCTCCTATGCGGTGGGTACCTCCGTGGTCACGCTGCCCAATGGCGCCCAGGGCAGCAGTTCATCTGGCCGCATCAGCACCTATGGCGGCATGGGCAATATTCTTTATGATTTCAGCTTGGCCTCATTCGGCGTGCCTTATATCTCGCCCTATATCGGCGCGGGTATCGGCTTTGGCGTATCCGATGTCAGCCGTGTGGGTGCCCGCGCAAATAGCGGCGCGCTGCTGACAACCAACAATGTCTCCACCAATCACGGCGGCTTCGCCTATCAGGCGATAGCCGGACTCTCCTTTGGCCTCAGCCAATATGTACCAGGCTTGGCCCTGACACTTGAGTATCGCTACTACGCGACGACGGCCTCCGAACTGCGGCTGACCAGCTCGAATGGCAACACGGTCACGCGCACCAATTACACGCCGAATGATGCCAATCATTCTGCCCTGCTGGGTTTACGCTACAGCTTCGGCGTCACCCCACCGCCTGCGCCGCCGGCACCGGCGCCCGTGCCGATGGCCCAGACCGTTGCGCGCACCTACCTGGTCTTCTTCGACTGGAACCGCGCCGATCTGACCGACCGCGCCCGCCAGATCATCGCCGAAGCCGCCACCGCGCGCACCACTGTGCGCTCCACCCGCATCGAAGTCTCCGGCCATGCCGACCGCTCCGGTTCTGACGCCTATAATCAGGCCCTCTCCTTGCGCCGCGCCGAAGCCGTCGCTGCCGAGTTGACCCGCCGGGGCGTGCCGCGCACCGAGATGGTCATCCAGGCCTTCGGCGAAAGCCGCCCCCTGGTGCCCACCGCCGATGGTGTGCGCGAGCCGCAGAACCGCAGCGTGGAAATCATCGTGAAATAGGCCGCATGGCGTGCCGTGGCGTGCCGCAACAGGGCACGCCACGGCTTTCGCAGTGTTGATTGGCTCCGCCCGGGGCCTCGCTGGGCTTTGCGCCCGGCTGAGGAGCGGCTGTGGCTATGCAATGGCATCTAAACTGCCAGCAAATTCATCCAACTGCCTACATCGGCATGTGTATTTTTGAGTTCAAATGGTGAATTGCGATTTATGAAAAACTATAGAATCTCATAATACTGCAATGTATCACCCGACAACTCGGTATTCCTGATGATGTAATTCTGCTTTCGCGGCAATAAATCATATGGTTACGAACAAAATTATTTTGAAGACATTTCTTCTTTGGAATATGCTAAATAACATATTCCATGTGAGATATTGAAGCGTTTAATCTGTATATTATATTGGAAATGATTTCATTTTTTAAATCATTACTGCGTTTGCAAATAATAAAATGCAGGCTGAGAGCTGCCCCCGGCGCCGCCATCCTGCATCCAGCACTGACAGCGTCACCACCATTCATCCACTCAGGAGATGCGGCGTGAACGTCAGAATCGCCCCCATGGCAGCTCTTATTCTCAGCCTGCCGGCTATCGCCCAGGCCCAGCCACGCAGCGGCATCTATATTGGCGCAGCTGCGGGCGCCAATTGGCGCGAACAGATCACCGAGAGCACCGCCAATGGCACCCGCATGAGTGTCAGCGGCGAGACCGGCTTCGTCGGCGTCGCATCCCTCGGCTATGCTTGGCAGAGTGGCATCCGCCTCGAAGTGGAAGGCCAATACCGCGCCGGCCCTATCGGCTCCACTGTGGTCACGCTGCCCAATGGCATGCGCTTCGGCAGCAGCTCCGGCCGCATGAGCCATTACGGCGGGATGGCCAATGCCTTGTATGAGTTCAACCTCGCCGCGCTCGGCGTATCGGCCATCTCACCCTATATCGGCGTGGGCCTTGGCTATGGCGTCACCGATTTCAGCCGCGCCAGCAGCCCCAGCAATGGCAGGCTGCGGCTGACCAGCGCCCAACTCTCCGGCAATAATGGCAGCTTTGCCTATCAGGCCATAGGTGGCCTCTCCTTCAGCCTGGGAGCAACAGTGCCAGGTCTCGCGCTGACGCTGGAGTATCGCTATTACGTGGCGACTGGAACCACGCCCTCGCGCAACAAATACACCCCGGAGAGTGCCAATCATTCAGCCCTGCTCGGCTTGCGATACAGCTTTGGGGCAAGCCCAGCGCCGCCCATGCCGGCCCAAGAGCCCGCAGCGGCCGCCCAGACCCTCGCGCGCACCTATCTGGTCTTCTTCGACTGGAACCGCGCCGACCTGACCGACCGCGCCCGCCAGATCATTGCCGAAGCGGCCACCGCGCGCACCGCCACGCGCCCGACCCGCATCGAAGTCTCCGGCCATGCGGACCGTTCGGGCGCCGACGCTTACAATCAGGCCCTCTCCATGCGCCGCGCTGAAGCCGTCGCCGCCGAGCTGACGCGCCATGGCGTGCCTCCCACCGAAATGGTCATCCAGGCCTTCGGCGAAAGCCGCCCCCTGGTGCCCACCGCCGATGGCGTGCGCGAGCCGCAGAACCGCCGCGTGGAAATCATCCTGCGGTGACGCAACATCGAGTATCGGCGAAGCGGCTCCCGCAGGCTGCGGAAAAACGCCGGTGGGGGAGGAAAAGAAAGAGGGAAAGGGCTTTGCCCCTCAATCTTATCGGCCCTCGATGCTCGGTTGTCAGCAGCCTGCTCAGTCCTGAGACAGGCCCCATAACCAAAACCTGCCCACTATCGTTTTACCCGGCGGGCGACGTGATAGCGCGGGTTTCGAGCTGGGCCTCGCGCCCTACAGCGCCCGGATAACGACCAAAGATGTCACACTGCGGCGAAAGTGGTGCATTTTAGACACAGGCGGTAGGCTTTCCCGGTCATGCCGCCGGTTTTGTCGCATCAGATGTTGACCCTATTCAATTTGTGACGGAAACCGAGAGCCAGAGAAGCCGGCGGCCCATCCATCCGGTGTCCAACAAGGAGACAAGGCGTGAACTTCAGAACCTCCCTCATGGCTGCCACGATGCTGGCGCTGCCGGTCCTGGCCCAGGCTCAGCCTGTCAGCGGCATTTATGTCGGCGCTGGCGCTGGCGCAAACTTCGCCAACGACATCAGCAAGACCTTCAGCGTGCCGGCCGGCCTGCCCTCGTCCTTCACTGCGCCGAACGGCACTGTTGTCACCCCGTCCACCGCCGCGCGCCCGCGCGCGAATGTGAGCTTCATTGAAGGCTTCACTGGCGTCGGCTCCATCGGTTATGGCTTCGGCAACGGCATCCGCCTCGAAATCGAAGGCAACTACCGCTCGAACCCGGTGAAGTCTCTCTCGCTGACCCTGCCCAACGGCGCCAGCATCAGCAACGCCTCTGGCCGCGCGATCTATTACGGCGGCATGGCCAACGCTTTCTATGACTTCAACCTCGCCTCCTTCGGCGTGCCGACGGTTTCTCCGTATGTCGGCGCCGGTGTTGGCTTCGGCACCGTTCAGCTCCGCGGCGTCTCCAACCGCGTTGTGGCCCCGGCTGCGACCCAGCTCGGCAGCGTGACCTCGAACAATGCCAGCTTGGCCGTTCAGGGTATCGCCGGTGTGGCCTTCGGCCTCGGCCAGCAAGTCCCCGGCCTGGCGCTGACCCTCGAGTATCGCTACTACACGACGCTCTCCACGGGCATCGAGCTGCAGTCGTCCTCGGGCGCCACCCGCACCCGCACCAGCTCTGAGATTCAGGCTGCCAACCAGTCCATCATGGCTGGCGTGCGCTACTCCTTCGGCGCCCGCCCTGCTGCTGTTGCCGCTCCGGCCCCGGCTGCTCCGGTTCAGACCGTCGCACGCACCTATCTGGTGTTCTTCGACTGGAACCGCGCTGACCTGACCGACCGCGCTCGCCAGATCATCGCCGAAGCCGCCACCGCTCGCACCACCGTGCGCTCGACCCGCATCGAAGTGTCCGGCCATGCTGACCGTTCGGGCTCCGACGCCTACAATCAGGCCCTCTCCATGCGCCGTGCTGAAGCCGTCGCTGCCGAGCTGACCCGCCGTGGCGTGCCGCGCGCCGAAATGGTCATCCAGGCCTTCGGCGAAAGCCGCCCGCTGGTCCCGACCGCCGATGGCGTGCGCGAGCCGCAGAACCGCCGCGTGGAAATCGTCCTGAAGTAATCAGGCCGAACCACTCGGTTTAAACTGGAGAGGCCGCCTTCGGGCGGCCTTTTCTTTTTTTGGCCCATACGCGAGGCAGTCCACCTTCAATGGCCTGACCGACCTCACCTTTCGGTGACCAAAAGCGGCCCGCAGCCAAAATTTTAGCCCGAAAATGTCACGCCAGGGCGAAAACTGTTGCCGTTTTGCATCACTTCCTCCTCACTAATTCGTGTGGCATTGACCTAGGCCCACCACTGGGTGATCCAATTACCTTGTAAGGCGACGGCGGGGCTCGCCCGCGGCCGGCAAGGAGGTTTGTTATGACGCTTAAGAATGGCCTGATGGTGGCCACAATCCTGGCTCTCCCGGCTCTGGCCCAGGCCCAGCCGGTCACTGGCATCTATGTCGGTGCTGGCGCGGGCGGCAATATTCGCACCAATGCCACCGGCGGCGGCCTCACCGTGAAGACCGAAACCGGCTGGGCGGCCGTGGGCTCCGTCGGCTATGGCTTCGGCAATGGCTTCCGCGCCGAGATTGAGGGCAATTACCGCTACAACAACGTCAACACCACATCCCTCAGCAGCGGGGGCAGCACCATTGCCCGCAGCAGCGCCGGCTCTCTCGCCACCTATGGCGCCATGCTCAATGGCTTTTATGAATTCAGCCTCACCGGCTTTGGGCTGCCCAGCATCTTCCCCTATCTGGGCGCTGGCCTTGGCTATGGCCAGAATTGGTGGAACCGGGTGGGGCTGAGCAATGGCAGCGCCACGGCGCGCTCGAACGGCACCAATGGCAACCTCGCCTATCAGGGCATTGCCGGTGCAGCCTTCAACCTGCCGGCCGTGGCGCCCGGCCTGGCTGTGACCCTCGAATATCGCTACTATGGCGTGCTCGATTCATCGCAGCGCTTTAACGTCAGCGACACGTCCACGGGCATCAACCGCAGCTACTCGCCCACCAACGGCAACCACTCCGCCATACTCGGCCTGCGCTACAATTTCGGCGCCGCCCCCGCCCCCGTGTTCGCCCCGCCCCCGGTTGCTCAGGTCCAGACCGTCGCTCGCACCTATCTGGTCTTCTTCGACTGGAACCGCGCCGACCTGACCGACCGTGCCCGCCAGATCATCGCCGAAGCCGCCACCGCGCACACCACCGTGCGCTCGACCCGCATCGAAGTGTCCGGCCATGCGGACCGTTCGGGCTCTGACGCCTATAATCAGGCGCTCTCCATGCGCCGCGCTGAAGCCGTTGCTGCCGAGCTGACCCGCCGTGGCGTGCCACGCGCCGAAATGGTCATCCAGGCCTTCGGCGAAAGCCGCCCGCTGGTCCCGACGGCTGATGGCGTGCGCGAGCCGCAGAACCGCCGCGTGGAAATCGTCCTGAAGTAATCAGGGCGAACCATTCGGTTCACATTGGGAAGGCCGCCCTCCGGCGGCCTTTTCTTTGTCTGCAACCCCGCCCCCGGCTTGACGTCTGGCATACCACTCGGCCATCTGGCAGGGGGAACGCTGGTCCTCATGATCCTGGAGGGCCTTGTGCCAAAAATTCATCGCCGCGCCTTGCTGGGCGCCACCGCTTCCTTTGCCCTTGCCGCGCCTGCGCTGGCTTATCCGGACCGCACGGTCCGCATCATCTCGGGCTATCCGCCGGGCGGGCTGAACGACATCATCTGTCGCGCCATCGCCCCCTCGCTCACCGCCGTGCTCGGCCAGCCCGTGGTGATTGAGAATCGCGGCGGCGCCAATGGCAGCCTCGGCGCCACCGCCGCCGCCCGCTCGGCGCCCGATGGTCATACGCTGTGGATGGGCATCGTCGATACCCAGGCCATCAACCCTTACGCCTATCGCAACCTGGCCTATGATCCAGATCGCGATTTCGCGCCCATCAGCCTGATCGGCAAATTCCCCTTCACCCTGGTGGTCGGCCCGAGCAAGCCGAATATCCGAACCTTCCAGGACCTTATCAACGCCGCCCGCCCGGCCGCCGATGCCATCACCTATGCCAGCTGGGGCGTGGCCTCCACGCCGCACTTGGCGACGGAGCGGATGGTCCAGCAGCAGGGTGTTCGCATGCTGCATGTGCCCTTCATCGGTCAGGCGCCGGCCATGCAGGCGATTCTGGCCGGCCAGGTGGATTGCTTCGCCCTGCCCGCCGGTGGTGCCGAAAGCCTCACCCGTGGTGGCGGCGCGCGCGCCGTGGCCGTGCTGGCCCCAGCCGAGGTGCCCCTCTTCCCCGGCGTGCCCACGGTGAAGAGCTTCGGCGTGCCGCTCGATAGCGGCCTCTGGAAGGCGATCTACGCCCCAGCCCGCACCCCCGCCCCGATCATCGCCCAACTCAACGCCGCCGTGCGTGAGGCGATGAAGGCCCCGGCCTTCATCGAGGTGATGCGCCAGCAGGGCGCCGTGCCCGAACCCAGCACCCCCGAATGGCTGGGCGAGTTCCAGCGCAGCGAGCGCGTGGCCTGGGGAGAGGTCGTGCGCTCCTCCAACGCCCTGGTGGACTAGCCACCTTGTATCGGCTGATCAGCGCCACCCCCTCGCCCTATGCCCGCAAGGTGCGGATCGCGCTGCTCGAAAAATCCATCGCCTTCGAATTGCAGACCGAAGTGCCCTGGCATGCCGATACTGCGACCCCAGCCTATAACCCGCTGGAAAAACTGCCGGTGCTCATCACCGCCGATGGCACCGGCATTTACGAAAGCCGCTTCATTCTGGAGTGGCTGGAGGTCATGCACCCCGAGCCACCCCTGCTGCCGCGCGACCCCGTGGCAGCCCTCGCCGCCCGTCAGGTCGAGGTGATCTGCGACGGGGTGTGTGACGCCACAATCCTGCTCTTCTTCGAACGCCGGCGCGAAGCCCCAAGCGCGCCCTGGATGGCCCGGCAGCGCCGCAAGGTGGATGGCGGCATTGCTGCCCTCGCCCGGCTGGCGGAGAGTGGCGGCATTGGCCAGGGCTTCGGCCTGGCTGAGATCTGCACCGGCACGGTGCTGCGCTACCTGGCCGTGCGCTTCGCCGAGCACCCCTGGCGCGAGGAATACCCAGCCCTGGCCGCGCTCAGTGACCGGCTGGAGGCCCGCCCCAGCTTCGCCGCCACCACCCCGGTGCCGCAGAATATCGTCGAGGCGGTGGTCTAGAGCATCATCCGCTCAAACCGAATCGTTTGAGCGGATAAAGATGCTAGTCAAACAAAAAGTTAGAGCCTGTGCAGTGAGCCAAGGCGAACGGAACAGGCTCTAAACACCACAATGGTTGTTTACGGACAAATTCATCCGCCACGCCCGGGCAGCACCCACAGCTCTGGGCGATGATGCGGTAAACATTGCATAAATGGGCAGACAGATCAAGGAATGAATGCCTTGCCTCACGTCACCCGCTCAAGCTCCTCGGCCGAAAGCCCGGCCGGCACGATGGTCATCGGCACCCGCATGCGGTTGGCGTGCCGCCCGGTCAGGGCCGCGATCAGCGGGCCGGGGCCACTATTGCCGGGGGCTGCCGCCAGAACCAGGATGGAGATTCGCGGGTCCTCGGCCATCAGCTTCAGCAATTCCTCGCGCGGGTCGCCCTCGCGGATCAGCAAGATGGGCATGCCGCCGGTGATCTCTCTCACCTGCGCTGCCAGCCCACCCAGCAATTGCTCGGCCTCGCTGCGCCGCTCCTGCGCCAGAAGTGCGCCCACGCCTGCCCATTCCGTCTGCCCCGCCGGTTCCAGCACCCGCAGCAGCGCCACGCGGCCGCCGGATTTCTTCACCCGCAGGCAGGCATAGGTGAGCGCCACCGCACGCTCCGCACTGTCATCCACCACCACAAGGAAGACGCGGTTCCGCCGGGATTCTTCAGGCAATCAGGACCTCCGGAACACAATACTGCCAAGCCAGCCGGCCAGGGCGGCCAGGGCCACGCAGATCACTCCATAGAGCAAGGGCTGCCCGCGGGAAACATCGGCGATGGTGGCCGCCGTGCCCACCCGCTCCACCACGAAGCGCTGCACCTGCTCGGCCACCACGCGGCGGCTTTCCACCAGCAGCACGCGCACGGTGTATTCGCCCGCGGGAATGGTGGCGGGCAGCGGCAGGCGGGAATGAAACAGACGGTTGGCGGAGATCTCCACCGGGGCGGAATCCTCCTGCCACAGCCCCGCCTCCTGCTTCAGCGACAGCAGGGCAGCGCGAAATTGCGGCGCGCGGGCGCCGCTGCTGGCCATGGGCAAAACATCGAGGCCCAGATGGTATTGGCTGCGCAGCGCCTCGGGCAGCAGGCGCCAGGCCGGCAGGGTGCCCGCCACCGAATAAAAGGCCGGCACTGCCGCGAAGCGCGCCGAGGGGCCGTTGAACCACATCCCCAACACCCGCACCTTCCGCCGCACGGTGAAGGGCTGCTGCGGGCCCGTGGTCACGATCAGGATTTCCGCCCCCCCAGGGCCGATGGGCTGGGCGGTGCTGCCAAACACCAGGATGGAGGCCCCATCGAAGGTGGTGGAAACCTCCACCCTGTCCTGGCTCAGCCGCGCCACCAGCGGCGCCTCGGGCTGCGCCAGGGCGGCGGTGCCCCATAGCAGCAGCAGCATGACCACAAGGCGCATCAGCCCGGCCCCAGGGTGAACATATGGTCCGGCGTGTCGATCAGGCCCCAGAACAGCATCGCCGCCACGGCCAGCACCAATAGCCCGAGCAGCGCCCGCGTCTCCTCGCCGCGCAGCCGCCCGCCCATTTGCGCGCCGAATTGCGCGCCGGACACCCCGCCCAGCAGCAGCAGCAGCGTCAGCACGATATCCACACTGCCCAATTGCCAGGCGGACATAATGGTCACCGCCGAGGTAACGCAGACCACCTGGAACAGCGACGTGCCGATCACCACCGCCGTGGGGATGCCCAGCAGATAAATCATCGCCGGCACCAGCATGAAGCCGCCGCCCACGCCCATGATGGCCGAGAGCAGGCCAATGCCCGCCCCCACCAGCAGCGGCGGAATCACCGAGATGAACAGCCGCGACTTGCGGAAGCGGATTTTGAAGGGCAGCCCATGCATCCAGAAATGCTGGTGCAGCCGCGCCGGCGCATCGGCGCGGCGGCGGAGGATGGCGCGCAGGCTCTCCATCACCATCAGCGAACCCACGCCGCCCAGCACCACGACGTAGAAGATGGACACCACAGCATCCACCAGCCCCGCGCCGCGCAGGAAGGCAAAGAGCTGAATGCCGATGATGCTGCCGAACAGGCCGCCCGCCACCAGCACCACCCCCATCACCCAATCCACATTGCCCCGGCGCGATTGGGCGATCACGCCTGAAGTCGAGGCGCCCAGCACCTGATTGGCGCCCGAGGCCACCGCCACCGGCGCCGGTATCCCCAGCAGCAGCAGAGCGGGCGTGAGCAAAAACCCGCCACCCACGCCGAATAATCCTGACAGCCAGCCCACGCCAAAGCCGATGCCGACCAGCAGGAAGGCATCCACACTCATCTCGGCGATGGGCAGATAGACCTGCATCGCGATGGAACTCCGGCTGTTGTCTCGTCCGGGGGCGGGAAGCCTTTATGGGCCTATGAATGCGGCGCTGTCAGGGCAGGCAATGATGTTATCGTCTTCACCTTGCGTGTCACCATGTTGCCGGGGTTGTATGGGGAATGAAAATGCAGCGGCGTGCCATTGGTCTTCTCGCCCTCCCGGCGCTGGCTCCAGCCCAGGCGCAGATGGCGGCGCGCATCGCACTGCTGCATATGAACGACTTCCACAGCCGCCATTCGGCCATTGCCGGCAATAGCGCCGCCTGCCGCGAGGGTGCCCCCTGCTATGGCGGCTCCGCCCGGCTGGCGGCGGCGGTGGCCGAGGGGCGGGCCGATGCCGCTTCGGCCGGCCGCGCCGCCATGCTGCTCGATGGCGGTGACCAATTCATGGGCAGCCTGTTCTACACCCATCACCGCGGCCTAGCCGAGGCGGCGGTGCAGCGCGCCATTGGCACCGCCGCCATGGCCATTGGCAATCATGAATTCGACAATGGGCCCGAAACCCTGGCCGGCTATGCCGAAGCCGTGCCCTTCCCGTTACTCTCTGCCAATATGGATGCCAGCCGCTCGGCCGCACTGGCCGGCCGGGTGCGCCCTTGGGTGGAATTCGCCCTGGGTGGTGCCCGCCTGGCCGTGGTGGGGCTGACCACGCCTGATACCGCGAATATTTCCTCCCCCGGCCCCGATATCCGCTTCACCGACCCCGCCGAGGCCGCCGAGCGGGCGATCTGGGAGGCCCGTCGCAGCGGCCCATGCACCGTGGTGCTGCTCAGCCATCTGGGCCTCAACGCCGATCGGCGGCTGGCGGAGAGCCTGCCCGGCGTGGATGTGATTCTGGGCGGGCATTCGCACACGCTGCTGGCCAATGGCTTGGCCGATGCCGCCGGGCCGCATCCCGTCATGGCGCGGGGCGTGCGCATCGCCCAGGCCGGGGCGCATGGCCGCTATCTGGGCCGGCTTGACCTTGATATCGCCGCCGATGGCCGGGTGCTGGGCCATGGTGGCGCGGTGCGCGAGTTGCATGGCGATCTGCCGGAGGATGCCGGCGTGGCCGCGCTCGTCGCCAGCCTGGGCGCGCCGCTGGAAGAGTTGCGTCGCCGCCCGGTGGCGCAATTGCCGCGCATGCTGGACAATGCGCCCTGTGGCGTCTCCCCCTGCGAGATTGGCACCCTGGTGGCGCAGAGTCTGCGCCAGGCCATTCCCGATGCGCAGATCGGCTGGATGAATGGCGGCGGCATTCGCGCCGGCCTGCCCGCCGGCAGCGTCACCTGGGGCGATGTGCTGACCAGCTTGCCCTTCCAGAACACCGTGGCGCGAATGGTGCTGCGCGGCCATGCCATCCAGGCCGCTTTGGAGATTGGCGTGGCGCGCTGGCCCGCAGTGGCCGGGCGCTTCCCGCAATTGGCGGGGCTGCGCTTTACCCTGTTGCAGGGCGCGCCTGCAGGCAGCCGTGTGGGGGCGGTGGAGGTGGAGGAGGGCGGCCAATGGCGGCCCATCGACCCCTCCCGCGCCTATGTGGTGGCCACCAATAATTTCCTCCGCCGCGGTGGCGATGGTTTCACCATGTTCCGCGACGAGGCGCTGGAAGCCTATGACCAGGGCCCGGGCCTGGAGGAAGCCTTGGTGACCTGGCTGATTGCGCGGCGGTAGTCACCGGCGGGGCAGGAAACCCACAATCTCATAGGCGCGCTTGAGGATGGGCTCGGCGATGGCCTCGGCCTTTTCGGCGCCCTGATGCAGGGCGGCATCCAGCGCGGCGGGGTCCTCCAGCAGGCGCAGCATTTCGGCGCGGATCGGGCCGAGATGGGCCACCAGCGCCTCGGTCAGCACCGGCTTGAAGGCGCCAAAGCCGCGGCCGGCATGCTCGGCCAGCACGTCCTCCTGCGTGCGGCCGGTGATGGCGGCCAGAATGCCCACCAGGTTGCGCGCCTCGGGCCGCTTCTCCAGCGCGGCCAGATTGTCGGGCAGCAATTCAGGGTCGGTGGTGGCGCGTTTGATCTTGTTGGCGATGGTGTCGGCATCGTCATTGAGGTTGATGCGCGACTGGTCCGAAGGGTCGGATTTGCTCATTTTGCGGGTGCCGTCGCGCAGGCTCATCACGCGGGCGGCCACGCCCTGGATCAGCGGCTCGATGCGGGGGAAGAAATCAACGCCATAATCATGGTTGAATTTTTCTGCGATGTCGTTGGCGAGTTCGAGATGCTGGCGCTGGTCATCGCCCACCGGCACCTGGGTGGCGTGGTAGACCAAAATATCGGCCGCCATGAGGTTGGGATAGACATAGAGGCCGGTGGAGGCGGCCTCCCGGTCCTTGCCGGCCTTGTCCTTGAACTGCGTCATCCGGTTCAGCCAGCCCAGCCGGGCGATGCAATTGAACACCCAGGCGAGTTGGGCATGCGCCGGCACATGGCTCTGGACGAAGAGCACGCATTTATCGGGCGAGAGGCCGCAGGCGATCAGGGCTGCGGCCATTTCGCGGGTCTGGCGCAGCAATTCGGCCGGTTCCTGCCGCTGGGTGATGGCGTGTAAATCCACCACGCAGAACAGGCACTCATCGGTGTCCTGCATAGGGACCCAGTTGCGTATGGCGCCGAGGTAATTGCCTAGCGTGGGCACGCCCGAAGGTTGAATGCCGGAAAAGACTCGCGCCATGATACGTCCATGTGTTGGTGGCAGAGGGTTCGCCCAGGCGGGCGCGGGGGTCAAGCAGTCCGGCGCATCATGCGGCGCAGCGCGCGCAAATCCAGCCCACCGGTGACCTGGGCGAGGCCGAAATACGTGGCAGCACCCAGGCCGCAGACCAGCCCGAGCAGCAGCGTGCCGGAAAGCCCCGGCGCCATGGGCAGCAGGGCACTCAGCCCGCCCAGCACCAGGCCCATGGCAGCGGAGGCGCCAAGCACAAGCGGCACCGCGCGCCGCAGCCGCCTATCCGCCACCCAAAGCCCGCGCCGGGCCAGCAGCCAGGCCATAGCCGCGGCATTCACCCAGGCCGAGGCCACGGTGGCCAGCGCTATGCCCGGCGCGCCGAGCCAACCAGTGGCCAGGAAGAACAGGTTCAGGGCGAGGTTCAGCGCCACGCAAAGCAGGCCAATGACAACCGGCGTGCGGGTATCCCCCCGGGCGAAAAACCCCGGCGCAAAAGCCTTCACCAGCACGAAGGCCGGCAGGCCCAGGGCATAGACAACCAGCACAGCGCCCGCGCCGCGGGCGTCGGCGGCGGTGAAGGCGCCGCGCTGGAACAGCACGCTCATGATCGGCGCCGCCAGCACCGCCAGCGCGACCGCCGCCGGCACGCAGAGCGCCAGGGTGATCTCCAGGCCCCGGTTCATCGAGCGATGCGCCGAGAGTGATTTCCCGGCCGAAAGCTGTGCGGCCAGCATGGGCAAAAGGGCGGTGGAAATGGCAATGCCAATCACCCCCAGCGGCAATTGTGCCACCCTATCAGCATAATAAAGCAGGCTCACCGCGCCCACCGGCAGCAGCGAGGCGATGATCACATCCACCGCCAGATTGAGCTGGGTGACCCCCGCCCCCAGCAGCCCCGGCACCATTTTGCGCAGCACCAATGTCTCGGCCGGCGAGAGGCGGGGCAGCACGGGCAGAATCACCATCCCCGCCTGCGCCGCCGCCCACCAGACCAGGGCGAGTTGCACCATGCCCGAGACCATCACCCCCCAGGCCAGCGCATGCGCCGGTGTGGCGGTAAACGGCGAGAGCGCGAAAAGCGCGCCCATGGAAAGCAGGTTGAAAAACACCGGCGCCGCGGCAGCGGCGGTGAAGCGCCCCATGGAATTCAACACGCCCGAGACCAGCGCGGTGAGACAGATGAAAACGAGATAGGGAAAGACGATGCGCGTCAGCTCCACCGCCAAAACCATCTGCTCCGCCCCGCGCCCGGCAAAGCCCGGCGCCAGCACCGCCAGAAGCTGCGGCATGAACACCATGCCGGCTAGGGTGATGGCGGAAAGCCAGAGCGCCATGAGCGTGGCCAGCCGCTCGGCCAATTGCCGCGCCACGGCCGGCCCCTGGCGGGTCAGCGCATTGGCGAAGGCGGGGACGAAGGCGGCGTTGAAGGCGCCCTCACCAAACAGCCGGCGGAACAGGTTGGGCAGTTTGAGGGCGACGAAAAAGGCATCGGCCATGGGCCCGGCGCCGAGATAGGCGGCGATGAGGATATCGCGGCAAAACCCCAGCACGCGGCTGACCATGGTCCAGCCGCCGACGGTGGCGATGGCGCGAAACATCAGTGAGCGGGGATGGCCGGCTCCGGCGGCGTCAGCGCATCGAGCAGCGCCGCACGCAGCGGGGTCAGCTTGCGCTCATTATCCACCTTCAGGCCGAAGACGTCCTTCACATAAAAGACGTCCACCGCCCGCACGCCATAGGTGGTGATATGGGCCGAGGCGATTTGCAGCCCCTGCTCGGAAATTGCCGCCGTCACATCATGCAGCAGGCCTGGCCGGTCGCGGCCATTCACCTCGATGACGGTGTGGGTGTTTGAGGCGTGGTTGTCCACCACCACGCGGCCGGGCACCGTCACCGCGCGCAGGCGGGCGGGCTCGCGCCGCACCTTGCGGATTTCCTGGGTCAGTTTCAGCTGGCCATTCAGCGCATGCTCGATCAGCACAGCCAGCCGGGAGAGGCGGTTTGGCTGGTCAAAGGCGCCGCCGGCGCTGTCCTGCACCCAGAAAGTGTCCAGCGCCATGCCATTGGTGAGGGTGTGGATGCGCGCATCCACGATTGAGGCCCCGGCCACCGCCAAAGCACCGGAAATGCGGGAGAACAACCCAGGATGGTCGATGGCATAGACGGTGATCTCGGTCACCGCCCGGGCCTCCAGCACAGCCGAGCGCACGGTGAGCGGCGCGCCCGCCGCCTCGGCCTCACGGATGATCCTGGCGTGGCGGCCATGGGTATCGGCATCGAAGCTCAGCCAATAACCGGGATAGCCGAGGGAGAGGTATTTCTCGATATCGGCCTGCGGCCAGCCCAGCAGCGCCTCGGCCACGGCCTCCTTGGCACGGGCCACGCGCACATCGCGCTCGGGCACGGTGAGACCGCCGGCCAGCACTTCAGAGACGCGCCAATAGACCTCACGCAGCAGGGTGGCCTTCCAGCCATTCCAGACTTTCGGGCCGACAGCGCGCATATCGGCCACCGTCAGCACCAGCAGCAGCCGCAGCCGCTCGGGCGATTGGACGACATCGGCAATGTCGAGGATGGTCTTGGGGTCTTCGATGTCGCGCTTGAAGGCGGTCTGGCTGATCAGCAGATGGTGGAGCACGAGCCAGGAGACGGTCTCGGTCTCCTCCGGTGAGAGGCCGATCTTGGGACAAAGCTCGGTGGCGATGCGCGCGCCGAGTTCGGAATGATCGCCACCGCGGCCCTTGGCGATGTCATGCAGCATGGTGGCGACGTAGAGCGCGCGGCGGGATTGCAGCTGGCCCACCAGCTCGCTCGCCACCGGGGCCACATTCTCCAGCAGCCCCGCCTCCAGCTCCTGCAGCACGCCAATGGCCTGGATGGTATGCTCATCGACGGTGAAGACATGGTAGGTGTCGAATTGCATCAACCCGACGATGCGCGCCCAATCGGGCATGAAGCGGGAGAGGAAGCCGCTCTCATTCAGCAGCCCCATCCATTTCGCCGCATCCTTGCCGGTCAGTAATTCGAGAAACAGTTCATTGGCTTCGGCATCGCCGCGCAGGCGCTCGGCCTGGCGGGCATGGCGGATCAGGGCGCGAATGGCCAGCGGATGGATATCCAGCCCCCTATCCCGCGCCGCGAGCACGATGCGCAGCATGAGCACAGGCTCGCGGGAAAAATCACGATCCGGCGGGGCGGCCACCAGCTTGCCATCGGCGAAGGCCAAGCCGGCCTCTTCCAGGCTCTCATCACCCTCGCGGCGGATGGCGGGGGGGCCGAGGGCGGCGCGCTCGATCGCCGGCTCCAGCACCCTGCTCAGCCGCACCACATCGCGGGAATTGAGGAAGAGGTGCTTCATGAACCGCTCGGCGCCGTTCTGGGCGCCGTGGCGGGCATAGCCCATGCGCGCAGCCACAACCGGCTGCAGGTCGAAGGTCAGGCGCTCCTCCGCCCGGCCGGTGACGTAATGCAGGTGAAAGCGCACGGTCCACAGAAAATCCCAGGCGCGGCGGATGGCCCGCGCCTCGCCCTCCACCAGCAGGCCACCGCCAGGGCTCTCGGGCCCCACCAGATCAGGCATTTTCAGCGCACCGAAGGCGTGGCGGGCCAGCCAGTATAGCGTTTGCAGGTCGCGCAGGCCGCCGCGGCCTTCCTTGATATGCGGCTCCACCATGAAGGGGGTTTCGCCATAGCGGGCATGGCGGGTGGCGCGTTCGGCGCGCTTGGCGGCCAGAAAGGGGCCTAAGCCGTCAGTCGCGCGCATCTTGCCGAATTCGGCACTGAATTTGTTGAAGGCGCGCTCATTGCCCGCCATGAAGCGGGCATCGACCAGCGCGGTTTGGATCGTGGCGTCGCGGCGGGCATGCGCCAGGCAATCCTTCACGCTGCGCGTCGCATGGCCAACCTTCAGGCCGAGATCCCACAGCAGATAGAGCATGAACTCGACCAGCCGCTCGGTGCGCGCGCCCACCTGGGTGCCGGTGAGGAAGAGCAGGTCGATATCCGAATAGGGCGCCAGCACGCCGCGGCCATAGCCGCCGGTGGCGACGAGGGCGAAGGCCTCCTCCCGCCCGCCCGGGCCGCGCGGGATCACCGCCTCGGCATAGGCGTGGATGGCGAGGATGATCGCGTCCATATGGCCAGAGAGGCGGCGGGCGGCGCCCAGACCATGGGTCTCCCGGCTTTCAAAAGCCTGCTGCACGCGGGCCTGCACCGCGCCCAATTCACGGCGAAGCACGCCCAGTGCCTCATCGCGGGGCAAAGGCGCGGTGTCGATCAACCGCGCGATGAGCGCGGCCTCCTCGGCACGGATCGCAGGGGATGGCCCGCTGGCGGCGACCGCTTCGGCCGCTGTATTCCTCATGTCACGGTAATTAAACCGTTACCCCGCCATGCGATAGGCGATTTTTGCATGATGGGTTTGTTCTGCGCCACGAAGATGACCATATTGCATAATTGTCACATTTCCGCCATGTGATGGGGTGTGGTTGATCTTCGTCCTTCCTTCAAGCGGAAATTGGCAGGCTGGGGCCTGATTGCCTTTGGCGTGCTGGGGGTCATCCTGCCTTTTCTGCATGGCATGATTTTCCTGCTGCTGGGGGTATTCATGCTCAGGCAACAATATGTCTGGGCGCATAACGCGCTGGGGCCGTTGCAACGCCGCTTTCCGGCCATGATGGCCAAGATGGATGGGATGGAGACGAGGTTCATCGCCTGGGGCCGGCGTCAGCTCGCCCGGCTGCCATCCAGCAGCGCCCGCAACCGGTAGAGCGCCTCCTGCGCGTCGCGCGGGGAGAGTGCGTCGGGGTCGATCTCGGCCAGCGCGTCCAGCACGGGGTGTTCGGGTTCCGGCTTGCGGGGGGTGAAGAGCGGCAATTCATCCGATAGCGCGCCGCCGCCCTGGCGGGCGCGGGCCTCCAGCGCCGCCAGCACCGCCTCGGCCCGCGCCAGCACGGCGCGCGGCACCCCGGCCAGTCGGGCCACATGCACGCCCCAGCTGCGCTCTGCCGCGCCCACGCCCACACTGTGCAGGAACACGACCTGACCCTTCCATTCCCGCACCCGCATGGTGGCCAGCCGCAGCTCGGGCAGTTTGCCGGCAAGGGCGGTGAGTTCATGGAAATGGGTGGCGAAGAGGGTGCGGGCGCGCAGACGGTCATGCAGCGCCTCCAGCACCGCCCAGGCGATGGCGAGGCCATCCCATGTGGCGGTGCCGCGCCCCACCTCATCGAGAATGACAAAGCTGCGCGGCCCGGCCTGGTTGAGGATGGCCGCCGTTTCGGTCATTTCCACCATGAAGGTGGAACGCCCGCCGGCCAGATCATCGGATGCGCCAACGCGCGAGAAGAGCCGGTCCGCCACGCCGATGCGGGCATATTCGGCGGGCACGAACAGCCCGGCCTGGGCGAGCACCAGCATCAACGCATTCTGCCGCAGATAGGTGGATTTGCCGGCCATGTTCGGCCCGGTCAGCAGGCAAACGCGGCTGCCGGCGGAAAGCTCGCTGTCATTGGGCACGAAGGCCGGGCCGCGGGCGCGGCGCAGCGCCTCCTCCACCACCGGGTGGCGGCCCTGGGTGATGGTGAAATCCACCCCATCGGTCATCTCAGGCCGGGTCCAGCCCAACTCAGCCGCGGCGGCATGGACATCGATGGCAGCCATGGCAGCTGCGGCGGCGGTGATGCCCGGGGCCGCCGCAAGGCAGAGTTTTCGCAAATGCTGGGCAATGGCCCGCTCACGCGACGCCGCCTGCTCCGCCGCCGCATTCAGCTTGCGGTCGAGATCCGCCAGCGCGCCACAGGTAAAACGCAGGGTGCTGGACATGGTCTGGCGGTGCTGGGGGGCGTATTCGCCGGCGAGTTTCGGCGGGTCGCGCAGCAGTTTTTCCCCGGCGGCGGCCGGCATTTCGGCCAGATAGCCCATTTGCTGATGGTGGCGGATTTTCAGCGAGGCCACGCCCCAGGCCTGAGCCAATTCCATCTGCATGGCGGCGATGGCGCCACGGGCATCATCGCGCAGCCGGCGCAGCGCATCCAATTCGCCATCATAGCCCGGCGCCACCACGCCGCCATCTTCCAGCCGGGCGGGCAGGGTCTCGGCCAGGGCGCGGGCCAATTCGGCGGCGGGGCTGTTCTGCGGGCGCAAGGCCTCGGGGGCGAGCAGATGCGGCAGCGGGGGGCAAAGCGCCTGGGCCATCGCATCGGCGCGGGCGAGGCCATCGCGCAGGGCGGCCAGGTCACGCGGGGCAAAGCGGTCCAGGCTGAGGCGGGCCAGGGCGCGGGCCATGTCCGGCGCGCCCTTCAGCGCGGCGCGCAGCCGGGCGCGCAAATCGGGTTGGGCGGTGAGGTGGGAGACGGCGTCATGCCGCGCCGCAATGGCCGCGCGCTCGGCCAGGGGGGCAGCGATGCGCGCGGCCAATTCGCGCGCGCCGGCGCCGGTCAGCGTACGGTCCACCGCATGCAGCAGGGTGGAGCGGGTGTCGCCGCGTTCGTTGCGCAGCAATTCCAGGCTGCGCCTTGTGGCGGCATCCATCGCCAGCACGCCCGCTGTGCCGCGCGGCACCGGGCGCATGAGATGCGGCAGGGCGCCATTCTGGGTGGCGCGGACATAATCCAGCACCATGGCGGCGGCGGCGATCTCGGGGGCGGAAAAACTGCCGAAGCCTTCCAGGGTGGAGACGCCGAAGGCGGCGGCGAGGCGGGCGGGGGCATCGCGCGGGGGCGTCGCGGGTGTGGCGTCGGGCCATAAACCGTCAGTGGCGATCACCTCGGCCGGTTCCAGCCGGGCCAGCAGGGCGGGGATATCGGCCCCGGCCTCGGTCTCGAAAGCGCCGGAGGTCACATCCAGCCAGGCAGCACCCCCCTCGACCAGCGCCAGCAGCCAGGCGGGGCGGAAGGCCTCCAGCAGGCTATCCTCGGTGACGGTGCCGGGGGTGACCACGCGCACGATGCCGCGGGCGATGATGGAGGCGCGGCGGGCCTTGGCCTGCTCGGGCGTTTCCAACTGGTCACAAATGGCGACGCGAAAGCCACGGCGGATCAGCCGCGCCAGATAGGCCTCGTGGCTGTGATGCGGCACGCCGCACATGGGCACCGGCTGGCCCTGATGCTCGCCGCGGAAACTCATGGCGATGGAGAGCGCCTCGGAGCCGAGTTCGGCATCCTCGAAGAACATTTCGTAGAAATCGCCCATGCGGAAGAAGATCAGCGCATCGGGCTGCTCTGCCTTCACGGCGAACCATTGGGCCAGGGCGGGGGTCGCGCCGAAGGCGCGCGGGGTATCGACGCCGAAGGCGCGCGGGGTATCGGCGCCGAAGGCGCGCGGGGGGGCGGTGCCGGCGGTGGGGGCTTCTCGATCCATCGCGGCCACGATAGCAAGTGTTTTCGCCCGCGTCCCTTCGCGGGTGCGAGATGAGTGGCTATCGCCCGGCGCGCGCAGGCGCGACAATGGCCCAAAGCGCATCGAGGAACCGGGCCATGCAGCTGGACCATATCGACCATTTCAACATCCGTTGCCGGCTGGAAGACCTGCCGGCGATGCAGCATTTCTATGGCGATGTGCTTGGCCTGCGCGCTGGCCCCCGGCCGAATTTCGCCACCCCTGGCCTATGGTTCTACCTGGGCGACAACCCGGTGGTGCATATTTCCACCCGCCCGGGCGAGCGGCCGGCAGGGCCTGGGCCCTATGACCATGTCTCCTTCCGCGCCCGCGACATGGAGGGCACGCGGCTTAGGTTGCGTGCCCATGGCGTGGTGTTCGACGAGGCACCTGTGCCAGGATTCCCGCTGCACCAGATTTTCATGAACGACCCCGCCGGTGCGAAGGTCGAGCTCACCTTCGCTATTCCAGAGAAAGCCTGAACCCATGGACGATATCCGCAAGGACCTCCCCCCCGCCGCGCCGGCCGATGGCCGCACCGCGCGCGTCACCGGCGAGGAGGCATTGGCGATGCACCGCGAGGGCCGGCCGGGCAAGCTGGAGATCCGGCTGACCAAGCCGCTGGTCACCGCGCGCGACCTCTCCTTGGCCTATTCGCCCGGCGTGGCCGAGCCCTGCCTGCACATCGCGCGCGATCCCTCGCTGGCTTATGATTACACCTCCAAGGGCAATTTCGTCGCGGTGATTTCCAACGGCACGGCGGTGCTGGGGCTGGGCAATCTGGGGGCGCTGGCGTCCAAGCCGGTGATGGAGGGCAAGGTGGCGCTCTTCAAGCGCTTCGCCGATGTCGATGGCATCGACCTGTGCATTGATACCGAGGACCCGGACGCTTTCGTCAACGCGGTGCGCTATCTCAGCCCCTCCTTTGGCGGCATCAACCTTGAGGATATCAAGGCGCCGGAATGCTTCGTCATCGAGCAGCAACTGCGCGAGATGATGGACATCCCGGTGTTTCATGACGACCAGCACGGCACCGCCATCGTCGCCGCCGCCGGGCTGATCAATGCCTGCCATCTGACGGGGCGCGAATTGGCGACCACGCGGCTGGTGATCAATGGCGCGGGTGCGGCCGCCATCGCCTGCGCCGAGTTGGTGCGCGCCATGGGCATGCGGCCCGAAAATATCATGCTGTGCGACACCAAGGGCGTGGTCTATCGCGGCCGGACCGAGGGCATGAATCAGTGGAAATCGGCGCATGCGGTGCAGACCGACCGCCGCACCCTGGCCCAGGCGCTTGAAGGTTGCGACGTGTTCTTCGGCCTTTCGGTGAAGGGCGCGCTGACGCCTGAGATGCTGCGCAGCATGGCGCCCAACCCCATCATCTTCGCCATGGCCAACCCCGACCCGGAAATCACCCCCGAGGAGGCGAAGGCAGCGCGGCCGGACTGCATCATCGCCACCGGGCGTTCGGATTATCCGAACCAGGTGAATAATGTGCTGGGCTTCCCCTTTATTTTTCGGGGCGCGCTGGATGTGCGCGCGCGCACCATCAATGACGCGATGAAAGTGGCCGCCGCCGAGGCGCTGGCGCAGCTGGCGCGCGAAGAGGTGCCGGAAGAGGTGGCCCGCTCGGGTGCAGGCAAGCGGCTGATCTTCGGGCCGGAATACATCATCCCCAATGCCTTCGACCCGCGGCTGATCTCGCGCGTGCCGGCGGCGGTGGCACTGGCAGCGATGCAATCGGGCGTGGCGCAAAAACCGCTGACCGACCATGCGCGCTATGTGCGTGACCTGACGGGGCGGTTGGATGCGGCGGCCAATGCGCTGGAGAATATCCATGACGCGGTGCGTATTTCACCCAAGCGCACCGTCTTCGCCGAGGGCGAGGAGGAGAAGGTGATTCGCGCCGCCATCGCCTATGCCCATGCCGGCTATGGCACGGCGGTGCTGGTGGGGCGCGAGGAGCGGATAGGCGCCACCGTCGCCGCCCTGGGCGTGGCCCTGCCCGAGCAGGTGGAGGTGATCAATGCCCGCCTGTCTGACCGCACCCGTGGCTATGCCGATTGGCTCTATGCCAAGCGCCAGCGCGACGGTTTTCTGTTCCGCGATTGCCAGCGCCTGGTGAACCAGGACCGCAACGTCTTTGCCGCCTGCATGGTGGCGATGGGCGATGCGGATGCGCTGGTGACGGGCGAGACCCGCAGCTATTCGGCGGCGCTGGAAGGCGTGCGCATGGCGCTCGATGCCGATGCGCATGGCGTCCTCTTCGGCCTGACGATGATGGTGGCCCGCGTCTCGGGCACCGTGCTGGTGGCCGACACCGCCATCCATGAACGGCCGGATGCGGCAACGCTGGCGATGATCGCCCGGCGTGCGGCGGTGGCGGCGCGGCGGCTGGGGCTGGAGCCGCGCGTGGCCTTCCTTAGTTTCTCCACCTTTGGCGACCCCAAGGGCGTCATCCCCGGCAGCGTGCGCGAGGCGGTGAAGCTGTTGGACGCAGAGCGCCAGGATTTCGAATATGACGGCGAAATGGCCGCCGATGTAGCGCTGGACCCGAAGCTGAGGGAGGCTTTGTATCCCTTCTGCCGGCTCACCGGGCCGGCCAATGTGCTGGTGATGCCCGGGCTGCATGCGGCGCATATTCTGACCAAGGCGGTGCCGCATTTGACCAGCGCGACCACGATTGGGCCGGTGCTGATGGGGCTCGACAAGCCGGCGCAGATTGTGCCGATGCAGGTGGGGGTGAACCAGTTGCTGGATATGGCGTGTCTGGCGGCTTATCAGGCGGGGCCGCGCTAGGGGCTTCGGATCAAAGGCCGGCTTTCGCAGGCACATAGACATGCCCGGCCTCGATCCTCACCGGCACCACCTCCAGCCCCTCGCCCTCGCAGGGGCCGGCCATGCACAGCCCATCCTCCACCCGGAACGTCGCGCCATGCGCGGCGCAGATGATCCGCTCGCCCGCCTCATCCAAAAACCGATGCGGCTGCATCTCCAGCGGCAACCCCACATGCGGGCAGGAATTCACATAGACGAAAACCGCCTCTCCCCGCCGCACGGCGAAAAGCCCGATGAAGCCGCCCGGCGCCGCCGGAAAGCCGCGCGAGCCGCCATCGGCGATGTCATCGAGCGCGCATAAGAGTCTCTCGCTCATTTCGGCTTCTTCCAGCCGCCCATCTTCGCCAGCTTCTTCCAATGCGGCTCGCTCACCGCCATCACCGAAAGCCGGCTCATCCGCACCAGGGCCAATTCGGCAAATTCGGGGTCGGCCTTGATCTCGGCCAGGGTGACGGGTTTGGGAAAGCCGCTCACCGCCTGCACATCCACGCAAACCCAGCGGCCGGTCTCATCGGTGGGGTCGGGATAGGCCTCGCGCACCACCCGCACCACGCCGACAATTTCTTTGCCGATATTGGAATGGTAGAAGAATGACAGGTCGCCCTGCTTCATCGCCTTCAGGTTATTCGCGGCCATGGCGTTGCGCACGCCGGTCCATGGCTCCACGCCATTGGCCACCTGCTGATTCCAACCAAAAACGTCGGGTTCACTCTTCACCAGCCAATACGCCATGATTTCCTCGCAATTGTGCAGCCAAAGCTTTCGCCCCGGGCAATTCGTACCTAGATTGCGCTGGTGAGCACGGCAACAACAACACCTCGGGCGGTCTCCAGGCTGCATTTCCTGGCCAACCCTGGCCGATTCCTGCGCGTGACCGATTGGCTGCTGCCATGGTTGACGGTGGCGGCGCTGGTCGTGCTGGGCATTGGCCTTGCCTGGGGCCTGGCCTTCTCGCCGCCGGACTGGCAGCAGGGTGAGACGGTGCGCATCATGTATGTGCATGTGCCGATGGCTTGGCTGGCCATGGGTGGCTATACCGGCTTGGTGGTGCTCAGCGTCATGGCGCTGGTCTGGAAGCATCCGCTGGCCGATGTCGCGGCGCGCGAGCTTTCGCCCATCGGCGCCACCGCCACCGCGCTCTGCCTGCTCACCGGCAGCCTTTGGGGCCGGCCGATGTGGGGCACCTGGTGGGTGTGGGATGCGCGGCTGACCTCGGTGCTGGTGCTGTTCTTCCTCTGGGTTGGCCATGCCGCGCTGACCCGCGCCTTTGACGATCAGGAGCGCGGCGCCCGCATGGGGGCCATTCTGGCGCTGATCGGCGCGGTGAATGTGCCCATCGTGAAATTCTCGGTGGATTGGTGGAATACACTGCACCAGCCGGCCTCGGTCACCCGCCTCGCCGCGCCGGGGCTGCATGTGGATATCCTCTACCCGCTGCTGACCTGCGCGCTGGGGTTTTCGCTGGCCTTCGCCGCGCTGGCGCTGGCCGCCACAAGGGCTGGGCTGCTGGAGCGGCGGCTGCGCGCCCTGCAAATGGCCGCGGCGCGCAAGGCAGAAAACCTGCCCGCAAATGACGGCCGGGGCATCGCGCCATGAGCTGGCATTGGTGGCACATCACCCTCAGCTACGGCGCCGTGCTGGGCAGCTTCGCGGCCCTTTGCCTGATCATCGCGGCGCGCATCCGCGCGGCGCGGAAAAACCTCGACCGGTTGGAACGCCACTGACATGACGCGCAAGCGCCGCCGCCTGACCATCCTGTTGCTCTGCGCGCTGGGCCTTGGCACCGCCACAGCGCTCACGCTCACCGCATTCCAGGATAATCTGGTCTTCTTCCGCAGCCCCAGCGATATCGCGGCCGAACCGCCACCGCCCGGCCGCGCCTTTCGCCTCGGCGGCCTGGTCGAGGAGGGCAGTGTCACCCGCGGCAGCACGCCGGAGGGCCGGCCCTCCGTTGCCTTCCGCGTGACCGACGGGCGCAGCACCGTGGGCGTGCAATATGCCGGCGTGCTGCCGGATTTGTTCCGCGAGGGCCAGGGCGTGGTCACCCTCGGCCAGATGGGCCCAGGTGGAGTGTTCATGGCGCGCGAAGTGCTGGCACGGCATGATGAAAACTATATGCCGCCCGAGGTGGCCGAGGCGCTGCGCCGCTCGGGCCATTGGAACCCGGCCAGCGGCACGGCACCACCAGCCGGCGGCAGGCCCGGCGCATGATCCCCGAACTCGGCCATTTCGCCCTGGCCATGGCGCTGGCCTTCTGCGCCGCGCAGATGGTGCTGCCCATGCTGGGCGCCCGGGCAGGCGATGCCAGAATGATGGCCGCGGGCCAGCCGCTCGCCAATGCCGCCATGCTCTCAGTGCTGGTCGCCTTCATCTGCCTCGCCACCAGCTATGCGGTGAATGACACCTCGGTGGCCAATGTGGTGCAGAATAGTCATTCCGATAAACCAATGATCTACAAGATCACCGGCACCTGGGGGAATCACGAGGGGTCGATGGTGTTGTGGGTGCTGGTGCTCACCCTCTGCGGCGCTGCGGTGGCGGCTTTCGGGCGGGATTTGCCCAGCGTGTTGCAGGCGCGGGTGCTGGGGGTTCTGGGGGCGATTGCCACCGGCTTCCTGCTCTTCATCCTTTTCACCTCCAACCCTTTTGACCGGATGTGGCCCCCCGCGCCGGATGGCCAGGGGCTGAACCCGCTGCTGCAGGATTTCGGCCTCGCCTTGCATCCGCCCCTGCTTTACCTCGGTTATGTCGGCACTGCCGTCACCTTCGCCTTCGCCGTGGCCGCGCTGATCGAGGGAAGGGTGGATGCCGCCTGGGGTGCTTGGGTACGGCCCTGGGCGCTGGCCTCATGGGCGTTTCTCACCTGCGGCATCGCGCTGGGCTCATGGTGGGCTTATTACGAGTTGGGCTGGGGCGGCTATTGGTTTTGGGACCCGGTGGAGAATTCCTCCCTGCTGCCCTGGCTGGCTTCCACCGCGCTGCTGCATTCCGCCATCGTCGTCGAAAAGCGCGGCGCGCTGAAAATCTGGACGGTGCTGCTGGCGCTGCTGGCCTTTGCGCTATCGATGCTCGGCACCTTCCTGGTGCGCTCGGGGGTGCTGAACAGCGTGCACACTTTCGCCGCCGATCCGGCGCGCGGCGTGTTCATTCTGGCGATGCTGGGATTTTACATTGGCGGCGCCTTCGCGCTTTTCGCCTGGCGGGCGCCTTCCATGGTGCCGCAGGGGGTCTTCGCGCCCATCTCGCGCGAGGGCGCGCTGGTGCTGAATAATTTGCTGCTGTGCTGCATTGCCGCCGTGGTGCTGGTGGGCACGCTCTACCCCTTGTTCCTCGATCTGGTGGCGGGGCAGATGATCTCGGTCGGCCCGCCCTTTTTCAATCTGGCCACCCTGCCGCTGGCTTTGCCGCTGATTGCCGCCATGGCGCTGGGGCCGCTGCTGCCCTGGAAGCGCGCCGCACTCTGGCCAGTGATACAGCGGCTATGGTGGGCAGCGCTGCTCGCCCTGGGCGGCTTCGGCCTGGCGCTGGCGCTGACCGGGGCAAAATTCTGGCCAGCACTGGGTTTTGGCCTGGGGCTTTGGCTCATCGCCGGCGCGGCCACCGATATTGTTGATCGTATCGGCCTGTTCCGGCAGGGGGCGCGCATCGCGCTGACGCGGGCGAAAAACCTGCCCCGCTCGGCCTGGGGTGCGGCCATTGCCCATGCCGGCATGGGCGTCACCGCGCTGGGCATTGCCGGCATGGGTCTGGCCAGCGAAACCCTGGTGGCGCTCAACCCTGGCCAATCCACCCGCTTCGCCGGCTATGAATGGCGCTTTGATGGCGTGCGCGATGCGCCGGGGCCGAATTTCACCGCCCGCCGGGCCGATGTCTCGGTGCTGATCGAGGGCCAGGTCGCCTTTGTGATGACCCCGGCGCGGCGCACCTTCCCCATCGGCCGCATGACCACGACGGAGGCGGCCATCCGCACCAATCTGATGCGTGACCTCTACATCGTGCTGGGCGAGGAGCGCGATGGCGGCGCGGTGCTGCGCATTCATCACAACCCGCTCGCACCCTGGATTTGGCTGGGGGCCTATATCATGGCCCTCGGCGCCGGGGTTTCGTTGAGCGACCGCCGGGTGCGGGTGGCCGCCCCCAATCGTCGGCAGGCGGCGGCGGCGGCATGAGCGACCTCACCCCCCGCCCCCGGCGGCGCCTGCTGCTGGCAGCCCCGCTGGGCGTGGCAGCGCTGGGCGGCCTGGGCTTTTGGTACATGCTCTCAGGGCTGCAAAATGGCAGTTTTAACCCGCGCGGCGTGCCCTCGGCCCTGCTGGGGCGCACCCCACCCGATTTCACCCTGCCGCCAGTGGAAGGCATGAGCCATCCCGGCCTTTCCAGTGCCGATCTGCGCGGGCTGGCGCGGCCGGTGCTAGTGAATTTCTGGGCAAGCTGGTGCGTGCCCTGCATCATCGAGCACCCTCAATTCATGGCGCTGCAGGCTGAAGGCGTGCCAATCTTCGGCGTCTCCTACAAGGACCGCGCCGAGGATGCCCGGCAATTCCTCTCCCGCCGCGGTGATCCCTTCACCCGGCTCGGCGCCGACCCGCCGGGCCGCGTGGCCATCGACTGGGGCGTCTATGGCGTGCCGGAGACCTATTTGCTGGACCGCCAGGGCATTATCCGCTGGCGCTATGCCGGCCCCATCACCGCCGAGATCATGAATGAGGACGTGAAGCCCCTGCTGCGGCGCCACGCATGAGGCGGCTGGTTTTCGCCGCCCTGCTGGCGCCCGGCCTCGCCCTCGCCGCCTTCCTGCCCAGCGACCGGCTGGCCGACCCAGCGGCCGAGGAACGCGCCCAATCCATCGGGCGCGAGGTGCGCTGCATGGTCTGTCAGGGCCAATCCATCGAGGATAGCGACGCTGATCTGGCGCGCGACCTGCGCCGCATTATCCGTGAAAGGCTACAGGCCGGCGATGATGACGGCACCATCCGCGGCTATCTGCAAAACCGTTATGGCGATTTCATCCTGCTGCGGCCGCCCTTTTCGTTGGCCACCGGGCTGCTCTGGGCCACGCCGCTGCTGGCCCTGCTCTTTGGGCTTTTCCTTATCCGCCGCCGCCGCGCCGTGGTGGTGCCCGCCGCCCCGCTCACCGCTGAGGAACGCGCCCGGCTGGACCAGTTAAGCGGACAATCATGACCTGGATTCTCATCGCCGCCCTGGCGCTCGTGCTGCTGGCGCCGCTGGCCATGGCGCTCTACACGCCACCCGAAACACGGGACCGTGCGGAGGCTGACCGCGCGCTGTTCCACGCCCAATTGGCCGAGCTCGCCCGCGAGCGCGAGGCCGGCCGCCTGAGCGAGCCCGCCTATCACGATGCCATGCTGGAGGTGCAGCGCCGCCTCCTGGCCGCCCCGCCGCCGCCCGCTATGGCGGCGCGCCCCGGTGCCCGCGCGCCGCTGCTGGCCACGCTGCTGGCCGTGCCGGCCCTGGCGGTGGGCTTCTACCTGCTGCATGGCAGCCCCGGCCTGCCCTCGGCCAGCTTCGCAGCGCGGCAGGAGCTGGGCACGCGTGATGAAATCCTGCTGGCCCAACTGCGCGCCCGCGTGGCCGAAATGCCGGCCGGTGATGTCCGCCGCCAAGGCCTGATCCTGCTGGGCAATGCCGAGCGCAATCGCAACCAGATCGGCCCCGCCGCAACCGCCTGGCGCGAGGCGCTGGATGCCGGCTTCGAGCCCGGCCTGGCCGGCGATCTGGCGGAGCTGGAGCTGGAGCGCGGCCAATCCGCCACCGCACTCACCCTGCTGGCCCGCGCCATTGCCGAAGCGCCGGGCGACCCCAGGCTGCGCTTTCTGACCGGCGCGGCCGAGGCTGCGGCCGGCCGGCGCGAGATTGCCCGCGCCACCTGGCGCGCCCTGCTGGCCGATGCCCCGGGCGATGCGCCATGGCGCGCCACGGTGGAGGAAAGGCTGCGTGCTTTGCAATAATCCATGAGCTTGCCAGGACAGCGCCTTCGCGCCATGTCTTCGCCACTGCATCAAATCTGGTTGCTACAGGAGCCCCGTTCTTGACCTACGTCGTCACCGAAAGCTGCATCAAGTGCAAGTACATGGATTGCGTGGAGGTCTGCCCGGTGGACTGCTTCTACGTCGGCGAAAACATGCTGGTCATTCACCCGGATGAATGCATCGATTGCGGGGTGTGTGAGCCGGAATGCCCGGCCGAGGCCATCCTGCCCGATAGCGACGACAAGGCGACGCAATGGGTCGAACTCAACCGCACCTATGCCGCGCAATGGCCGAATATCAGCCGCAAGGGCGAGGCTCCGGCCGATGCCGATGCATGGAAGGACGTGCCGGACAAGATGAAGCTCTTCGACCCCGCACCCGGCAAGCCGTAAGCGGGCCGATGCGGCCACAATAAAAAGGCGCCGCGGGCTTTCGCCCCGGCGCCTTTTTCACGGGCTATTCGCCGGGCACGGGGCCCGACGGATCAGGCCGCAGCAGCGGCCTTCTTCGCCTGGGCGCGCAGGATGCGGCGCTTGAGCGACTGCGCCTCTTCCGGCAGGCGGCGGTTCGGCGTGCCGATCAGGAAAGCGTCCAGGCCACCATTATGCTCGATGGTGCGGATGCCATTGGTGGTCAGCCGGATCTGGATCGAGGCGCCGAGCACATCGGAAAAGAAGGACTGCTCCTGCAGGTTGGGCAGGTAGCGGCGGCGCGTCTTGTTGTTCGCGTGGCTGACATTGTTGCCAGACAGCACACCCTTGCCCGTGATCATGCAGCGGCGAGCCATATCGAAAATCCCAAACACAATTGCCCATGGCACATGCCACGGGCGAGTTTCAAAACGAAGGCGGCGTATGGCGCAGCCCCGGCCCAGGGTCAAGGGGCGGGGCTTGGGGGTCAGCCCTGCTTCGGCAGGCTCGGCAGGTCGCGCAGCTCGCCGCTTTCCACTGAATGCAGCGCCTGGCGCAGCACATTGGCCACCGCACGGTCATCCATGCTGCGGGCGAGCAGCCCCAGGCAGCCGCCCAGCATGGCCGAGGCGGCGGAGATCGGGCTGATCTTCTGATCCATCATGTATTCGATGGCCTTGTCGACGATGGAGCCGGCATGGCTGAGGTCTTCGGGCGCGTCGCCCTCAAGGGTGGCTTGCATGAAACGTGTTATCCCTGGCTTGCAACCGCAGATGGGATGCTGGCGGCGTAACGAAAAGCGCCCGAAAATTACGTCTCGTTCAGGTCGCTTTTTCTGCCAGCGCCCTGGCACTTTGGCTGCGGTCCAGCCCGGCGGCGGCCTCCGCCGCGGCGGCCACCTCAGCGGCGGCCATGGCCTCGCTCTGCCGCTGCCAGAGCTGGGCATAGAGCCCGCCCTGGGCGATGAGCGCGCCATGGGTGCCGCGCTCGGTCACCATGCCCTCCTGCAACACCAGAATCTCATCCGCCTCGACCACGGTGGAAAGCCGATGGGCGATGACCAGCGTGGTGCGATTAGCGGCGACGAGGCGCAGCGCCTGCTGGATTTCCTGTTCGGTCCGGGTATCCAGCGCGCTGGTCGCCTCATCGAGGATCAGGATGCGTGGGTTCTTGAGGATGGTGCGGGCAATGGCCACACGCTGCTTCTCGCCGCCTGAGAGCTTCAGGCCGCGCTCACCCACCATGGTGTTGTAGCCATCGGGCATGCGCAGCACGAAATCATGCACCTGGGCGAGCTTCGCGGCCTCCACGATCTCCTCCTCGGTGGCGTCAGGCCGGCCATAAGCGATGTTGTAGCGGATGGTGTCGTTGAACAGCACCGTATCCTGCGGCACCACGCCCACGGCCTGGCGCAGGCTATCCTGGGTGACCTGGGTGATGTCATGGCCATCAACGCTGATCTTCCCGCCGGTCACGTCATAAAAGCGGAATAGCAGGCGGGAGATGGTGGATTTGCCCGCCCCGGTGGGCCCGACAATGGCCATCATCTTGCCCGCCGGCACCTCGAAGGAGATGCCTTTGAGAATCTGCCGGTCCGGCCGATAGGCGAAGCGCACATCATTAAAGCGCAGCGCGCCGGGGCCAGGCGGTAGGGCGGGGGCGCCGGGGGCATCGGCAATCTCGCGCTCCTCACGCAGCAGCCGGAACATGGCCTCCATATCGGTGAGGCCCTGCTTCATTTCGCGATAGACAAAGCCCAGGAAATTCAATGGGATGAAGAGCTGGATCATATAGGTATTCACCAGCACGAAATCGCCCACCGACATCCGGCCCGACACCACACCCTGCGCGGCCAGCACCATGATCACGGTCAAGCCACAGGCGATCAGCACCTGCTGGCCGGCATTGAGGCCGTTGAGCGACACTTCAGACTGCGTCCAGGCGGTTTCGTAGCGCGCCAGGGAATGGTCGTAGCGCTTCGCCTCATGCTTCTCGTTGTTGAAGTATTTCACCGTCTCGAAATTCAGCAGGCTGTCGATCGCCTTGGTATTGGCCTGCTGATCGGTCTCGTTCATCCGGCGGCGGAATTGCAGGCGCCAATTGGTGAACATCAGGGTGAAGGTGACATAGATGGCGATGGTGACCAGCGTCACCGCCGCAAAGGAAAAATCGAACATCCCCCACAGGATGATCGCCACCAGGATAATCTCCAGCAGGGTGGGGATGATGTTGAACAGCATGAAATCAAGCACGAAGGTGATGCCGCGCACGCCACGCTCGATGAGGCGCGTCAGCCCGCCGGTCTGCCTATCGAGGTGGTAGCGCAGGCTGAGCGCGTGCAAATGCTGGAAGACCTGCAGCGCAATCTGCCGGGTGGCGCGGGCCTGCACCTTGGTGAAGACGGCGTCGCGCAGCTCGGCAAAGACGCTGCTCAGCGCCCGCATGATGCCATAGGCGATGACCAGCGCGACGGGGATGACCAGCAGCGCCCCAGCGCCGGCGGTAGGTGCCAGCATGTCCACCGCCCGGGCATAGGCCAGCGGCACCAGCACATTGCAGCCCTTGGCCACCACCAGCAGCAGCAGCGAGATCACCACCCGCGCCCGCAGCTCGGGCTCGCCCGCCGGCCACAGATAGGGGGCGAGGCTCTTGAGCGTCTGCCAATGGGAGCGTTCGGCGGTGAGGTCGGGTTTGGTCATTCTATGGGAGATAGGATTGCCGGGGTGACATGAACACCGCCCCCCTGACCGGCCCCACGCGTTGTTACCGAATTGCCATACGCAGGCGGCACCAGATGGCCACGGCGAACATGGCAAACCCGGCCAGGGCAAAGGCCGCGCGGTAGCCTGCCGTCGCCATGATCGAGGCGAAAACCAGCGCCCCCGTGGTCTGCCCGGCAAAGAGGCACATGGCAAAGGCCGAGACGGCGGTGGCCCGGGCTTCCGGCAGAGCCTCGGTCGCGCGCGCCTGCAACACGCCGTGGAAACTGTAGAACAGGAAGCCGGAAATGATCTGCGATGCGGCAATCACCTGCCAATTCGGCGCCCAGGCCACCAGCAGCAGCCCCGCCCCCAGCCCCATGCCGCCCCAGAGCAGCAGCCCCTTCTCCCCCAGCCGCCCCACCAGGCCGCGGGCAATACGGGTATAGATAAAGGCGCCCAGGCCGAAGCTGGCGACGATCAGCCCAGCCAGGCCCGGCGAGAGGTGAAAATCCTCAATCAGAAAGGCCGCGATAAAGGGAAACGCCCCACCAAACAGCAATGCACCATCCAAAAACGCCGCCACCATCAGCAGCCGCACGCTGGGTTGCCGAAACATTTTTGCATAAAGCCGGAACCCCGAGCCCCGCGCGCCCTGCGGCGCTGTCCGCCACATCGCCGAGCCCAGCTTGGCCGCCAGCAGCAACCCAATAGCCGCGGTAAAGCAGCCAAAGACGAGGAAGGAGGCGCGCCAGCCGAAATATTCGCCCAACACACCGGAAATTGGGCTGGCCAGCATTTGCGACATCACATTGCCGATGAGGAATTGCCCCAGCACGGCCTGGCGCTCGTGATAGGGCACGCTATCGCCAATATGCGCCATGAGCAGGGGAATCACCGCGCCCGAGACCAGCCCACCCGCCGCCCGCAGCAGCGCCAATTGCGTCAGGCTGCCGGAAAACTCCGCGCCGATGGTGAAAATGCCAAACAACACCAGCGCAATGGCTGCTACCCGCAGCTTGCCAAAGCGGTCCCCCGCCGGCCCGGTGCCGATCTGCCCGCCGCCATAGGTGATCATGAAGGCGGCAATCAGGATGGAGACCGAGGCGGTCGGCACGCCAAAATCCTGGCCGATCAGCGGCAGCAGCGGGTCCATGATGCGCATGCCAGCACCGGAGGCGAAGCCGGCCATAGCGATGAGCGCGATGGAAACCTGGGGCGCGGCGGTGGTCACGCGCGCTTGGCGCGTTCGGTCGCGGTCTTCAGCTGCCCGCAGGCCGCCAGAATATCCCGCCCGCGCGGCCGGCGGATCGGGCTGGAATAGCCGGCATCATTCAGCACCTCGGCAAAGGCCCGCACCGCCTCGGGCGTGGAGGTCTTATAGGGGCTGCCAGGCCAAGGGTTGAAGGGAATGAGGTTCACCTTGGCCGGAATATCAGCCAATAGGCGAACCAGCTCATGCGCCTCGGCAATGCTGTCATTCACGCCGCGCAGCATGACGTATTCAAAGGTGATGCGCCGGGCATTGGAGGCGCCAGGGTAGCGCCGGCAGGCCGCCAGCAGCTCGGCAATGGGGTATTTGCGGTTGAGCGGCACAATCTCATTGCGCAGCGCATCATTGGTGGCATGCAGCGAGACGGCGAGGTTCACCCCCAGCTCCTGGCCGCATAAATCCATCATCGGCACCACGCCCGAGGTGGAGAGGGTGATGCGCCGGCGCGACAGGGCGATGCCCTCGTGATCCATGATGATGGTCAGCGCGGCGGCGATGTTTTCGTAATTATACAGCGGCTCGCCCATGCCCATCACCACGATGTTGGACAGGCGCCGCCCCTCCTCGCCCTTGGGTGTCGGCCATTCGCCATAGGAATCCCGCGCCGCCATAAACTGGCCCACAATCTCGGCCACCGAGAGATTGCGCACCAGCTTCTGCGTGCCGGTGTGACAAAAAGTGCAGCTCAGCGTGCAGCCCACCTGGGTGGAGATGCACAGCGCGCCGCGGTCATGATCGGGGATATAGACGGTCTCAACCTGCTGTTGGTCGCGGAAATTGAACAGCCATTTGCGGGTGCCGTCGCTGCTGGTTTGCTCGGTGGTTACACCGGGGCGGCCGATGACGAATTGCTCCGACAGCTTGGCCTGCAAGGGCTTGGCAATGGTGTTCATGGCGGCGAAATCAGTCACGCCCTGGTGATAAATCCAGTGCCATAGCTGCTTGGCGCGAAAGGGTTTTTCGCCAATCGCTAGCATCTCGGCGGCAATTTCCTCCCGCCGCATGCCCACCAGCTCCCGCCGGCCATCGGCGAGCCTGGCGGCCGGTGGGTCGAAGAGCGCGGATTTGGCGCGGATGCGCTCCCGCTCCTCGGCATTGAGCAGCGCTTCGGGCGCCATATGGCGGATGGCCTGGGGGAAGGCCTTGTGTGGGGTTATCGGCGCGGCGGTGCTGTCGGAGGGCATTCGCGCGATATAGCCTCATACGCGGCAGAAAAACCGGCCAGCGGGAAAATATCCTGCGCCGTGCCGCGGCCATTGGGGCCGGGGGCGCGGGCCTGGGCCTCCCGGCCATTGCGCATGGCGGTGACGGCGGCGCGGCCATCGCGCAGGAAGGCATTGTCCTGGTTGGTATAGGCCGACAAATCGGCCGGGCCGATCACCAACCTCAGCTCAGCCCCGCGGCCAAAATTATAGCCGCTGCGAACCGCCACCTGATCGCGCCCAGCGGGCCGATGCGTTACCAGCAGCAGAATGTCTTGCGCATTGCGGCCGGGCACGCCCTCGCTGCGTGAGGCGCGGGTGAAGGCGTAGCAGATCCTCTTGCCGCCATCATGGTGGGTCGCCGCCGTCCAGGACTGGAAGGTGCCGAGCGGGCGCGGGCCGGCCGGCGCCGGGCTCTGGGCCGCGCTCTGGGCCTGGCCCAGGCCGGGAGCGAATACGGAAAGCAGCACGGCGACGGCGATCAGACTGCGCATGGTCACTAGATACGCCCCGGCGCGCTTTACCACCAGATACCCCGACGCCTCATGCAACCGCACGCGCCGCCGGCCGGAACTGCCAGCCCAGAAACGCCACCCCCAGCGCCAGCCCCACCCAATGCGGATGCGGCAGGGCAAACAGCGCCTCGAACAGCGCGGGAAAGAGCAGCATCAGCCCCACCACCGTCAGCACGCCGCGCTCCAGCGCTGAGAGCGCATGGCGGGCAAAACCCTGCGCGGCCGCGGCCAGGGCCGCCAGCCCGCCGGTGGCAAGAAAAATCTGCCAGGCCACATCGCCCCAGTTCATCGTCGGCGTCAGGTTCAACAGCAGGCCCACGCCCTCAGGGTCGGTGACAAAGACAAAGGGCAGCACAAAGGCCGGCAGGGTGTATTTCCAGGCCATCAGCGTGGTGCGGTAGGGCCCGGCACCGGTGATGGCGGCAGCGGCGAAGGGGCTGAGCGCGGTGGGCGGCGAAACCTCGCTCAGCACCGCATAGTAAAAGACGAACATATGCGCGGCGTAATCCGGCACGCCCAGCTTCATCAGCGCGGGTGCGGCCACCACGGCGCAAATGATGTAGCTGGCGGTGACCGGCACAGCCAGGCCCACTACCCAGACGATCAGCGCCGTATAGATCGCCGTGATCACCAGCGAGCCGCCCGCCGCCTGGATGGCGATATCGGAGAATTTCAGCCCCAGCCCGGTCAGCGTGATCACACCCACGATAATGCCCGCACAGGCGCAGGTGGCGGCAATGCCGACGGATTGGTTGGCGCCATCGGCCAAGGTCTTGATCAGCTTGCGCGGCCAGAGCGCATGCTCCTTCGACAGGAAGGAGAGCGCCACCGCGAGGCCCATGGCGTAGAGCACCGCGAGCGTCGCGGAATAGCCCAGCCCCATAAAGAAGATGATCGCGATGAGGCTGGTGAAATGATACCACCCGCGCCGGAACATCGCCCCCACCGGCTCCACCACCATCGGCGGCGGCTCGCGGTAATCGGCCCGGCCGCGGATGCGGCGCTGGTCCAACTCCACCATGAAGAGCAGGCCGGCATAGTAGAGGCAGGTCGGCACCGCGGCCATCAGCAGCACGCTGAGATAGGAAATCTTGAGATACTCGGCGATGAGAAACGCCGCCGCGCCCATGATGGGCGGCGAGATGATGGCACCCAGGCCCCCCGCCGCCAGCAGCCCGCCGGCATCATCACCCTTATAGCCAACCTGGCGCATCATCGGCCAGGCGACGGTGCCGATGGTGACGGTGGTGGCCACGCCAGAGCCGCTCGGCCCGCCCAGCAGAAACGCCGACAAGACCACCGTGCGCCCGGCACTGGCCGGCTTGCCGCCCGTCGCCGAGAAGCTGAAATCGACGAAATATTTTCCGGCCCCCGAATTGCTGAGAATGGCGCCGTAAATCGTAAAAAGAATGATCAGCGTGGCGGAAACATCCACCGCAGTGCCAAAAATCCCCTCCAGCGCCACCGAAAGATGCGGAATCAGCCGCTCCGCATCATAGCCGCGATGGGTCCAGGGCGCGGGCAGGTAATTGCCGAAAAACGCGTAGAGAATGAAGGCAATGGCCACCACCGGCATGATCCAGCCGGTGGCGCGGCGCGTCGCCTCCAGCACCAGCGCGATCAGCAGCCAGCCCACCACGATATCCATGGGCTCGGGGAAGATGATGCGGTCCTGCAGATCATCGCCGCCCGAGATCAGGTACCAGGTGACGTAAATGGCGGCCGCCACCAGCGCCCAATCCCAGGGCATGAAGCGGTGGCGGAACCGCGCCATGGCCGGAAACAGCAAAAACCCCAGCACCATGGTGAAGCCCACATGGGCGAAACGCAGCGTGGTGGTGGGCACGATGCTCCAGGCGGCCCAGAGATGAAACAGCGACATCGCCAGCGCGATACCCACCGCCACATAGCCCAGCAGGCCGGAGAAATTGTTGCTGGCCCCCTCCTCGCTCTCGATCAGGGCGGTGATCTTCTTCGCCGTGACGGCATCGACGGAAGCGGGGTCCATGTCAGGCGGAAGGGCGGTATGGGGGCCGGACATCGGCAATCCTTATTGCTGGGCGAGGATCATAATTGCGCCTCATGGCGTGCCCAGCGGCAAATGTCACGCGATGCCCCAGGGCTACTGCGCCTGGGCCATCGCCACCCGCCGCGCCCGGCGCAGCTTGGCGGTTCCGGTGCGGGGATGGCCGGCAAGGCAGAGCAGCCGCCATTGAACAGGCGGTGGGCGTGGGATGAAGGAAGGTTTATTCAGCACCCAGGGTCGAGCGTCTTTGAGAAGGGCTGCGGTGTGATGCGGCGGGCGATGTTCTTCATGCTCTTCGGCGGTCTGGCCGTGGCGCTGGTCTGGCTGCTGGCCCGCGCCATGGCGCCGGGCGGCTTTACCCTGTTCGAGGCGCTGGCCCTGCTGGCCTACGCCGGCACCGTGCCCTGGGCAGCGCTCTCGGCCAGCAATGCGCTGCTGGGCTTTGCCGTGCTGATGGCCAGCCGCAACCCGGCCGCCTGCGTGCTGCCAGCGCTGCGCGAGGTCAGGCCCGCCATGCCTGCCGGCCATACCGCCATCCTCATTTGCATCCGCAGCGAGGATATGGCGGCGGTGCTGCCGCCCCTGGCCCGCCTGCTGGATGGCTTGGCGGCAGCGGGTGTGGCGAGCCATTTCACCCCCTGGTTCCTCAGCGATACGCCCGAAGGCCCGGCCGCCCAGGCCGAAGCCGCCGCCATTGCCGGCTTCACCACCCGCTACCCCGCCACCCGCTATCGCCGCCGCGCCGAAAACACCGGCTTCAAGGCCGGCAATGTGATGGATTTCTGTGACCATCACGCTCAGGGCGCCGAATTCATGCTCTGCCTGGATGCCGATAGCGAAATGACGGCCGAGGCGGTGCTGCGCCTGGTGGCCTGCATGGCGGCCGAGCCGCGGCTGGCCATCCTGCAGCAATTGATCGTCGGGCGCCCGGCGGGTGCGGCTTTCCCCCGGCTTTACCAATTCGGCATGCGCGCCGGCATGCGGCTCTGGGCCACCGGGCAGGCCTGGTGGCAGGGCGATGAGGGGCCGTATTGGGGCCACAACGCCATCATTCGCATCGCCCCCTTTCGGGCGCATGCGCGGCTGGAGGCGCTGCCCAATGGCAGCCCCATCCTCAGCCATGACCAGGTGGAGGCCGCGCGGCTGCATGCCGCGGGCTGGAAGGTGGCCATGCTGCCCATCGAGGCCGGCAGCCTGACCGCCACCCCGCCCGCTTTGCCGGAATTCATCGGCCGCGAGGCGCGCTGGGGGACGGGCAGCATGCAGTATTTTCGCCTCTTCCGCCTGCCGGGCCTGACCTGGATGGGGCGCTGGCAATTCGCCCAGGCGATTATGCTCTTCGCCGTGGCGCCGCTATGGGCGCTGGTGCTGGTCTTCGCGCTGGCCAATGTCGCCACCGGGGGCGGGGGGGCCGACGCGTCCCGGCTGGCCCTGGCCATGCTGGCCGTCTGGGCCGCGCTGCAAGCGCCGAAATGGCTGGGCTTTGCCGAATTGCTGCTCAAACCTGCCCTGGCCGCCGAATATGGCGGGCGGGCGAAGGTGCTGCGCGGTGCAGCGCTGACGCTGCCCTTCACGCTGCTGCTGGATTCCATCAGCGCCTGCAACACCGCTTTGGTGCTGGCTTTGCTGCCCTTCCGCCAAAAGCCCGGCTGGGCGGTGCAGAACCGCGCCGAGCGCGGCGTGGGGTGGTGGGATGCGGCAAGGCTGTTCTGGCCGCATACGCTGTTCGGTGTGCTGGCGCTGGCCCTGCTGCCGCTCGCCGCCTGGCCCTGGGCGCTGCCCTGGCTGGCCGGGCTTGTACTGGCCGTGCCGTTTTGCGTGCTGACCGCAGCGCCCGGGGTTTCCGCCTGGCTGCGGGCGCGCGGGCTGGCAGCCACGCCAGAGGAGCTTGCGGCTAATCCGCCCGCAGCCCCGCCGCCCTGACCACCGGCGCCAGCGCCGCCTGGCTGCGCGCCTGATAATTCGCCGTCTCCTCCGGCGTGGTGAACCAGGCCGAGGCGCCCAATTCCAGATAGCTGGCCTGCAGATCCGGCGCGGCAAGCGCCTCGCGCATCAGGCCAGACAGGCGGGTGATGACGGGGCTGGGGATGCCGGCCGGGCCGATCAGGCAGGTCCAGCTCACCACATCAAAGCCGGGCAGGGTTTCCGAAATCGCCGGGATATCGGGTGCGGCGGGGCTGCGCCCGGCCGAGGTGACACCCAGCGGCCGCACCCGCCCCTGCCGGCTGAGGGTGAGCGTGCCCGGGATATTATCGAACATCATGCTCACCCGCCCCGCCAGCAAATCGAGCTGCGCCGGGGCGCTGCCGCGATAGGGCACATGCACCATCCGCACCCCGGCCATCAGGTTGAACATCTCACCCGCCAGATGCAGCGAGGTGCCGGGGCCGGCCGAGCCAAAGGTCAGCTCCCCCGGCCGCGCCCGGGCCAGGGCAATCAGCTCGGCCACATTCTGCACCGGCAGGTCCAGATTGACAGCCAGCAGATTGGGCAGTTGCCACATGCCTGAGATATAAGAAAAATCCCGCGCCACATCGAAGGGCAGCGAGGCATACATGCTCGGCGCCACGCCATGGCTGGCAATGCCGCCCAGGCCCAGCGTATAGCCATCGGGCCGCGACTTCGCCACCACATCCACCCCCACATTGCCGCCCGCGCCGGAGCGGTTCTCGACGATGAATTGCTGCCCGGAAAGCTCCGTCAGCTTTTGGCACAGCCGGCGGGAGAGCGTGTCCGTCGGCCCGCCGGGCGGGTAGGGGTTGATGTAGCGCACGGTCTGCGCCGGCCAGGGCGCCTGGGCCAGGGCAGGGGCCAGTGCCGGGGCAGCCATGGGCAAGGCCAGCGCGGTGCGGCGGCTGATGGACATTTTGGTTCCCTCCATTTGAGGGCCATGCTGGCCTGGAGCCGGGGCCATACGCCAGCAAAATCAGCCGAGCAGCCGCCCCAGCACCCGCGCCGTGTAATCCACCACGGGAATCACCCGGCCATAATTGATCCTGGTCGGGCCGATCACGCCAATCGCGCCCACGATCTTCTGCTGCGCATTCTTGAACGGCGCCACCACCATAGACAGGCCAGCCGAGCTGAACACGCCATTCTCAGCGCCGATGAAAATCTTCACCCCCTCACCCTGCTGCGCCATTTCCAGCAGGCGCAGCGTGGTCTCCTGCGCCTCCAGCCGCTCGAACAGCGCCTGAATTTCATGCACCCGGGCCATATGGTCCAGGTTTTCCAGCAGCCGGGCCTGGCCGCGTAGGATCAGGCTGCCGCCCGAGGCCGCACTGCCGCCGGCCAGCGTGCCCAGCCCCGCCTCAACCACCTGATTGGTCAGCGCATCCAGCGCGGTGCGATTGGCAGCGACTTCGGTGCCGACATCCTCGCGCAGTTCCTCCAGCGTGCGGCCGGCGAGGCGGGCATTGAGATAATTGCTGGCCTGCACCAGCGAATTCGGCGGCAACCCCGCCGGCACCTCGATGACGCGGTTCTCCACCTGGCCATCGGCGCCCACCAGCACCACCAGCGCGCGGCCCGGGCCGAGGGGGACGAATTCCACATGCTTGACCACCGCCTCGGATTTCGGCGCCACCACCAGCCCGGCGGCACCGGCGAGGCCACTGAGCATCTGCCCCGCCTCGGCCAGCGTGTCTTGCAGCGAGCGGCCATGCGCGGCGCAGCGGGCGGAAATCGCCTCGCGCTCCGCCTCGCCCAAATCACCGAATTCCAGCAAACCATCGACAAAAAGCCGCAAGCCCCGATCGGTGGGCAGGCGGCCCGCGGAGGTATGCGGCGCATAAATCAGCCCCGCCTCCTCCAAATCGCTCATCACATTGCGGATGGAGGCGGGCGAAAGCCCCATCGGCAAGCGGCGCGACAAGGTGCGGCTGCCCACCGGCTCGCCGGTATGGACATAGAGCTCGACCAACTCGCGCAGAATGGCGGTGCCGCGGCCATCGAGGGCCGAGGAGCTGAGTAAGGGCGCAGCGGCCCGGAAAGGGGGCGTGTGCATTGTGCACATTCTAGGGAGCCGACGCGGAAATGTCCAAATCCATCCCGTGGGCGCGGTGAGAAGATTGCGCTAGTATGGGCTTATCGAGGGAGATTTCTGGCATGAACCGACGCGCAATCCTGGCCGCCCCCAGCTTGGCCACCCCGGTATTCCTCACCCGCGGCGCCCAGGCCCAGGCGCCGCGAATCGTCACCGAGGAATTCATGGTGCCGGTGGGCGATGGCCAAGAGGTGTTTCTGCGCAATAAGCGGCCGGAAAGCTTGGCCAGCTTCACCCCTGGCCGCACCCTGCTGATGGTGCATGGCGCCACCTACCCGGCCTCAACCGCCTTCGACCTGCCCTTGGGCGGGCTGTCCTGGATGGATTACATCGCCGGCCGGGGCTTTGATGTCTGGTGCCTGGACCTGCGCGGCTATGGCCGCAGCACCCGCCCGCCGGAAATGTCGCAGCCGGCCGAGGCCAACCCGCCCCTGGTGCGCGGCGAGCAGGCGGTGGCCGATATTGCCCGCGCCGCCGCCTTCATCCGCGAGCGCCGCGCGCTGCCGAAATTGACCCATCTGGGTTATTCCTGGGGCACTGCGCTGATGGGCCGCTTCGCCGCCGATAACCCGACCTTGGTGGAACGCCTGGTGCTCTACGCGCCGGTCTGGCTGCGCCAGGGTGCCTCGCTGGCCGATCCTGGCGGGGCGCTGGGGGCCTATCGTTTCGTGACGCAGGAGGCGGCGCGCGCCCGCCGCGGCGCCGGCGTGCCCGAGGCGGCACGCGCCACTCTGGTACCGCCCGGCTGGTTCGAGCATTGGGCCGGCGTGACCTGGGCGACCGACCCTGAAGGCATGCGCCGCAACCCCGCAGCCCTGCGCGCGCCCAATGGCAGCGTGGCCGATGGCCGCGAATACTGGGCTGCCGGCCGGCCCTTCTACGACCCCGCGAAGATCACCGCCCCCACCCTGCTGGTGCTGGGCGAATGGGACCAGGATACGCCCCCCTATATGGCCAATACGCTCTTCCCGCTGCTCACAGCGAGCACGGGCAAGCGGCTGGTGCTGCTGGGCGAGGGCACGCATGGCATGTGGATGGAGCGCAATCGCGGCGCCTTGTTCCAGGCGGTGCAGATTTTCATTGAAGAATCAACCGGCTAACTTGGAGGCGCGTGGCGCCTTCAGGCCCATTCCTCCTTAACGCCCTGGGGGCGACATGCGAGCACCGGTCGGGGCGGGCGAATCGCCCCGGGCCGGCCGAGATGCCAGCCCTGGCCATAATCCGCGCCTAAGCGCTTCATCAAAGCGGCATGTTCGGCGGTTTCGATACATTCGGCGATGACCTTGGCGCCGACCGCGAGTGAGAGATCGACCATGGCGGCGATGAAGCTGCGATCCCGCTCCTGCTGCATGGCCGCGGCAACAAAGCTGCCATCGACCTTCACGTAATCAATCGGGAAGCTCTTGAGGTAGCGGAATGCCGCCGCACCGGCGCCGAAATCATCCAGGCAGATCGGCACGCCGCGCCCGCGCAATTCCTGCATCGTGTCCCGCGCGGCGGCCTCGTGCTCAATCTCAGCACTTTCCGTCAACTCGACCATGAGGCGGGCAGCGGCCCTGGGGGAGGAATCCAACGCGGCGCGGAGGCGGCTGCGAAAGGCCGGGCTCTGCATCGACAGGCCAGAGATATTGACCGCGATATGCTCCCCGGCATTGAGCTGCGGAGTGGCCTGCATGGCCTGTTCCAGTACGGCAAGGTCCAATTCCTCGGTCAGGCCGACCATTTCCGCCAGATTGACGAATTCCGCCGGCCCGCCATTGGGGCCCAGAATGCCCTTTTGGGGCCGCAGCAGCGCCTCGTAATGGTGCAGCCTGCCATCGCCCAGCGCGCAGATGGGCTGGAATTCCAGGCTGAAATTACGCCCCTCCAGCGCGCGGCGAAGGGTCTGGCTGCGCATCGCCACGTCCTCCACAAAGCCGGCCAAGCCTGCACCAAACCCCTCCTCATACACCGCCTTGCTGCCGCCGGAGGCGAAGACCGACAGGCAGTAGCGTATCGCCCGGGCCGATTGGACGGGCGAAAGCCCCCCCATGGATAGCGGCAGGGTATCAATCCGCAGGGCATTGCGCAGGCCCTGGCTGGGCATCATGGCGTCCAGCGCATCGCCCAGGCCTGACAGGTCGGGCAGCTTGGCGCCTTCACCTGGCATCACGCTGAAGCGGCCGGGCGCCACCTCCGTCGCCAAAGCGCCGCCATCGCGCTCCAGCACCCGGTTGATATGCGGCAGCAGGGTATCCGGCGTGGCGCCGCTGATCTCGATCAACCCCAGCCGGTCGGGTGGTAGGGCCCGCCTATCCGCCGCGGCGCGGCGAATCCGGCCCTCCACATCGCGCAGCATGGCAGCGGGGCCGCACGGCGTGGCGCCGGGCGCGATGGGCACCGGAGGTGGCGCGAAGCTCAGGCATAGCCGCCTGGGATGGCCTGGCATGTCGAGATACAGGCCCGAGACGACAAAGGGCGTGGCATTGTCATCACTCAGCGCAATGGCCGAGGGCTCCAGCCGGCCGCGCACTGGCAGCATGGCCAGGGCGGTGTGGAAGGCGCCGCGGTCCTTCAGCGCGATGAGATCAGACACCGGCATGCCCAACACCGCCTCAGGCGGCAGGTTCAGCCGTGCGCGGAAGGCCCCGGTGGCGAAGATGATATGGCCATGACAATCTGTCTCCACCAGCATCTCGGCTGCAGCAAAGGCAAAAGCGACGTAACGCTCCATCGCGCCCAAATGGCCGATGCTATGTATCGCCGACTGCATGAGCGCCCCCATATCGTGCCCCAGAAATCTAGGGCAGGGAAACTAATGCCAGATTAAAGCAGCGCCTGGGGGATCACGTTTCGAGGAGCTTGACCCGCCGGCCATCCACCCCCAGCGCCAGCCGCCCCGCCTTGAGCGCCAGCGCGGCCTCGCCAAAAACCTCGCGCCTCCACCCCTTCAGTGCCGGCACATCCGGCGCGGCCTCGGTGGCCAGACGGTCAAGATCCTCGCTATTGGCCAGCAGGCGGGGGGCGACGTTATGCGCCTCGCTCTTGGCCGCCAGCAGCACCTTCAGCAGCGCCACCAGCGCGGGCGAGGCGACGGGGCCGGGCCGGTTCTCGCGCATCTCCGGCAGGGCGGTATCGGGCAGCGCCCGCGCCTCGGCAATGGCCGCCACCAGCGACAGGCCAGATTTGCCCTTGGCAAAACCCTCGGAAATGCCCCGCGCGCGGGCCAGCTCGGCGGCGTTGGAAGGCGTGGTGGCGGCAATCTCCAGCAGCGTCTCGTCCTTCACCAGCCGTTGGCGGGGAATATTGATGCGCTGCGCCTCGCGTTCGCGCCAGGCCGCCACAGCGCGTAAAATGCTGAGAAAACGCCGGTTTCCGGTGCGTGGGCGCAGCTTTTCCCATGCCGTCTCCGGCGCCTGGATATAGCCGGCCGGGTCTTGCAGCGCGGCCATTTCCGCCGCCACCCAATCGAGCCGCCCCTCGCGCGACAATTGCTCGACCAGCTTCTGATAAATCACCCGCAAATGGGTGACATCGGCGGCGGCGTAATCCACCTGCGCCTCCGAGAGCGGCCGGGCCGACCAGTCGGAAAAGCGATGCGCCTTGTCGATTGCAGCACCGGCGAGGCCGCGGGCGAGGCTGTCATAACTGGCCTGGTCGCCATAGCCGGCCACCATGGCAGCGATTTGGGTGTCGAACATCGGCGTGGGCACGGCGCCGTATTTGAGCAGAAAGATTTCCACATCCTGCCGCGCGGCGTGGAACACCTTCACGACATTGGGATTGGCCAAAAGATGCCCAAGAGGCGAAAGGTCAAGGCCTTCGGCTTGCGCATCAACCACGGCCACATCCTCGCTTCCGCCCAACTGCACCACGCAGAGCTCCGGCCAATAGGTCCGCTCGCGCATGAACTCCGTGTCCACCGTCACGAAACCTTCCGTGGCGAGGCGGGCGCAAAGCTCGGCGAGTTCCATGCTGGTGGTGACCAGGCGGGTGGGCGGGAATGCGAGGGGTTCGGGGCGCTGCATGCCCCGCAACTAGAGCATGGGGCCGAGGGCGCAAGACGGAATATTCGATTTTACAGCGACTGAGCCACGACAGGAAAGGCTAGGGAGACAAGGCAATGACGAAAAAACTGGCGGCTGAATTCATCGGCACGCTCTGGCTCGTGCTCGGCGGCTGCGGCAGCGCCGTGCTGGCGGCAAAGTTTCCAGAGGTGGGCATTGGTCTGGTGGGCGTCTCCTTCGCCTTTGGCCTGACGGTGCTGACCATGGCCTATGCCATTGGCCATGTCAGTGGCTGCCACCTCAACCCGGCGGTGACCTGCGGCCTGGTGGCGGCAGGGCGGTTCCCCTTTGAGGAGGCGCCGGGCTACATCATCGCGCAATGTGCCGGCGCTTGCGCGGGGGCCTTCCTGCTCTTCACCATCGCATCCGGGGCGGCGGGCTTTGCCGGCGCGGGCGGGTTTGCCGCCAATGGGTTTGGCGCGCATTCGCCGGGCGGCTTCTCGATGAACGCGGTCATCATCACCGAAATCGCGATGACCTTCTTTTTTCTCACCATCATCCTGGGCGCCACCTCCACCGCGGCGCCGGCAGGCTTCGCACCCATCCCCATCGGCCTGGGGCTGACCCTGATTCACCTGATTTCCATTCCTGTCAGCAACACCTCGGTCAATCCGGCACGCAGCCTGGGGCCGGCCTTATTCGCCGAGGGGGCTTGGGCTTTGCCGCAGCTTTGGGTCTTCTGGGTGGCGCCCATCCTGGGCGCGGTGCTGGCCGGGCTGGTGGCGCGCTGGCTGCAGGAAGCCGAGGGCTGAGCGCCCCGCGCTTGACAGAGAAATCTCTCTGGCCCCTGTAGGGGGTCCTAAAATCAGACCAGGGTTACCCATGCACGCCTACCGCACCCATACCTGCGGCGCGCTCCGCGCCGAGCACGCGGGCCAAACTGCCCGCCTTTCCGGATGGGTGCACCGCAAGCGCGACCATGGCGGTCTGCTCTTCATCGATCTGCGGGACCATTACGGCCTCACCCAATGCGTGGTGACGCCCAATTCCCCGGTCTTCGAAGCGGCCGACAAGCTGCGCCCGGAAAGCGTGGTGACGCTGACCGGCGATGTGGTGGCGCGCGAGGGCGGCACGGTGAACGAAAGGCTGCCCACCGGCGCCATCGAGATGCGGGTGCGCGAGCTTATTGTGCAGGGCGCGGCCGAAGTGCTGCCCATCCAGGTCGCCGGCGAGCAGGAATTCCCCGAGGAACTCCGCCTGCGCTACCGCTTCCTGGACCTGCGGCGCGAGCGCCAGCACCGCAACCTGCTGCTGCGCAGCGGCGTGATCGCCTCCATCCGCCGGCGGATGATCGAGCAGGGTTTCACAGAATTCCAGACGCCCATCCTCACCGCATCCTCGCCCGAAGGCGCGCGCGACTTCCTGGTGCCTGCCCGCAACCACCCCGGCAAATTCTACGCCCTGCCGCAGGCCCCGCAGCAATTCAAGCAATTGGCCATGGTGGCGGGCTTTGACCGCTACTTCCAAATCGCCCCCTGCTTCCGCGATGAGGCCTCCCGCGCCGACCGCAGCCCGGGCGAATTCTACCAGCTCGATTTCGAGATGAGCTTTGTCACCCAGGAAGACGTCTTCGCCGCCATCGAGCCGGTGCTGGCCGGCGTCTTCGAGGAGTTCAACGGCTTTACCGGCGCGAAGCGGGTGGTGACCCCCGCCCCCTTCCCGCGCATCCCCTATGACATGGCGATGCTGGAATTCGGCTCCGACAAGCCTGATCTGCGCAACCCGCTGCGCATCACCGATGTGACGGCGCATTTCGCCGGCGGTGCCTTTGGCCTCTTTGCCAAGGTGACGGCCGGCGGCGGCGTGGTCCGCGCCATTCCCGCCCCCGGTGCGGCCGCCCGCCCGCGCTCCTTCTTCGACAGCCAGAATGAATGGGCGCGCAGCGAGGGCGCGGGCGGCCTGGGCTACATCTCCTTCGCCAATGGCGAGGCGGTGGGCCCGATCGCGAAAAACCTCGAGCCCGAGCGCGTGGCCGCCATCAAAGCCGCCTGCGGCCTGAAGGATGGCGACGCCGTCTTCTTCTCCGCCGGCAAGGAGCTGGAGGCCGCCAAACTCGCCGGCAAGGCACGCAACCGCATCGGCCAGGAACTCGGCCTCTATGAGGAAAACGCCTATCGCTTCTGCTGGGTCACCGATTTCCCCATGTACGAACTGAACGAGGAAACTGGGCTGATCGATTTCAGCCACAACCCCTTCAGCATGCCGCAGGGCGAGCTGGAGGCGCTGAACACCATGAACCCGCTCGATATCAAGGCCTATCAATACGATATCGTGTGCAATGGCATCGAACTCAGCTCCGGCGCCATCCGCAACCATCGCCCGGAAATCATGCTCCGCGCCTTCGAAATCGCCGGCTATGGCCCCGATGTGGTCGAGGCGCGCTTCGGCGGCATGCTCAACGCCTTCCGTTACGGCGCGCCGCCGCATGGTGGCTCGGCCCCGGGTATCGACCGTATCGTCATGCTGCTGGCCGATGAGCCCAATATCCGCGAGGTCATCCTCTTCCCGATGAACCAGCAGGCCGAGGATCTGATGATGGGGGCCCCGGCCCCGGTCGAAGCCCTGCGCCTGAAGGAACTTTCCATCAAATTGGACCTGCCCCCGCCCAAGACAGGTGCAACGCCGCCCAAAACCGCCTAAATACAGGCGATGAAATACGTCCTCCTTGCTGCCGTGCTGGCCCTGGCGCCGGTTTTTGCGAATGCCGCCGGCCCGGTGGAGGGGGCAGCCGATATGGTGGCCCACCGCGCTGCCTATCGCCTCACGCTGGATCGCTCGCGCGACACCGCGGGCATACAGCGGGCCGAGGGTGCCATGCTGTTCGAGGTGCAGGATGCCTGCGAGGCCTGGGCCACCCGCCAGCGCTTCACCCTGGTGGTGACGGATAGGGACGGCAATACGGTCGAGACCAGCAGCGATTATTCCACCCTGGAGAGCAAGGATGGCCAAACCCTGCGCTTCTCGCTCACCCAGGTGACCGAGGGTGCGGTGACCAGCCGCGTCGCCGGCGAGGCCACGCAAACCGAAGCCGGCGGGCGCGTCGTCTTCACCGACCCGGTGCCGAATGAAATGCGCCTGGCCCCCGGCACGCTCTTCCCGATGATCCACACCATCCGTGCGCTGGCCGCCGCCCGCGCCGGGCAGCGCCTGCTGTTGGCACCGCTGCTGGATGGCACCACGGCCGATGGCCCGCAGGACACGACAACGGTCATCACCGGTGGCTGGCAGGCGCCTGCCGAGAATAGCCGCTTCCCCGCGCTGGCCCCCTTCGGCCACGCCCGCATGCGCATCGCCTTCTTCGAGCCGGGCCAGCAGGGCGGCGCTTCCACCCCGGGCTATGAGGTCTCGCTGCGCTATTGGGCCAATGGCGTGGCCGATGAGATGAAGATGGATTTCGGCGAGTTCATCGTCAATGGACAGATGCTGGAACTGGCGCTGGCGCCCAGCGGTGGTTGCTAAACCCGCCGCAAATTCCACAAAAACGGGTTCGGCCCCTGCAACACTCCTGACAGATCCGCCCGATACGCCGTGCGCAGCCGGAACAGCCCGGTCGGCGCAAAGGGCACCGCATCCCAGGCCAGTTCCTGCAGCTTCGCCATGGCAGCCCCCTGCGTGGCGGCATCTGGCGCCTCAATCCAGCGCACCGCCTCGGCCTCCACCGCCGCATCCTCCGGCCAGCCGAACCAGGCCGCTTGGCCATTCATGCGGATAATCGGCGAGACGGCAGGATTGGCGATGCCCGGGGCCGGAAAATTGGTGTTGTGCAGGCTCCAGCCACCCTGGGCCGGCGGGTTGCGGCTGGCGCGCCGCGCGATGGTGGTGGCCCAATCGGCCTCGACCAATTGAATATTCACCCCCAGGCGGCGCATCACATCCGCCGTCACCCGGCCCTGCTGGGTCACGGCCGGGAAGTCCGAGGGGTTCACATGCACAATCGGCTCGCCATTATAGCCGGCCTCGCGCAGCGCATCGCGGGCGCGCTGCATCGCTGCCTCGCCGCGCGCCGCAGGGGTGAATTCGCGCGTCGCCGGCAGGCCGCAGGGGAACATCGCATGGCATTCCTGCCAGTCACCCGGCAGCGCCACCGCCTGCATGAAGTCGCTCTGCACCAGCACATCGCGGATGGCGCGGCGCACCCGCACATCATTGAACGGCGCATGCAAATGGTTGAAACGCAAAAACCCCAGAAACCCGTTGGGGTCATAAACCTGGGTGCGGGTATTGCGGTCCCGCTCCAGCGTGGGCACCAGGTCGGGCAGCGGGTATTCGATCCAGTCGATCTCGCCGGTGCGCAGCGCCGCCGCCGCCGTGCCGCCATCGGGAATCCAGACCATCTCCAGCCGGTCAAAATGCACCCGCTTGCCGCCTGACGCCGCCTCGGCCGCTTCGGCGCGCGGCATATAGGCCTCGTTCTTGGCATAATGCGCGCGGGCACCTTGGTTGAACTCACCGGCCATGAACCGCCAGGGGCCGGAGCCGATCATATGCTCGGCCCCCAGCGGGCGGTCAGCCGGCAGGGCGGCAATGCGCTCGGGCATCATGAAGCACGGGCTGGCGGCAGGCTTGGCCAGCGCATCCAGCAGCGCCGGGAAGGGCCGCTTCAGCCGAAAGACCACGGTGCGGTCATCACTGGCGAAAAGCTCCTCCGTGGCGCGCAGCAGCACGCCGCCAAAGCCATCACGCGCCGCCCAGCGCCGAATGCTGGCCACGCAATCCGCCGCCCGCACCGCCTCGCCATCATGCCAGCGCAAACCCTCGCGCAGGCGGATCTCCCAGCGCAGCCCATCGGCGGAAACGCTATGCCCCTCGGCCATTTGCGGTTGCGGCCGCAATTGCCGGTCGGCGCCATACAGCGTGTCAAACACGCAAAACCCATGTGTGGTGACAATGGTGGTGGGGTTGAAAATCGGGTCCAGCGCGGCAAGTGCCGCCTGCGGCATGAAGCGCAGGGTTCTGGCCCGCGCGGTCTGCGCAATGGCTGGTGTGGCGGCCGCAGCGGCCAGAAAAACGCGACGCTTCATCCCATTCCCTCCATATGGCAAACCGGACGCAAGGTGGGACAGGGGCACGCGCACGGCCCAATGCACCCTCCCTACGCCGGTTTTAACCGGATCAGGTTCCAAGGTTCGCGGGATGCGTCCCGCCTCTCAGCCCCGACAAAGGGGCTCACCCAGGTGACCTGGGTTTTCTGCGCGCCTTGCCGGCCGGTGGCAAGTGGGGGCTTTGACAGCCGCCCCCCGCCGGCCTCACCCTGCCCATACAAACGCGGCGGGGAAGTAGCGTGAACAAACCATTCGAAGGCGTGGCCGAACTGGAGGAGGCCGGCTATGCCGATGATCTGCGAAAATTCCGCCTGCGCGATTACGGGCCGGAGGATTGGGTGGGCCTGGTCCTGCTCTGGACCACCGCCGGCCTCGTCTTCACCCAGTTCTTCTCCCGCTATGCGCTCAATGACAGTGTGGCCTGGACCGAGGAGGTGGCCCGCTACCTGTTGATGGTGCTCACCTTCATCGGCAGCGCCGGCGCAGTCCGGCGCGGCACCCACATCCGCGTCGAAGTGCTGGAACAATCCCTGCCCATGCCGGCCCGCCGAGTGCTCTGGGCCATCCTCGATGCCGGGCGGCTCGCCTTCTGGGTCTTCTGTACCGTGGTCGGCTATGATCTGGCGGACCGCATGGGCGTGATGCCGATGGATAGTTTCCAATCCACCCTGGGCTGGGTGTACTGGCCCATCTTCGTGGGCTTCCTGGCCATGAGCATCCGCGAGGCGCTGTGGATATGGCGCCGCTGGCGGCATGGCGATGCACCCAACACCCAGGATGTCATCGCATGACCGCCGCCATCCTGCTTTTCGGCTTTTTCGGCCTGCTCGCCATGGGCTTCCCGGTGGCCATAGCCCTCGCCGGCTCCGGCATCGTCTTTGCCTATATCGATGGCACCATCCCCATGCTGGCCATCGTCCACCGCATGGCCTCGGGCGTGGATAGTTTCCCGCTGCTTTGCGTGCCCTTCTTCATCATGGCCGGGCTATTGATGAACACCTCCGGCATCACCGAGCGGATTTATGATTTCGCCGTGGCCGCGGTGGGCTGGATGCGCGGCGGCCTGGCGCAGGTGAACGTCATCGGCTCGGTCATCTTCGCTGGCATGTCCGGCACCGCGGTGGGCGATGCGGCGGGCTTGGGCACCATCGAGGTCCGCGCCATGAAGGCGCATGGCTATGACCCGAAATTCGCCGTGGGCATCACCGCCGCATCCTCCATGCTGGGGCCGCTGCTGCCGCCCTCCCTGCCGCTGGTGATTTATGGCGTCTCCGCCAATGCCTCCATCGGCCAGCTTTTCGCCGCTGGCATCGTGCCTGGCCTGCTGCTGGCCACCTGCCTGATGAGCATGGTGTATTACTATGCCCGGGTGCGCGGTTATGGCGCGGATGCGAAATTCCGGCTTTCGGAAATGTTCCGCACCTTCCTGCGCGGCGCCCTGCCGCTGGCCACCCCCATCATCATCATCGGCGGCATGCGCGCCGGCGCCTTCACCCCCACCGAGGGCGCGATCTGCGCCGTGGCCTGGGCGCTGCTGCTGGGGCTTTTCGTCTTCCGCACCCTGGGCTGGAAAGCCATCGCCAAGGTCTCCTTCGAAACCGTGGAGATCACCGCCACCATCCTCATCATCGTCGCCGGTTCGGAAATCTTCGGCTGGCTGCTCACCACCACCCGCGCCTCGGAAATGGTGGTGGGCTGGGTGTTGGCATTGACCGAGCAGAAATGGCTCATCCTGCTGCTGGCCAATATTTTTCTTCTCCTGGTGGGGCTGGCGATCGAGCCGCTACCCGCCATCCTCATCCTCACCCCCATCATGCTGCCGATCATGGAGACGATTGGCGTGGACCCGGTGCATTTCGGCCTGATCATGGTGCTGAACCTGTGCATCGGGCTGCTCACACCACCGGTGGGCATCGTGCTCTTCATTCTGGCCCGGGTGGGCAATATCAGCTTCGAGGATGCGGCAAAGGGCGTCTGGCCCTTCATGATTCCGCTGGTCGGCGTGCTGATGCTCTGTACCTATGTGCCTGAAATCGTGATGTGGCTGCCCACGATGTGGTATCGCTGACGCCGCGCCGGCAGCGCCGCCATCACCGCCTCACGCTCCATCGGCGTCAGCCGCACCCAGGCGGCAATCTCGCCCAGGCTGCGAAAACAGCCCAGGCAGAAGCGCTGCTGGCGGTCGATCTTGCAAATATTCTGGCAGGGCGTCGCGATGGGAGCCTGGGGCATGTCAGCGCGCGTTGTAGCCGCCATCCACCAGCAGGTCAGTCCCCGTCATATAGCGGCTTTCATCGCTGGCCAGAAACAGCGCGGCATCGGCAATTTCCTCCGGCGTGCCCTGCCGCCCGGTGAGCGTCAGCGGGCCATAAAACGCCAAAGCCCGCTCCTCCCCGCCAATCCGCCCCAGCGTGCGGTCGGTGGCAATGGGCCCGGGCGAAAGACTGTTCACCCGGATACGGTCCTTGGCATGGTCAATGGCCATGCAGGTGGCCATATGCACCAGCGCCGCCTTGGCGGTGCAGTACCAGAACCGCCCCTCCCGCCCCACATGGCCCAGCTGTGACGCCATATGGATGATGCTGCCGCCACCCGCCGCGCGCATCGCCGGAATGGCATAGCGGCTCATCAGCATCGGCCCCGTCAGGTTCACCGCCATGGCGCGGTTCCAATCCTCCAGCGGGATGGTCTCGGCCGTATTATCGGGCACGAAGGCGGCGGCGTTGTTCACCAGAATATGCAGCGCACCAAATTTCCCCACCGTAGCCGCCACCGCGGCCTCGGCCTGTGCGGGGTCGGAGACATCGCAATGCAGCGCCAGTTCGGCCTCCACCCCGGGCCCGATATCGGCACCGGCCACCAGCGCCCCCTGCTCGGCAAAACGTCGGGCGATGGCCGCGCCAATGCCGCCCCGCGCGCCAGTCACCAGGGCCACGCGGCCCGCCAGCCGGCCGCTCAATTGGCAATTCCCATATTGGCGACAAGTGGGCCCCAGCGCTCCACCTCAGCGCGCAGATGCGCCGCAGCGGCCGCCGGCGAACTGTCAGGCCAAACCTCGGCGCTGTTCTGCCGCAGCCGCTCGCGCACACCGGGGTCCTCCAGGGTGCGTTTGGCCACATCGGTCAGCACCGCCAGCGCCTCCGGCGGCGTGCCGGGGCGCACGAACAGCGCCTGCCAGGCCGTCAACTCATAACCCGGCACGCCGGATTCCATCAGCGTGGGCAGGCCGGGCAGCAGGTCAGTCCGCTCCGCGCCACTCACCGCCAGACCACGCAGCCGCCCCTCGCGGATCAGCGGCGCCAGCATCATCGGGCTGTCGATGGTCAGATCCACCCGCCCCGCCACCAAATCCTGCACCGCCAGCGCCGCGGTGCGATAGGGCACGATGGTGAAATTCACCCGCGCCAGATGCTTCATCAATTCGCCCGCCAAATGATTGGTGGCACCGGGGAAGGTGGAGCCGTAATTCACCGCATCACCGCGCGCGCGCAGCCAGGCCATCAGCTCCGCCACATCGCGCGCCGGCACATCGGGGCTCACCGCCAGCACCGAGGGCTGCCGCGCCACCAGCGAGAAGGGCACAAAATCCGTGATCGGGTTGAAGGGGAAATCGCGGCGGATCGCCTGCATCACCGGGTGATTATTGGTGCCGATGAAAATGGTATAGCCATCCGGCGCGGTGCGCTGAAAGGCGGCGGCGGCGATGGTGCTGCCCGCACCGGCAATATTCTCACACACCACCGGCCGGCCCAGCAGCTGGGCCATATGCTCGGCCACGATGCGGCCCACAATATCAGTGGCACCCGCCACCCCCACCGGGATGATCATCCGCAGCGGGCGATTGGGAAAACCCGATTGGGCCAAGGCAGGCGTGGCCAAAGCGGCGGCAAAAAGGGATCGGCGGGTGGCCATGGCGTGCAGCCTCTCAACAGTGAGCCGCCAAACTAACAGGCTGTGGAAAAACGAACAGCGCGGGAGAATAAGATCGAGGGGCTTTGCCCCTTGAGCACCCCAGGAGGAAACTTAGTTTCCTCCACCTTCGTTAAATGATCGAGTTTAAACATTTTCTCTCTGGGTGAGGGCGACTGGGCAAAGCCCTTTCGCTATCTCTTTTCCCCGCAACGCAGCATCAGTCGAGCCGCACCCCGGCACGGCGCACCACCTCGCCCCAGCGCACCATATCGGCAGCGATAAAATCCGTCAGCGCCGCGGGCGTGCTCGGGGTGGGGGCCACGCCAATGGCGGCCAGCCTGGCGCGCAGCTCAGGCGTGGCCAGCACCGCCGCCATCTCGGCACTCGCCCGTGCAGTGATGGCTGGGTCCACCCCGGCGGGGAACAGCGCCGCCTGCCAGACCGTGACGGCAAAGCCGGGCAGCCCCTGCTCGGCGATGGTGCCCACATCCGGCAGCAGGGCCGAGCGCTCGGCACCGCTCACCGCCAGCGCCCGCATCTGCCCCGCCCGAATGCCAGGGCTGGAGGAGAGCACATTGTCAAAACCCACCGCCAGCCGCCCCGCCATCACATCCACCAGCACCGGCGGGCTGCCGCGATAGGGCACATGCACCACGTCGATACCAGTGGCGAGCTTGATCATCTCCATCGCCAAATGCCCCGCCGTGCCATTGCCGGCAGAGCCATAGGAGAGCGCCCCCGGCCGCGCCCGGGCCAGCGCAATGAAATCCTGAAACCCGCGCAAGGGCAGGCTCGGGTCAGCCACCAGCACATAAGGCGCGCTGGTCAGCAACGCGATGGGCGAGAAATCCCGCAGCGGGTCAAAGGGTAGGCGCGGCATGAGATGCGGATTGGTGGAATGATTGGGCCCGACAATGACCATGGTGTAGCCATCCGGCGCCGCGCGGGCCACCAACTCGGTGCCCAGCGCGCTGGCGCCGCCTGGGCGATTATCCACCACGAAGGCGCGGCCGGTGCGCTCGCTCAGCGCCTGGGAGATCGCGCGGCCCACCGCATCACCGCCACCGCCAGCCAGAAAGGGCACCACCACCCGCACCGGCCGGGCCGGCCACACCTCCTGCGCCATAGAAGCGCCTGGCGGCAGCAGCCAGGCCAGGGCCAAACACATCCACCGCAACCATCCCGCCATCGCGCCTCTCCCTCCGCCAAGGGCGGCAGCATGGCGCGACATCCACGGCGCGGATAGCGCCGCCTCTCAGGTCTTTCGGCTATTCTCGATCAGGGCGAGAATCTCAGGCGGGATCGGCTCCTCCGCCACCTCGCCATAAACGTCACGCAGGCCCCGCTGCAGCCAGATGTCAAAGGCCGCATCGGCTGAGCCAGCGCGGCTGCCGCCCGGCCTGGGGCTCATTCCCGGTTGCACCGGCTTGCGCAATTTCGGCGGCGTGGCGTCCACTATGGCCCTCAGCAACGCGGCAGGGTGACAATCCGCCCGTCTTTCTTACCATCATCCACCACCGCGATACCAGCGCGCCCCGCTGCGGGGGGCCGGTTGGGCGGCGCATCATCCAGCAGCCAGCCATGCAGCAGCTTGCGGGCGCGAAACACCCGGCATTTCACCGTGCCCACCGGGACCCCCAGCGCTGCCGATGCCTCCTCATAGGACATTCCCTGCACCGTGATCATCACCAGCGCCAGGCGATGGTCGGGCCGCAGCCGGCCCATGGCGCGCCTGAGTTCAAGCAGCGCCATATGGCCATCCTGCGAGGCGGGCCGGGCGAATAATTCGGCCGGCGCATCCTCCACCGAAACACTCTCCCGCCGCCGACGAATATCCGACAGAAAGCGGTTGCGCAGGATGCAGGACATCCAGGCCTTGAAATTGGTCCCCGCCGCGTAGCTCTCCCGCGCACGCAGGGCATTGGCCACGGTGTTTTGCAGCAGGTCATCGGCATCGGGGCGGTTGCGCGTCAGCGCCAGGGCATATTGCCGCAGAGCGGGCAGGGTTCGCAGCAACAGGTCCTCGAAGGGCGGGGTATCCTGCAGCGTCTGGGCCTCGGTGCCATTCGTGGCGGCAATTATCTTGATGATCATGGGTCCGGTTTTTCATGCTGTCATGAACCCAATGCCTGCGGCGGCGGAATGGTTGCATCACATCGGCGAGGCCACCCCACCCGGCAGCATCCGGCGCAAACCCGCCCGCCCGCGCGACAGCCTCGCCTTGATGGTCCCGGGCGCCACCCCGCAAATCGCCGCCGCCACCGCAATATCCAAGCCCTGGCCACCCACCAGAATCAGCGCCTCATGCTGCAGCGCGGGCAGGCATTGCAGGGCGGCGGCCAGGTCGCGCAGCGCCAGGGTATCGGGCTGCCGGCTGGGGCTGGGGGCTGCGGCCTCGGCGGCGTGCCGGGCCTCCCGCCGCCTCCGGCGCAGCGCGGCAAAAAACGCATGTCGCTGAATCGTGAACAGCCAGGGGCGCAACGCAGTGTCAACTTGCCACTGTGCCTCGGCCGCCAGCGCCCGAAGGATGGTCTCCTGCACCAGATCATCCGCCGCGCTGTGGTCACGGCACAGAGCGCGGGCGTGGCTGCGCAAGGCGGGAAGACATGCCGGCAATGCCGCCCTCAGCCCGCTCAATCGCCTGGCTCCGTCTTTCACCACCGCCGGGGCCGCTCGCCCCGGAGATGCTCAACATGAGGATTGCGATGATGAATTCCCATAGCCCGACCAGCCTGATGGCGGCCCTGCCCTTCGCCCGTCGCTTTGCCCGCGCCATGGTCGGCAGCCAACAGGAGGGCGATGGGCTGGTGGCGCGCAGCCTGCGCCAGGGCCTGGCGGCGGGGCTGCCGGCGCATCTCGCACTCTATGCCTCCATCGCAAGCCTCACCGCCGATACCGCCCCGCAGGCGCTCAGCGCCCGCGAGCGCCAGGCCACCCTGCTGACCAGCCTCGAAGGCCTGACGCGGCAGGAGGCCGCACAGGTGCTGGGGCTGGATGACCCGGACTTCGACACCCTGCTCGACACTGCGCGCAAAAAACTGCGCCAGATGGTCTGCGCCGATGTGCTCATCATCGAGGATGAGCCGGTCATCGCCCTTGACCTGCGGCTGCTGGTCACCCGCTGCGGCCACCGGGTGGTGGGCGCCGCCTCATCCGAGGCCGAGGCCATCCGCATGGCCACCGAATACAAGCCCGGCCTGATCCTGGCCGATGTTAATCTCGGCCGGGGTGGCGATGGCATCACCGCCGTGCGGCAAATTTTGCGCCACGTCAGCATTCCAGTGATCTTCGTCACTGCCTATGCCGAGCGCCTGCTCACCGCCGAGGGGGTGGAACCCGCCTTCATCATCAGCAAACCCTTCGACAGGATGACGCTCGCCATCGCCACCTATCAGGCGATCACCGCCGGGCAGATTCCTGCGGTCTGAAACCCCCAGCAGCAGGGGTGCGTTTGAAGGGGCAGGCCGCTGGCATGCGGCAGCATCCCTTCCAACGCCGAATGCCGGAGGCCGCCATGCTGACCTGGACCCTGATTTTCCTCGTGGTTGCCATCATTGCCGGGGTGCTCGGCTTCAGCGGCATCGCCTCCACCGCTGGCGGCTTCGCCCGCGTGCTGTTCTTTGTCTTCCTGGTGCTCTTTGCGGTATCGCTCATCACCGGGCAGCGCAGCTTCTGATGTTGCGCCCCAGCCTGACCTCGGCCCCGGCCCTGGCCCTGGCCCTGGCCCTGGCCCTGCTGGCTGGCATGGGCCAGGCGCAAACCCCCAGGCCACCACCCAGCGGCCTGTGGTTCGACCCCACGCAACTGCCCTCCTATACCGGCCGCGTCGAGCGCTTCATCCATAATCCCGCCGGTGAGACCGACCGGCTGCTCTTCCGCGAGGGCACCCAGATCGTCCTGCCGCCCTTCGAGGCCGAGGCCATTCGCGAGGCGGTGCGCCAAGGTGATGCGCTGACCGTCTGGGGCATCAGGGCCCGCGCCGCCCCGGTGGTGGTCATGCTCGCCTGGGCGCGGGTGGCCAGCGAAGGAGCGAATTTTGTTGCCCAACCCTCCTGGTTCGCCCCCACCCGGCGCGGCACGGCGCAGCTTCGTTTGGCGGGGGTGGTGGAGCGTGCCCTGCTCACCCCGCAAGGCGAGGGCATGGGCGTGCTGCTGACCAATGGCGATGTGCTGCGCCTGCCACCCGCCCTACATGCCCGGCTGGGCGATGCGCTGGCCCCCGGCGCGTCCATCGCAGCCCAGGGGCTGGGCAGCCAAAACGGCCAGAGGGTGGCAATCGACGCCGAAAGCCTGGGGCAGAATGCCGAAACCATGGCCCCCCTGCCGGTGGCCGCCACACTGCCATGAGCCAGACCCCCGCCCTGCCACTGGCGCCGGCAAGCGGCAATCCCTTCCGCGCATTCGCCCGCCTCGCACGGCTATGGCTCTGCGCGCCCGATCGCGGCAATGCCCGCCTGCTCATCGCCATCCTGCTGCTGCTCACTGCGGTGCAGGTGGGGGTGCAGATCGGCTTCAACATCTGGAGCCGCAACTTTTTCAACGCGCTGGAAAACCGCGACAGCATCGCTTTCCAGGCCGGCATCATGCTCTTCCTCAGCCTCGCCGTGACATCGATGACGGTGGCGGTGAACCAGCTTTACCTCAAGCAACTCATCCAACTGCGCTGGCGCGGCTGGCTGACGCGTTATCTGGTGGAGGCGTGGATGCGCGATGGCCGGCAATACCAGTTGGAATTGGCCGGCCAGGGCGCCGATAACCCCGACCAGCGCATCGCCGAGGATGTTCGCGTCGCCACCGAATTGGCGGTGGAATTCGTCACCGGCCTGCTGAGCGCCCTGCTCATGCTCATCGCCTTCATCGGCATTCTCTGGACGCTCTCGGGCCCGCTGCACCTGGCCATGATGGGGCGCGAGGTGGAAATCCCGGGCTATATGGTCTGGGCCGCGCTGCTCTATGCCCTGCTCGGCTCCAGCCTGACCTGGATGGTGGGCCGGCCGATGGTCACCCTCAACGTCAAACGCACCGCGGCAGAGGCGGATTTCCGCTTTGGCCTGACCCGCGCGCGCGAAAGCGGCGAGGGCATCGCCTTCATCCGCGGCGAGACCGATGAGCGCCGTGGCCTCTCCGCCACCTTCGAGCGCGTGGCAGGCAATGTGCGCGCGCTGATGCGCAGCCAGCGCAACCTGATGTGGCTGACCAGCGCCTATGGCACGCTGGCGATGATCTTCCCCACCATTGTCGCCTCGCCCGGCTATTTCGCCGGCGTCATCACCCTGGGTGGGCTGATGCAAATCGGCGCCGCCTTCGGCCAGGTACAGGCGGCGCTGAACTGGTTCGTCGATAATTTTCCCCGCATCGCGGAATGGCGTAGCGCCATCAGCCGGCTGATGGGTTTTCAGGCCGCGATAGAGGATCTGGCAGCGCTGGCAGCGGACCCGGAGCAGCCAACCATCACGGTCAGCGTCGGCACCGCCGATTCACTGGTGCTGCGGGACCTGGAGGTGGCCTTTGCCGATGGCACGACGGTGATCGCAGAAAGCTCGGCGGAGATTCGTGCCGGCGAGCGCGTGCTGATCAAGGGTGCCTCCGGCAGCGGCAAATCCACCCTGTTCCGCGCCATTGGTGGGCTTTGGCCCTGGGGCGCGGGGGAGATCATCACCCCGCCCGCCGCCAGCATGATGTTCATGCCGCAACGCCCCTATCTGCCGCTGGGCACGCTGCACGCAGCCCTCAGCTACCCCGCCGCAACAAACGCCTTTAGCGATGACGAGGCGCGCGAGGCGCTGCGCCTGGTGGGCCTGGCCCATCTCGCCCCCAGCCTCGATGAGGAGGAGCGCTGGGACCGCGTGCTGAGCCTGGGCGAGCAGCAACGCATGGCCTTCGCCCGGCTGCTACTTCACAAGCCGGCCTGGATTTTCATGGACGAGGCCACCGCCGCGCTCGACGAGCCCAACCAGGACATGTTGATGCAATTGGTGGTCGACCGGCTGCCCAATGTGGCCCTGGTCTCCATCGGCCATCGGCAAGGGCTGGAGGTTTTCCACAACCGCACCCTGACGCTGAAACGCCAACCCGAGGGCGGTGCGCAGCTGAGCCTGCCACCCCGCCGCCCGCGGCCCAGCACCGGATGGGTGGCGCCGGGCCTGCGGGATCGGTTGCGAAAAGTGATGGATTCGTAGGCGGGAAACCTGTCATGGCCCATATTGGGAGAGAAACAGCAGTGTTATCCGCCATCCCAGCCAAAGCCGCAGGACGCTCTCAAAAATCCAGTGCGGCGCGACGGAGAACCCCGCCGCACCGCAATGGCATTTTACCGACGCAGGCCGAGGCGCTGGATCAGCGTGACATAACGCTCACGGTCCTTGCGCTTCAGATAATCCAGCAGGCCACGGCGCTGGCCCACCATCACCAGCAGGCCGCGGCGCGAGTGGAAATCCTTCGCGTGGGTCTTCAGGTGCTCGGTCAGGTTGGTGATGCGCTCGCTCATGATAGCGACCTGCACTTCGGGGCTGCCGGTATCGCCAGGCTTGGTGGCGTATTCGGCAATGACTTGAGCGCGACGCTCATCGGTGATCGACATCGGCTTATCCTTTTATGAGAGGTTTCAGTGCCCGGTCTCGGTTGTTGCCATCAGGCGTTCGGGGAAACACATCCCCTCCTCCAGACGGCACAACCCGACAAACCGTTCCCCTGCCATCGCGCGGATCAACCCCCCTGAGGGATTGGCCGCCGGCGGAACCCGGCCCATGAACTCCACCAGGCTAATCGCCTGGCCGAATTGAAGGCGGGCGGCCTCCGCCTCACTCATGGCCAGGGCCGGGATGTCGTCCAGCGCGGTCGTGAGCGGAAGCAGAAGGTCCAGAGAAGGGGCAGGTGTATCCCCCGAAACCAGTAGGCTGTCCAGCGCCACGGCATGGGATTCCTTGAACGGCCCCACCGAAAGCCGCCGCAAAGCCGCAATATGGCCCAGCGAGCCCACCGCCTTGGCCAAATCCCGCGCCAGCGAGCGCATATAGACGCCCTTGCCCGACTGCACCTCGAAGATGGCATGGTCCGCATCGGGCCGCTCGGTCAATTCAAACTTATCCACCCGGGCCGGGCGGGCCTCAAGCACCACCTCCTGCCCATCGCGCGCCAGGTCATAGGCCCGGTCACCATTGATCTTGATGGCGGAATAGATCGGCGGCACCTGCATGATATCGCCGGTGAAGGCCGGCAACGCCGCGCGGATCGCATCATCCGTCGGCCGCGCATCGGTGGTGGCGATCACCGCGCCATCGGCATCATCACTGTCACGCGCCTCGCCGAATTTCAGCGTGAAGCGATAGGTCTTGGTGCCATCCATCACATAGGGAACGGTCTTGGTGGCGGCACCAAAGGCCACCGGCAGCAGCCCGGTGGCGAGAGGGTCCAGCGTGCCGCCATGGCCCGCCTTCTGCGCATCAAAGGCGCGTTTGACCTTGTTGACGACATCAGTGGAGCCGATGCCCGAGGGCTTGTCGACAATGAGCCAGCCATCGATGGGCCGGCCCTTGGGCTTTTTACGGAATTGGCGGGGCATTGTTTCTATGTGCAGTGTGAGGGGGCGGGTTGTAGCGATGTGCGGCCCCGGCGCAAGCGCGCTGACCGGCCGATCAATGCTTGCGCGCCTCAGCGCCGCGCCAGAACCATCGCCGCAGCCACCGCCTGATCCCTTGCATCAGGGCTGGCGGCCAGGCCGGCGGCGGCACCCGCGGCATCGACAGCATTGCGGTTCTGGCTCAGCTTGCGCTTGCCAATCAGCCGCTCCACCCGCAGCACAATCCCCACAATGCCCTTCAACTGGCCGGCAATGTAGCGCTCCGGCGCATCGGTCACCGCCCAGGGCTCGGCCCGCTTTTCCTCATGCGCCCGGGTCAAACCACTGACGATCTCATGCAGCCGCCCCGCATCCTCCACCACCTCGATGGGCCCATGTGCGTGCACCGCCTCATAATTCCAGGTCGGCACCACCTGATGCGTCTCGGCCTTGGAGGGATAGAAGGAGGGCGAGACATAAGCCTCCACCCCCGGAAATATCGCCACCCCCCGGCGCAGCCCATGCCAATGCGGGTTCGCCCGCGCCATATGGCCTATCACCACGCCATCGCGGAATTGCAGCGGCAGATGGGTGATCAGCGGCACCTCCTCCGGCCCATTGGAAACCAGGGTGCAAAGCCGGGCCGCCGCCATGATGGCGGCCAGGATTTCGGGGTCATCCTCACGGAAGGCGGGCGGGTTATACATGCGGCACTTGTAATGGCGGCGCAGATGGCTTGGAAGCCACGCATGCCCACTTGACGGGCCAGAACACTCATGCGCGCAACCATCCCATGCCGGACCCCATGCCAGATTTCCTCAATGCCGATCGCCCGCCCGTGCCCCAACTGGTCGTGCCCACGGCGATGCAGCCCTTCCACCTCGAAGGCCGCCCGGTGCGCGGCCGCCTGGTGCGCCTGGGCGCCCTCGCCGATGCGCTGCTCAGCCGGCACGATTACTCCCCCCCCGTCGGCAGAGTGGTGGGTGAGGCGCTTGCCCTCACCGCCGGCCTCGCCGCCGCGCTGAAATACAAGGGCAGCTTCTCCCTCCAGGCCAAGGGCGACAGCGTGATGCCCATGCTGCTGGCCGATTGCACCGATGACGGCCAGCTGCGCGGCCAGGCCCGCGTCGAACATGCCGAACTCGCCAAGCTGATGGAGGTGGATCACGACCCACCCGCCGCCGGCCTGCTGGGCAAGGGCTACCTCGCCTTCACCTGCGATCAGGGCCCGGATATGGAGCGCTACCAGGGCATCGTCGCCATGGACGGCATCCATCTGGCCGATATGACGCAAAGCTATTTCCGCACCTCCGAGCAATTGCAGGCCTTTGTCCGCCTCGCCTGCGCCCGCACCGAGCATGGCTGGCGCGCCAGCGCCTTCATCCTGGAGCGCGTGGCCGGCGAGGGAGGGCTGGGTGACAGCACCCGTGAAGAGCAGGACGAGGCCTGGCGAACCGCCACCCTGCTCGCCTCCACCCTCAAGGATAGCGAGATGCTGGATGACGCCCTGCCCTCCGCCCGGCTGCTGCATCTGATGTTCCATGCCGAGGGGCTGGTGCTCGATCAGGCCCGGGCGCTCTCCTATGGCTGCCGTTGCTCCCGCGCCAAGCTCTCCGGCGTCCTGGGCGGCTTTACCGATGATGACCTGGACGAAATGGCCCAGGACGGCGCCATCACCATGACCTGCGAATTCTGCAATTACGATTTCCGGTTCGACCGCTCCGAGGTCCGGCGTTGAGCCATGCGCTGAAGGTCGCGGGTTGCCTGGCGGGTTTCCTCGCCGTGCTCTTCGCCGCCGCCGGCGCGCATCTCGGCCTGGGCGAGGCCGAGGGGCGGATGCTGGCCTCGGTCACCATGCTGCTGGGCTTTCACGCCCCGGCGCTCATCGCCGTGGCGCTTTGGGGCGCCTGGCGGGGCGGGCTGCTGCTCGGGCTGGGGCTGGGGCTCTTCTCGCTGGCGGTGCTGCTGCGGGTCTTTGCCGGCATCTCCCTGGGGCCGGTGGCGCCAATCGGCGGCTTCGCCATGATGGGGGGCTGGTTGTGGCTGGGCGTGATGGCACTGCGCCGGCGCTAGAGGCATTTGTCCTCGGATTATTTTCCTTTAAATCCCCAGCCATTTATCCTATCCTGCCCGCCCAATAACGGAGATTCACCTTGGCATTCCCGCCCCCCCAGCATCGACCGGAACAGCTTCGCCTCCGGCCCGGCGGTGAATTTGTCCGAAACCCTCACTTTGATGTCATCACGCAAAATGAATCATTGCGAATCAAATGGTTTGCCTCCCAACCCACCATTTCAGCCAATAGGGGCAAGGGCACGCCAATCCACCCACACTTTCCACAGGTTTATCCACAGCACGACGATGGATCGATGACGTCTTGGCGTCTGAGAATCCACCGAATCCACAGAATTATCCGCAACCCCGTCGAGATGCGGCCATGACACCGCGCGCCGCATGGCTCGCCGCCCCCGGGTTCGAGGCGGATCTGGCAGAAGAACTCCGCCGCCGCAGCGTCAATTTCACCTGGCATGGCCGGCTCGCCCTCTCGGAAAATTTGCCCTGCCACGCCGCCTGGGCCCTGGAATGCTGGACCGCGCCGGTGCTGCTGCCCGCCCCCTCGGTGAAGGCCGCCGCCGATGCGCTGCGCGCCATTCAGCGCAACTGGGCGCTGCTGCCCACCGAACATCACCGTCGCGCCGCCCTCATCGAAGCCCGGCTGCCGCCGGTGAAGGCCCGCCCTCTCACTTTCCCCGAACCCGCCCCCACCGGCCATCTCGGTGGCTGGACCATGCTCGATGGCGGCACAATCCTGGCATCGCCCAGTAAGACCAGCCCCTTCGTCAACGGCGAACCGCGCTTTGTGGAAGATCGTGAGGGCCCGCCCTCCCGCGCCTATCTGAAATTATGGGAGGGGCTGACCCGCCTCGGCCGCTTCCCCGCCCCTGGCGAAACCTGCCTGGACCTCGGCGCCTCCCCCGGCGGCTGGACATGGGTGCTGGCCAAGTTGGGTGCCAGTGTCATCGCGGTGGACAAGGCCCCGCTCGACCCCGCCATCGCCGCCATGCCCTCCGTCATCTGGCGCGGCGAGAGCGCCTTTGGCCTGCCACCCGAAAAGGTGGATTGGCTCTTCTCCGATATCATCTGCTACCCGGCCCGGCTTTTGGGCCTGGTCGAGCGCTGGATGGCTGCGGCGCAGCCTGGGGCCATTCTCTGCACCCTGAAATTCCAGGGCGAGACGGATCATGACACGGCAGAAAAATTTGCAGCCATTCCAGGCGGAGTCATATTCCATGCAGCGCATAACAAGCATGAACTAACATTTGCCTGGTTGCCGGGCAGGGAAAGCCAGGGCTAGACAGGCAGATGCACCCAACCCCCCGCATTAGCCCCAGCCTTCTTGCCGCCGACTTCTCCCGGCTGGCCGAGGAGGTGCGCGCGGTGGAGGCCGCCGGCGCGGATTGGCTGCATCTCGACATCATGGATGGGCATTTTGTGCCCAATATCTCCTTCGGCCCCGGCTTGATCAAAGCGCTGCGCCAGCACACCAAAATGCCCTTTGATGTGCATCTGATGATCGCCCCGGCCGAGCCCTATCTGGAGGCCTTCGCACAGGCTGGCGCCGATATCATCTCGGTCCATCCCGAGGCCGGGCCACATTTGCACCGTTCGCTGCAGACCATCCGCGCCCTGGGCAAGAAATGCGGCGTGGTACTCAACCCCGCCACACCCGTCAGCAGTATCGAGAATGTGCTTGATCTGGTCGATCTCATCATGGTCATGACGGTCAATCCAGGCTTTGGCGGGCAGAGCTTCATCATGAGCCAATTGCCCAAGATCGCCGCCCTGCGGCGGATGATCGATGCAACGGGGCGCGATATCGCGCTCGAAATCGATGGTGGCGTCACCGCCGCCACCGCGCCACATTGCCTCGTAGCCGGGGCCGATACGCTGGTGGCCGGCACAGCGGTCTTCGGCGCCGGAGATTACGCCAGCGCCATCGCCACGCTGAAACAGGCAGGGAAAACGCCATGCCAGACCTGATCCGCAACGCCAGACGCTGGATTTCCGGCCTCAAGCCGGTGCGCGTGCCTGATGCCCCCTCCCGCCCCTTCAAGGACCTCTGGCCCGGCGAGGCAGCGCGCGGCGCGAGGCTGCTAGCGGGTGAATTGGATGTGCTGGGCACAGTGCGCCCGCTGGAACCCGGCACGCCGGACCAGCCGGGCATTGGCTGGGCACCCGGGGATGGGCCGCTGCTGTGGCGGGCGCATGCGCATGGCTTTGGCTGGCTGCGGGACCTGCGCGCCCTGGGCACCGATGCCGCAAGGGTCCGCGCGCGTGACCTCGCGCATGACTGGTTGGCCAATGGCGCAAGCCAGGATCTGGCCCAGGCGCCGGAAGTGGCGGGTGCGCGCATTTCCGCCTGGCTCGGCCATTGGGATTTTCTGGCCGCCTCCGCCGATGATGGTTTTCGTCGCGCGTTGCTGACGCGCCTTGCGCTGGATGGCCGCGCCGTGGTGGCGGGCCTGCCGGCCGAGGCCGCGCATCGCGGCGCGCTGGTGGTGCTCAAAGCCGGCATCGCAGCCGCCGTGGCGCTCGAGGAGGAGGGCTGGCTGAACCGCGCCCTACGCCTGCTGCCTGGTGAGTTGGAGCGGCAATTCTTCCCTGATGGCGGCCATGTCGAGCGCAGCCCGGCCCAGCATCTGGCCGCGCTGCAGGACCTTATCGAGATCCGCAACCTGCTGCATGGCACCGGCGCCAATACCCCCGCCCAGCTGGGTGGGGTGATCGAGCGCGCCTGCCAGGCGCTGCGCTTCTATCGCCACCAGGATGGTGGCCTCGCCCTATTCAATGGCACGCGCGATGAACCGGCGACGCTGGTCGACCTGGTGCTGCATCATGGCCAGGCCCGCGGCCGCGCACCGATGCTGCTGCAAGACACCGGCTTCCACCGCATGCAGGGCAGCCGCACCCTGGTGATTGTGGATTGCGGCGCCCCACCACCGGGCCGCGCGCCCGATCTGACCACCGGCATGCCCCGCGCGGGGGACCGGTTCTCTCATGCCGGCACCATGTCCTTCGAGCTGAGCGTTGGGCGTGACCGGCTGATCGTGAATTGCGGCGCCTCGCCGGCGGCAGAACCCGTCTGGCGTGATGCGCTGCGCGCCACCGCCGCCCATTCCACCCTCACCCTCGCCGACACCAATAGCAGCGAATTGCGCGAAGAAGGCCTCGGCCGCCGTCCCGAGCGCGTCTTGCCCGAGCGGCAGGAGCAGGACCACGCCCATTGGCTGGAAATCACCCATGATGGCTGGCGCAAGCCCTTTGGCGCCATCCATCGCCGCACCCTCTATCTGGCCGAAGGCGGCGATGATTTGCGTGGCGAGGATGTGGTGGAATTGCCCGGCGGCGTCACCGAAACCCTCAGCTGGGCGGTGCGGTTTCACCTCCACCCCGGGGTTAGTGCGAGCCTGGTGGAGGATGATGCCGCGGTGCTGATGCGGCTGCCCAGTGGCCATGGCTGGCGGCTGCGGGCGCGCGGTGCGCGCATCGCGCTGGAGGAAAGCGTTTACGCCGCTGCCGAAACTAGGCGCAGCCAGCAGATCGTGCTCTATGCCGAGTCGGATGCCGAAGCAGTGCGCTGGGCAGTGAGCCGCGTGGTGGCCGGTGGCAGCGATGCGCCGCTGATTGAAGGTGCCTAGCGCCGTTTCACCGAAGGCGCAGATGGTGAGATGGTTCTAACAAGCTGCTGTACAAAGGTGATGGCGGGGGAAAAGAGCGAAAGGGCTTTGCCCTCTCGCGCTCTCCCACCAGGAAAATGATTTTCCTGGACCTTTGAACAATTTGTTAAATCACTGATTGATCGAAGGTGGAGGAAACTCAGTTTCCTCCTGGGGTGCTCGAGGGGCAAAGCCCCTCGATCTTGTCTCCCCGCACTATCCACTCTTCAACAACCTGCCAGCGCGACCTTTCAGCCCCGCAGCACCCCATGCTGGCGCAAAAACCCCAGCAAGGGCAGCATGGCGAGACCCAGTATGGTGCTGTGCTCGCCTTCGATGCGCTGGAACAGATGCACCCCCGCCGCCTCCAGCCGATAGGCGCCGACGGTGGCCAGCAATGCCTGCCCCTCGGCCGCCAGATAGGCGGCGATGAACTCATCCGAGAGCGGGCGGACATGCAGCGTCGCCACTGCGACATTCTGCCAGACCCGCTGGCCAAAGCGCCAGGCGACGGTTCCATTGACCAGCTGGTGGCTCTGGCCGCTGAACGCGCGCAAATGCGCCGCCGCCTCGGCCATGTCGCGCGGCTTGTCGAACCAACGCTCGCCCATCACCAGCAATTGGTCGCTGCCGATCACCAGGGCTTCGGGGTCGCGGCGGGCAACCTGGCGGGCCTTGGCATCGGCCAGCATCACCGCTGCATCGCCAGCGCGCAGACCCTCGGCCTGGGCGGCCTCTTTCAGCGCTGCCTCGTCCATGGCGGCGGGAACGGCCTGATAGCGCAAGCCTGCCGCGTCCAGCAGCGCGCGGCGGCTGGCCGAGGCACTGGCCAGAATCAGCGATGGTGATGCGGCCTGAATCAAGTCTGTTGCCCCAGCACGGCGGCGGCGGGGTCCTCGGGCCTATGCTCGGCCTGGTTGCCACGCTTGGTGTGCCACAATTCGACCTGTTGCAGCACAGTGGCCGCGGTTTCCTCGATGCTGCGGCGGGTGACGTCGATCACCGGCCAGCCGCGCGATGCGCAAAGCCGGCGGGCGGTGAGGATTTCGGCTTTCACCGCCTCGATATTCACGTAATCCGTCTCGCCCATCCGCACGCCGCCGGCGCCGATGATTTTCAGCCGGGAGCGGCGGATATCGACCAGGGCGCTCACATCAATGGTCAGGCCAACCACGGGGCAGGGCGGGTTTTCCAGCTCCGGCGGCAATTCCGCCCCGGGCACCAGGGGGATATTCGCCGCCTTCACGCCGCGATTGGCCAGGTAGAAGCAGGTGGGCGTCTTGCTCGACCGTGAGACACCCACGAGCACGACATCGGCATTGGCAATGCCGGCAGTGCCCTGGCCATCATCATGGGCGAGCACATAATGCATGGCGTCGATCCGGCGGAAATAATCCGCATCCATCACATGCTGGGCGGCACGTTTGGAGACGGCGCGGGTGCCGATCTCGTGCTGCAACAAGTTCACCACCGGGTCGAGCACTGACAGGCAGGCCACGCCCAGCCGCCCGCAGGTCTCCTCCAGCGCCATGCGCAGGCTCTTATCCACCAGGGTGAAGAGGACAGGGCCGGGCTCGTGCTCAATGCCTTCCAGCACCCGGTCTAGATTGAGGCGCGAGCGCACCAGTGACCAGCGGTGATGCACCACATGATGCTCCTCAAAGCGGGAGAGCGCGGCGCGTGCGATCGAATTTAATGTCTCGCCCGTGCTGTCGGAGACCAGATGAAGGTTGGTGGTGCGGTGGACCATTGTTGGCGGTGTCCGGGGATAGAGCTGAGTCATGGGGATAAAATCAGGGTTTCATCCTGGGCTCGGTTGAGTCGGGGATGCAATGCACAATGGAACAACTTCGCCCCGCCGACCATCGCATTGGGTGCAAGCTGGGGACGAAACGGCCAAACCACGGGAATCAAGAGGAGAATCACCACCCTGCTGCGGGGAGAGGAGGGGGTTAAAGCAGGCGGCAAGCGGGGTTCCTCGCTATCCACAGACAATACTACTACCAAATTTTTTACTGAATCTTGTTTTGTGGAGAAGGGAGCGGCGTTGGTGGGGAAAGCCCGCGGCTGCTTGCAAAGCCAAAAAGCTTGCAGGCGAAATCATCGCATGCAATGGAATTATTGTGGATCTTGGCTCGGTGCATGTGCCGCCCTACTGCATCAGGTGGCGCGCGCGGGCTGCGGTGGGTGAGGCCGATCAACCACCAGCGAGGCGATTAAGGCGCAAGCGCAGCCGCAACCACCGATCAGCCCACAGCAGCGCAGGGGCCATCGAACCCAGCGTCTCGCCCATGCTGTCAGAGGCCAGATCCATGTGGGTGGTTCGGTGAACCATTCTTGCTGGTGTTCGGGGATGGCACTGAGTCATGGGGATGGAATCAAGGCCTCATCCCGGCTGCGGTTGAGTCGGGGATGCAATGCACATTCGAACAAATTTGCCCCGCCGGGCACCGCATTGGGTGCAAGCTGGGGATGAAACCGCCAAGCCATGGCAATCAAGGGCAGAATCAGGCGGCGCCCCTCGGGGACAGCTGGGGGCAAAGCTCGGTGTGAGCGGGGTTCCTTGCTATCCACAGGCCCTACTACAGCCCATACCTTTATCAAATCTTGTTTTGTTGCGCATAGTAGCGGCGATGATCGCGAAACCCATTCTCACCGTCCTCTCCGGCCAGCCAGTCTGGCCCCCCCCCGTGTGGATGATGCGCCAGGCCGGCCGTCATTTGCCGGAATATAAGGCGACGAGGGCGGAGGCTGGCAGCTTCCTCAACCTCGTCACCAATCCCGAGCTGGCCGCCGAGGTGACGCTGCAACCGGTCAGGCGCTACGGCATGGATGGCGCCATCCTGTTCAGCGATATCCTGATGGTGCCCTGGGCGATGGGGCAGAAGCTGTGGATGGAGGAGGGCGAGGGGCCGCGCCTGACGCCGATCACCGATATGGCAGGCTTGGCGGCGCTGCGCCCGGGCGAGCTGCGGGCTGCCGCGGCGCCGATCTTCGAAACCGTCTCCCGGGTGCGTGCCGCCCTTGATGAAGCCAATTCCAAAACCACGCTGATCGGCTTTGCCGGGTCGCCCTTCACCGTGGCCTGCTACATGGTTGAGGGCCGCGGCGGCAGTGATTTCGCCCGTGTCCGCCAGCTTGCCTATTCGGATCCGCAATTTTTTGCCCGGCTGATTCGGGTGCTGACGGATGCCAGCGTGGATTATTTGCTCGCCCAGGTGGAGGCAGGCGCCGAGGTGCTGATGCTGTTCGACAGCTGGTCCGGCCTGCTCTCTCCCAGCCAGTTCCGCCGCTGGGTGATCGACCCTACCGCCGCCATCCGCCGCGCCCTGGCCCAGGCGGCGCCGCATATTCCGGTGATCGGCTTCCCGCGCCTGGCGGGGCCCATGCTGGCCGATTATGCCAGCCGCACCGGCATGCAGGGCATTGGCATGGATACGGCGATGGACCCGCGCTGGGCCGCGGCCAATGTCGCACCCGAAATGGCCTTGCAGGGCAATCTGGACCCGTTGGTGCTGATGACCGGCGGTATTGCGCTGGAAACCGAGGCCCGCAGCCTGCTGAGCGCGATGCGTGGGCGCCCCTTCATCTTCAACCTGGGGCATGGGATCGAGAAGGAAACGCCCATCGAACATGTGACGGCGCTGCTTCGTCTCGTGCGAGGGGGTTGAATCCCGCGCTGGCATCGGTATCTCCCCATTTATGACCCGCCCCAAAACAGCGGTCGTGCTGCTGAACCTGGGCGGCCCTGATAGCCCGGACGCAGTACAACCCTTCCTGACCAACCTGTTCTGCGACCCTGCGATTCTGCGCGTGCCGGGTTTCATCCGGCCGTGGCTGGGTAAATTCATCGCCAAGCGGCGCACCCGGGCGGCGCAGGAGAATTATGCCGTGCTGGGCGGCAAATCGCCCTTGCTGGAACTCACCAACGAGCAGGCGGAAACCTTGCAGGCGGCGCTGGCGGGTGATGAGGAGAGCGAATATCGCTGCTTTGTCGCCATGCGCTACTGGCACCCGTTTTCAGAGGAAGCGGCGCAGGCGGTGAAGGATTGGGGTGCGGAGCGCGTGATGCTGGTGCCGCTCTATCCGCAATTCTCCACCACCACGACAGGCAGCAGCATGACCGCCTGGGGTGACGCCTGCCGCGCCATTGGCCTTGATATTCCAGTGCAAACCCTCTGCTGCTGGCATTCCGATGATGGTTTCGCCACCGCCACCGCGCGCATCGTGCGCGAGGCTTATGACAAGGCCAGGGCAGAGCTGGACCCGGCGGTGAAGCTGCGCGTCTTGTTCAGCGCCCATGGCCTGCCGGAGAGCATCGTCAAGCGCGGCGACCCCTATCAGTGGCAAGTTGAACGCACGACGGATAGGATTGTCGAGCGGCTGGATATTGCCAATCTCGATTGGAAGGTTTGCTACCAATCCCGCGTCACGCCGCAAAAATGGATTGGCCCCGCCACTGATGCCGAGATTGAGCGGGCGGGCGCGGAAAAGGTGGCGCTGCTGATTTGCCCCATCGCCTTTGTCTCCGAACATTCCGAGACGCTGGTGGAACTGGATGTGGAATACCGCGAGGAGGCCGACCATGTTGGCGTTCCTGGCTATTTCCGGGTGCCGGCGCAGAATAGCGATGCAGGTTTCATCGCGGCATTGGCTGGGCTGGTGCGGCGGACGGCTGCCACGCCGCGGGCGCTGTGCAGCTTTGCCGGCGCGCGGCAATGCCCGAAAAACCACAAGGATTGCCCGCACGCGAAAGCCGCGGCGTGATCCTCTCCGCCGTGCTGTTCGACTGTGACGGCGTCTTGGCAGATACCGAAATGGTGGTGAACCAGTTGGTTTCCGCCGAACTCTCGGCCCTGGGCTGGGTGATGAATGCCGAGCAGGCGCGGCATGAATTTTTGGGTATGGCCTGGCCGGATATGCGGCCGCTGATCGAGGCCCGCACCGGCCCATTGCCACCTGGTTGGGAACAGGGCTTGTCGCGGCGCATCACCCTCATGCTGGAGGAGGAGACGATGGCCATCCCTGGCGCCATTGCGGCGCTTCAGCATGTGGCGGCGCGGCGGCCAGTGGCGGTGGCTTCCAATTCCTCCCGCCGGGAATTGGCGATGAAGATGGAGCGCCTGGCGCTGACCGATATTTTTGGTGAGCGTCGCTTCAGCTTCGAAGATGTCGCCCGGCCAAAGCCAGCGCCGGATATTTATCTGGCCGCCGCACAGGCCTGCGGTGCCCGGGCCGCTGATTGCGTGGTGGTGGAGGATAGCGTGACCGGGGTGCAGGCAGGGCTGGCCGCGGGGTGTCGGGTTTTGGGGTTTTGCCGTGATACCTCGGCCGAGGCGCTGACCGCCGCCGGTGCCCTGCCATTTGATCGGATGGAGGCACTGCCAGGGCTGCTTGGCCTCTGATAGCTTTGCCGGATGATCATCCGCGCCCTTCTGCTCAGCCTTGCCCTCTTGCTGCCCGCTGCGGCGCAGGAGGCTTATCCCAGCCGCCCCGTGCAGCTCATCATCCCCTATCCGCCCGGCGGTAATACCGACCTCATGGCGCGGGCCTTGCAGGCGGAATTGTCCCGCGCATTGGGGGTTTCGGTGGTGGGGGTCAATCGTGGCGGTGCGGCTGGGGCCATTGGCAATGCCGAGGTGGCGCGTGCCCGGCCGGATGGTCTCACCATTGGCGTCTCGCCCAATAATGCCATCACCACCCAGCCCTTTTTGCAGGCCACGCCGTATCAGGCCGATGGGTTTCGCTATATTTGCCAATTCTATGACAATCCGCAGGTTGTCATTCTTGGCCGCAATGCGCCGTTCAGCGACCTCAGGGGAATGATCGCCTTTGCCCGTACGGGAAAGGAGGCGCTGGTTTATGGTGCGCCAGGGCAGGGCAGCACGCAGCATATTCTCTTCGCCCAATTGCTCCGCGCGGCGGGGGTGGATGGGTTGATGGTGTCCTATACCGGTGCCGGGCCTATGGCAGCGGCGGCGCTGGGGGGCACCATCATGGCCTTTGCCGAATCGGCCAGCATTCCGGCCAGCACCGGCTTGCAGGCTTTGGCGGTATTGGCAGATCGGCGGATGCCAGGCCTGCCGGAGGTGCCCACGAGTGCTGAACTTGGTATGCCGATGAATGGCAGCACCTATGGCGGGCTATTGGCGCCGCTGGGCCTGCCGGATGCCATGGCGGCGGTGCTGGAGCGTGCCTGCGAGGCGGCGGTGGCGAGCGAGGGTTTTCGTAACGCCGCAGAACGACTGAATGCAGGACCCAGCTTTCTGCCTGGTGCCGCTTTCCGCGCGAGATTTCTGGCCGAGGCGGCAGTCAACCGCACTTTGTTGCAAGAATTGGGGCTATCCAACCGATGACGATTGAGTTTCTGGCACCGTTTTATCTCTGGGTAAAATCCTTCCATTTGATGGCGGTGATGGCCTGGATGGCTGGTCTATTCTATTTGCCGCGGCTTTATGTTTATCACACCCAGATCGCCCCTGGTGGTGATGAGAGTGCGCGCTTCATGAAGATGGAGCGGTTGCTGCTGCGCGCCATCATGAACCCGGCAATGATCGCCACCTGGCTGCTTGGGCTGATCCTCGTGCTCACGCCCGGCATTGTGAGTTGGACGAGCGGCTGGTGGCATTTGAAGCTGCTCAGCGTGCTGGCCATGACGGGGTTTCACGGCGTGCTGTCGAAGGCGAGGCGGGAATTTGCGGCCGATGAACGCGTGCATACGGAACGTTACTGGCGGATCATGAATGAGGTGCCGACGCTGTTGATGATCATCATCGTGATCATGGTGATCGTGAAGCCCTTCTGATGGCCGCTGCCATTGCCGGCATTCTGGCTGCATTGCTGAGCAGCCTTATTGAGGTGATGGTGATGGGCGGCATGCCGCCGGTCTCGCGGCAGGACCCGATGCTGTTTCTCATCCTGGCCGTGGCGCCGGTGCTGGAGGAAAGCTGCAAGCGTGGCTTTGCCTGGCTGATGGCAGCACCCTGGGGTCAGGTGGGGCTGTATTTCGGCATTATGGAGGGGCTGGGCAAGCTGATTGGGCTGGAGGAGGGATCGGGGCTGGGCTTCATCATTTCGGTGATGTTCCATTGGGGTTTGGGGCGGCATGCTCAGCTGGGTCGGTGGCCGCTGCTGGTCTCTATTGGCGCTCATGTCGGGTATAATTCGGCTGCGGTGGGGTTTTATCTGCTGCTGGGTGATGTCTCCTCAATGCTGATGCTGGTCGTCTCCGCGCTGATTTTATGGGCATCTTTTCAGCGCCCGGTTGACGTGGCGGGTTCGCATCCCTAACTTCCAGCCTGCGTTCGGGGTCCACCCGCCGCCTTACCCTCCTCGCCCCGCGGTTATTGCTGTTCAAGCAGCCCCTTCCTGAACCGCGACGCGAATCAACGCCGGATATTCCTCGCGCGATGCATCTTTCTGACCTCAAGGCCAAAGGCCCCACCGAACTCCTCTCCTTCGCCGAGGAGGTGGGGGTCGAGAACGCCTCCACCCTGCGCAAGCAGGATATGATGTTCGCCATCCTCAAGACCCTGGCCGATAATGACCAGGCGATTCATGGCGATGGCACGCTGGAAATCCTGCCCGATGGGTTTGGCTATTTGCGCAGCCCGCAGGCCAATTTCCTTCCCGGGCCTGACGATATTTATGTCTCCCCGGCCCAGGTGCGGCGCTTCGCACTGCGCACTGGTGACACCGTTGAGGGGCAGATTCGCGCCCCAAAAGATGGCGAGCGGTATTTCGCCATGCTCAAGGTCAACTCGATCAATTTCGAGCCGCCCGAGGCGCTGCGCCACCGCATCAATTTCGACAATCTGACGCCGCTCTACCCCACCCGCCGCCTCAAGATGGAAAACGACACTGTCGAGAGCGTGGGCAAGGGCCCGCAGAAGGACAACACCCATCGGGTGATTGACCTGATTGCGCCCATCGGCATGGGCCAGCGCGCGCTGATCGTCGCACCCCCGCGCACCGGTAAGACGGTGATGCTGCAAAACATCGCCAAGGCGATTTCGGCCAATCACCCGGAAGTCTTCCTCATGGTGCTGCTCATCGATGAGCGCCCCGAGGAAGTGACGGATATGGCCCGCACCGTGCGCGGTGAAGTGGTGGCCAGCACCTTCGATGAGCCGGCAACCCGCCACGTGCAGGTGACGGAAATGGTGCTGGAAAAGGCCAAGCGCCTGGTCGAGCACAAGCGCGATGTGGTAATTCTGCTTGATTCGATCACCCGCCTCGGCCGCGCCTATAACTCCGTGGTGCCATCAAGCGGCAAGGTGTTGACCGGCGGCGTGGACGCCAATGCCCTGCAACGCCCCAAGCGCTTCTTCGGTGCGGCGCGCAATATCGAGGAGGGCGGTTCGCTCACCATCATCGCCACCGCGCTGATCGACACCGGCAGCCGGATGGACGAGGTGATCTTCGAAGAGTTCAAAGGCACCGGCAACAGCGAAATCATCCTCGACCGCAAGCTGTCGGATAAGCGGGTCTTCCCCGCCATCGACATCACCAAATCCGGCACCCGCAAGGAAGAGCTGCTGGTGGATCGCGGCACGCTCAGCAAGATGTGGGTGCTGCGGCGTATCCTCAACCCAATGGGCACCCAGGATGCGATGGAGTTCCTGTTGGACAAGCTGAAATACAGCAAGACCAACAACGACTTCTTCGATGCGATGAACACCTGATGAAGGCGTGGCGTGAGGGCATAAGGCCCTCGCGCTATTGCACCGGTGTGAATTCCATGGCGCGTGTCCTCTCCCAGATCTGCGGCGCATAGCGCACATTCGCCCGCGTGGCCCAGATATTCACCTGATGATGAATGGGGATCACGGCTAAGTCGCGCTGCACGCCCAGGCGGATGATCTGCCGGTAGAGCGCGCCTCGGGCTTCGGGCTCCAGGGTGGAGAGTGCGCGCAACAACAGATCATCGGTTTCGGGGTTGGAATAGTGGCTTGCTCGCACGACGGTGCCCCAACCGCGTTCGGGCATGGGTGTCGCCACCATATTGATCAGCGAGGTATCAGCCTCCCCGGTTGAGGATGACCAGCCGGTCAGCGCCATCGAATTTTCATCGCGCGGGGTTCGCGCGAAGAACATGCTGCTGGGCATGGTGGCCACATTCACCCGCACGCCAATGCGCGCCCACATTTGCGCTAAGGCCTGGGCAATGCCCTCGTCATTCACATAGCGGTCATTGGGGCCATGCAGGGTGAGGGCGAAGCCATCGGCGTAGCCGGCCTCGGTCATGAGGCGTTTGGCAGCCACCGCGTCATAGCGTTCGGGGCGGATCTCGGGATCAAAGCCCAAAGCGCCCTCGGGCATCAACTGGCCGGCGGGCACGGAAAACCCTTCCATCAATTGGCGGGCGATGCCCTCGCGGTTGATGGCCATGCTGAGCGCGCGCCGCACTCGCACATCGCGCAGCGGGTTGGGAATGGGCCGGCCGGCCAGATCGGTCACATGCGGTGAAATCTGGCGGCCGACATCAGGGTAGAGATAGATCAGCCGCTGCCCCACCCGGCTTTGCACGGTGATGCCGGGCACGGCCCGCAATTGCGCTACATCGCGGGTGGGCACATTGTCGATGGCATCGACATCGCCAGCACGCAGCGCCGCCACGCGCGCCGTGTCATTGGGAATCATCCGCAATGTCACCCGGCTGAAGGCGGGGGCGCCGGCCCAATGCGCGGCATTGGCGGCGAAACTGGCACGGTCACCGGGCGTGTAGCTGGCGAAGCGATAGGGGCCGGTGCCCACCGCGGCGCGGCCGGAATTGTAGTCGCGGGTTTCCATCCCCTCGCCATTCTTCCGGCTGATGATGGCATAGGTGGTCATCATCATCGGCATCAGCGGCACCGGGCGTTCGCTGTGGAAGCGCAATGTGTGGGTATCCACCACCTCAATGCGCGTCACCGGGCGGATATATTGGCCGAAGCTTGCGGGGCTGCCTGTCACATTGGGCGCGCGGCCCATGGTGAAGACCACATCATCGGCGGTGAAGGGCGTGCCATCATGGAAGGTGACGCCCGGGCGCAGCTTGATCTCCCAGGTGGTGGGGCCCACCGGCTGCCAACTCAGCGCCAGGCCGGGAATGGGGCGGCCATTGGTGTCGGTCATCACCAGCGATTCAAAAACATGGCTGGTCAGCGCCGTATTGGGCGACAGATCATGGAAATGCGGGTCCATGGCGGTGAAGGCGCCGCCGGTGGCGATGGTGAGCGCCGGCTGGGCGGCGGCGGTGCCAGCCATGGCCAGGGCGGAGAGGAGGATGCGGATGTTCATGCGATAATGTGGCGCGGGCTGGGGCTGAGCGCCAAGCGAAAATCGCGTAGTATTATGCCATGGAGATCGGCTTTTATCACCTCACCCGCAGCACATTGGAGCAGGCCTTGCCCAGATTGCTGGCAAGGGTGCTGGCCATACCGGCGCGGGCCATGGTGCTGAGCGGCGCGGCCGAGCGGCTGGAGGCGCTGAACACCGCGCTCTGGGCCGCCGCCGAATGGTTGCCGCATGGCAGCCCCGCCACCGGCGATGCCGCGCTGCAGCCCATCTGGCTCACCAGCGAGGATGGCGCGGCCCCCAATGATGCGGCGCATCTCTTTTTGGTCGATGGCGCGGAGAGCGCGCATCTGGCGCGCTTTCAGCGCGGCTTCGACCTGTTCGACGGCAATGACGAGAATGCGCTACAAGCCGCGCGTGAGCGCTGGAAGCGCGCCAAAGCGGCGGGCCATGCGCTCACCTATTGGCAGCAAGGCGAAAAGGGTTGGGAACGCAAGGCATGAGGGCGCTGCGCCGTATTCTGCTGGTGATGGTGCTCGGTGTAGCCCTGGTGTGGCTGGGTGCCAGTGCCGCCCTGGCGCTTTTGCTGCCGGCGGGCTGGGCCGTTACCCAATGGCCACTCAGCGTGCCTGGCCTGGCGGCGCAATCGCCCGAGGGGGCGCTGCTGCGCTGGAGCCCTGCGGAATGGCGCGTGCTGCGCGTCAGCGGCAACAACATCACCCCGCGCGGCAGCCGTTTGGGGCCGATCACCGCGCTGGATGCGGAGTTGGAAGGTGCTGGCATGCCGCCCTTCGCCAATGGCCCGCTGAACATTCGTGGCCTCTCAGTGGTGTGGGGGCCGCTGCGCTTCTCCGGCACCGGCGAAATGCAGCCCGATGATCTGGGCGGGCTGCAAGGCACGCTGCGGGGGCGGATGGAGGGCCATGCTGAACTGGCCTCGCTGCTCGGACGCGCTGGGCTTTCGGCCGGGGCACCCAGTATTTCGGCGGGGCGCGATATGCAGGTGCCAGTCAGCCTGCGCGATGGGCAATTGACGGTGGGTTTTGTACCGGTGATGCGGCTGCGCTGAGCGGGCCCCTACGGGTCCATCATAATCCCGGTCAATTGCGCCATCTCCTGCCAGCGCGCCACCTCGGCGCGTTGGAAGCTTGCAAAATCCTCGGGCATCATCGGCGCCTGATTAAAGCCGGCGGCCTCAACCCGGCGGGCATTATCCGGGTCGGCCAGCGCCCCTAGGAAGGCGGTGGCGATGCGCAGCACCTGGGCCTGTGGCATGCCGCGCGGGGCGAAAAGGCCAAACCAGGCATCCACCGCCATATAGGGCATCCCGGCCTCGGCGGTGGTGGGCAGGCTGGGGAAGCCCTCAATCCGCGCCCCAGCGCCGATCGACAGCGCGCGCAGCCTGCCCTCGCGCACCAGATTGACCACCTGCGGCCAGGTCGAGACAAAGAAATCCACCACGCCGGCCACCGTATCGGTCGTGGCCGGGCCGCCGCCGCGATAGGGCACGTGGGTCGCGTCCATCCGCTCACGCCGGACGAAGGTTTCGGCAATGACATGGCTGGCGCTGCCGGCCTGGGAGGAGGCGTAGCTCACCCGCCCGCCATTGCGCCCCATCGCGGCCAGCTCGGCCATGCTGGTGGCCGGGGAGGCCATGGGCACCACCGTGGCGTGGTGCACCGTGGCCAGGCGCGCGACTGGCACGAAGCTCTCCACCACGTGATAGGGCAGGTTGCGCGCCATCCATTGGTTGGAGGCGTGGGTCTGGTTATGGCCGAGGATGATGGTGTTGCCATCCGCTGCGGCGCGCGATGCGGCCTCGGTGCCGATAATGCCGCCGGCACCGCCGCGATTATCAATGGTGATGGGCTGGCCCAGGGCGGCGGAGGCGCGCTCGGCCAGGGAGCGGGCCAGGATATCGGTGCTGCCACCGGGGGGGGCGGGCACAATCACCCGCAGGGCCGCTGGCTGCGCCCAGGCCGGCACAATCGCAGCTGCGGCCAGGGGCGTGGCGAGCAGGGCTCGGCGGGCAAGGCGCATGGTCGTCTACTCCGGCATCTTAACCGGATATGTGCGGCCAGCCGCCGCTCCGGTCAATATCGCGTTAGTAAATGACCACCGAGCGGATACTTTTGCCTTCATGCATCAGGTCAAAACCGTGGTTGATCTGCTCCAGCGTCAGGCGATGGGTGATCAGCGGATCGATGGAGATTTTGCCCTCCATATACCAATCAACGATTTTGGGCACATCGGTGCGGCCGCGCGCGCCGCCAAAGGCCGTGCCGCGCCAATTGCGCCCGGTGACCAGTTGGAAGGGCCGGGTGGCGATTTCCTGCCCCGAGGCGGCAACGCCAATGATGATGGAGGTGCCCCAGCCGCGATGGGTGCATTCCAGCGCCTGGCGCATCAGCGTGGTATTGCCCACGCATTCGAAACTGAAATCGGCGCCGCCATCGGTGATGTCCTGAATGGCCTGCACCACTTTGTCGCGGCCCACCTCATCGGGGTTGATGAAATGGGTCATGCCGAATTGCCGCGCCATCTCCTGCCGGGCCGGGTTGATGTCCACGCCGATGATCTTGTCGGCGCCGACCATGCGGGCACCTTGCAGCACATTCAGCCCAATGCCGCCCAGGCCGAACACCGCGACATTGGCACCAGGCCAGACTTTTGCGGTATTCACCACCGCGCCAATCCCCGTGGTCACGCCGCAGCCGATATAGCAGATGATGTCGAAGGGCGCGTCCTGCCGGATTTTTGCCAGCGCTATCTCGGGCAGCACGGTGAAATTGGCGAAGGTGGAGCAGCCCATATAGTGCATGACCTGGGTCTGCTCACAGCGGAAGCGGCTGGTGCCGTCGGGCATCAACCCCTTGCCCTGGGTGGCGCGGATCGAGGTGCAGAGGTTGCTGCGCCGGGAGAGACAGGTTTTGCACTGCCGGCATTCCGGCGTGTAGAGCGGAATGACATGGTCGCCCGGCCGCAGCGTTGTCACGCCCGGGCCCACCTCACGCACAATGCCCGCACCCTCATGGCCCAGAATGGCGGGGAACAACCCCTCGGGGTCAGCGCCGCTCAGCGTATAGGCATCGGTGTGGCACAGGCCGGTGGCCTTGATTTCCACCAGCACCTCACCGGCTTTGGGGCCTTCGAGATGCACGGTTTCGATGCTGAGCGGCTTGCCCGCCTCCCAGGCGACGGCGGCGCGGGTTTGCATGGGGGGTTCAGCCGCCGGCCAGCAGGAGCGCCAAGCCGGCGCAGGCCGTGGCACCGCCGGCCAGCCGCACCGCGCGGGCGCCAACGCCCTGGGTGAGCGCCAGGCCCAGCCCATGCAGCACCGCGGTGGCCAGCATGAAGCCCGCAGCATAGCCCATGCTCACCATGCCTTCGCTGCCATGCGAATGGCCATGCAGGCTGCCGAAGAGCAGCGCCATCGGCAGCGCCACCAGGGCCGAGGCCCGCACGCCCGAGGCGACCAGCGCCCCCAGCACGATCAGCGAGGCCAGGATGCCTGCCTCCACCATCGGCATGCCGAGGCCCGCCATGCCCAGCAACCCGCCACCGGCCATGCCGACGAGGAAGGCGGTGGGCAGCGCCCAGCGCATCGCCCCGCCCGAGGCGCCGGCCCAAAGGCCAATCGCCACCATCGCCAGCACATGGTCAAAGCCACCCAGCGGGTGGAGCAGCCCGGCCGAGAAGCCGTGCACGCTGCCAATGCCGGTATGGGCCAGGGCGGCGCCGGGGGCTGCGATCAATGCCAAAGCGGCGAGGCGGGTGAGGGTGGCCATTTTGTGGTTCTCCATGAGTTCGGAACGCATTGTGCCGTGATGATGCAGTTTTGCAATCAAGCGATGAACGGGGCGCGAGATACTTGTGGCTTAGGCAGCCAGGCTTTCCAGCTTTTCCGAAAGCTCCAGCCAGGCCGCCTCCAGCCCGGCCAATTCCCGCGCCACGCTTTTCTGCCGGGTGGTCGCCTTGGCGATCAGCGCGGTATTGCCGCTGGCATAGAGCTTGGGGTCGGAGAGCGCCTTGGCCAGCATCTTGCCCTCGGCCTCCAGCTTGGCGATGTCGGTTTCCAATTGTTTCAGCTTTTGCTGCATCGGCGCTAGGGAGGCGCGTTTTTCCGCCCGTTCGCGCTTCTCGTCCTTCTTGGGGGGGGCGCCATTGGGGCGCGGGCCGCCGCGGGCCTTATCGGCCAGGAAGCTGCGATATTCGTCCAGATCACCCTCAAAGGGCTTCACCGTGCCGCCATCCACCAGCCAGAGCCGGTCAGCCACCAGCTCCACCATTTGCGGGTCGTGGGTGATCAGCAGCACGGCGCCCTGATAGGCGTTGAGTGCCTTTACCAGCGCGTCGCGGGCGTCGATATCGAGGTGGTTGGTCGGCTCGTCCAGGATCAGCAATTGCGGCGCGTCGCGCGTGGTCAGCGCCAGCAGCAGCCGCGCCTTTTCGCCGCCCGAGAGGGAGGAGACCACGGTATTCGCCCGGTCCTGATCCAGGCCAAAGCGCGCCAATTGCGCCCGCGCCTGGGTCACCGTCGCGGCCGGCATCGCATCCGACATATGGGTGAGCGGCGTGCCCGCCATATTCAACTCCTCCGCCTGGTGCTGGGCGAAGTAGCCAACCTTCATCTTGGGGTTGCGAAACACCTCGCCACCCATGATCGGCAGCCTTCCGGCGAAGAGCTTGGCCAGGGTGGATTTGCCATTGCCATTCGCGCCCAGCAGGGCAATCCGGTCCTCCTGGTCGAGCCGCAGTGAGACGCCGCCAAGCACTTTCTGGTCGGCATAGCCGGTGGAGGCGTTGTGCATGGTGAGCATGGGTGGCGCCAATTCCGCCGGGGCGGGGAATTCGAAGCGGGTGACCACATCCTCCACCACTGCCTCTTCCGGGCCCAGCCGCTCCAGCGCCTTGATGCGGGATTGTGCCTGGCGCGCCTTGCTGGCCTGCGCCTTGAAGCGGTCCACAAAGGCCTGCATATGCGCGCGCTCGGCCGAGAGCTTGGCGTTGCTGGCGATGGTTTGGGCTTTGCGTTCGGCCCGGACGCGCACGAAATTGGCGAAATTGCCCTGATAAAAAGTCAGCTTCTGCTGATCGAGATGGACAATGCCATCGGCCACACGCTCAAGCAGGAAGCGGTCATGGCTGATCAGCAGCACCGCCCCGGAAAATTTGATGAGCCAGTTTTCCAGCCATAGCGCGGCTTCGAGGTCTAGGTGGTTGGTCGGCTCGTCCAGCAGCAGCAGATCGGGCTCGAGAAACAGCGCCTGGGCGAGGGCCACGCGCATCCGCCAGCCGCCGGAATATTCACCGACGGGGCGCATCTGCGCCGCCATGTCGAAACCGAGGCCCGCGAGCACCGTGGCGGCGCGGGATGGCGCCGCATCGGCGCCTATGGCCTGCAGCCGGTCATGGATTTCGCCCGCACGGTCGGCCGTGGCGGTTTCGGCCTCCAGCAGCAGGGCGCTGCGCTCCAGATCAGCCGCCAGCACGGTGTCGAGCAGATTGGTGGGGCCGGCCGGTGCTTCCTGTGCCACGTAACCCATGCGGGCGCGCTGGGCGAGGCGAAT
>CAMDJV010000011.1 GCA_945901085.1 Rhodovarius crocodyli | reverse complement strand
CCGCGGAGACAAGGCCCAAGGCGGTTGCCATGTCCGTCACCTCATCCACGATCACCGCCGTCGCGCCGGCATCGGCCAACTCCGCCATCATGGCGTCACGCAGCGGTCCACTGCCCTTGGGGAGCGTGACCAGGGGCTGGGCGTGCAGCTGTTCTGCGCCAATGCGCCGCAGCGTTGCCAGCGGATGAGCAGAAGGGAGCGCCACCATGAAATTCTCTGCGATGAGCAAGGTGGCCGCCACGCCAATCGGCACGCTCGGCTCGCGCACAATGGCCAAATCCAACTCGCGGGCCAGCAAGGCCGCCACTTGCGATTCGGTTCTCATTTGCCGCAGCAGGATGCGCGCATCGGGGAATTCCCGCTCGGCCAGGCGCAAGGCGCGGGGCAAAAACTGGTAGGATGCGGAACCCCAAAAGCCAATCCGCACCGTCCCGACCCGGCCCTCACCCACGGCCGCCGCCTCGGCCAGCGCCTCGCGCAGCGCGGGCAGCAAGACGCGCGCCCGGCTGAGCAGCGCAGTGCCGGCAGCGGTCAGAGCCAGCCCGCGTCGATTGCGCTCCAGCAGCGTAACGCCGAGTTCAGCCTCCAACTGCGCCACGTGCACCGAGACGCCGGGCTGCGAGAGGCTCAGCGCCTTGGCCGCGCGGCGGAAATTCCCGGCTTCCGCAACCGCCACGAAACACTCCAAGCGCCGCAGATTCATTGATAGTCTTTCGGTATCACAGGGCCAAAAAAACGGTATTAGACTTTTCGCTCGGTCTGGGCAAATTGCAACTTGGCTATCAATAACGGTAGCGCCGTCATAAAATTGAGATATCAAGCCATGGCCACGCTCAGTCTTTCGGACATCCGCTTCCTTCTCTCCCGCGTGAGGACGGAGTTCCTTCCGCAGGAACTGAACGGGCTCGCGGCCTTCGGCCCGACGGGCACTCGCAATTTGCAGGGCGTCGGCAACAACACCCTGGATACTTCCCTGGATGGCTACTGGTACGGCGCTGGCGATACCCTGTTCACGCGCGACACCTTCAACAGGTTGCTCGAGCCCACCACCAAGAACGACATCATCTCGGCACCTTTCGCCAACACCACGCGTGGCGCATCCAGCGTTATCACCATCAGCGACACGACCACCGTCGGCGGCCAAGTCTACGATGCGCTTAACCCCCGCAACATCAGCAACCTGGTTGCGGATAGCACCACGCCGATAGGCTTCCAGAGCCTCAACTCGGCGGATCCGAATTACGCCCTCAAGCTTGAACTGAGCCTGCAGGACGATCCGACGGGGCGTATCTCGCCGGTCTCGGGCGCCATCAATCCGCTGGCCTATAGCAACTGGATGAGCCAGTTCGGGCAACTCTTCGATCATGGCCTTGATTTCGTGTCGAAGGGCAAGGACGGCACGATTTTTGTGGAACTCCTGCCTAGCGATGGGCTGTATGTCGCCGGCCGTGCGACCTCGATCTTCGCCCAGCGCAGCAACACCACCAATGTGACGATCGGCGAGGGTTCGACCGACGCCCTGCTGACCAAGCTGGGCATCTCCGCGGACCAGGGCAAGGCAAGCTGGACCGTCAAGTCAACGCTGACCACGCCGGACTCTGGCACCGTGGTCGATGGGCGGACCTACGCCTATGTCGGCACGCTCGTCCTGAACAACGTGGTGATCAAGATCCAGGCCTTCGACGAGGCGGATCTGTTGGCCCAGATCAACGCCAGGACGCCGGCAACGGGCGTGGTCGCGTTTGCCGCGCCTTTCCCTGAGATCGAAGGCACTGTGCCGGCTGGTTCCTTCAACTTTTCGCTCGTGCCGGCGCGGGCGGAGAGCTTCAATAAGGTCTCGAACTACATCGATCTCAGCGAAAGCTATGGCTCCGATTTGACCAAGGGGTTCTTCCTGAGGGAATATCAGACGCTGGACCCCTCGCAGAACCCGGGCCAGACGATGGGGGACGTGACGACCGGCCGCCTGGTCAACGCTGGTTCCACCATCAATGGCGCCCTCGTCAATGGCGAGGCCGCATCGGGCATACCGAATTGGGCCAAGATCAAGGCCAACGCGGCCAAGGTCGGCATCACCCTGCATGACGCCGACATCGAGGCCGTCCCCATGGTCGCCTTTGACCAGTACGGGAGGCTGATCCTCAGCGCCGACGGCAAGCCGCAGCTGATGGCCTTGAACAAGATCACGGGCGAGACCGTCTACGTCACCGACACCACGTTGACCGATTCTGACCTCGTGTTGGTGACGACGCAGCATGCCTTTCTGGGCGACATCGCATTCCAGCTGCCGGCCAAGTCCGATGCGGCATGGGCTGGTGGGCGCGACCTCACTGGTAGTCTCAAGACGTCCTTGGACGCGCATTACATCGCGGGCGAAGGGCGCCTCAACGAAAACATCGCCCTGACCGCCGCGCAGGAAGTGTTCCTCAATGAGCACAACCGCGTCCTGACGGATTTGAAGGCGCAGTACGGCTTCACGGGTGACCAGCCGCCCGGTGGCTGGACCTGGACGGATCCCCTGACCAACGTGACCACCAAGGTCACCGGCGAAGAACTGTTCCAGCAGGCCAAGCTGTTCAATGAGATGAACTACCAGCATCTTGTGTACGATCAGTACATTCGGAAGCTGAGCCCCAATGTCTCGAGTTTCACCGGGGTGGATCCGCTGGTCAACGCCTCCATCTCCTCCGAATTCGCCAATAACGTTTATCGCTTTGGCCACTCCATGCTGCCGGAGACGATGGGCATGAAGAAGGTGAGCGGTGCGGAAAAGATTAGCACCGTGGCGGGTTCCGACGTCGTCACCGTGACGATGGTCAATCATAGCCTTGCCACGGGGGCCAGCATCAGCCTGTCCAGCGTGGACAATAATATTGGGGGCCTCTCGAAGGACCTGCTGAACGGGACCTTCTCGATCACCAGGGTCGATGCGGACAACTTCACCATCACCGCGAGCGCGACTGCCACCGCAACCGCGACGGGCGTGACCACGGACAAGGTTCAGATCGAGATCAACAAGGGGTTGATCGCCGCCTTCCTCGCTCCCTCCACCTACGTCCCGGGCTTCACGCCCGCCCTCATCGCCGATGGCAGCTCCGCCCAGGTTGGCAACCGCATCGACGAGAAGCTCACGGATGCCCTCCGCGACAATCTCCTCGGCCTGCCGCTGGATCTTGGCGCATCGAACATCATGCGCGGCCGGGATTCCGGTCAGCCGACGCTGAATGAAATGCGTGCTTCGATCCAGGCGGTGGCGCCGGCCGCGCTGCAGGCGACGCTCAACCCCTACACCAGCTGGACCGGGTTCCGCGACAACCTCAAGGGCGACGCGCTCGACCAGGCGGCGACGGTCAAGAATTTCATGATGGCCTATGCCAGCGATGATATTCTGGCGAAGTTCGCCGTCAGCAAGACGCTCGCTCAGTGGTACGATCTCCGTGACTCTACCGTCGTTAGTGAACAAGACGAGTATATGTCCGCGCTCAAGAACGCGACCGCGATTGCCTATAGCAACTCGTCCTGGATGGGCACCAACGGCAACCGGGACTTCAACCGCATTGATGCCTGGATCGGCGGCCTCGCCGAGCGGGAAGTTCAGGGCGGCATGCTCGGTTCGACCTTCGACGCGGTCTTCGCCATGCAGATGATTAAGCTGCAGAATGGCGACCACTTCTATTACCTGGGCCGGGTGCAGACGACCGAGTTCTTCAACGAGAACATGGATGGCGTCCAGTTGGCCGACATCGTGATGCGCTCGACTGGCGCCACAAACGTCTATGCCGATATCTTCTCGGTGGCCGACCAGTATGTGCAGATGGCCGATGTTGCGGGCCAGCGCAATTTTGATACCCTGGATGGCCTGAAGGCGGCGGTCACCGACAAGCAGGTCTTTGATGCCAACGGGGAGGTCGTAACCGCCTCGATTGGCCGCGCCGGCTACGTGAACGGGGTTTTCTACGGCAATCCCGGCAACTATGCGGACGCCCGCGATGTGCTGAACCCGAATGGTGTCGGCAATGCCAGCGAGCGGATCACCGGCACGGCTGACAACGATACCGTCTTTGGCCTTGGCGGCAATGACGACATCCGCGGTGCGGGCGGTGCCGACCGTCTTAACGGCGGCAGCGGCGTCGACTTCGTGTACGGTGATGACGGCAATGATACGCTCGATGGCGGCATCGACAACGACTTCATGTATGGTGGAGTAGGCGACGACAGCGTGCTGGGCGGCAGCGGGGCCGATGTGATCTTCGGCAATGACGGCAATGACAGCATCTTCGGCGGTGCCGGGGCGGATAGCATGCAGGGCGGCGCCGGCGACGATGTCATGTATGGCGGTGACGGCGTTGTCGACTTGGCCGGCGTCCTTGATCCGGATGCGCTGCTGACCGCGGCCTTGTTTGATGATACCCTGAATGGTGGTGCCGGCAACGACACCCTGTTTGGTGGCGGCGGCTGGGATGACCTGGCCGGCGCCAGCGGCCATGACATGCTCAACCCGGGCGCAGGTGGCCTGGTTTCGGGTGGCCGCGAGGCGATGGATGGCGGCGAAGGCGATGACATCTATATCATCGAGGACAGCCGGGCCTTCTTGAACCACGACATCACCGATACCGGCCTGACGCAGCTGCAGCTGGTGAACAAGGGCTCCGGCTTCCGGCAGGGCAATGGCCTCGGCATTGACGAGGTCCGCTTCACCCAGTCCGTGGCGGACAACATCATCCTGGGCGGCAAAAATTCCCTGGGCATCACCTCGGCCTTTGCCGGGTTGGAGCGTGTGGTGATCGGCACCGGGACGGCGAATGCGGCTGACCGCACCGGCACGGCAGCCATCAATATCGATGCCTCGCTGGCCGTTCCTGGCCGGAATGTCGGCCTGGAAATCCTCGGCAATGCCGGTGCCAACATCCTCGTGGGCACGGCGTTTGGCGATGTGCTCGATGGTGGTGCCGGCAATGATACAATCGATGGCGGCGCCGGCAATGATACGGTGAACTTCTCCGACGCCCAATCTTCCTATCGCTTTGGCTTCCGCGACGGTGTGATGGTTGTCAACGGTGCCGAGGGCATGGATCAGCTGACCAATGTCGAACAGGTGAAGTTCGGCACAGCGGCGGCGGTGAGCGTCAGCTCGCTGCAAGGCAGCGCAAGCGATCATGGCCTGATCTACGCCAATATCGCTGGCAAGAACCTCTACGCCGTGGCCGACGCCTATACCGGTCCGGTCTCGGGCCTCGTGAACCAGTTCCTCGGTAGCGCCTCCTCCGATACCGTGCTCGGCACTGAAAAGGCCGATTTCATCAATACTGGCGCCGGTAACGATGCCATTAATGGCGCTGGCGGCAATGATGTGATCGATGGCGGGCTGGGCTCGAACTTCATCACCGGCGGCGCGGGCACCGATAAGTTCTTCGTCGATGGCCGCGCTGCCGCCACCAGCAACACCTGGTCGACCATCACCGATTGGACAGCAGGCGAATCCCTGACCATCTGGGGCTACAAGCCGAATGTGAGCAAGTTCAACTGGGTGGCGAGTGACGGTGCCACCGGCTTCAAGGGCGTGACACTCAATGCCGACCTCGACGGCAATGGTGGGACGGACACTTCGGTCACCTGGGCTGGCCTGACCCAGGCCCAGCTGCCCACCGTGCAATACGCTGCAGACTACCTCTTCTTCGGCTGATCGGTTTGAAGGCCTGCCCCGCCATCCAGCGGGGCAGGCCAAACCAGCCTTGCTATTTTCTGAACAAAATCCTAAGACCATGCGATTGCGGTCCAGACAATCGCATGCGGCCACCATCGATCGGGGACACCAGATGCAGCAAGCGGGCTTCATCACCATCGCGACACTCGCGATCACCACCGGCCTGTGGATCGCCGGGCGGAGCACGCAGATCCTGACCGCTGAACTCTGGCCCTGGCACGGGCCGGCGCAGATTACCGCGCTGTGGCTGTTGAACTTGGTGGCGTTGACGCTGGTCGCCGGGACGCGGGCGCGCGCGCTCGAGCCGCTGTTTGGTGGGCTTGACAAGGCGATCCGCCTGCATCGCCGACTGGGTGGTGCTGCGCTGATCGTGATGCTGGTGCACATCCTGCTGCTGGTGCCGCCGCGCATCGGCACGGCGGTGGGCGAGGTGTACAACCCGTTCCATCCCAACAGCCCGTTCTGGATCGACGTCGTGGCAAGCTGGCTCGTGCTGCCGCTGGCGCTCGCGATCTGGTGGCGCAAGTTGCCGCACCAAGTCTGGCTATGGTTGCACCGGACGCTCGGCGTGCTGCTGATTCTCGCCTGCGCGCATTCGCTGACCGTCGCCGCGACGGTGCGCGACTATGAGCCGCTGCGGTTCTGGATGATCCTGCTGGTTGGCATCGGGCTGGCGGCCATCGCCTACCGGCTGCTGATGTTCCGCCGCATGGGCCCGCGGCACGGCTACACGGTCGAGGCGGTGGAACCGCGCGGCGAGCATGTGGTGGACCTGCAGCTTCGCCCGCGCGACCGGCGGATGAGCTTCGACCCGGGAGCCTTCGTCTATGTGTCGGTGCGCGGCTCGGCCGCCGTCCCGGACGAGTTACACCCTTTCTCGATCTCATCGAGCCCGGCCGAGCGCGACCTGCGCCTGTCGATCCGCAAGGTCGGCGACTGGACCAAACGCCTGCCGGCGCTGCAGCCAGGCACTGCGGTGGATGTCTACGGGCCGTTCGGCGGCTTTACCCCGCATGCCTTCGTCGGCCAGCGGCGGCTGGTGCTGATTGGTGCAGGCATCGGCATCACGCCTTTCCTGTCCATGCTGCGCTTTGAGCTGGTAAACAACGATTTCCGCCGCGTCTGGCTGTACTACTCCGTGCGCGACAAGGGCGACGCGCCCTACGACCACGAGTTAGCCGACCTGTCGCAGAAGGCCGATTCCTGGGTGGACTACATGCTGTGGGAGTCAAAGGCGCGCGGCCGCCTGACGGCGGCCACCGTGCATGAGGAAGCATCGCCCTTTGGCGATTACGCCGTGATGCTCTGCGGCACCAACGCCTTCATCCGCGACATGCGCACGCAGTTCCGTGCGCTCGGCCTGCCCGACTCCCGCATCATTGCCGAAGAATTCCAGCTGCGCTGAACGCTTCCGCGCCCGGCCGGCGTTCAGAGCTGGAGGGCTCTCGCGCTGCGCCTCCAGCCGCCGGCGGTCGGCATCGTCCAGCGGGCGTTGCCGCTCCACTGCGCTTTTGAGCGGATGTGCGTTCAAGCCGCTTGGCAGCCAAGAGAAGTGGCTCTGGAAATTCGGACCGATCGATAACTGGCTTTCCTGCCGGTAAATCGGCACCGTAGCCGGACCCCGGCCGTTATTTCCCCTAATCTTTTGATTGAAATTGGAAATATGGCGCGCAGGTGGGGGCCCGATCGGTGCTGATTCACAAACCGCCGCAGCGTGCCGTAGCCAAAGCGCAGGCCGGGTTCGGCAAGTTCGGCCTGCAATTCAGCCAGCGCCATGTCGCGCCGTGCGTGGAACACGGTGAGGATTGCATCAGCATGGCCTTCGACGATATGGCTGCGGCGGTCGCCGCCCAGAGGGCCGTGCATCGGCACCGCACCATCAGCCGCCAGGGCGCGCCAGCGACTGACGCTGGCGGCACTCACCTTGAAGCGCGCCGCAGCCTCCCTGTCGCTCAGCCCCTCCTCCTGCACTGCGGCCAGCGTGCGTTGCCGCAAATCCAACGAACGCGCTTTCGACATCACTGCCGGTCCCCGCCCGGCAGATAGCTTGAATCAGAGACCAGCCGTTTCGGGAATCACCCGCGATTCTGTCAGCAGGGACGCCGCTCCAGCAGTCTGTTCCGTTCGCCTCGGCTCACTGCACAGGCTCTACGCTTTTGTTTATCGAGCATCTTTATCCGTCCAAAGGATTCCGTTTGAACGGATGATGCCCTAGCCTGCACCGACAGAGGCCGCGCCGGCCGCTTCAATTTAGAATGAGTAAGGGGCTTTCCCGCCCATGTGTCCGGTCAATGTCCGGTTCGGCGAGATGAAGGTTTAACGGGATGTCGAATAAATCATTGGAAAGGATGGTGAGCCGGCCGGGACTCGAACCCGGGGCCGCGAGATTAAAAGTCCCGTGCTCTACCAACTGAGCTACCGGCCCACACGCCCGCACGAAGCGGACTTCCGTGCGGTTAAAGCCGCACGGCGGTCTCGTCAATCAGCCCAGCCTCAGGAAGCCGCGCTATCCGCTGCTGGTGCCGCGTCGGCGGCGATGCGCATGCCGATGATGCGGTCCGGATTCTGCACCTGGCCGGACTGGCCGGCACCGCGCTTGATCTTGTCCACCACGTCCATGCCCGCGGTCACCTGGCCCCAGATGGTGTATTGGCCATCCAGGAAGGAGCCGGGCTGGAACATGATGAAGAACTGGCTATTGGCGCTGTCCGGGCTCTGGGCGCGGGCCATGCCGCAGGTGCCGCGCAGGAACTTGGCCTTATTGGTGAATTCAGCCGGCACATTGCCCAGCTCGCTGCCGCCGGTGCCGGTGCCCGTCGGGTCGCCACCCTGGGCCATGAAGCCCTCGATCACCCGATGGAAGACGATGCCGTTATAGAAACCCTGCCGCGTCAGGGTCTTGATCCGCTCGACATGCAGTGGCGCGATATCGGGCCGCAGCTGGATGGTCACGGTGCCATCCTTCAATTCCATCAGCAGGGTGTTCTCGGCATCGGTCTCGGCCGCCGGGGTTTGGGTCTCTTCGGTCATTGCAATATCCAATCTGGTGAGAAAAAAATGTCAGCTATCGGCGGCGATGCGCATGGACTGGATGCGATCCGGCCCCACCACCACACCGTTGCGGCCGGCGTCACCGCGCTTGATGCGCTCAACGGCCTCCATGCCCGCAACCACCTGGCCCCAGATGGTGTATTGGCCATCGAGCGAGGAACTGGGCGCGAACATGATGAAGAACTGGCTATTGGCGCTGCCGGGCGATTGGCTGCGCGCCATGCCGCAGGTGCCACGCAGGAAGCGCGCCACGCTGGGCGGGCTGAATTCGGCCGGCAGGTTCGGCAGGTCCGAGCCACCCATGCCGGTGCCCGTCGGGTCACCGCCCTGGGCCATGAAGCCCTCGATCACCCGGTGGAAGACGATATTGTTGTAGAAGCCGCGGCGCGTCAGCACCTTGATCCGCTCAACATGCTGCGGTGCCAGGTCGGGGCGGAGCTGGATGGTCACCAGCCCGTCCTTCAACTGCATCAGCAGGGTGTTCTGCGGGTCCAGCGCCCGCTGCGCCCGGGCGGCGCCCAAGGGGGCGATAATAGGCGCGGCAAGCGCCGTGGTGAGGATGGTTCGGCGAAGCATAATGGTCTCTCCCTAGCCGCGAATGCGCGCCATGGTGCGTTCGAAGGTGAGTTTGGGCACGAAGCTGGTGATGTCACCGCCCATCTGCGCCACCTCCTTCACGAAGCGTGAGGAGATGAACTGATTGGTCTCGCTGGCCATGAGAAACACCGTCTCGATGCTGCTGTCGAGCCGATGATTCATCCCAGCCATCTGGAACTCATAATCGAAATCCGACACCGCACGCAGCCCGCGCACGATCATCCCCGCCCTCACCTCCTTAGCAAAGGCGATCAGCAGGCCGGTGAAGGGTCTCACCTCGATGATCATGCCATAGCGGGTGGCAATCGGCGCGGTTTCGGCCTGCACCAGCTCCACCCGCTCCTCGAGGGGGAAGATCGGGCCCTTGCCGGTATTGATCGCAACCCCCACCACCAGCCTGTCCAGCAGCCGCGCCGCGCGGCCGATCACATCGATATGGCCATTGGTGACAGGGTCAAAAGTGCCTGGGTACAGGCCTATACGCTCAGGCATCGCTCACCTCATCTTCACCATCATCAAGCACCGGGAAACAGCTGGTGATGTACTCGTTCTCTCTCAGGCCCATCATCTTCACCCCCATGCCCTGACGGCCGGTGGTGTTCACCTGGCCGGCAGGCAGGCGGATCAGCCTACCGCCATCGGTCACCAGCATCACATCATCGCCCGTGCCGACAATGAAGCTGGCCACCACGCTGCGCCCGGTGCGCGCCGAGAAGCCGATATTGGTGATGCCCTGCCCGCCGCGGCCGGTCACCCGATAATGATAGGCCGAGCTGCGCTTGCCAAAGCCACCATCGGTGATGGTCAGGATGAAGCGCTCTGCCGCCTCCAGTTCTGAAATCCGCTCGGGGGTGAGGGTGATATCAACCACCCCCTCCTCGGCGCTCTCCTCGGCGGCTGCCTCGGTCTCATCGCCCGCCCGGCGCCGGGCGGCGGCGTATTTCAGATAGGCCGCGCGCTCATCCACGCTGGCATTAATATGGTTGAGCACCACCAGCGAGATCACCTGGTCATCGCCCAGCAGCTTGATGCCGCGCACGCCCGAACTGTCGCGCCCGGCGAAGACGCGCAGCGTCTCGGCCTCGGCCACAAAGCGGATGCATTTGCCCGCCCGGGTGGCGAGGAAGACGTCATCACCCTCGCGGCAGGTGGCCACCCCCACCAGGGTGTCACCCTCCTCCAGCTTCATGGCGATGAGGCCGGCCGCGCGCATATTGCGGAAATCCGACAGCTTGTTGCGCCGGACATTGCCCTGGGCGGTGGCGAAGACGAGGTGCAGGTTTTCCCACAGCGATTCATCCTGCGGCAGCGGCAGCACGGTGGTGACGCTCTCACCCTCCTGCAAGGCCAGCAATTGCCGCAGCGAGCGCCCCTTGCCATGCGTGCCGCCCTCGGGCAGTTGCCAGATCTTGCTGCGGAAGGCCATGCCGCGGCTGGTGAAGAACAGCACCCATTGATGGGTGTGGGCGACGAAGCTGCGCATCACCACATCATCTTCGCGCGTGGTGGCGGCGCTGCGGCCGCGCCCGCCACGATTCTGCGGGTCGAAAATATCCAGCGAGGTGCGCTTCACATAGCCATCACGGGTGATGGTCACCACCATCGTCCCCGGCTCGATCAGGCTCTCATCATCCAGGTCAGCGGCCGCATCATCAATGCGGGTGAGGCGCGGCGAGGCAATCTGCGCGCGCACCGCCAGCAACTCATTCTGGATGACCTCCATCCGGCGCGGCCGGCTGGACAGAATGTCCAACAGGTCGCGTATCCGGCCGCCCACCTCATCCAACTCGGCGGTGATCTTGTCCCGCTCCAGCCCGGTCAGCCGTTGCAGACGCAATTCCAGAATGCCGCGCGCCTGCTCCTCGGTGAGGCGCACGGTGCCCTCGGCGGTGATCTCGTTGCGCTCATCCTGGATCAGGTCGAGCAGCACGCCCACATCGCCGGCCGGCCAATTGCGCGCCATCAGGGCGGCGCGGGCGGTGGCGGTATCGGCCGATTGGCGGATGGTGCGGATCACCTCATCGATATTGGCCACCGCAATCGCCAGGCCGATCAATTGATGGCCGCGCTCGCGCGCCTTGGCCAGCCGGAACCGGCTGCGGCGGGAAATCACCTCCTCGCGGAAGGTGAGGAAGGCCTTCAGCGCCTGGATCAGCCCCATCTGCTCGGGCTTGCCATCATTCAGCGCCAGGAAATTGACCGAGAAGCTGATCTGCAACTGGGTCATCCGATAGAGCTGGTTCAGCACCACCTCGGCCGTGGCATCGCGCTTGAGCTCGATCACCACCCGCACGCCGTCGCGGTCGCTTTCGTCGCGCAGGTCGGAAATGCCCTCGATCGCCTTGGCCCGCACCAGCTCGGCGATCTTCTCCTGCAAGGTGGATTTATTCACCTGATAGGCCATTTCGGTGATGATGATGGCCTGGCGGCCGCCCTTCATCTCTTCAATGACGCATTTGGCGCGCAGCGGCACCGAGCCTCGGCCGGTCTCAAAGGCCGAGCGAATGCCCGAGCGGCCGAGGATAATGCCCCCGGTGGGGAAATCGGGCCCCGGGATGATCTGCATCAACTCATCGAGCGTGGTAGCGGGCTCCTCGATCAGCTTGAGGGTGGCGTCGATCACTTCGGTGGGGTTGTGGGTCGGGATATTGGTCGCCATGCCCACGGCAATGCCATTGGCGCCATTGACCAGCAGATTGGGATAGGCGGCGGGCAGCACCCGCGGCTCCATGCCGCTTTCATCATAGGTCGGGATGAAATCGACCGTGTCCTCGTCAATCCCCTCCAGCAGCGCCATGGCCGAGCGGGCCAGCCGCGCCTCGGTGTAACGCATCGCCGCCGGGGCATCGCCATCCATCGAGCCGAAATTGCCCTGGCCATCGATCAGCGGCACGCGCATGGCAAAAGGCTGCGCCATGCGCACCATGGCGTCATAAATCGAGGCATCGCCATGCGGGTGGTATTTACCCATCACGTCACCCGCCACGCGGGCCGATTTGCGATGCGGCTTATCGGGGGTGAAGCCCGATTCCTGCATGGCATAGAGAATGCGGCGATGGACGGGTTTCAAACCATCACGAATATCAGGCAAAGCGCGCGCCACGATCACGCTCATGGCGTAATCGAGGAAGCTCTTGCGCATCTCGCGCTCAATGCCGATGGGCGCGATATCGTCGCGCGGCGGCTCGCCCGCAGGGGCTTCCGGCTTATCGCTCATGGCTGGGTCACAGGCTGGTCAGGATCGCGGGAAGGATAGGCATCGAAGAGGTATAGAGATTCTCATCCTTCCCGCCAATGCGGGTAGTAACGCTTTGATATATCAAGCGCCTTTTACCCCGCCCGCGGTCAGCCCGGCGACAATCTGTTTTTGCGCCAATAAGGTGAGAATCAGCACCGGCGCCGTCACCAGCAAGGCGGCGGCGGAGAGCGGCCCCCAGGAGATCTGCTCAAAGGTCAGCATATTATTCACCGCGACCGGCAGGGTGCGGGTCTCACGCCCCGCCAGCACCACGGCGAAGATGAAATTGTTCCACGAAAAGATGAAGGAGAGGATGCAGGCCACCGTGATGCCGGGCCGGGCCAGCGGCATGGCCACATGGCGAAACGCCTGCCAGATGGTGGCACCATCCACCAGCGCTGCCTCCTCCAACTCCGCCGGCAACCCCTCAAAGAAAGAGATCATCACCCACACCACAATCGGCAGGGTGATGACGAGATGGGTGATGATGATGGGCCACAGCGTGCCGGTCAGCCCCAGCCACTGAAACAGCAAAAACAGCGGGATAAGATAGGAGAGCCCCGGCGTGATCCGGGCAATGAGAATAAGCCCCGCCAGCCGGATCGCCCGCATCTTGGCGATGCCATACCCCGCCGGCACCCCCAGCAGCAGGGCGATGCCGGTGGCTGAAAAACTCACCACCACGCTGTTCCAGGCATAGAGCAGAAAATCATTGCGGGCGAAGACCTCGGCATAATTATCCCAGGTCACCGGGTTGGGGATGAACACCGGCGGGAAGGCGGTATTGTCCAACTCCGTCTTCATCGACAGCGACAACATCCACAAAAACACCATGATGGCCGGCGAAATCAGCACCAGCACCGATAGGCCAAAGCCAATACGCCCGAGCAGCCGCTTCATTGTTTCACCCTTTGCCGCGTCCACATCAGCAGGGCCGCCAGGGCCAGAATAATGGCGAAAAACACCACCACCACCGCACTGGCATAGCCCACATTGTAAAAGGCGAAGGCCTGCAGGTAGAGAAAAATATTGATTGTCTCCGAAGCCGAGCCTGGCCCGCCCTGGGTGATCACGTAAATCGTATCAAAGGCCTTGAGCGCATCAATCGTGCGGATGATCAGCGCCACAACAATATAGGGTGCGAGTAGCGGCAAGGTGATGTGCCAGAAACATTGCAGCGCCGTCGCGCCATCAATCTTCGCTGCCTCATAAGGATCCCCCGGCAGTGAGGCGAGGCCGCCCAAAATCAACAGCATCACCAAAGGCGTCCAATGCCATACCTCCACCACCACCAGGGTGGGGATGACGGTATCGGGGCTATAAACCCACATGCTCGGCGGAATGCCAATTTGCGCCAACAGCCAGTTGAGCACCCCCAATTGCGGGTGGAACATCATGGTCCAAACCAGCGCCACAGCCACAGGGGTTGCCATCATGGGCAGAATAAACACCGTGCGCGCCAGGCCCCGCAGCGGGAATTTCTGGTTGAACACCAAAGCCGCCACTAGCCCCAAAATCAACGGAAACACCACCGCCATGGCGGTGTAGAGCAGCGTGCGCAGCATCGCCCAACCAAAGCGCTCATCGCTGAACAGCTTGGTATAATTGGCAAAACCCACCCATTCGCGCGCTCCACCCAGCCGCCAGTCAAAGGCGCTGACATAGATGGTGAAAAGCCAGGGAAACAAAATCGTGGCGACCACTGCAAAGGCAGCCGGGACGACGAACCAGACATAGCGCCTGGCATAGTTGCGGCGTGGGGTCATGGGGTGGGCGCTTGCTGCCCTTGAGGGGGCTCTGCCCCCTCAAACTCCCCCGCAAAGGGCCGAAAGGCCCTTTGATCCCATCTGATGGAGACGGCGTGAGGGGGCCGCCGCGCCACCGCGCCGAGATAACCACCGCCGAGGCCCCCTCCTGCCGCCGCCATAAAACAGAAGGCGGTCAAGGAGCCCCTGGCTCCTTGCGGGAGGGTTTGGGAGGGCAGAGCCCTCCCAAGGGCCACGCTCACCCCCCTCAACCCTCCCGCTCGCTCCGCTCCAGCACCGGTTTAAACGCCGCCGTCGCCGCCCGCATTTCCGCCACCGGGTCCGCCCCGCCAATGGTATTGGTGAGCGCCGTGCCGATCACGTCGCGGAATTCCGTCACCGGCAGAATTTCCGGCAGCCCCGCCCGCGCAATGCGGCCCGATGCCTGCAAAGTGGAGAAGAACTCGCGTGGGAAGCGGCTTTGGCCGATCACCTCTTCATTGCTGAAGGGGCTGAGCCGCGCCGGCACGCCAGCCCCCGCCGCCAACATGCGAAGCTGCATTTGCTTGCCCAGCGCCCATTGCAGATAAAGCCAGGCCGGCCCCTTCTTGCGGCTATTTTCCGGAATGCCGTAGCCCGCGCCGAAGAGCGCGCAATGATGGTTAACCGGCCCCCGCGGCACCAGGGCATAGCCCACCTTGCCCGCCACGCGCGAGCGGGTGGGGTCCTCCAGCGGTGCGGCAAAGCCAATGCCGTCGATCCACATCGCCGCCCGGCCTTGCATGAAGGTCGTCTGGCATTCATTCCAGTTGAAGCCGATGGAGCCCGGCGGCGAGGCATCGCGCAGGAAGCGCTGATATTGCCGCGTTGCCCAGATCGCGTCATCCGTATCGGTGATCAATTGCCGTTGCGCATTGATCATATCACGCTGCTGGGTGCCCAGCAGAAAGCTGCTCCACAGCACCACATTGGCGTTTTTCAACCCGCGGCCGACATGGCCATAAATCTGCCGCGAGCGATCCTCGATGCGCTTGGCGCTATCGAACATCTCATCAAAATTCGTCGGCACCGCGATGTTTTTCGCCGCCAGCAACTCTTTGTTATAATACAAAATAAAGTAATCGGCGAAGGCGGGCAGGGTATCCATCCGGCCATCCGCCTGGGTTGCGTATTCGCGCATCCCCTGGGCGAAATCATTGAAATCGAAATCCGGCGCGGTGAGCGTCCTATCGGCTATCAGCGCATTGATATCGGTGTTCCAGCGCGCCCGGCCAACCTGACGCTTATTCACATGCAGGCTCACCTCGCCCACATCAAAGCTGGGGCGGCCCGAGGCATATTCGATGATGATCTTCTGCCGGTGCTGCTGCTCGGGCACCACCTCGACGCCGGCTCGGATGCCGGTCAATTCCTCAAATTCGCGATTATGCTGAGTGAGGAGATTGCCGCGCGGCGAAAGCTGCACCGAGACCTCGATGCGTTCACCACGGAATCGCTTCCAGTCAAAGGCGCTTTGCGCGCCCACCTGCTCCACCACCATGGGTGCGGCGAGCGCGCCCAACAATGCGTCGCGGCGCTTGATGCCCTGCATGTTTCGTTCCTCCGGTTTTTATGGTTCCCATGCTCACCCTGAATCGTGCCCGCCCGCAAGCGGTGTTATGCAAGCGCCATGGAAGACATCGGAACCATCCCGGCCGAAGACGGCACCCCCATCGCCTTTCGTCGCATCGCCGGGCGGGGGCCGGGCATTGTCTTCCTCGGCGGCTTCAAATCCGACATGACCGGCAGCAAGGCCGAGGCGCTGTCCGACTGGGCCGCCGCAAAGGGCCAGGCCTTTTGCCGCTTCGATTATGCCGGCCATGGCCAATCCGGCGGCCGCTTCGAGGATGGCACCATCGGCCGCTGGGCCGCCGACGCCCAAATGGTGCTCGACCAACTGACCACCGGCCCACAGCTGCTGGTGGGCAGTTCCATGGGCGGTTGGATCGCAGCCCTGCTCGCCCGCGCCGCGCCCGAGCGGGTGCATGCCCTGCTCGGCATCGCCCCCGCGCCGGATTTCACCGAAACGCTGATGTGGCCGCAATTCACCCCCGAGATCCGCGCCACCATCCTGCGCGACGGCGTCTGGCACCGCCCCTCCGACTATGGCGAGCCCTATGCCATCACCCGCGCGCTGATCGAGGATGGCCGCCAGCAGCAGGTCATGACGAACCCGCTGCCCTTCCGTTTCCCGGTCCGCATCCTGCAAGGCATGCGCGACACCGATGTCCCCTGGCGCCACGCGCTGCGCTTCGCCGAGGCGATTGATGGTGATGATGTGCGGGTCCATCTGATCAAGGATGGCGACCATCGCCTCTCCCGCCCGCAGGATATCGCGCTGCTGATCGCGGAGGTCAGCCGCCTGATCGAAGAATAGCCGCCAGCCCCTCGCGGTAGGTCGGGTAGCGCCAGGTGATGCCAAGCGCCGCCTTGGTCGCGCTATTCGCCACCCGGCGATTCTCCGCCCAGAAGCTGCGTGCCATCTCGCTCATGCCCGAAGCCGCCTCGGCGTAATCGCGCAGCGGCGGCGCCGCCACCCCCAGCAATGCCGCGGCATGCTCCACCACCACCGCACTTTCGGCGGCCTCGTCATCGGTCAGGTTGAGCACCCGCGCGCCATCCGGCGGGTGGCTCATGGCGGCCAGCACGGCGGCGGCGATATCCTCCACATGGATGCGCCCAAAGGCATGGCCCGGCTTATGGGTCCGCCTCGCCTGGCCTGCCCGCAGATCATCAAAGGCGCTGCGCCCGGGCCCATAAATCCCGGCCACGCGGAAAATATCGAGCGCGAAGCCCCCCGCCACAGCCGCCGCCCGCCAGGCCTGCTCCGCCTCCAGCCGGCGCAGGCTGCGCGGCTGGCCGGGGGCAGGGGGTGTTGCCTCATCCACCCAGCCGCCATCACGGTCACCATATACCCCGGTGGTGGAGAGATAGCCGGCCCAGATCAGCCCGCCGGGCAGCGCGCCGCCATGCGCGGCCAGGAAAGGGTCGCCCGATTCGCCCGGCGGTGCCGTCATCAGCAGATGGGTGGTTTGCGCCAAAGCCGCGCCGGCCGCGGCGAAGCTGATCTGCCCCGCCCCGGGCGCGCCGCGCGTGGTGGCGGCCAAATCCCAACCCGCGGCCGCCGCCGCGCGCGCCACCGCGCCTCCGGAATAGCCGCCGCCAATGATCAGCAATCGTGGTGTCATGAAGCCAAACTGGGCCGGGTTCGCGTGTCAATGCAAGCTGGGCTAGAAGAACGCCGTGAACGCCGCCCGCTCCTCCCTCTTCGCCCTGCTCGCGGTTATTGCGCTGCTAGCTGCCGGCGGCGTGGCCTGGGAGTATCGCGCCGTGGAGCGGGAGGAGGTGGTGGAATTGCCGCTGCCGCCCGAGCCGCCCCGCCTGGCCGATGGCGCGGATTACGAGCGCTGCCTTGCCATGCTGCGCCAGGACCCTGAAGGCGCGCTGGCTTTTGCCGATGCCTGGGATGCAACCGGCGGCGGCGAGGGCGCGCGGCACTGCGCCGCCCTGGCGCAATTGACCGTGGGCGAGCCTGACCGCGCGGCCGCGCAATTGGAGCGCCTGGCCATTGGCAGCAGCGCCGGCCCCGCCGCGCGCGCCGCCGTCTTCGCCCAGGCCGGCCAGGCCTGGATGATGGCGGGCGACCCTGCGCGCGCCTTTGCCGCCACCACCATGGCGATGACCCTCGCGCCCAATGACCCCGATTTGCTGACCGACCGCTCGATCGCCCTGGGCACCATGGCGCGCTATTCGGAGGCGCTGGCCGATCTTGAGCGCGCCCTGGCACTCGACCCGGAGCGGACCGAGGCGCTGGTCTTCCGTGCCGCAGCCCTGCGCAACCTCGAGCGTGCGGATGCCGCGATGGAGAGCGTGAACCGCGCCCTGAGCGTCTCGCCTGACAATCCCGAGGCCCTGCTCGAGCGCGGCATCTTGCTGCAATTGCGCAATGACGCGGCAGGCGCCCGGGCCGATTGGCTGCGGGTGATCAGCCTCGCCCCCGATACCCCCACGGCCGATCTGGCCCAGCAAAACCTGGCACTGAGTGAGGCCGGGCCCACCCGGCGGTAGAAGCCCTCACCCCCGCCGCTCAGCCCAGCCCCAGGCCAGCAGCCCCGGCACATACAGCACCACATCGCGCAGCCGTCGCGTCACCGCCAGCGCCGCCCCCATGCTGGGGTCCAGCCCCGCCAGCACGGCGAGGCCCACGAAACCCGCCTCCTGCACCCCCAGCGCCCCGGGCATGATGAAGGCGGCCGAGGCCAGGGCCTGTATCAGCGCCTCGATCATCACCGCATCGGCGAGGCTCACCTCCACCCCCAGCACCCGGCAGGCCACCCAAATCTCCAGCGCCCCTGCCAGCCAGGCGGCGAATTGCCACAGGGTGCAAAGCAAGGGCGCGCGCGGCCGCCGCCACAGCCGGCGCAGATAAATATCGAGCCGCCTTGCCCCCTCGGCCATGCCAGCGAGCCTGTCCTGCGCCAGCGCATTGATCGCGCCGATCACCCGTCCGAGCAGCGAGGCCCGCAACACCATGATGGTCACCCCCGCCAGCACAAAGCCGCCCAGCAGCCCCGCCAGTAGCGCCCCCCAGCCCAGTGCGGCCCCGCTCAACCCCAACAAAGCCAGCCCCAGCAGCGCAAACAGCAATTGCGACACCAGCGAGAGCGCCACATCGGCAATCAGCCCCCCCGCCACCGGCGCCGCCCGCAGCCCCTGCCGGCGCATCAGCCGGTAGCAGACCAATTCGCCACCCACCCGGCCCACCGGCAAAAGATTGTTCACGCTCTCGCGCAGCCAAACTTGAAACACCATGCCGGGCAGGGTGGGGCGGCTGTGCCGGGGCATGAGCATCGCCCAGGCATGGGCGTTGAGCACCATGGAAGGAATATGCGCCAAAGCCGCCAGCACCAGGCCAAAGCCGGCCGCGGCGAGCACATGCCAGACCTCGGAAAAATCCTGCTGCCAGATCACCCAGCAGGCGGCGGCAAACCCCGCCAGCGCCAGCCCAAGCCCCGCCCGGTTCATGCCCGCAGCATCGCCGCATAGCCGCCACGCGGGATATGCCGCACCGCCTCGATCACCCGCGGGTCGATGAGTGCGGCCAGTTCATCCGTGTAGCGATAACCCGGCGCGCCGCCTGGCACGTCATTGCTGGTGGCGGGGTGAAAATAGAATTCGCTCACCCCCGCCGGTATCCGGCGCAGCGCTGCCAGCACCCGCTCGGCGGTGAAGGCGCCAGACCAGCGCAGCCCCACCACCCGATCCGGCGCGGGCAAACCCGTGGCGCGCATCACCCGGCACCAGGCATTTTGCAGCACCGGCCCGCCTATCTCATGGGGCACCCGCATGGCCGGGAAGCCCGCCGCCCGCGCTGCCCGCAGCGCCGCCGCGCCGATCAGCGGATGCAAATGAAAATGCTTATGCGCATTGATATGGTCCGCCCGCAGCCCGGTTTCGGCAAAGCGGGCGAATTGCGCCGCAATCTCCGCCGCCATCTCCGCCCGGGCTTCGCGCGACACCGCAAGCGCCAGCCCCAGCCCCGCCATGTCATTACGAAACCGGCCATTCTTCTGCACCAGCGCCGCAATCCGCGCCGCCGGCAGCACCGGCACCCCATCGGTGAGCACAAGATGCAGCCCCACCGCCAGGCTGGGGGTGCGGTGTGCAATGGCCACCGCCTCATCCATCCCCGGCGAGCCCACCATCAGCGAGGCGGCGGTGAGCACGCCCTGCTCATGCGCCCGCTCCACCGCCTCATTCACCCGGGCATGCAGGCCGAAATCATCGGCGTTGAAGATCAGGCGAATGCGCATATCCTCACCACCGCCGCACCCGCGAGGCGGGCCAGCATCGATCAGGCCGCCGCCTTGCGCTCCCGCAGGAAGCGGAAGAACTCCACCCCCTCACGCAGCCTGCGCACCAGCATCTGCCGGTCCCTCACCATCTCATTGCAGATCGCCGCGATTTTCGGCGCCCGGAAGTAAAATTTCTTATAAAACGCCTCCACCGAGGTGAATATCTCGGTATGGCTCAGGTGGGGATAGGCCAAGGGCGCGATTTGCACCCCATGTGCATCCACATATTCAGTATTTGCCGTATCCAGCCAGCCCTCGCGCGCCGCCTGATCCCACAGGAAAGTGCCAGGATAGGGCGCCGCCAGCGAGACCTGAATGGTGTGCGGATTGGTCTCAATGGCGAATTTGATGGTTTCCTGGATCGTCTCCGTCGTTTCACCGGGCAGGCCCAGGATGAAGGTGCCATGGATCTTGATCCCCAGCGCATGGCAATCCTTGGTGAATTGCTTCGCCACGTCGATCCGCATGCCCTTCTTGATATTGACCAGAATCTGCTGATTGCCGGTCTCATACCCCACCAGCAACAGCCGCAGCCCATTCTCCGCCATCACCTTCAGCGAGGCATAGGGCACATTGGCCTTGGCATTGCAGGACCAGGTCACCCCCAGCTTGCCCAACTCCTTGGCAATCGCCTCAGCCCGCGGCAGGTCATCGGTAAACGTATCGTCGTCGAAAAACAGCTCCTTCATCTCCGGGAAGGCCTTGAGGATGTATTTCACCTCCTCAATCACATGCCCCACCGAACGGGTGCGATAGCGATGCCCGCCCACCGTCTGCGGCCAGAGACAAAACGTGCAGCGGCTCTTGCACCCGCGCCCGGTATAGAAGCTGACATAAGGATGCTTCAGATAGCCGATAAAATACTTCTTCCAGTCCAGATCACGCTTATACACCTCAGAGACGAAGGGCAGCTCGTCCATATTCTCCAGCATCGCGCGGTCTTGATTATGCACGATCACGCCGGAATGATTCCGCCAGCTCAGCCCCTTGATGGCCGAGAGGTCCATCCCCGACGCCACATCCTTGACGGTAAAGTCAAACTCATTGCGCGCCACCCAATCCACCACCGGCGCATCACGCAGGGATTCCTCCGATTGCACCGCCACCTTGGCGCCGATCAGCCCCACCTTCAGCGAGGGGTTCACCGCCTTGAGCGCCTCAGCCACCTTGATGTCCGAGGCGAAGCTGGGGGTGGAGGTGTGCAGCACCACCTGGTCAAAATCCCGCGCCATCGGCGCCACATCGGCCAGGGACTGATTGTGCGGCGGCGCATCAACCAGCTTCGATCCCTCGATCAGCGCCGCCGGCTGGGCCAGCCAGGTGGGGAACCAATAGCTGCGGATTTCCCGCTTCGCCTGATAGCGCGAGCCCGCACCGCCATCGAAACCATCGAAGGTGGGAGCCTGAAGGAAGAGGGTGCGCATCATAGGGACAGCGACCTTTGCGAAATTTATGTCGGTGTGCGGTAACCCGCCGCGAAGCTCAACTGGCTTTTCGGCCAGCCGCTTCAATCGCGGCGCATACGCCCATCGCGGCTGATTTGGAAGCGCTCGCCACCCCACCGCACCCGCCCCGGCCAAAGCCCCGCCAGCCATATGGCAAAGGACAGCCCATCGCGCGGCAGCACCCAGGCGAGGCGCGGCGCCAGCCCCAAGGCGCGATCCACCCAGGCGCAGGCGGCGAATCGGGCAGCAAGGGCCAACCCCGCCACACCAAGGCTCAGCGCCCCCGGCGCCGCCAGCACCGCCAAAGCGGCCCAGGCGATGGGGTGGGTTAGCGCCATCCCGCCATAGCCGACGGGGTTGAGCAGCCGCAGCGTGCGCGCCCAGCGCAACTCATGCGTCCAAAGCCCCGCCAGCCCGGCCTCGGCCATCACATGCCCCGGCAGCACCGGCGCCAATACCACCCGCAGCCCCAGCCGGCGCACCGCCTGGCCCATCGCATGGTCATCGGCCAGCACATCCAAAAACGTCTCAAACCCGCCAATCGCCGCCAGGGTCTGCGCCCTAAGCGCAATGGTGGCACCGTAGCAGCCCCGCGCCTGACCCAGCGCCTCGCCCAGCGCCGCATTGGGCAGGAAATGCCAATCGACCGACAATGCCGTCAGCTGCGAACAAACCCCCTCATCCGCCGCAACACCGCGATAGAGACAGGTGACCAGCCCCACCCCCGGCTCGGCCAAGGGCGCGGTGACGGCGTTCAGCCAGCCCGGCCCCACCGCCATATCGGCATCGGCCAACACCAGCACCGGCGCATCACTCGCCGCCGCCATATGCACCAGCTGCGAGACCTTCCGGTTGGCCCCCAGCACCGCCCCGCCGCGCAGCAGCCGCCCAGGCGGGCAGAAGGGCGCAGCCAGGGCCGCTGCGGGGTCCGCCGGGTCCGCCACCGCCATCAGCATCTCAAACCCGGCGGCATGGTCCTGCGCCAGGGTTGCGGCCAAATTCTCCGCCAGTTGTGGGGTGGCGCCATGCAATGGCTTGAGGATGGCGGCGGGCAGGCCAAGAGCATCGGAGGCCGCCGCCGCCGCCGACGCCAGCCGGGCGGCGGCGCGGGCCGCCAGCAGCACCTGCACCGCCCCCAGCCCCGCCAGCAGCGCAAACAGCCATGACAGGAAAATCATGTGCCAGCCCAAGCCCGGCCCATGGCAGGCCACGGCCTAGCTTCGTATATCCGGGGCATGCGCGCCATTCTTCTTCCGCTCCTGCTGCTTGTGGCTGCCTGCGGCAACACGCTGGTGGTGCGCGGCGGCGTGGAGGCACCCTCCGCCGCCTCGCAATACGCCGGCGCCACTGATCTGGGCGACCCCCTGGAGCAGCTGAACCGCAGGATTCTCGACATCAACACCGTGGCCGATGACAACATCTTCCGCCCCGTGGCCGAAACCTACCGCGCCGTGCTGCCCGAATTCGGCCGGCTGCGCCTCCGCGCCTTCCTGGATAATCTGGGCGAGCCGCTGATCTTCGCCCATAACCTGCTGCAACTTCGCCTCGATGCGGCGGGCACCACCTTCGGCCGCTTCGCCATGAACACAACCTTGGGCGGTGGCGGACTATTCGATGTGGCGGCAGCGCAGGGCCTGGCCCGGCAGAGCGGCGATTTTGGCCAGACCCTGGCCCGTTACGGGTTGGAAAGCGGCCCCTACCTCATGCTGCCCATCACCGGCCCCTCCAACCTGCGTGACACTCTGGGCGCTGCGGTGGATGGCTTTGGCAACCCGCTGCTGCTCGCATTGGGGCCGGTCTTTTCGGCCTATACGCTGGGTATCCTCAACACCACGCGCGGCACGCTGGGCGGCATCGACCTGCGCGCCGAAAATCTCGACACGCTCGACATTCTGCGCGCCGATAGCCTGGATTATTACGCCAGGCTGCGCAGCGTGGTGCGCCAGCGCCGCGATGCTGAACTCATGGCCCTGGGCCGGCCGAGCGCCATGGAGGCGCTGGACGACCCAGGCCATACCCCCCCGGCTTTGGATGACCCGGGCACCACCAATACACCAGCCCCCGCCGCCGGCGCGGCCGGGCAGGCCTCTCCCCCCAGGCTGCCGGCAGATTTCGTGGCCAGAACCCTCCGCCAGGCCGATTTGTCCAGACCGGGCGAGGCCGCGGGCGAAGCACTGCCGGCCGCTGTGCCGCTGGATGGCGGCTGGGCCAGGTCTGTGCTGGGCGGGTCTAGGCTGACACCGCCGGTGCGGCCTTAGAGCCTGTTCCCTTCGCCTCGGCTCACTGCACAGGCTCTAAAATTTTGTTTGTCCAGCATTTTTATCCGCTCAAACGCTTCCGTTTGAACGGCTTATTCTCGAGTCGGCCGGGGAAAACAAGGTTGAGGGGCTTTGCGCCTCGATCACCCCGACAGGGGTGACATCTATGTCGATGATTTTCATGCATCTTCGTTTGATTTCGGTTTTACAGCATAATTCGTTCAAAGGGGGGGGGGGCGATACAGCAATCGCGAAACACAGCTGCGGTAACCGGGGAATTCCCAAAATGCACGCTGCCCGGGTGGGCGCCCGCCCAGTTTCGAGTGCGACCGGATGGTGTTGTCGTCTCGCCGCCAAGTGGCCAGCAGCGCTGGGGCCTCCAGCATGGGGGTGAACAACGTCTCGCTGAGGCACTCATCGCGCAACCCGCTGCGCTTCATCCGCCTGTCTCGTTCTGAAGCGGGCTTTGCCGAAATAATGCTGTCATCTCACGAAAGCGCGTCAGTCCCGTTTTGCGATACTGTGGCGCATAAATGCGTGACGCGGCGTAATGTGATCACACTGGTTCCGAGATGCACAATTCATCGCTACAACTCCACGGCATGACATCAGCCAACCACGGGCACGTGGCCACTCCAGGGACCGAAGCATGACCGCCGCTCTGCAATTCACCATCGCCGGCCAGGACACTGCGACGTTCAGCGCCTATGCGGTTGATGGCACCGAGGCGTTGTCCAGCCTTTACAGCTTCGACATTGATTGTCTGGGGCCGACCGCCTTGGTGACGGACCCGGTGACGCTGGTGGATATGTTGTTCGATGCCAAGGCCGGGGTCTTTGAATACACCAAAGGCCAGCGCTACCTCGGCGTGGCTGGCGATCTTGGCGTAAAGGCCAGTGATGAGCTGTTTCTCATGGCAGGAGCCGACGGCACCGGCGATTTGTACATCAGTTCAGGCGGGGCAACCCGGATCAAGGCCAATGGGAAAATACATCTCTTTTCGATGAAGAACATCAATCTCGAGGCCCAGGGCGACGTGAAAACGAAGACCTGGGGCAAAGCGGATTATGAAACCATAGGCGATGACAGTACCACCATCTATGGTAACCGGCGCAGCCATGTTTGGGGTGTGCAGACCGATTTTTTCATGGGTATGAAAAATACCTTTAATCTTGGTAGCCTCAATACGGTGGCGGTAAGTGCTGCTACCAGCGTAAGCCTCGCATTAATTTGCAATTTAAGTTTAGGTGTATCTTTGTCTTTATTTGCTGGTGCACGTGCGGATCTTAATTTTGCTGGGCGTGTTTCAGTGACCGCAGGTGCTAACGTCAGCGTTAATGTGGGTAGTCAAAATGTCTTTACTATCGGCCTGGCTTCCGGAAATTTTACGGGTGGCCGAGCAACCGTTATTAACGGATTTGATTTCAAAAAAAGTACAGGGGATGTTCTTGTAAGAGATTTGTTTGCTATAATTTGGGATTTGTCAAGTATAGAAAAAATTGATTTTGTTTTTAAAAGAAGTGAATTGGAAGCAAAATTAAAAAATTCGACAGCAACTTTAAATAAGTTGACTGCCCTCCATTTATAAATCTATAAAAATTTTTTCTACAATAAAAAGAAAAAAATTCGACTGGTCGGTGAATAATTTGGCCCCGCGGCCGACGAGCAAGCTAGAGGCCTACGCGCACAAACCGCAATCGATGAGATCAGATAGGGATAGAGCAATGGGATATTTCTTCTTGGGCTTGGTGGGCGTCCAGAAGCTGGCGGCGGCCTAACTGCAATGTCCGAAACAACGCTCTGGTCGCCGCCTGCCCAGCCATCCCCCCTCCATGCGAGCCTTCGCGCCTCAATCCGGGCCATTCTCCCAAACCTCATCGCGGCGGCACAGCATGGCCAAAACGAGCCGCTGATTCATGATCTCAGCGGCCCCCTGGAGGGCCGGCTTGAGCTTCGGCTGCAAGGCAGCACGCTGCTGCGTCACGGCAAGCGCGACGCCGTAAAATTCTCGCTCGCCGGGCATGCCGGTAACACCCGCAGGCTTTGGGCCGTTGGAGTGACCTTGGTCATGGATCGCCAGACACGGGCGGTTCTGAGCCTGGACGTCGCGTCCGAGCCACGCTCGGGCTGAGAACATCGCCCGCTCAAACGGCATCGTTTGAACAGGTGACGCGCCTGGTCGTCGTTCCAACTCCCAGCCGCCAAGGCCAGGGCGCCAGGCGCCGGGCGCCAGTCAATGCCTTGCGGCGTCGCCGTGGCGCGACAGATCTTGGCGGCTGGGTACCAGCGTGCAGCGGTGCCGGGCATGCCCCAGCACCAGTCGCCCAATGGCGGCGCCAAGACTGCCAAGCGCCGGCAGCCCAGCGCGCCCGCAAGATAGCCATCGCCAACCACAACCGCATCCGCCGCCAGAATCGCGGCCGCAACTTCCTCGGGCCGGTACACCCATTCACCGCCATCGCGCATGTCGGGCGCCTCCTCAATGCGCGCCCGCGCGCCACCAGCCAGCAGCCTCATCCGATATCACCGGCCTGACACTGCAAGCGGTAGCCAACCGCCACGATCCTACCGCTGCAATGGCAGGCCAGGCCAGGAACCGGCCCTGGCTGCGCCCAGCGCATGATCTGCGGCGGCACTTCGACCTGCCGGGCTTCGCCGGGGAGACGCTGCCCGGCCCGGCGGTCGCGGCCATCGCTGCGCTGCTGGCTGGCGCCGGGTTGCTGGCGCTGGCGGCTTCGGCCTATGGGCGTGCCATCACCCCGCCGGTGGCGCATAGCGTGAAGCTGCCAGGGCGCATCGGCGGCGAGGCTTAGAGCCTGTTCCGTTCGCCTCGGCTCATTGCACAGGCTCTAAGCTTCTGTTTGTCGGGCATCTTTATCCACTCAAACGATTCCGTTTGAACGGATGATGCTCTAAAATGGCAGCAGGGCATCCAGAATCTGCGCCCCCACGCGCTGCTGCTGCACATCGCTGAGCGAACCGCGGCCACCATAGGCGATCCGCGCCTCGGCCAGTCTGTCATGGCGCACGGTGTTGTCGCTGGCGATATCCTGCGGCCGCAACACGCCCTGGATGGAGAGTTCGCGCAGTTCATTATTCACCCGCACCTCCTGCCGCCCGGCGATCACCAAATTGCCATTGGGCAGGTTTTGCAGAACGGTGGCGGCCACGCGCAGGTTGATCGCCTCATTGCGCCGCACCTCGCCCTGGCCATTGCCGACATTGCTGCTGTCGGTGTTGAGCAATGTTGAGGGATCGACGCTATTGGGCAGGATGCGGTTGGTGCTGGCCTCAAGCCCCAGCAGGTTGGGCAGGGCGAGGGAGGCGGTGTTGGTGCGGCTGCTCTGGGTGCGATTCTGCAATTGCGCATCATCGGCCACGGCGACGAGGATGGTCACAAGATCACCCACCTGGGCGGCGCGCTGGTCGCGCAGGAAGGTTCGGCTGCCCTGGCGCCACAGTGAGTTGGAGGGCGCTGCCACCTCCTGCGGCCCCGGGGTGGGCATGGAGACCGGCCGCCATGACGGGTCTGCGGTGGGGTTGGTGATGGGCGAGAGCGGCGGTGGCCGGCCCACGCGGGAGAGCCTTTCGGCCTGGCCGCAGGCGGCCAGGGCCAGCAGCGGCATGATCATCAGCAGGCGCATTAATCGCCCCCCCCGCGCTGCATAGGCACCGCGCCCAGCGCCACCCGCACCCGCCCCGGCCCGATCACCTGGCCCTCCACCACGGCGCGCGAGGCGAGGTTCATCACCGGCACCATGGCGCCGCGCGGTGCTGCATCCAGCGCCCGGCCGGCGGCGGTCAGCGTGATGCCCGGCGCATCGAGCAGCAGCGTCACGGCCTGGTTGCGCGCCACCAGGCTGGGCGGGGCGAGATCGACAAGGGCGAACATGCCCTCCAATGCGAGGGGCCTGCGGGCTTCCTGCCCCACCACCTGATCGAGCCGGCTGGCCAGCCCTGGGCGCACCCGCTCTGCCCGCAGCCGAATTTCCCGCGCATCGCCGGGGCGAATCACCTCACCCAGCGCCACCCGCCGGGTTGCCACCACCACAGGCAGGGTGGGCAGGGCGCGGCCGGTGATGCGCAGGCGCTGGGTGGCCATGCCATCGGCCATCACCACCAAGGTGGCGGCGAAGCGGTTGGAGGGGGCCTCCAGCACCGCGCCCTCCAGCCTTGTCTGGTGCAGCGCCGCGCTGGGCAGCAGGGGGGGAATCCAGCCTTGGAGTTCCAGCTCGGTCTCGGGCTCCAGGCCGGAATGGGCGAATTCCTCGCGCAGCAGCGCCTCGACCTCGGCGCGGGGCAGGGCGCGGCCGGGGCGCTCCACCACCACCCGGTCGTTTTGCGAGATGGGCCGCCAGTTCACGCCATAGCTGCGGGCGATGGCGGCGAGTTGGGCCGCCTCGATCACCATCCGCCGCCCTGGCGGCGGTGCCGTGCCGAGGCTGGCCGCCCCCCGGGCGCCTGGATTGTCCCACAGGTCGGCCACCCGGATGGTCTGGTCCTCGACGAGCGCATGGCTGCGCAGGAAGGCCATCTCCTGCGCCAGGGCGGGGGCGGTGCTGAGCAGCAGCAGGATCAGCGCGCGGATCATTTGAGCCTCGTCAGGGTGGAGAGCATCTCATCCGAGGCGGTGATGACGCGGCTATTCATCTCATAGGCACGCTGGGCGGTGATCAGTGCGGTGATCTCCTGCACCGTGTTCACATTCGAGGTCTCGATAAAGCCCTGCATCACCGTGCCATGGCCGGGCTGGCCCGGGGCTGCGGCCTGCGGCTGGCCGGAGGCGGGGGTGGCGAGGTAGAGGTTGTCGCCCACCGCCTCCAGCCCGCCTTCATTGGCGAAGATCGCGGTCCGCAATTGGCCGACATTCTGCGGCGCCACCTGGCCATCGAGCCGGGCCAGCACCTCGCCCGAGGTGTTGATGGTGACATCGCGCGCGGCGGCGGGGATGGTGATGCCCGGCTGCACCAGATAGCCCTCCGCCGTCACCAGCGTGCCCTCCGCGCTCAGGGCGAAGGTGCCATCGCGGGTATAGCCCACCTCGCCCGAAGGCAGGGTGATCTGAAAAAAGCCATTGCCGCGGATGGCGAGGTCGAAGCGGTTCTCGGTCTGTTGCAGGTTGCCCTGCTCGTTGATCCGGTAGATGGCCGCAGTGCGCACGCCCAGGCCCACCTGCGCGCCCGAGGGCAGCAGCGAGCCGGAATCGGAGCTTTGCGAGCCAACGCGGCGCAGGTTCTGATAGATCAGATCCTGGAACTCGGCCCTTCGGCGTTTGTAGCCGGTGGTGCTCATATTCGCGAGGTTGTTCGAGGTGACCTCGACATTGGTCTGCTGGGCCAACATTCCGGTGGCTGCGATGTGCAGGCTGCGCATGGTGTGATCCGTCTTCTGCGGCGCCGGTTGGGGGTGCCGATCTGGTTGGGGGGGGAGGCTGGGTTCAGCGCTTGCGCAGGATGCGCTCGACGGAGCTTTGCAGCCGCTCGCCCTCGCGCTCGGCGAATTGGCTGGCGAGCTGGAATTCGCGGAGTTCGGCCATCATGCGGGTGAGTTCGATGACCGATTGCACATTGCTGCCCTCCACCGCGCCTTGCACCACCGCCGGGCGCTCTATCGGCTCGGCCTGCTGTCCATTGGCGTTGAACAGCCTATCGCCCTCGCTCAGCAGGGTCTGATCATTGGCGAAGCGCACCAGGCGCAGCCGGCCGATCTCGCCATTTTCGGAGTGGATCGAGCCATCGCCGCGGATCTCGATGCGGCTATCGCCGGGGGAGATGGCGATGGGGTTGCCTGCGGTGTTGAGCACCGGGTTGCCCCCTTGATCGGCCAGCCGGCCATCGGCGCCGATGGTAAAGCGCCCGGCGCGGGTGAAGCGCTCACCGCGCGGGGTCTCGACGGCGAAATACCCCGGCCCGGAGATGGCGACATCGAGCGGGTTGCCGGTGCGGGTGATGGGGCCGGCCTTTTCATCGCGCCAGGAGGCACGGTCCCAGGGGTAATTCACCTCGCGCGCGCCCGGGATGCGGGCTGTGTCGCGCTGCAGGGCTGGGTGTTCGGCGAAGATCGGCCGGGAGGCGCGGTAGCCGGGGGTATCGGCATTGGCGAGGTTTTGCGCGGCCAGGCTCTGGGTGCGCAGCTGCGCGCTCATGCGGCTGAGGATGATGTAGCCGGGGCTGTCCATGCTGTGGCTCCGCCTTGATGGTTGCGCGAGGAGCGGGGCAAGCGCCGTGCCAGCGCTGTGGCCCTGTTGGGCGGCAGGAATTGCCCATGGCTGACCCGGAATGGCCGCCGGCGGGCCTTGCCTGCCGCGTTTGCTCCCAGCGCGTGTAGGGGTTTGTTAAGGCCCGCATGCGACATGTGGCGATGAGATTGGATACAAGGAATACCGCGCCCATGGCGGAGAGGAAGGCTGCATCTGAACCGGCGAGCGCGGCTATGGGCGCATCGGCGAAGGGCGGCAAAAAGGCCAGGCTATTGCTGCTCGGTGTGCCGGTTTTGCTGCTTTGCGGCGCGGTTGGGCTTTGGTTTTCGGGGCTCATGCCTGGCTTGCCCGGCGGCATGCAGCCAGACCAGCCTCGGGCCGTGAGTGCTGAGCCACGGCAGCCGCCGCCCCGGGTGCCGACGCTTGTTCAGATGCCCGAGATCACCGCCAACCTCAACGCATCGGGAAGGCGGGCGACCTTCATCAAGATGCGCAGCCAGATCGAGGTGCTGGGCCAGGATGACGCGGCGGCGCTGACATCGGCACTGCCGCGGCTGGTGGACCTCTTCACCGTCTATCTGCGCGAGATGCGCCCTGAGGAGTTGCGCGGCTCCGCTGGCACCCACCGGCTGCGTGAGGAGTTGATCGCGCGCGCCAATATCGCCGCCCATCCCGCCCGAGTGACCGACGTGTTGTTCCAGGAGATTTTAATGCAATGAGCCCGAGCGCGCAGAATGATGCGGAATTGTCATCCGAGTGGGGGGCCGCCCTGGGGGCACGGCTGGCGGGTGCGCTGAGCGGCGGGCAGGAGCCTGGTGCCGCGGCACAACCCAGCCGGGTGCTCAACCAGGATGAAATTGACACGCTGATGGCCGGGGGCAGCCAGGGCGGCCAGAGCGGGTTGGAGCGGATCATCAGTTCCGGCCTCGTCTCCTATGATCGGCTGCCGATGCTCGAGATTATGTTCGACCGTCTGGTGCGGATCATGTCCACATCATTGCGGAATTTCACTTGGGATAATGTCGAGGTGGCGATCGACAATATCGCCTCGCAGCGCTTTGGCGATTACCTCGAATCGATGGCACTGCCGGCGATGATGGGCGTCTTCAAGGTGCGGGAGTGGGATAATTACGGCCTGATCGTGCTCGATAGCGCGATGATCTATTCGGTGGTGGATGTGCTGCTGGGCGGGCGGCGCGGCACCTCGGCCATGCGGGTTGAGGGCCGGCCCTATACGACCATCGAGCGCACGCTGGTGCAGCGTTTGCTCAATGTGGTGCTGGCCGATATCAGCACCGCCTTTGCGCCCCTGGCCAAGGTGCATTTCGAGTTTGACCGACTTGAGGTGAACCCGCGCTTTGCCACCATCACCCGCCCCGCCAATGCCTGCATCCTGGCGCGGTTGCGGGTTGAGATGGAGGATCGCGGCGGCAAGATCGAAATTATGATGCCCTATGCCTCGCTCGAGCCGGTGCGCGAGGTGCTGCTGCAACAATTCATGGGCGAGAAATTTGGCCGTGACGGCATCTGGGAGAATCATTTAGCCCAGGAATTGCGCCACACCAATGTTGCGCTCGATGTGGTGCTGCATCAGCAGATGATGCCGCTCTCCGCCATCCTCGATCTCAAGCCTGGGGATCGGCTGATGCTCGACAGCAAGCCCAATGCGCCGGTCTCGCTGCAATGCGGCCAGGTGCCGCTTTTCATCGCTGAACTCGGGCAGGTGGCGGGGCGGCCTTCGGTGCGCATTGCCGAGAGCCTTCTGCCGGTTGGGAGGGTGGCATGACGCTGCTGGAATGGCTGGCGCAGGGGCTGGTGATTCTCCTGCTGGGGCTTGCCATCCCCATAGCCTGGCGGCTGCAAAGGGCGCTGGCCACCGTGCGGGCCGAGCGCCATGCGCTGGCCGCCGGGGCGGAGGGGCTGGCCGAGGCGACGCGTGCGGCCGAGGCAGCGCTGGCGCGTCTGCGCGCGGGGGCGGAACAGGCTGGCCGGCAATTGGCGGAGAAAAACGCCGTGGCCGACACGCTGCGCGAGGATCTTCGCTACCTGACTGAGCGCGCCGAGACATTGGCCGATAGGCTGGAACAGGGCGTGCGCGCCGCCCGCCCCTTGGCCCAGGATGCGCATGCCCCGCAGCCTGATCCCGCTGCACCCGCCGCCGCTTCGCCGCGCGGGGCTGAGCCACGCAGCGCGGCCGAGCGGCAATTGCTGCAGGCCCTGGCAGGGCGGCCATGATGGCGCCGGCCTCCAAGCCTGGGGCATTGAAATGGTTGCGCCCGCCACGCCTGCTGCCATTGGCCCTGGCCGCCATGGCGGTTCTGGCGGTGGTGAAGCTCGAGCGGGTGCTGGGTGGCGGCGCGCCGCAAATGGCGAGCGCGCTGGCCTCCGCGCCGGCGGCTCCGCCCGCCCCCGCCGCATCGGCCCCGCCGATCCAGGCCGCGCCGGCCGCGCAGGCCGCGCCGGCCGCGCAGGCCCCGCCGGCCGCGCAGGCCGAGCGGGAATTGCTGGAAAACCTCCGCGCCCGGCGGCTCGAACTGGATCGCCAGGCCGAGGAGCTGGCCCAGCGCGAACTCCTGCTGGGCGCGACTGAGCGGCGGATGGCTGAGCGGGTGAATGAACTGCGCCTGCTGCAGGCGGGGCTGGAGGGGGAGGTGCGCGCGCGTGACGAGCGTGAGGAGGCAAGAATTCGTCAACTCGTGCGGGTCTATGAAGCCATGCGGCCACGTGATGCCGCGGCCATTCTGGATGATCTGGACATGCCCATTCTGCTGCAGGTGATCGAACGCATGCGAGAGGCCAAGGCATCGCCCGTGCTGGCCGCCATGCGCCCCGAAAGGGCGCGTGCGGCCACCGCCGAACTCAGCCGGCTGCGCAGCCGGCCCACCAATCCATGACCGTCGCAAAGGACACGCCGATGGACAGCAATACCAATATTCTGATTGTCGACGATTATCGGACCATGCTGCGGATTATTCGCAATCTTCTGAAGCAATTGAATTTCAATCATGTTGAAGAGGCCAGTGATGGCAGCGAGGCTTTGGCCAAGCTGCATGCCGGCGATTTCGGCCTGGTGATCAGCGACTGGAACATGGCGCCGATGACGGGGTTGGACTTGCTCAAGGACATGCGTGCCGATGCCCGGCTGAAGGCGATCCCCTTCATCATGATCACCGCCGAGAGCAAGGCCGATAACGTGCTGGCGGCGACGCAGGCGGGGGTGTCGAATTACATCGTCAAACCTTTCGATGCCCAAACCCTGCGGGAGAAGATCGCTCAACTGGCCGTGCATGCCTAAGGCCATGCTGCTTTCACGCTTGCTGCTGGCCATGCTGATCGGTGGCGGGGTATCGGCGCAGAGTGCCGGCGGTGGGGGGGCGCCGACCCAGGCTCCGGCGGTTGAAGCTGCCCGCATTTCCCTGCGCGTGGGTGACCATGCCGGCTATGGCCGCCTGGTGTTTGATTGGCCCAGCCCGCCCGCCTATTCGGTGGAAAGAAGCGGCGAGACCCATCTTGTGCGCCTGCCGCGTGGTGCTGATCAGGCGGTGGCGTCGCTGCGGCGGCTGCCGCGCAATGTCAGCGCGCTGCGGGTGGTGCCCGCTGGCGTGGAGATCACCTTGCGGCCCGGCGCCCGCCTGCGGGATTTCCGCATGGGCGCCAGGCTGGTCTTTGATGCGCTGGACCCGCCGGCCGAGGCTGCGAGCCGGGCCCCGGCGGTACCCCCCATGCGCGAAGCCCGGCCGCGGCCTGCGGTGGCGCAGCCCACGGCGTCACCGCCCGAGATACAGGCCGCCGCCACGCCCCCGCCCACCCGTGACGTGTTGCCCGCGCCACCGCCCGTTCCGGCGCCGCCGCCGCTGCCCGCTGCCACCGCGGCCCCGGCGCGGATGAGCACGGGCTGGACCCTGCCATTTCCCCCCGAGACGGGCGCTGCCATGCTGCAGCGCGGGGAGGAATGGCTGATCATTCTCGATACCGCGCCTGACATGCCGCTGCCCGCAACGCCGCGCCCTGGCATGGCGTATCGGGCGCTGCCCGCCGGCGCCTTGCTGACCTTGAGCGGGGGGCAGGCCAGCCCTCTCCTGCGGCGCGCCGGGGGGCGCTGGGAACTCGATACCGCGCCCGCCCCCGAGGCGGCCATTGAGCGCGCGCCTATCTTTGCGGTGCGCGAAGGCGCGGGAAGGCTGGCCATGCCGGTGAGCGGGGCGCATCGCGTGGTGCCGCTGCAGGATCCGCAATCGGGCCTGCCCATGCTGGTCGGCACGCTGCGCCTCGATCAGTCCCGGGTGGCCATGGCCCGGCATCTGGTCGATTTGCAATTGCTGGAAACGGCGCTGGGGGTGGCGGTGATTGCGCGCTCCGATGCCTTGATCATGCGCGCCGGCGGCGAGCGTTTCGTGCTCGATGCCGAGGGCGGCGGCAGGCTGGCGCTTGGCACCATGCTCTCTTTGGCCGAGCAGGCCAGCGCCATGCTGCCTGAGACGGTGACCCGAAGCTTTGATCTGCCGCATGGCACGCCCGGTGAACTCTCGGCGCGGCTGCGGGCGCAAAGCCGTGGCCTGGCCGAGATGGCACCGCTCTCGCGCGGGGGGCCACGGCTGGCCGCGGCGGAAACCCTGCTGGCGCTCGGCCAGCCGCAGGAAGCCCAGGCTATGGTGCAATTGGCCCGCCAGGAGGACCCGCTTCTGGCCTCCCAGGGGAGGGCGGCGTTGCTATTCGGCGCCGCCGCGCTCGCCGCGGGCCGGCTGGAGGAGGCCGCCCTCCTCGATATCGAGCCGGTGTCGCAAGAGGCGGCGCTCTGGCGCGGCCTTTATCTCGCCCTCACCGGCCAGGGTGAACAGGGGGCGGCCTTGCTGATCAATGGCCGCGCCATTCTGCGCACCTATCCCGAGGCATTGCAGCGCAACCTCTTGCCGCGCGTGGCCGAGGCGCTGGCCGATGCGCGGCAATTGCCCGCCGCGCGCGCGCTGCTCGATGGTGGCCAGATAATGCCCGGGCTGGAACTCGCCCGCGCCATATTGGCCGAGCGGCAGGGCGAGGGGGAGGCGGCGCTGGCCGGCTATGATGCCATGATGGGCGGGCGTGACAGGCGGATGCGCGCCGAGGCGATGCGCCGCGCCACCGAACTCCGGCTGGCCCGCGGTGAGATCGATGCTATCACCGCGGCGCGCAACCTTGAGCAGACCCTTTTCGCCTGGCGCAATGATGCGGATGAAATCGCCAATCGCAGCCGCATCGCCGCGCTGCGGCAGGAAGGCGGCGATGCCCTCGGCGCATTGGCGCTGCTGCGCGAGGCGGCGGCGCTATTCCCCGACCGGCAGGCGGTTTTGCAGCCGGCCATCATCCGGGCCTTCATCGGCGCCATGGAGCAAGCCACACCGCTCAACGCTGTGGCCATGTATGACGCCCACCGCGAACTCATCCCCAGCGGCGGCGATGGCACCGCCGCGCTGACGATGCTGGCCGAAAGGCTCGTGGCGCTGGAACTGCCGGAGCGGGCCGTGGCGTTGCTGAACCAAGTCATGGCCCGCACCAGCCCCGGCGAGGCCCGCGCGGCTGCCGGGGCGCGGCTGGCCATGCTGCATTTGCGTGGGCGTGATGCGCCGCGCGCGCTCGCCGCCCTCGCTGCGAGCCATGCGGCCGAGCTTGCCCCGGCCTTACAGCGTGAGCGGGCGCTGCTCGAAGCCCGTGCCCGTGCCGCCCAGGGGCCAGGCCAGGGCGAGGCCAGCGCCTTCGCAGCTCTGGGCCCTGATGGTGATGAAGCCTTGGCCGAATTCCTGGCCGAAAGGCGCAATTTCGCCGGTGCCGCGGCGGCGCTGGGCCGCCATCTCGACCGTGCGGTGCAGGGCCAGTCGGCGCCATTGCAGCCGGGCCTGGTGCGCGCGCTGGTGCGGCAGGCGGCATTGCTGGCCCTGGCCGAGGATGCGCCGGGCCTGGCCGGCCTGCGCGTGGCGCGCGGGCCCATCCTTGCCGGCAGCCCGGGGGAGGCCGCCTTCAACCTGCTGACCTCCGATCCGGTGCGGGGCCTTGCGGACCTGCCGCGGTTGCAGCGCGAACTGGAACTCTTCCGGGTATTGCCGGCCAGGCTGGATCAGTTGCGGATGAGAAGCGCCATGGCGCGGTGAGTTCCGCGTCACCCCGGGGGGTGGCCCGCAATTTTTTTGGCTGAGGTGATGATTTCACTTGCGCCCCCTTCGCTTTTGCCTCATATGCGCGGCCCTGGACCTGATCGAACCGACGGCCGCTGTGGCCGCACAGCCGAAACTGGTCATCTTCTGGTTGGAAAGGTGCCCGATATGGACGCTCTCCCGCTGGGGATGCTCTCGAGCAATACCCAAGACAATGTCACCCATGTCAGCGAAGCGAAGGATTACTTCGTGGAGCGCAATGGCGTCCGCTTCGCGGGCACCCACCTGATCATCGATCTGTGGGGGGCAACCAATCTGGATGACCCCGCGCATATCGATACGGTGCTGCGCGATGCCGCCATCGCTTCGGGTGCCACCATCCTGCATGGGCATTTCCATCACTTCTCGCCCAATGGCGGCGTCTCGGGCGTGCTGGTGCTGGCGGAAAGCCATGTCTCCATCCACACATGGCCCGAGCGGGATTATGCAGCTCTCGACATCTTCGTCTGCGGCGAATGCGACCCCTATAAGGCCATCCCGCATCTGAAGACCGGCTTCCTGCCCGAGCGCATCCAGCTTTCCGAGCATAAGCGCGGCCTGATCGGCTGACATAAACCTGTCGTGTGACTGTGGCGGGGCGGGGCCGTAAGGCTCCGCCCTGTCGCATTATGGAGTGCCCCAATGACCACCGATTCCTGGATCAACGAATCCCTCTACCCCGATTGGGGCCAGCGCTTCCTCGTCAAGCGCGAACTCGCCCGCACCCAGTCCGAATTTCAGGACATTGTGCTGTTCGAGAGCTTCTCGCATGGCCGGGTGATGGTGCTCGATGGCGTCATTCAGATCACCGAGCGGGATGAATTCGTCTATCAGGAAATGCTCACCCATGTGCCGCTGCTGGCGCATGGCGACGCGAAGCGCGTGCTCATCATCGGCGCGGGTGATGGTGGTGTGCTCAAGCGGGTGCTGCAGCATTCCACGGTCGAAAAAGCCGTGATGGTTGAGATCGATGGCGAGGTCATTCGGCTCTGCAAAGAGCATATGGCCGATATTGCCGGCGATGCCTGGACCAATCCGCGTGGCGAGGTGATTGTGGGCGATGGTATTGATTATGTCCGCCGCGCGCCCGATGCCAGCTTCGATGTCATCATCGTTGACAGCACTGACCCCATTGGCGTGGGTGAGGTGCTCTTCACCGATGAATTCTATCAGAATGCCGCGCGGATCCTGACCGCCAATGGCCTGATCGTGAACCAATGCGGCGTGCCCTTCATGCAGGCCGATGAATTGCGTGAGACCTCTATCCGCCGCGCCAAGTTCTTCGCCGAGGTCTCGGCCTATGTCGCCGCCGTGCCGACTTATGTGGGTGGCTTCATGACGCTGGGCTGGTCCTCCAAGGCCGCGGGCCTGCGCGCCTTCTCTGCGACAGAAATCCGCGCCCGGGCGGAAAAGGCTGGGATTGTGGGCCTCACCCGCTACTGGTCGCCCGAGATTCATGTCAGTTGCTTCCACCTGCCGCCCTATATCGCGGAAAACCTCGATCAGGCCTGATCGACCAACAGGGCGGGGCGCAATATTGACCGGCGGGTGAGCGCGGGCGACGATTTGCCGATGCAACCTCTCCTCACCGCCACCGACCTGCACAAGCGCTTTGGCAATACCCTGGCGCTGCGCGGCGTGTCGCTGCGGCTGATGCCCGGTGAGGCGCATGGGTTGGTGGGCGAGAATGGCGCTGGCAAATCGAGCCTTCTGAAGATCATCACCGGGATTTACCGCCCCGATTCGGGGAGCATGAGCCTCGCCGGCGGCCCCTTCGCGCCGGGGGGGCCGGATGCGGCGCGCGCGGCCGGCATCGCGCTCGTGCCGCAGGAGTTGCAGATCGTGCCGGCGATGAGTGTGGCCGATAATCTGCTGCTCGGCCGCTGGCCCAGCCGCGCCGGCGCTGTGCGCCAGGCGGCGGTGCAACAGCGCGCCGAGGCTGCCCTCGCGCGCCTCGGCCTGGCCATCGACCCCAGGCGGCGGATGGACGCGCTGGGCTTCGCCGAGCGCCAGGCCGTGGTGCTGGCCCGCGAATTGGCCGAAGGTCAGGCGCGCATCCTCATCCTCGACGAGCCCACCGCCTCGCTCGAACGCGCCGAGGTGGACCGCCTTTTTGCCCTGCTCGAGCGCATGCGGGGCGAGGGGCTGGCGGTGGTGTTCGTCTCGCATCGCCTTGATGAGGTGCGCGCGCTGTGTGACCGGGTGAGCGTGCTGCGCGATGGGCTGCAGGTGGCCAGCCACGCCCGTGGCGGCTTCACCGAGGCCGATCTCGCCCGCGACATGACCGGGCGCGCCCTCGATGCCCAGCAGGAAGCCGCCATCCGCCCAGCCGGGGCCGAGCGGCTGATTCTGGCCGCGCCCGGCGGTGGGGTGGCCGCCCGGGCTGGTCAGGTGACGGGATTGGCCGGGCTGCTTGGCGCCGGCACCGGGGCCTTGCTGCGCGGGGGATTTGGCAGGGCTGGCGGCAGCCCGAAGAGCCCGGCCGCCGCCATCGCCGCCGGCATTGGCTATGTGCCCAGCGAGCGTGGCCGCGCGCTGATCCCCAACCTCTCGGTGCGCGACAATATCGTGCTGCCGCATCTGGCCGCCATGACCACGCGGCTGGGTGGGTTCAACGCCGCCGCCGCCGATGCCGCAGTGGCCGAACTTATTCGGCGCCTTGATGTCCGCCCGCCCAATCCCGCCCTGCCGGCGCGGGCACTCTCGGGCGGCAATCAGCAGAAGATCATTTTCGCCCGCTGGCTGATCGGCCGCTTCCACACCCTGCTGCTGGATGAGCCGACCCATGGCATTGATGTCGCCGCCAAGCGGGCGGTGCTGGGGCTGGTGGATGGTTTTGCCGCCGGCGGTGGGGCGGTGATCTTTGCCTCGGCCGAATTGCATGAATTGCTGGCGTTGGCCGATGAGGTGGTGGCAATGCGCCAGGGCCGGGTGCAGGAGCGCTTCCACCGCGCCGAGCCGCGCTTCACCGAGGCGCATCTGCGCCAGGCGCTGGGCGCATGAGGCAGCGTTTTCTCGACCAGATGCCCTTCATCATCCTGGCCATTCTCTGCCTGGGCACGGCGCTGATGACCGACCGGTTTTTGAGTGCGGTGAATATCAGCAATGTCATGCTGCAGGCCTCGGTGATGGCGGTGGTCGCCATGGGCATGACCTATGTGATCATCTCGGGTGGCTTTGATATTTCGGTGGGCTCCACCGTGGCGGCTGCGGGCTGCGCGGCGGCGGTGGTCATGTTGGAATTTGGCACCGGGGCGGGGGTGGCGGCGGGCATTGCGGTGGGCTGCCTGGTGGGGCTGCTGAATGGGCTGCTGGTCACCAGGCTCGACCTTAATCCCTTCATCGCCACGCTGGGCAGCATGGTGGTGGTGCGCGGCGTCGTGCTGCTGCTCACCGGCGGGCGGCCGATCATGGGCGAGGAGGGGCTGCCCGATGCGTTTATCCTTTATGGCCGAGCCCGGCTTTGGGGCGTGCCGCTGCTGACCTGGACGCCGATTGTGCTCTTTGGCCTGCTGTGGTGGGTGTTGCACCGCAGCGCCTATGGCAAGCGGCTTTATGCCACCGGGGGCAATGCCCAGGCGGCCTATCTGGCGGGGATTAATACCGGGCGCATCCGCGCCTCCGCCTATGTCTGGTGTGGCGCCATGGCGGGGGTGGCTGGCGTGATGTTGGCGGCGAGGCTGCAAAGCGGCCAGCCCACCTCGGGCGAATTCTATGAACTCATGGCCATTGCCGCGGCGGTGGTGGGCGGCGCCTCGCTTTATGGTGGCGAGGGCCGGCTGGCCAAGACCATTGCCGGCGTGCTCATCATTGTGGTGCTGGGCAATGCGCTGAACCTGATGAATGTGGACAGCTACTGGCAACGCATCGCGATTGGCGTTGTGATTGTGGCTGCCGCCGCGGCGGACCGGCTGCGTCACGCCCGCCGCGACTGAAACCAAAAGGAGGACCCCATGCAAAGACGAAACCTGTTCCTGCTGCCCGCTTTGGCCATGCCCGTGCTGGCCCGCCCTGGTCTGGCGCAGGAGGTGGTGGTGGGCGTTTCGCTCTCCTCCGACACCAACCCTTTCTACATCGCCATGCGGCGCGGCATGGAGGCGCGCGCCACCGAGCTGGGCTGGCGCACCCGCTTCGTGACGGCCAATGAGGATGTGGTGGCGCAGAATAATGGCGTGCTCGACCTCATTGCCCAGCGCGTCTCGGGCATTCTGATCTCGCCCATCGATGCGCGCGCGACGCGCGCGGCCTATGAGGCGGCTTCCGGCGCCAATATCCCCATCATCTCCATCGCCCGCCATGCTGATAGCCCGCAGCAATCGGCCTTTGTGGCGATGGATGAGGTGGGCATTGGCCGCGACATTGCGCGGTGGATGCTGCGCGCCATCAACAATGCGGGCGAGGTGGCCATCATTGCCGGCCCGCAGGGAGCGGCCACTTTCCGCAATCTCGCCACCGGGTTTAACGAGGTGATGACCGCAAGCCCGGGCGTGCGCATCGTGGCGCGGCGTGACATCGCCCTCACCCGCGAGGAGGGGCTGCGGGTGGCGCAGGATTTGCTGGTGGCCCACCCCAATCTCAAGGCGATTTATGGCGGCAATGACGATATTGCCCTCGGCGCTGCGCAGGCGCTGGGCCAGGCCGGGCGGACGGGGCAGGTGGTGGTGACCGGGCTGAACGGCATTCCGCCAGCCCTTGCCGCGGTGCGCCGGGGCGATATTGGGCTGACCGTGGAACTCAACCCGGTGGCCTGGGGCCGGCTGGGCATGGATACCATGGCGCGCTGGCTGCGCGGCGAAAGGGGGCTGGGGCAGGTCAATGTCGGGCACCTGCTGGTTGATCGGAGCAATGTGCCGCCGGCACGATGAGCGGTGCCCGTTTGGCCTTGTGGCGGCGCGGCTGCAGATTGCGCTGCTGAACCGCCACGGCGATCGGACCCCCGGACGGCATTCTGCACTGCGGTGTGACGGACCAGGCTGCTGGTCGGATGGTTGTGCGCGCAGAAGGGCTGGCAAGGCTGGCTAGGCAGATGCGCGGCCTGGCTTGGCCGGGGAATAAGCTACGGCCTGCAATGCGGTATTTATCGCTTGGGCTGCCATGAATATTCTATTGCATTATATATTATATTCTGGTTGGGTGGTTTGATCCGGACCATTTCCAACCAGGAATTCCTGCAATGTGTTTTTCATCATCGATCGACCTTTGCCGCCTCAAGGGCAGCACCGGCTTCCGGCTGGTTGGTGTGGCGGCTGCTCACCCGAATGCGGGCAGTGATCGGTTTGCTGCGCGCATTCTGGGCGGCTTTGCGCCCAATCCCAACATCGCAATTGGGAAAGGATTCTGACGCATGGCCAATTTTAATGGCACGGCCGGCAATGACAGCATCACCGGCACCGCCGACATAGACGTGATTCGTGCCGGAGGCGGCAACGACACGATTTACGGCGGCCTAAGTGCTGATAACATCCGCGGCGATGCCGGTAATGACGTGATCTTCGGCGAAGCAGGCAATGATATAATAGACGGCAATGACGGCGATGACGTGATCGACGGTGGCGCGGGTGGTGATACCATCGATCCCGGCTCCGGCAATAACATTGTATTCTGGCGTGCGGGCGGCGGCAATGACAGTATGTCCCTGAGAAAAGGTAGCAATATTCTATACTTGGAGGGCTGGGCGGGTGGCGCGGTGGTCAATGGTGCAACCTCTGGCGCGTGGAGTGTGGAGCTGACCAGCGGAGGAACCCCTATCGCTTATTTCACGCGCAGCGATGCCGGCACCTCGGTCAGACTCACCGTCGATGATTGGGGCGCTGGCACCAATATCCGCGTCATTTCCACTATTCCCACGACCGGTCCCACGACCGGTGATGACACCCTCTTCGCCTACCCTTCTGGCAGTACCATCGACGGCCTTTCTGGCAATGACAGCATCGATGGTGGCGTAGGCGCGGACCGGCTTTATGGTAGCGCTGGCAACGATACGATCACCGGGGATGGCGGCAACGATACCATCGACGGCGGTGCCGACAATGACGTGATCAACGGTGGAGCGGGCGCTGATTATATCGCCGGCAATACCGGTAATGACGTGATCAATGGCGGTGCGGGCGATGATATCATCTATGGCAGCGAAGGCGACGATCACATCATCTGGCGTGCCGGCGGCGGCAGTGACGATGTCAACCTGGGCGCAGGCAGCAACATTGTGGACCTGGAGGGCTGGGCAGGCGGCGCGGTGACCGATGGCGCAACCTCTGGAGCTTGGCGTGTGGCCCTGACCACCGGAGGCATAGCCACCTTCACCCGCATCGATGGCGCGGGCTCCGTCAAGGTCAATGATTGGGGCGACCTCGGCGCCAATACCCGCGTCATTTCCAATATTCCAACGGCCGGTGATGACACCCTCATCGCCTACCCTTCTGGCAGTGCCATCGATGGCCTTGCCGGTAATGACAGCATCATTGGTGGCGTAAGCAATGATACCCTTATCGGTGGCATCGGTAATGATACCATCATGGGTGGCAGCGGGAACGATACCATCGATGCCGGAGCCGGCAACGACACCATCATTTGGACCCCCGGCGACGGCAACGACACCATCACCCTGGGCGCTGGCAACAACACCATCGACTTTGGTGACAACGCCGATACTTGTGTTGACAGCGGCAATCAGCGCGTTTTTACCATCGGCGGCGCCACCATCACGATCACGGATTGGACAACCGGCACCAACAGCGTTGTCTTCTATAATCACCCGCCCGCGGTGACCTCCAGCGGCAACGCGAGCGTCGATGAGAATGCCACCGGCACGGTCTACACCGCCAGCGGCAGCGACCCGGATGCGGGCACGACGCTGACCTATGTGCTGGGTGGCGCCGATGCTGGACTGTTTGATATCGACGCTGCCACTGGGGCTGTGAGTTTCAAGGCTGCGCCCGATTTCGAGGTGCCGGGCGATGTCGGCGCGAATAATGTGTACGATGTTACCGTCACGGCGTTTGATGGCGTTCTCACCAGCGTGGCGCGGGCGGTGGCCATCACCGTTACCGATGTCAATGAGGCGCCGAGCGTCACCTCGGGCGGGGCCGTCAGCTTTGCCGAGAATGCCGCTGGTGTCGTCTATACCGCCAGCGGCAGCGACCCGGATGCGGGCACGAGGCTGACCTATGTGCTGGGTGGCGCCGATGCTGGACTGTTTGATATCGACGCTGCCACTGGGGCTGTGAGTTTCAAGGCTGCGCCCGATTTCGAGGCGCCGGGCGATGTCGGCGCGAATAATGTGTACGATGTTACCGTCACCGCCTCCGACGGTGCCCTCACCAGCCTGGCCAAGGCGGTGGCCATCACCGTCACCGATGTCAACGAAGCCATCGACCTTTCCAGCTTCAATGGCATCAGCGGCTTCTGGCTCGATGGCAGGTCGGCCGGTGACCAAAGCGGCATTTCCGACGCCTCCGCCGGCGATGTGAATGGCGACGGCTTCGCGGATATCATCATCGGCGCCTATTTGGCCGGGCCGAATGGCACCTTCTCCGGCGCCAGCTATGTGGTCTTCGGCGGGAGCAGCGGCTTTGCAGCCTCCGTCAACCTCGCCGATCTTGATGGCACCAACGGCTTCCGGCTCGATGGCGTCGCAGCGGATGACTATAGCGGCTACTCCGTCGCCTCGGCCGGCGATGTGAATAGTGATGGCTTTGCTGACCTCATCATCGGTGCCCCCCAGGCTGACCCGAATGGCAGCAATTCCGGCGCGAGCTATGTGGTCTTCGGCAAGGCCAGCGGCTGGGCCTCCTCTCTCAACCTTGCGAGCCTGAATGGCAGCAATGGCTTCCGGCTTAATGGCGGCTCGGCCGGTGATAAAAGCGGCTTGTTTGCGGCCTCTGCCGGCGATTTGAATGGTGACGGCTACGCTGACATGATCGTCGGCGGCAGATACGCTGACCCGAATGGCAATGACCCCGGCGCCAGCTATGTGGTTTTCGGCAAGGCTGACTGGGCCGCCACGCCGGCCATCAACCTCTCGACCTTGAACGGCAGCAGCGGCTTCCGGCTCAATGGTGTCTCGACGGCTGACCACACCGGCAGCCCCGTAGCCTCCGCCGGTGACATGAATGGCGATGGCTTGCCTGACCTCATCATCGGCGCTCAGGCCGACAAGCCTGCCACCGATTCCGGCTCCAGCGCTGTCTATCTCAGCCAAGCCACCGCCGGCGCCACTTACCGCGGCAGCACCCTGGCCGATACGCTGCGCGGCACAGCCTTTGGCGACAGCATGAATGGCTATGCCGGCGATGACACGATGAATGGCGGCGCCGGGAACGACATCATCACTGGCGGCGCGGGCGATGACCTGGCCCAACTCTCCGGCGCGCAGAGCAATTATCGCTTCGGCGTGCGCGATGGCGTGGTGATCACCAGCGGCGCCGATGGCCAGGACCACTTCACCGCTATCGAACGCTTCAAATGGGGCGCAGCGGCGGATATCTCCATCGCCTCGCTGGCAGCCAGCGGGGTCAATCTCGGCCTGGTCTATTCCCGGCTGGGCAATCGCGACTTCGACTATAGCCTGCCTGATGTCTATACTGGCCCCCTTGCCGGCATCGTCAATCAACAAATCAACGGTGACACCAACGACATCGTCATTGCCACCATTCATGCTGATTTCTGCAATGCAGGCGCGGGCGATGATGGCATGGATGGTGGCGGTGGCAATGATATTCTGGATGGTGGGCTGGGCTCGAATTTCATCACCGGCGGTGCGGGTCTGGATAGATTTTTCATCGATGGCTGGGCTGCCGCTACCGCCATCACCTGGTCAACCATCACCGATTTTTCGCCAGGTGAGCAGGTCACGATTTGGGGCTATCAGCCTGGGGTAAGCAAATTCGTTTGGGTGACGAGTGATGGGATGGAGGGCTTCCAGGGCGCGACGCTGCATTGTGACCTGGATGGCAATGGGCTGATCGATACCTCGCTCAGCTTCACCGGGCTGAGCCAGGCGCAACTGGCCACGCCAAGCTATGGGTCGGTCGACGGGAAAGACTATATCTTCTTTTCGTGATGCTTGATTTCAAGGAGTTTTGGCCAATGGCGCGGGCCAGCGAGCGGGGGCGGCCCCGCTCAATCGGGCCCCTGCATCAACTCTGCCGCCGGCGCCCGGGCCAGCATATAACTCGGCCGGGCCGCCACCCGCTCCATCCAGCTTGCCAATTTCGGCCGCTCTGCCCATAGCGCCTCGAACCGCAACCGCCGCAGCCGGTCGATAAACGGCGCCATGGCGCATTCGGCCAGGCTGAACATCTCCCCCGCCAGCCATTCCCGGCCATCCTGCAGCCCGGCATCAATCCGGGCCAGCACCGCATCCACCCGGCCGCGCGCATCCTCCACCACGGCCATATCCACAGGTCCCGTGGCCCAGCCGATGAAGTGACGCGCGCGGTCCGGCTGCGGGTGGGCGGCAACCAGCCGGGCGATCTCATCACCGCCCAGCCCCGCCAAGCGTTTCTTGATCATCAATTGGAAGGTGGCCGGGCGCTGCGCGTGGTAGAGCACCTCATCCTGCAACTTCACCCAGACCCGCATGGCGGCGCGCTCCGCGGCCGCTTGCGGCACCAAAGGCGGGCTGGGGAAGACCTCATCGAGGTATTCGTTGATCACACTCGATTCCGGCAGCACCAGCCCGGCATGGCGCAGCACCGGCACAACGCCGGCCGGGTTCAGCGCCAGGAAGCCAGCGCTGAGATTGGCAAAGGCAAAGAGGTCGACATGGCGCGATTGCCAGGCCAGACCCTTTTCCGCCAAGACCATCCGCACCTTGAACGAGCAGACGGAATCCCAGTCATGCCAAAGCTCCATCACAACGCCTCCATGTCGGCCCCCAGCATAGGTGCTGCGTGAGCCGCGTCGAGGACCTGCGCCTGCTCACCGGGCGGGGAAATTTCACCGATGACACCAGGCCCGAGGGGGCGGCGGCCGCCTGCTTCCTGCGCAGCCCCCATGCCCATGCCAGCATCACGACGCTGGACATCACCGCCGCCCGGGCGGCGCCTGGTGTGCTGGCGGTGTTGCTGGCCGGCGATATCGCCAGCAATGACCTCGCCCGGCCCATGCCGGTGGCGGGGCTGGTGGTGCCGCCCTGGCCGGCCCTGGCCGATGGCAGGGTGCTGCATGTTGGCCAGCCCATCGCCCTGGTGGTGGCGGAAACTCTCCCCCAGGCGCAGGACGCGGCGGAGCTGATCGCCATTGAATTCGCCACCCTGCCCGCGGCGGTGGAGCCGCGCGCCGCGCTCGCCCCGGGGGCGGCGCAGCTTTGGCCCCAGGCGCCGGGCAATCTCGCCTGCGATTGGCAGGGTTTTGCTGATCCGCAGGTGGCAGAGATTTTGGCCGGCGCGCCGCATGTTGTTCATCTTGGCCTCGCCCAGTCACGCATCGCCGGCGCGCCGATGGAGCCGCGCAACGCCACCGCCTGGATCGACGAGCATGGCCGCCCGGTGCTGCGCGCCGCCAGCCAGGGGGCGCGCTTCCTGCGCGATGCGCTGGCCGGCATCACCGGGGCGGATCTTCGGGTGCTGACCGGCGATGTCGGCGGCGCCTTTGGCCTGAAGACGCCGCCCTATCCTGAGCATGTCGCGTTGCTGGCTGCCGCCGCCATGACCGGGCGGGCGGTGCATTGGCAGGCCACCCGTAGCGAGGCCTTCGCCTCCGACACCCAGGCGCGTGAGGGCTTTGCCGAGGCAAGGCTGGCTTTGGATGAGGCGGGGCGGTTCCTCGCCCTCGATGTGCAATCGGTGGTGGCGCTGGGGGCGTTTCTCAGCACGGCGGGGGCGCATATCGCCACCAGCAATTTCGCCCGCTGCCTGGGCAGCCTCTATCGCATCCCGCATATCGCGGCGCGGGTGCGGCTGGCCTTCACCAATACCGTGCCCACCGGCCCTTATCGCGGCGCGGGGCGGCCGGAGGCCAATCACCTGATGGAGCGCTTGGTCGAGGCGGCGGCGCGGCAAACCGGCCATGACGCGCTGGCGCTGCGCCGGCTGAACATGCTGGCCCCCGCGGCCATGCCCTATAGCAGCCCGGTGAACACCTGCATCGATAGTGGCGATTTTGTCGGGCTGCTGGATGCCGCACTCCGCCATGCCGATGTGGCGGGCTTTCCCGCCCGCCGCGCCTTGGCCGAAAGCCAAAGGCGGGCGCGCGGCCTGGGCATTTCCTGCTTTCTCGAACATTCCGGCGGCATGCCCATTGAAGGCGCGGCGCTGCGCCTCACCCCCCAGGGCGCGGTGCTGCGCATGGCGTTGCATGGCAGCGGGCAGGGGCATGAGACGGTGTTTGCCCGCCTGGCTGCCGAGCGGCTGGGGCTGGCAACGGACGACGTGCAGGTGGTGCAGGGCGACAGCGATTTCGCCCTGGGTGGCAGCGCCGCCGTGGCCTCACGCGGCACGGCGACCGCAGGTTCGGCCGTGGTGGATGTGGCGGCCGAGGTGCTGCGTAAGGGCCAGGCCCTGGCCGCGCAGCGGCTGGAGGCGGCGGAGGCTGATCTGGTCTTCGCCGATGGCGCCTATTGCGTGGCGGGCACCGACCGCAAGGTGACCCTGCTCGCCCTCGCCGAGGGTGGCGCGCTGGATAGCCAGGGCATGACCCGCACCGCCGAGACCTATCCCAATGGCTGCCATATCGCCGAGGTGGAGATCGACCGCGATACTGGCCTCGTCACCCTCGTCGCCTATACCGCGACCGATGATTGCGGCGTGGTGCTCGACCATCATCTGGCCGATGCCCAGGTGATGGGCGGTGCCGCCCAGGGCATTGGCCAGGCGCTGTTTGAGCGTATTGCCTATGACAGCGAGGGCCAATTGCTCAGCGCCAGTTTCATGGATTACGCCCTGCCGCGCGCCGCCGACCTGCCCGGCTTTGCCTGCCACAGCGCCCCCTCGCCCTGCCGGACCAATGCGCTGGGGGTGAAGGGTGTGGGCGAGGCCGGCGCCACCGCAGCACCCGCGGCGATCATGAATGCCATCGCCGATGCCCTGCCGGCCGGGGCCGCATTGCAATTGCCGGCGACAGCCGAGGCGGTGTGGCGGGCATTGCAGGCTGGGTAGGGGCTTGGGTGATGGATTGGCGGGCGGCGCTGCCCGGGTGGATTTTTCCCGCCCGCCGTCGCAGTTTGGTGGCCATATAAGGAACCCAACATGCCGCAGCATTTCGACCTGATCCTGAAGAACGGCACATGCGTGCTCCCCTGGGGCGAGGCGCGCGCCGATATCGGCCTGCTTGCCGGCAAGATTGCCGCCATTGGCGACCTGAGGCTGGCCAGCGCCACCCAGAGCATCGATTGCGCCCATTTGCATGTTCTGCCCGGCATGATCGACGCCCATGTCCATTTGCGGGACCCGGGCGATGCCTCGGTTGAAACCCTGGAGAGCGGCACGCGGGCGGCGCTGCTGGGCGGCATCGCCACCGTCTTTGACATGCCCAATACCACGCCCTCCATCACCTCCTCCGAGCAGTTGGAATGGAAGCGCGGCTACGCCCAGGGCCGCTCCTGGTGCGATATCGGTTTTTATGTCGGCGGTGCGAAGTCCAATCTCGATGACCTCGCCCGGCTGGAGGTCGAGCCCAATGTCTGCGCGGTGAAGATCTTTGCGGGTTCGTCCACGGGCGACCTGCTGGTGGAGGATGATGCCTCGTTGGAGCGCGCCATGCGCTCAGGCCGCCGCCCCATCGCCTATCACTCTGAGGATGAGTATCGGCTGCAGGCCCGCAAGCCAGCCTATGAGGCCGGTGGCCCGCACCGGCTGCATGCTGAATGGCGCGATGTGGAATGCGCGCTGATCGGCACCAAGCGCCTGGTGGGCCTGGCGCGCAAGACGGGCCGTCCGGCGCATATCCTGCATGTCTCCACCGCCGAGGAACTGGAATTCCTGGGCCAATGCCGCGACATCGCCTCCGTGGAGGTGCTGCTGAACCACCTCACCCAGACCGATGAGGCCTATGACCGGCTGGGCGGCTATGCCGTGATGAACCCGCCCATCCGCGACGCGCGCCATATGGCGGCGGCCTGGGCCGCCATGGCCAATGGCACCATCGATGTGGTGGGCTCCGACCATGCGCCGCATTCGCGCGCCGCCAAGGAGCGCCCCTGGCCGGCCACCGCTGCGGGCCTCACCGGGGTGCAAACCATCCTGCCGCTGATGCTGGACCATGTCTCCGCCGGTCGGCTCAGCCTCACCCGTCTGGTGGATGTGATGGGGGCAGGCCCGGCGCGGGTTTATGGCGCCGTGGGCAAGGGCCGGCTGGCGCTGGGCTATGATGGCGATGTCACGCTGGTGGATATGAAGGCGCAGCGCCGGATCGAGGAAAGCTGGATTGCCAGCCCCTGCGGCTGGACGCCCTTTGCCGGCCATCTCTGCCATGGCTGGCCGGTGGCCACCATTGTGCGCGGCCATGTCGCCATGCGCGATGATACGCTGCTGGGCAGCCCGCAGGGCGGGTTGGTCACCTTTCGGTAAGCCCGCCGCGCAAGACAGCGCAAATGCGCTAGGCTGGGGCCATGCATGAGATCACCATGACCCTGCTCTCCGGCCCTGGCCGCCCGATGGGCGACTCGGCGCGGCGCATCCGCATTCACCTTGCGCTCGACCTCCAAGGCGGGCCCAGCACCGAGGCCTGGCTGGCCGACCCAGCACCCTGGCCGGCCTGGCTGGACGCGCCGGATGCGCCGGATCGCCGGGGCGACCTGCAGCATGATGCCGATTTCGGCTGGCATTTGCGCCTGCCCGAGGGGGAATTGGCGCTCGATGATGCCAGCCTGTGGTCCATCGGCTTCCCCAGCTTTATCCGCCCGGGTGAGACGGTGCACACAAGGGGCCCGGATGGCGAGGATTGGGCCTGGCGCATTATCGCGGTGGATGCTGTGGGGTAGGGGGCTGCCCTGGCCTGGCCCCCATGCTTCGGGCTATGCCAGAGCAAGACCGAGGAGACCGCCATGCCACCCATCACCCGCCGCGCTGCCCTGAGCCTGGGCGCCGCCACCCCCATGCTGGCCCGGGCGCAGGGCGTGTGGCCTGAGCGCCCGGTGCGCATCATCGTGCCCTTTCCGGGTGGCTCCACCCCCGATACCGCGGCCCGCACACTGGTGCCGCATTTCAGCGCCGTCTTCGGCCAGCCCTTCGTGATTGAGAACCGGGTGGGGGCAGGGGGCAATATCGGCACCGATGCGGTGGCCAAGGCGACGGATGGCCATACGCTGGGTGTCTCCATCAATGGCCCCATCGCCACGGCACCGGCCTTGTTTGCCAATTTGCCCTATGACCCGATGCGCGACATCGCACCTATTTCGCTGCTGGCGCGCACCGGGCAGGTGCTGGCGGTGCACCCGTCGCTGCCGGCGCGCAGCTTTGCCGAATTCATCGCCCATGCCCGTGCCAATCCCTCCGCCATTGCCTATGGCTCTGTCGGCGCGGGGTCCGGCGGGCATTTGGCCATGGTGGATCTCATGGCGCGCACCGGCACCGAGATGGTGCATGTGCCCTATCGCGGCTTTCCCCAGGCGGTGGTGGATTTGGTGGCGGGGCGCATCCAGGCCATTATCATCATCGTCTCGGGCATTCTGCCGCAATTGCGTGAGGGGCAGGCCCGCGCCCTGGCGGTGACCGCGCAGGCCCGGGTGCCACAATTGCCCGATGTGCCGACGCTGCAGGAGGCAGGCCTGGCCGGCGCCACCTCCTATGCCTGGAACGGCCTGATCGGCCCGGCCAGCATGCCGGCCGAGCGGGTGGAGCGGCTGGCGATGGAGGCGCGGCGCGCCCTCGACGCCCCCGAGGCGCGAGGGCGTATGGAGGCCGCCGGTTTTCAGGTCACCGCCAGCACTGCTGCGGAATTTCGCGCCTTTATCGCCGAAGAGGCTGCCCGTTGGGGCGGCCTCATCCGGCGGCAGGGCATTCAGCCGGAAAGCTGAACCTGCCGGCTCAGACCTTGCGGGTGAGTGTGGGCACTTCCTCGCGCAGGCGGAAGCGCAGCGCGACCCAGATATTGTCCAGCGGCACCTGCGCCACGGGCAGCAGCCCAGCCTGGGTCAGCGGCTCCCAGCCATGCTCACGGTCGAGATCCGAGCGAATCGGCCCGCCCTTTTTCGGATAAGCGAACCAAAGCCGGCCACCCACGCCATAGAGATCAAGCGCGCGGGCGGCAGCGCGGCCGAGGCTCGCACGATCGGCCGCGAAGGCCAAAATCAGCTCAGGCTCCGAGGCGGTGGAGACCGGCAGGCCGTGTTTCATGCCGTTGGGCGGATCAATGACGGCGCATACCATGCCGGGCTTGAAACCGAGTTTCTTGGCGATAGAGACGGGTGCAATTGTGTCGCTCAGTGGTGAATTCAGGGCTGATGGCCCCGACCTCCCTTAAAATATGGCCGAACCGGTCGCGTGCGGCGGCTCAAGGTTTTTCGCAGTGGCAGATTTCGGCGTTGTGACACTACGATGCAATGGCTCGTAGGGGCCGTCCCATACGCCCCATTGCGCAACGGATCAAACCCAAAATTGCAAGAAGCGGTGATCGATTTTCCGGAAAAGACAAATTATTGTGTTGGAATGATCTTTTCGGCTGCGCATTAGGCCTTTTCGTCCGCCCTGGCTTGCGTCAAAAACGCGGCAGAAGACCAACACCAGAGGAATACCCCATGCTCCACCGCCGTTCGGCCATGCAGGCCTGCCTGCTCCTGCCCGGTATCGCCCGCGCGCAGGGTGATGCCGCCGAATGGCGCCCCACCCAGCCCATGCGCATCGTGGTCCCCGCAGCCCCCGGCGGCACCACCGACATCATGGCCCGAATGCTGGCGCAGCATCTGCAAAGCCGCTTCGGGATCAATGCGTTGGCCGATAACCGCTCGGGTGGCGGTGGCACCATCGGCACCATGGATGTGCTGCGCGCCCCCGCCGATGGCCTAACGCTGCTCTCGGGCAATATCGGCCCGCAGGCCATTGCCTATTCGCTGTTCCGCAACCTGCAATACCGGCCCGAGAGCCTCGCACCGGTGGGCAATATGATCCGCGGGCCGAATGCGCTGCTGCTGCACCCCTCCATCCCCGCCCGTACCGTGCCCGAATTCGTCGCCCATCTGAAGGCCAACCCGGGCAAGCTGGCCTATGGCAGTTCGGGCGTGGGGCAATCGCCGCATCTGTCTGGCGTGTGGTTCTGCCAGCTCACCGGCACGGAGGCCACGCATGTGCCCTTCCGTGGTGCAGGGCCGCTGATGATGGACCTCGTCGCCGGCAATATTCAGTTCAGCTTCGACAATCTCACCACCTCGGTGCAGCAGATTCGCGCCGGGCAGGTTCGCGCCCTGGCGGTGACCTCGGCCGATCGCAATGCGCAATTGCCCGATCTGCCGCCGCTGCGTGAAACCATGGCGGAGTTGGCGAATTACGAGGTGAACACCTGGTTCGGCATGTTCGCCCATGGCAATACGCCACCCGGCGCCATCGCGGTGCTGAACCGCGAGATCAACAGCTTCCTCAACATGGCCGAGACCCGTGCGCGCTTCGCCCAGATGGGCGGTGTGCCAATGCCCGGCAGCCCGGCCGATTTTTCCGCCTTCGTGCAGGCCGAGATTGCCAAATGGCGCGGCGTGATCCAACGCGAAGGCCTACAGATGGATATTTCATGATGCGACGTCGCAGCCTGCTTGCCGCCCCCTTGCTGGCGGCCCCCGCTTTTGCCCAATCCTGGCGCCCCGCCGGGCCGGTGCGCGTTATCGTGCCGGTGGCACCGGGCGGCACCACCGATATCATCGGCCGCATCGTGGCGCAGCATTTGCAAACCCTCTGGGGTGGGCCGGTGGTGGTGGAAAACCGCCCCGGCGCGGGCGGCACCATCGGCTCGGCCGAAATGGCCCGCGCCCGGCCCGATGGGCTGACGCTGCTCTCGGGCAATATCGGCAGCCAGGCCATCGCCTATTCGCTGTTCCGCAACCTGCCCTACACCATGGCGCAGCAGACGCCGATCATCGGCACCATTCGCGGCCCGAATGTGCTGGTGTGCCACAATGATGTGCCGGCGCGCAATCTGGCGGAATTCGTCGCCTGGCTGCGTGGCCAGCGTGGCCGCGCCGCTTTTGGCTCGACCGGGGTGGGCCAATCCACCCATCTCACCCCCGTATGGATGCTGCAATTGCTGGGGGTGGAGGCGGTGCATGTGCCCTTCCGCGGCTCAGCGCCGATGCAGACCGACCTGCTGGCCGGCAATGTGAAATTCGCGATCGATAACCTGACAGGCATCATCGAACTGGTGCGTTCGGGCCGGGTGCGTGCCCTAGCAGTCACCTCGGCCGGGCGCAGCCCGCAATTGCCCGACATCCCGGCCATACGTGAGGCGGGGGGCGAATTGGCCAATTTCGACGTGAACACCTGGTTTGGCATTTTCGCCCCCCCGGGCCTGCCGGAGCCAGCGCTGCGCGGCATCAATGCCGATATCCGCGCCATGCTGGAAATGCCCGCCACCCAGGCGCGCTTCGCTGAATTGGGCGGCGTGGCCTTCCCCAATACCCCGGAGGAATTCGCCGGCTTCGTGCGTGATGAGGCGCGGCGCTGGGGCGAGGTCATTCGCCGCGAGGGGCTGCAATTGGACGCCGTGTAAACGTCGCATAGTCTGACTGGCTGATAAAAACCAATAGCGTGGGATGATAAGATCGAGGGGCTTTGCCCCTCGAGCACCCCAGCAGGAAACTCAGTTTCCTGCACCTTCGTTTAATTTGTAATTTTATAGTATGACTCACTCAAAATGATTTTTAATTATACAAAAATTCAAATACTATTTTATATAAAAAAACCATTCAAAGGTCCAGGAACATTGTTTTCATGGTGGGAGAGTGCGAAAGGGCAAAGCCCTTTCGCTCTTCCCTCCGCCAGCAGCGGTTTTCCGTAACCTGCTAACCTCGCCTGGGGATTGCCCTGATGATCACCCGCCGTTTGTTTCCCGCCGCCATGGCGGCCCCCGCTCTTGCCCAGGCGGCCATCAGCGCGGGGCCGGCGCGCATGACCTTTGTCGAGCCCAGTGCCGGCGGCGAGATGCCGGTCTGGCTGCATCGCCCCGCTTCCTGGCGCCCCGGCGGGCCGGTGGTGGCGGTGCTGCATGGCGCGGGCCGCACCGCGCGGGGCTATCGCGATACCTGGGCGCCATATGCCGAGCAGCGCGGCTTTCTGCTGGTCTGCCCTGAATTCAGCCAGGCCGCCTATCCCGGCTCTGCCGCCTATAATGATGGCGCCAGCGCCGGCCGCCCGCGTGAGGCTTGGAGCTTCTGGGCGCTACCCAGGGCGGTGGCGGCGGCGCGCCGCGCGGTGGGTGAGGATGGCTCGGCTGGGCGTTTCCACCTCTATGGCCATTCCGCTGGCTCGCAATTCTCCCATCGCTACAATTGGCTTTGTGATGCCGAGGGGGTGGATCGCATGGTCTTCGCCAATGCCGGCTTCTACACATGGCCCGATATCACCCGGGCCTTCCCCTATGGGCTGGCCGGCACCACGGCCGGTGAGGCGGCGCTGCGCCGGGGCCTGGCGCGACCGGCGGTGGTGCTTCTGGGCGAGCAGGATATTCGCCTCACCCGCCCCACCCTGCGCCAGACGCCCGAGGCGATGCTGCAAGGCCCGCATCGTTTTGGCCGCGGCCAGGCGTTTTTCGCGGCCGCGCGTGAGGCGGCCGCGAGGCTGGCTGTGCCCTTTGGCTGGCGCATGGCCTTCGTCCCCGGGGTTGGCCATTCCAATGGCGGAATGGCGCCGCGCGCGGTGGAGATGCTGTTCGATTGATGGCGGCGCTTCCTCCCACGGTTTCACCTCAGGCGATTCCCGCGCGTCGCAAACCGACCTATCCTGCCGCCAGGACATCCAAGGAAAACGCCATGCCCATGCTGCAAAGGCCGGGAAAACCCAGCCTGCACCTCACCATTCACGACAATACCGACCCGTGGCGCGATGCGCCTTGGCTGATCCTGCAGCATGGCTATGGCCGCTCGGCGGTGTTCTGGCATGCCTGGGTGCCCTATCTCTCACGCTTCTACCGGGTGGTCTGCCCCGATCTGCGCGGCTTGGGGCAATCCACCTTCGATTTCGACGCCGATAGCCACATCCATGTCGAGGGTTTTCTCGAAGATCTGGTGGCGATCATGGACCATCTGGGCGGCGGCCCGGTGCATTATTGCGGCGAATCACTGGGCGGCATTCTGGGCATCGTGATGGGGGCGACCATCCCGGAGCGGTTGCGCAGCCTCACCCTGCTGGCCGCACCGGTCACCATCCCCAAGGCGACGCAGGAGGCCTTTGCCTGCGGCCATGCCACTTGGCAGGATGCGTTGCGGATCATGGGCAGCCGCGGCTGGTCGGATTACGTCAATGGCGCCACCCGCTTTCCGCCGGATGCCGACCCGGCGATGGTGCGCTGGTATGCCGATGAGATGGGCAAATCACCGGTGGAGGTGCTGATCGCCCTCTCCCGCGTGGCTTCGAAGGTGGATGTCTCGGGCTATCTCACCAAGGTGGCGGTGCCCACGCTTGGGCTTTACCCCACCGCGGGCGTGGTGACGGGGCATGAGGAGGCGCAGATTCGGGCTGGTATTCCAGGGATTCGCGTGGTCAACCTGCCCACCCGCTTCCACGCCATCCAAACGCTCATGCCTGTGGCCTGCGCCAAGACGCTGCTGCATTTCTGCGGCCAGATTGATGGGGTGGCGCATCACGAGTGATCACGCTGTCGCTGCTGCGGAGGTCGGCCAGCAACCCCGCCCCATCGGGCGCGGCCAGCGGCAGGGCAGGGTCGCGGCTGAGGTGGATGGGCGTGTTTCCTTCGCGAGCGGCCTCGCTGGCCGCATTCTCGGTCGATAAAGTCACGCGCCCCCCCCTTTGGTGGAAGCTTGGGCGCGGCGACCTCGGCTATGTCAGGGACGCTGCAATCTGCGATCGCCGCAGGCTTACGTGTTAAGCGCCGCCGTGCCACCCTCGCCTCGTAATGATGCGTGCGCGGAGCAGAGACACACATGTGAGGGGTAGGCGGTGGCGATGATCGCGCCTCCGCCGCCCGTGCCGGCGCAGCGTTTGCCGTTTTCGGTGCTGACGGGCTTCCTGGGCAGCGGTAAGACCAGCTTCCTCTCGCGCGTGCTGGCGAGCCCGGGCTTCATGGACACCGCCGTCATCATCAATGAATTCGGCGCCATCGGCCTCGATCACCTGCTGCTCGAAGCGGTGGATCAGGACGTGGTGGAACTGCCCAATGGCTGCGTGTGCTGCGCGGTGCGGCAGGATCTGGCGCAGACGCTGTACATGCTGCTCCGCCGCCTCGCGCGCGGCGAACATCGCCCATTCCGCCGCATCGTGCTGGAGACGAGCGGCCTCGCGGAGCCGGCGCCGATTCTCTACACCCTCTCGGCCGATGCCTTCCTGGAGGCCTCGCTTGGCGTCGATACCGTGGTCACCGCGATCGACTCCGTGCTGGGTGCCAGCACGCTGGAACGCTTCCCCGAGGCCGTCGCGCAGGCCGCGAGTGCGGACCGGCTGCTGCTGACCAAAACCGACCTGGCACCTGCCTCAGATGCACTTCGTGCGCAACTCGCCGCGCTGAACCCTTTGGCCGGCCTGGTCGATGCCCAGGAGGGCGACCCGGCGGCGCTGCTGTTCGGCGGCGCCATCACGGCCATTCCGCGTGCGCGCCGCTTCGCGACCGCAGTGCATGCGCACGGCATCGCCGCCTTTACGATGACGCTGCGCCGGCCGATGACGCGCCTTGCCTTCGCCATGGCGCTGGGGCGCCTCGCGCAGGAGCATGGCGAGGATCTGCTGCGCGTGAAGGGCATCGTGGCATTCGCGGACAGGCAAGGCGGCCCAGCCGCCATCCATGCCGTGCAGCACACGATGTACGAGCCGCGCTGGCTGCCCGATTGGCCGGATGCGGACCGGACCAGCCGCATGGTGTTCATCATGCGCGGCATAGCGCCGCAGAGACTGCTCGATGGCTTCGTGGCCGGCGACCCGATGCTTGGGGAAACCCCGATGCTGGGAAAAACAGCGAGAGAAGGAATGGCGTGATGCTGGATCTGTTGATCACCAACGGCCAATGCGTGCTGCCGAGCGGGCTAGCCGCCGTCGATATCGGCATTGCCGGGCAGAAGATCGTCTCCATTGGCGCGCCAGGAACCCTGGCCGCGGCCGGGCGTAGGGTGGACGCCAAGGGAGGCTTAGTAATCCCCGGCGGCATCGACCCGCATATCCATTGTTCCTCCGCCATCAAGATGAGCGCTGCCGACCCGGCGAAGTTTACCGACCCGCCCTCGCAGGTCAGCCGCGCGGCTCTCTGGGGCGGCACCACCACGCTGATCGACTTCGTACAATGCACGCATGAGCGTTCCATCCAGCAGGCGATCGAGCAGACCGACGCGATCTGGAAGGGTGATTGCTACTGCGACTATGGCTGGCACCTGACGCTTATGGGCGCGATCCCGCAGGTGCAGTTCGGCGAGGTGGCCGAAGCCATTCAGGCCGGCCATGCCAGCATCAAGATGTTCACCACCGACATCCGCTACGGCCAGACCGGGCGCATGGTCCAGCACGGCCATATCTGGGAAGCGCTGAAGGTGGTGGCGAAGCAGGGCGGCATCGCGGCCATCCACGCCGAGGATAATGACATCGTCATGTTCATGTATGAGAAGCTGATCCGCGAAAACCGCGTCGGCTTCGAATTCATGGCCGAGGTGCACAATACGCTCTCCGAGGAGCTGGCGTTTAACCGCGTCATTCGCCTGGCCGAAAATGTCGAGGGCTGCGCGCTGTACATGGTGCATGTCTCGGCGGCGACTGGCGTGGCCGCGCTGGCCAATTCCCGCGCGCGTGGCTTCCCGATGTATGGCGAAACCCTGCACCAGTACCTGATGTACACCGCCGAGGACTACAAAAAGCCCAATGGGCAAATCTACCATACCTACCCCTCGCTCAAATACCCCGAGGACCAGAAGAAGCTGTGGGAGGCGACCAACCGCGGCGCGCTGCAAGTCATCGCGACCGACGAACTCTGCTGCCCGCTGCGCATCAAGCTGCAGGGTAGCCGCATCGACGACACCACGGGCGGCAATTCCGGCGTCGAGCCGCGCGTGGGCCTGATGTACACGCAGATGGTCACCAAGCGCGGCTATACGCCGGAGCATTTCGTGGACATGGTCTCGACCAACGCGGCCAAGATCATGGGGCTGTATCCGCGCAAGGGCGCGCTGGCCGTGGGCTCGGACGCGGATGTGGTTGTGCTGGAGACCGGCATCGACAAGACCATCCGCGCCGAGGACATGCACGAGACGGATTACACGCCGTGGGAGGGGCACAAGGTGACCGCCTGGCCGCGCGTGACGGTGATGCGCGGGCGCGTGGTGGTGGAGGATGGCGTCTTCTCGGGCGACCTCAAGCAGGGCGAATTCCTCCCCCGCAAGATCCCCGACGAGGTGCGCAGCCGCCCGGCGGTATAGCGCATTTTCAAGCCTTGCGGCTTTGCAAGGCGACCCAGCAAATGCGCAAAAGCAAAGACTGGAGCCGTTTTACCGTCTTCGCCTTGGGTGAAATGGCTCGGGCTTGTGGCACTATCTCGGCCACGGCTTGCATGTCGCCGGCGCATAGAACCTGCCCGACCTCCGAAACCATGTCAGAGCGGGCGCAATAGCCTGATCGCCCGGGGTTTTGCCCCGGTTGCCTGATTTTTGATTAAATAACTGAATAGATTATCATCAATTCAAATAAAATAGTTTGAGTGGATAAAAAAATATGCTAAAAAATAAACTTTATTGCCTATGCAGTGAGTTTGTTCGAAGAAAACAGGATCTAAATCGGCACTGATCGCTAATCCAGTTGCTGCTTTGGTGTCTGAAGCTATCGAGGTTCTCTCTGGTATGACGGTGAATATAGTGGAAAATAGCGACGAATAGTTACATCTGGCCCTGTCGCCCAAGCCTGCCACTGAGTTCTCCCAGGGTGACGTCAAATCGGTGGCAGGGAATGGTCCTCAAGGCCATATGCGAAAGTCTAACCGAAAAAAATGGATCGAGAGCCAAGGCTGAGGCATGCCCAAGAACGCCGGGAACTTATAAATTATCTCCCATGGTGGTGCCCCTTGCATGATGCCCTTTCCAGCCTGGTGCCAGCCACCGCCAGCGGCGACTGGGTTACCTTCGGGGTGTGGTCAGGGCCCCTCCATTTGGGGCATTGGCCGTGCCGCCCGGTTCGTTAGACTGAGCTGTGATGAACATGGCATGCTCTTCATCAAGCCGAGGCTCTGAGCCAGATCGATCTGCCTGATGCGTCGCTCGCCATAAAGGGTTGAGAGGGCGGGGTAAATTTCCAGATTCACCCTTGTTGACGCCGGCATGCCCGGCCATAAGAATAGACACTATTTATAGTTTTGTTGCGAATTACAGTTCGTGCAATGCCGGCTGGGAGAGCCATGATGGATTTTATGACACTCAGTTTACTTGGCGCGCTCTTTATGGGCCTGATGGCGGGCGACGCAGCGATCAGTTCCAACACCATGTCGGTCAATGTCGGGCTGCCGCCCATCGTGCAGAATAGCGGGCTCACTCGTCGCGCGGCTGAAGAAATCTTCGTCACCGAAATCGCCCGCATCGTGTCCGTTCCCTCAGTCGTGCCGGTGCCCACCCCCCGTGTCGCCTCTCGCGGAACCTTAATCGGCGCGCTGGCGGAGCCGCTGAAGCTGACTGGACTGACCGCAGCCCTGCAGGACCTCTTCGGCCTGGAGCACGTCCGCATATCCGCCACCATGTTGCATGTTGAAGCAGGGCTCAGGTTGGAGATTGTGGTATCGGATCATGGGAAGCCGCTGAGGCTCCTGGAGCTTTCCCAGCCGAATTTGAATGCGGTGGAGTTGCTGCGCCGCGGGGCGCGCGAAGCCTTTGCCGAAGTCGTGCCCTACCAGGTCATCCTCGCCCAGCTGAATGATTTTCTTGATGGCGCCCAGACGGATCTCAGCGGCGTGCGCGCGACAACAAGCACCATGCTGGGGCGCAACTGGACACGCGATGATCATATTGAACATTCCGCGTTGTTGAACCTGAACGCCGTCCTCTTCCTGCTAGAGGGCGATCCAGCGCAGGCCGCGCGCGAGGTTCAACTGGCCGATTCTCTTTTGTCCACGCGTTCCATCCATGCCCTGAACGCCGCGTTTCTCAGTATTCTGAGCGGAGATCTCGAACAGGCGCGGGCGCAGACCGAGCGCGGCATCGCCCTCAGCCGCCGTGAGCCCCCGTTCATTCGCCCCTATGTGCTGATCCAGCGCGGCCTGCTGGCCTGGGCCGAGGGCAAGCGGGAGGCTGCGCTCCAACTGATGCAGGAGGCGCTGCAGGTCGAGCCAGACAACCGCAACGCCCGCAGCTACGTCGCCTGGTTGCAGCACCTGAATAGTGGCGCGCCCGGCCATTTCGACCCGGCCAGCCTGCCGAGGCCGCTGAACCGCACGCAGATGATACCGGCGCTGATGGCGTCGGTCTTCCTGCAGGAGCCGCTGGCGCGGCAGATTCACCGCGCGTCGTCGCGGTAGCAAAGCCACTCGCTCAGGCCCGCTACCGCATGGCGGCCAGGCTGGTGGACCTCAGACGGGTTCGCCGCCATCCCCACCGGGGGCGGATGATAGCACCACCACCGGGCAGCGGCATCGACCAAAAAAGGGCAAGAGGTTGAATCCGCCGCGGCCGCGCGCCGGTAAAGCTGGGCCTCACTCCGATGCAGCGCCGGCCGACAATCTCAGCCAGCGCAGTCAGTTATTGGGCCGTCCGAATTTCGCAAGCCACCGCTCACGCTTCACCGCTGCACGGTGTTGCTCTTGGCACCCTCCTGCAGTCTCGACCGCGAGCGGCGCGAAAGCATGTTGAGACCTTCAACCACGGCCGAGAAAGCCATCGCCGCATAAATATAGCCTTTTGGCACTTTCACACCAAAGCCTTCGGCGATCAGCGTCATTCCAATCATGAACAGGAATGACAATGCTAGGATAACGACAGTCGGGTTCGCGCTAATGAATTGCGCCAGCGGAGTTGCAGCAACAAGCATCACGATTACCGTGAAGACCACCGCAATAACCATTATCTCGACGTGTTGAGTCATACCCACGGCAGTGATTATACTGTCTAATGAAAAAACCAAATCCAGTAAAAGGATTTGAGCGACCGCCGCAGCGAAATTCATCGCCACCGTCCCACCGCCAAACATGTCCGGTCCGGGGTCAGGATCAACGGTGTGGTGGATTTCCTTGGTTGCCTTCCAGACCAAAAACAGCCCGCCACCTATGAGTATCATGTCACGCCATGAAAAACTCTGGCCGAATAGCGTCAACACTGGTTCAGTCAACTGTACGATGACAAAAACAAGGCTCAGCAGCACAAGCCGCAGTATCAGCGCAGCGCCGATACCAATTATTCGGGCGCGTTCACGCTGATGTTCAGGCAATTTATTGGTCAGGATCGAGATGAACAGCAGGTTGTCAATGCCGAGCACCACCTCCATCGCAATGAGGGTGGTGAGTGCAACCCAGGCGGCTGGATCAGCAGCCAAGATGAGGAGATTATCCATCGATTAGCCCCTACCCCTGTCTGGAAGAACTCATTTCTGTGCCTGTTACACCACCACGCGCAGGGCCACTCTACATTACATTGTAGTAATTTTTTGCGACGGATGTCAACGGCCCTACCCATTCAGGCCAGTGTGACGGTGCAAAAGCAGGGCACGCCTTATTGGTCTCATGCCTCGCAGTCAAACTAGAGCCTGTTCCGTTCGCCTCGGCTCACTGCACAGGCTCTAAGCCTTTGTTTGTCTAGCATCTTTATCCGCTCAAACGATTCCGTTTGAACGGATGATGCTCCAGGCGCAAAGAGCCCCGGCCGCCCCCAAAGCGGACAACCCATCAGGGGGCATGTTATATTCCGCCCTGCTCAGCACATCGCCAACGATCCTGTGACCCGCTTTGATACCGCCATGCTGAGCGCTTCCTCAGCGCTTCAGCGCCGCCACCTCCGCCCGCAGCGCCCGGACCTCGGCCAGCACTGCCGCGATGTCTGGCTTCTCAGCCCCCGGCTTTTCGTCACGCAGCGACTGGATACTCTCCACGATCACGCCAATGAACAGGTTCAGCACCACGAAGGTCGAGATGATGATGAAGGGCATGAAGAAGAGCAGCGCCAAGGGTTGCGCCTCCGTTGCCGGCTTCACGATATTGGCCCAGTCATCGAGCGTCATAAGCTGGAACAGGGTAAACAGGCTGGCGCCCAGCGTACCGAATTGTTCTTCCATCTCGGCGCCGAAAAGTTTGGTGGCCATGACGGCGCTGACATAGAAGACGAGGCCCATCAGAAGCATGATGCTTCCCATGCCCGGCAGCGCAGCCAGCATCGCCTCCACCACATTGCGCAGCGAGGGGACTATTGAGATCAGCCTGAGGACCCGCAGTACCCGCAGCGCCCGCAGCACCGAAAGCGCGCCCGAGGCCGGCATCCAGGCGATAACAATGACTGCGAAATCGAAGATGCTCCACGGGTCACGGAAGAATCCGCCACGGAAGGCGAAGATCCGCAAGGCCAGTTCGGCAGTAAACACCAACAACAACACCATGTCCACGATATGCAAAAATCCACCAATGGCGCCCATGACGCGGTCGGACGTCTCCAGGCCCAGCGTGACGGCATTGATCAGGATGAGGCCGATGACCAGCCGCTGAAACGGGCTGGACTGAGCCAGGCGGGAGGAACGGGCGCGCAGCCCGGTCCCATTGATGATCTGGGCTTCTGACATGTCAGTATCCTGGGCGATTGGTTACGGTCGCGCCATGCATGGGGCGCCGGGCAGGGTCAAGCCCCGCCCGCATGTGATCATGAGAGTATCATCCGCTCAGACGGGTTCGTTTGAGCGGATAAAGATGGCGGAAAAACAGAGGCTAAAACCGTTTCACCGTCTTCGCTCGCGCTGAAACGCCTCTAGGCCGCCGCCGGCAGGTTCCCAGTCCGGATCAGAAAAGCCGCCCGCGCCGCCGCCGCACGCCAATCCGCCCCGCCATCGGGGCAGCGCACCAGCCGCACCGAAGGGTACCAGATGGTATCCTCCCGCCCCTGCTGCCAGCGCCAATCGCTCTCGCGCCCATGCGCCAGCAGCAGCGCCGGCCGCCCCAGCGCGCCGGCCACATGCAAGGCCGCCGTATCCACTGACACCACAAGATCAAGTGCCACCATCGCTGCCGCGGTATCCAGGAACCAATCCGGCCCCTGATCCATCTCCGGCCCCAGCCGTTCAAGCGCGAAAGGTGCGGGAGCATCCTCGCCCGGGCCCTTTTGCAGCGCGAAAAGCCGCACCCCCGGCAGAGCCGCAATGGGGGCGAAAGCCGCCAGCGGCGCCGAGCGATGCCGATCCACCGGCGCTGCCGGGTTGCCCTGCCAGACAATGCCAATCCGCAAGCCCTCACCGCCGATTCGCGCCCGCCAGCGCGCGACGCGCGCCCCATCCGCCGCCAGATAGGGGATTTGTCCGCGGTATTCCTGCGGCCGCAGCCCCAGCGCCTGTGGCAGATTGAGCAGCGGCAGCCAGGATTTCACCCCCTGTACCCGCCCCGCCGTGCCGCTCGCGCGCAGGTCAATACCCGCCAGCAGCGGCGCCAGCAGCGCATGGATGCGCCCATCTAATACCGCATGCACCCGCACCCCCCGCGCCTGCAGCAGGGGCAGGTAGCGGGCGAATTGGATGGTATCGCCCAAGCCCTGTTCACCCATCACCAGCAGCGCCTCGGGCGCCGGGCCGCCGCGCCAAATCGGCATCGCCTCCGGCCCATTCGGCCCCATCCGGCTCACCTTGGGGAAAATGTCAGGCAGCAACTCGAAGCGCACCTCATAGGCATCCCAGGCTTCCTGCCAGAGTCCGGCAGCAAACAGCGCCCGCGCCAAAGCCGCCCGCACCCGCAAATCCTGTGGCACCAGCCGTGAAAGGGTGCGCAGCGCCGCAGCGGCCTCCAGGCAGCGCCCTCCATGCAGGGCCTCGTCCAGAACGGTGAGGATGGGCGCGATATCCGGCGGCTGCGACATGATGCCAAATCATGCAACAAATCGCGTCATATGGGAATAGCGCCGGGCCGAAACAGGCAAATGGCGCTTGCCTTTATCGGTAAATAATCCTATAACGCAAGCGCTGTTTGACAACCCAATCCCCAGGCCACAGCCACCGCCGCCACTGCGGGGCAATTTGTCCGAATACGACATGGTCGCCGCATAACCCCGCAGCCCCGCCTCGCCCAGGCCCAAAAAACCAAACCCCCGCCTCGCCGGCCACCGGGCGGGGCAATTTGTCCGAATACGACATGGTCGCCGCATAGCCCCGCAGCCCCGCCTCGCCCAGGCCCAAAAAACCAAGCCCCCGCCTCGCCGGCCGCCGGGTGGGGCAATTTGTCCGAATACGACATGGTCGCCGCACAGACCCCGCAGCCCCGCCACCCCGCCAGCCCCCCCGCCAGCCACTGGGGCGGGCTATTTGTCCGAATACACCGCTTTCACCACATCACCGCCGCGGCCCCGCCTCCCCCCCTGGCCCCGGTGGCTGCGGGCTCACACTCACCGGCTCCTGCGCCAGGCCGAACAACCCGCGCAAAAATCCCGGCGTGATGGTCGAAAGCGGGTTCACCTGCACCTGCGGGTCCGCCGCCGGCCCCTGCACCCGGAACGCCGTGGCAAATAGCCCACCGCCCGGCTCAGGGCTGAACAGCCGCCCCACCAGCGGCAAATTGCCCAGCACCGTGTTGATCATATAGGCCGGCACGATGGTGCCCTCGAGGTCGATCATATCCGCCTCACGCAGCACCCGGCCCCGCACCGTCAGCCCCAGGCTGGGCGAGAAGGCATGTGCATCATTGAGCGTCAGCACCTCGCGATTCATGCTGAAGGGCACATTGGCGCGATTGAAACTCAGCCCCGCCCCGCCCTGCAGCGCATCCACCAGCCCGTAGAGCGTCATCGCCTGCAACAGCTTGCCGATGGCCGGCGCGCCGCGCACCACAAAACCTTCCAGCTCCGCCGTGCCGGTCAGCGGCGCGTTTACCGCATTGCTCGCCCAGCCGCCATTGAGGTTCAGCCGCCCACCATCGATCGAACTGATCCCATCCAAGGCCCGCAGCACTGCCCCGCCATCCTCGGCGGTGAGCCGCAAGGAACGGCCCTGCGGCCGCGGTGCCACCACCAGCTCAAAGGCGCCGGAGGCCGTGCTGGTGCGGCCGCGCAAAAATCCCTGCCGCAGCACCGAGTGCTCATCCACCACCGCACGGCCCTGCACCCCCAGCAATTCCCGGCCCTCGCCCAGCGTCACCCGGTCAAACCGCGCCTCCAGCACCATGGGGGGCGAGGTCGCGGCCTCTGCCGGCGCCTCCGTCGCGCCACGCCGCTCGGCAAAGATCGCCCGCAAATCCAGCAGCGGCCCGCGCAGCGTCGTCTGCCACGGTGCGCCCGGCTGGGCAGGCGCGCGCACATCACCCTGGAAGCGGCTGCCGCCAAACTGGCTCTCGGCAATCTCAAAGCGCTCGATCCGGCCGCGATTAACAATGGCGCGCCCGCGCAAGGACAGATCAAGCACGTCCAGCCGGCCATTATCCAGGCCTACAAGATTATCGCCCTGCAGCCGGACCACCACCTCGGCGCTGCCGGGGCTGCCCTGCGCCTTGCTCCAGCGCGCCGCCGGTACGGCCAGCGTGGCCGGTGCCAGGTCACCGCGCAGGGTGACCATGCCCTGGCCATTGCGCCGCCGTTCGGTCCGCGCATCAATGGCGACGGACCCGCCCAGCACATCGCCCAGATCAAGCCCCAGCTGGGCCAATTGCCGGGCCGAGACGGTGCCCTGCACCGTCTCGCGCGATAGCACGCCATTGGCCGGCCCCGGGCGCAAATCCATCTCAGTCGTCAGCCGCAGCGGCGCGCCGAGCAAATTGCCAGTGCCCTGCACCCGCAGCCGCTCGCTCTCTAGCAGCAATTCGCCCTGCACCTGGGTGAGTTCTCGGCCCAGTAGCGCCCGGCCCAGGCGCAGATTGCTCAGCCGCGATTCCGCCCGCACCCGGACCGATTCCGCCGGAATCTCCTCCAGCATCGGGAAATTCAGGTTCAACCGGGTGACATGGCTGCCCTCGGCCACCACCAACTCCAAGGGCCGCCGCTCGAAGAGATGCAGCCTTGGGTGGCGCAGCACCGTCATCAGATCCGGCAGTGATCCGCCCAGAAGCAATTGCAGATCGGCCTGTTCGATGGGCTGCGACAAGTCGGTGAAGCGCAGCGCGCCGCCGGTCACCTCCAGCCCTGAGGCGCTGCCATCGGCCCGCGCCTGCCTCCCACCGCTCAGCGTCACGGTGATGCTATCGCGGCCGAACTGCACCTCGCCCGCGGCCTCGATGACCGGTGGAATCGGCCGGACCCATTGCACCGTGACGCCGCTGGCCGCCGCCCGGCCCGATAGCGCGCGCAGCTGCGGCGCCTGGCCATCGGGCAGAGCGAGATCGAAGCGCCACTGGCCCTCTTGCGCCACCCCGGCCAGCATATTCTCCACCATCCATTTGCGCGGCTTGGGCGCCACACCCTCGGGCCAAAGCGTGGGCATATCGGCGAAGGCCACCTGGTCCAGCGCCAGATCGCCCGCCACACTCCATTCCGCCGCCCCGCGCCTGATATTGGCGGCGGCGGTGATGGTGGTGGGCGGCGCCCCGGAACGAGGCGAGGGCAGAACCAGCCGCAGCGCATCCAGCCGGAAGGCCTGCTCCGTGCCGCTCGCCTCGATCAGCGCCTCAGTGATATCGAGGCCCTGGCCCAGGCCGAGCCGCAATCCGCTGAACGGCGCATGCAGCCGGGCATGGAGCAGCCGTGGCCCAGTTTCGGTATTGCCCAGGGTGAGGCCCAGCCGAGCTCCGCGCAATTGCCCCGCCAGGGCGAGCCGCCCCACCTCCGCGCGCCACTCCTCCGCCAGCCCCTCGGGCCAGAGGCTGGCGATATGGGTCACGTCGAAGCTGGCCAGGGCGGTTTCCGCCTCGCCCCGCCAGCGGCCATCCTCCCGCCAGGCGCTGCCATGCGCGGTGAGGTGAAGCTGTGGCGCCGCCCCGGCCGGGCCCAGCAGGATCGCGGCTCGCGTCAGTTCCAGCGCATCGCGGCGCATATTCGCTTCCAGGGAAAACCCCTGCAGCGGCAGTGACCAGCCTCCATGGCTGAGCCGGCCGGGGCCGGCTTCCAGGGCCAGCACGCCGCCGCGCGGCACCAGCCCGCCATCCAGCCGCAGGGTGATGGCGGCGCTGAGCGTGGTTTGCAGCCCCGCGAGCGGCGCGAGTTCCGGCAGCAGCCCGGCCAGGGCCGGCGGCTGCAATCCGTTCACGCGCAGCACCACCTCGCTGCCCGCGCCGCCGCCCGTGGCCTGGACGGTGACCGGCAATTGTATGCCGGCCATGCGAAGCGCGGCCGCGCCATCGGCGCGCAGGCCATCGCGGCCGCGCTGGGCGAAGAGTTGAATGCCCTCCAGCGCCATGGCGGGGGTACTGCCGCTGGCGGGCAGGGCGATGGCGCCATTGCGCACCCGCAAGCCACGCAGCGCCATGTGGCGGCCCAATTCGTCGGGGGCGGCGAGCCAGGGCAGCAGGGTGGCGGTATCCATCTCGCCGGCGGTGCCATCACTTGGCTTCAGCCGCAGCCGCGGCGCCTCAAGCTCCAGCAGGGAGGGGGCGATCTCGCCGCGCAGCAAGGCCGCGAGCGAGACATGCAGCAGCACCGCATCGGCCTCGGCCGCAAGCCCCGCCCCCTCCAGCTGCACCCCATCAAGCCTGATCGCCGGCAGGGCGCTGGCGCCGTGGCGCCAGCCATCCCAGGCCAGGGCAATGGACTCCGCCCGCAGCCTTGTGCCGGCATCGAGGGCAATGCCCTGCCGCATTTGGCCGGCGAACCAGGTCAGTTCCAGCGGCCCCTGGCCCAGCCGCCATGCCAGTGCCCCGGCGGCCAAGCCCAGCGCCATCGTTAGCCCCAGCACCGCACGGGTGAGCAGGCGCAGCCCGCGGCCATGGCTGGAAAAGACGCGCCGCAGCAGGCGCAGCGCATGCGCCCCTGACCGGCTGACGCGGTGGGTGATCTTCTCCCCGGTCATCTTGGCTTGACCTTCCATGCTGACCCGCTTCCCATCATGGCCGATGTCACGCAACCCCATACTGCCCCAGGCATACGATTCGGATGCGGTGATGCGCCTGCGCACCGCGCTCGAAGAGGGTGATGCCAATGCCCAGGCCCTGCTGGCCCATGCCGATGCGCTGCCCTGGCTCGCCGCCTTGGCCGGGCATAGCCCTTATCTGGCCGATCTGCTGGAGCGGGAGCCGGCCAGCCTGCTGCGCCTGCTCGAGCGCGGCGCCGATGAGGCCTTTCAACTCGCTATCGCGCCGCTTTCCCGCGCCGATGCCGCGACGGCGCGCCCGGCACTGGCCACGCTGCTGCGCCAGGTGAAGCGCCGCGCGGCGCTGGTGATAGCGGCGGCCGATATTGGCGGGCTTTGGCCGCTGGAGCGGGTGACCGAGGCGCTGACCACCCTGGCTGAGGCGGCGCTGGGTGCCTGTTTGCGGCATTTGCTGCGCGCGGCCGTCGAACGCGGCGAACTCAAACGCGCCGCCGCGCGGGGGGGGCGCGGCTGCGGGCTGGTGGTGATGGGCATGGGCAAGCTCGGCGCGCGGGAGCTGAACTACTCCTCCGATATTGACCTCATCCTGATGTTCGACCCTTCGGTGGCGACCGAGCCTGATGAGGCGCAGGGCTGCTTCGTGCGTATTGCGCGCGAATTGGTGAAGCTGCTCGATGAGCGCACCGCCGATGGCTACGTCTTCCGCACCGATCTGCGGCTCCGGCCGGACCCTGCCGCCACGCCGCTGGCCGTCTCCATCCCCGCGGCGATCAGTTATTATGAGAGCATGGGCGCGACCTGGGAGCGCGCGGCGATGATCAAGGCCCGCCCGGTGGCTGGCGATATTGCCGCCGGCGAGGCGTTTTTGCGCGAAATCCGGCCCTTTGTCTGGCGCCGTTTTCTCGATTTCTCGGCGCTGGCGGATATTCACGCGATCAAGCGGCAGATCAATCAGCATAAGGGCCTGGGCGGGGGCATCACCGTGCCTGGCCATGATGTGAAGCTGGGAAGGGGCGGTATTCGCGAGATCGAATTCTCCGCCCAGGCGCTGCAATTGCTTTGGGGCGGTAGGGACCCGGCCTTGCGGCAGCCCACCACACTGGGCGCGCTGACCGCCTTGGTGGCGGCGGGGCGGATGGACCGCGTGGCGCTGGGTGAATTGTCGGATGCCTATCTGCTGCTGCGCCAGGTGGAGCATCGGCTGCAAATGCTGCATGACCGGCAAACCCATCGCCTGCCGCAGGATGAGCCCGGGCTTGCGCGCATTGCCAGCTTCATGGGGCTGACGGGGCCCGAGGCACTGATCGAGCGGCTGACCGCCAGCATGCGCTGTGTGGAAGGGCATTATCTGGAGGTTTTTGAAGGCATTGTGGGTGAACTCCCGCAGAGCGGCTTTGTGATGCCCGAGGGGCCGGAGGATGCGCCCGAGGCGCTGGCGGCGCTGGAGGGGATGGGTTTTCGCGATGGGGCCTCGGCCTTGGGCATATTGCGCGGCTGGCAGCAGGGGCGGGTGCGCGCCACCCGCAGCGAGCGCGCCCGGGCCTTGCTGGCCGGCATGCTGCCGGGCCTGCTGGAGAGCTTTGCCGCCGAGGCGGAGCCGGATGCCGTGCTGGCGCGGTTTGATGCCATGTTGTCGCATCTTCCGGTGGGGGTGCAGATTCTGTCGATGATCCAGCGCAACCCGGCGTTACTTCGGCGCATTGCCACCATTCTCGGCGCGGCACCGCCCTTTGCCGATCATCTGGCGCATTTCCCTGCCGCCTTTGAGGGGCTGCTGAGCAGCGACCCCACCGCCCCTTTGCCCATGCTGGCGCGGGTGCGCGAGGCCCGGCATCTGGAGGAGGCGCTGGATGCCGCGCGCAGGCTGGCCACCGAGCGGCGCTTTGAGATTGATGCTGCCCTGCTGGAAGGGCGGCTGGCGGCGGATGAGGCTGGGCTTTTGCGCTCGAATCTGGCCGAGGATGTGATGGGGGCGGTGATACCGCGCGTCAGCGCCGAATTCGCCCTCCGCCACGGCAAGCTGGCCGGCGGCGCGCTGGCGGTGCTGGCCATGGGCAAGCTGGGCGGGCAGGAAATGCTGCCGGGTAGCGACCTAGACATCGTGCTGCTCTACGACCACGCCGCCGATGCCGAGGCGAGCCAGGGGGGGACGAAATCCCTCGCGCCGAGTGATTATTTTATCCGGCTGTCGCACCAGATTGTGGCGGCTCTCTCCTCGCCCGGGGCGGAGGGGCAGCTTTTTGCGGTGGATATGCGGCTGCGGCCGACCGGCAATAAGGGGCCGGTGGCGACGCGTCTTTCCAGCTTCGAACGCTATCAGGCCGAGGAGGCCTGGAGTTGGGAGCGGATGGCGCTGATGCGCGCGAGAGTGGTGGCGGGCCCCGTGGCCTTCCGCCGGCGGGTGGCCCAGGCGCTGCGCCAGGCGCAGCTGCGCCCGCTGCCAGCGGGGAGGGCGCTGCATGATGCGGCGGCGATGCGCGCTAGGTTGCTGCGCGAATTGCCGCCTGAGGGCCCCTGGGACCTCAAGGCCATGCCCGGCGGGATGATCGAGGTGGAGTTCATCGCCCAGGCGCTGTTGCTGGAACACGCGCCGCATCGGCCTGAGCTGTTGCGCCACAACACCGCGGCCGCCCTGGCGGCGCTGGGGGAGGCGGGGCTGCTGCCCGAAGCCGTGGCGCTGTGCCGGGCGGAGCGGCTATGGCGCAGCCTGCTGGGGCTGCGGCGGCTGATGATGGCGCGGCCGATGGATCATGACCTCTCCCGCTCGGCCGAGGCGGTGCTGCTGCGTGGTGCGGGGCTGGCGCTGGGCGAGGTGGTGGTTGACGGATTGGCCCTGCGCGCACAGATCGACATTCATGCCGCCCTGGTGCGCGATGCCTTCGCCCGCCATGTCGGCCGCCACATAGCAGGAGAGAATGCATGAGCGGACCCAATGCCGGCGATGACGCCCCCGGCTTTGAGATGGCGGCGAGCGGTGGCCGCCAGATCTCCTCGGCGGCGCTCAAGGGCGCGCCCTATCTGCTGTATTTCTACCCCAAGGCGGATACGCCCGGCTGCACCAAGCAGGCCTGCGGCATTCAGGAGGCCCTGCCGGCTTTGGGCAAGCTGAAGCTGACGGTGATTGGCGTCTCGCCCGATGCCATGCCGCCAATTGAGAAATTCGCCAAGAAATACAATCTGGAATTTCCCCTGGCTTCGGACCCGGAGCAGGTGACGGCCAAGGCCTATGGCGTGTGGGTGGAGAAATCCATGTATGGCAAGACCTATATGGGGATGGAGCGCTCCAGCTTTTTGGTGGGCGCTGACGGCAAGATTGTTAAGGTCTGGCGGAAGGTGAAGCCCGATGCCCATGCGGCGGCGGTGCTGGAGGCGGCGCAGGGGCTCTGAGGTCCGCCAAGGTTTACCGCCAGAGGCGGCGCGCGCGCAGGAACCCGGCATAGCCGATATCCGCCAGCCACCCCGCCCCCGGCAGGCGCATGGCCCAGGCCAGGGGGCGAAAGGCGGGCAGCGCGGCCCAGATATCGCCAAAGGCGCGCGCCCCCTGCACCAGCGTGCCATCCGGGCGGCGCACATGCATGGCGGCCAGGGCGGCCTGCCGGGTCAGGTCAGGGCCGAGGGCGGCTTCGTCGCAGCCGGTGACATCGATGAAATTCAGGCTCTCGGCGCCGCGGGCGCGGCGGTATTGCGCGATTTCGCGCGAGCAGACCGGGCAGGCGCCATCATAATAAACCGTGGTTTGTGTCATGGCGGTGATATGGGGTGCTTGCCTCTGCCTGTCAGCATGCCATGTGGCTGGGATGAATCATATTGCCGCCCTGCCGATCCACAGCATGCCCGCCTGGCTGGAGGGCGAATTGCGCTCCGACCATGCCGGGGAGACCGGGGCGGTGATGATTTATCGTGGCATCCTGGCCGTCAGCCGTGACCCGGCGGCGCGGGAATTCGCCCAGCGCCATATGGTGACCGAGCAGGGGCATTTGCGCCTGATCGAGCAGGTGCTGCCGGCGGCGAAACATTCCAAGCTGCTGCCGATCTGGCGGGTGGCGGGGTGGTTGACCGGGGCGATTCCGGCGTTGTTTGGGCCGCGCGCGATCTTTGCCACCATCGATGCGGTGGAGAGCTTTGTCGATCATCATTACCAGCAGCAGATTGACCGGCTGGATGTTGAGCAGAGTTTCCCGGCGCTGCGCGCCATGCTGGCGCAATGCCAGGAGGAGGAGGTGCATCATCGCGATGAGGCGCGCGGCCTGGGCGTGGCGCCGCCGAGCCTGGCTTTGCTGGGCTGGTGCTGGATGGTGGGGGCGGGTTCCAAAGCCGCCGTGATGGCTGCCAAGCGGATTTGACTTAGCGCAAGGACAGGCGGCGCGCCGGGTGGTCCCATGCTCCTACAAAATGGGAGACGACCATGGATATCCGCGACATCCTCATCATGATCGACGCCACGCCACGCAATGCGGCGCTGCTCGCCTTCACCTGCGGCCTGGCGGCGCGGCATGATGCGCGGGTGATAGGGCTGCGCTGCGCTGACCCGCTTTCACCGGTGATGATGTATGCCGACCCCACGGCGGGGCTGATGGTGGCTGATCTGCTGGAGGAACTCATGCTCAAGGCCCGCGCCGAGGCGTTTGTGATGGCGGCGGGCTTCAATGAGCGGTTGCGGTTGGAGAATGTGCTGGGGGAATGGCGCTATATTGAGGCCTCGGCCTGGGACCGGGCGCCGACGGAGGCGCGGCTGTCGGATTTGATCGTGCTGGGGCAGCCCGATGGCGATGACCGCTTGGTGGAGGAGATGCTGTTTCGCTCCGGCCGCCCGGTGCTGGTGGTGCCGCGGTTGGGCGAGCATAAAACTCCAGGCCAGCATATTCTGGTGGGCTGGAATGACAGCCGCGAGGCGGCGCGCGCGGTGCATGATGCCATGCCCCTGCTGCAAAAGGCGGAGAGTGTCACGGTGCTCACCGCTGATTCGGCCGGGGCTGATGCCATGCCTGGGGGCGATATTGCTGCCCATCTCGCCCGGCATGGCGTGGTGGTTTCACTCACGCGCAGCAGCGATGCTGAGGCTGACCCCACTGACCTGCTGCTCAATGCCGCGGCGGATCGGGGGGCTGATCTCATCGTGGTCGGCGGCTATGGCCATTCACGGCTGCGGGAGATGGTGCTGGGCGGGGTGACGCGGGGGCTGTTGCAGCAGATGACGGTGCCGGTGCTGTTCAGCCATTGAGCATTTTCAAGCCTTGCGGCTTAGCAAGGCGATTCGGAAAATGCGTTACAACAGGAACTAGAGCCGTTTCACCGTCTTCGCTTCCGGTGAAATGGCTCTAAGCATCACAGCGCGGTGCCGCCCACGGTCAGGCCCAGCATTTTGAGTGTGGGTTGGCCCACGCCCACGGGCACGCCCTGGCCGTTTTTGCCGCAGGTGCCGATGCCTGGGTCCATCGCGCTGTCATTGCCCACCATGGAGACTTTGGTCAGCGCATCGGGGCCATTGCCTATCAGGGTTGCGCCCTTGACCGGCGCGCCGATCCTGCCGTTTTCGATCATATAGGCCTCGGCGGCGGAGAAGACGAATTTGCCGCTGGTGATATCCACCTGGCCGCCGCCGAAATTCACCGCGTAAAGGCCGCGTTTCACCGAGCGGAGAATTTCCTCGGGCGGGTGGGCGCCGCCGAGCATGATGGTGTTGGTCATTCGCGGCATCGGCGCATGGGCGTGGGATTGGCGGCGGCCATTGCCGGTGGGGGCGACGCCCATCAGCCGGGCATTTTGCCGGTCCTGGATGAAGCCGACGAGGATGCCATCCTCGATCATCACCGTGCGGCCGGAGGGGGTGCCCTCATCATCGACCGAGATGGAGCCGCGGCGGTCGGCGATGGTGCCGTCATCGACCACGGTCACGCCGGGGGCGGCGATGCGCTGGCCGAGCAGTCCTGAGAAGGCGCTGGTTTTTTTGCGATTGAAATCGCCCTCCAGCCCGTGGCCGATGGCTTCATGCAGCAGGATGCCGGGCCAGCCTGGGCCGAGCACCACCTCCATTTCGCCGGCCGGGGCGGGGACGGCTTCGAGGTTCAGCAGCGCCTGGCGCAGCGCCTCATCCACCGCCGCCTGCCAGCTTTGGTCTGAAAGCACCCGTTCATAGCCAAAGCGCCCGCCCAGGCCATGGCCGCCTGATTCACGCCTGCCATCCTGCTCCACCACCACCTGGACATTCAGCCGCACCAGCGGCCGCAGATCGGCCACCCGCACGCCATCGGCGCGCATGATCTGCACCGCCTGCCATTCGCCGGTGATCGAGGCCGAGACCTGCACCACCCGGCTATCCTTCGCCCTTGCATAGGCATCGAGTGCCATCAGCAGCGCGGTTTTTTCGGCAAAACCCATTTCCAGCAGCGGGTTGGCATCGCTGTACAGCCGCCGATTGGTGGGCTGGGGCGCTGCGGCCCAAACCCCGGCATGGCCGGCGCGCACCGCGCCGAGGGCGGAGGCGGCGCGGGCCAGGGCGGGTTCGGAAATCTCGCCGGCATGGGCAAAGCCCGCGGCCTCCCCTGCCACCGCGCGCAGGCCAAAACCACGATTGGTGTCAAAACTGGCCGAGCGGATGCGCTGGTCATCGAGGCTGATGGCCTCGCTTTCGCGGTATTCGAGGAAAAGCTCGCCATCATCGCAGCCAGCCATGGCATCGGCCAGGCGGCGGGCGGCGCTGGCCTGGTCCATTTCACGGAAGAACAGGCCATCGGTCACGGCAAGGGCGTCGGTCATGAGTAAGGCTTTCTATGCCGAGTGTGGGCGGTATCAGCCGGCCTGGTGTGATGATACGCCCTGCCCGGCGCGGGCAGCTTGGAGCATTTCATCGATCACCGCGAGCAATTGCTCACCGGCATCGCGGATGGATTGCAGTTGATCCGCCTGCGCCGGGGCATCGGGCTGCAGTGCCTGGGCCAGGCCGATGATGGTGCTGAGCGGAGCCTGCAGCGCCGGGTTGATAGCGGCCTGGGCCGCGTCCTGCGTCGGCTGGCTGCCGGAGATGTCGACATAGGTGAGGATGAAGCCACCATCGGGCAGGGGGTCGCGCACCGCCTCCAGCACCCGGCCATCGCGCCTGGTAGAGGTGTAGCGCGCGGGCTGGCGCAAATCACCGGTCAGTTTTTCCATCACCGCATCCACGCTGCCCGGATGGGAGCCGATCAGACCCAGTTCTCGCATCCGGTCCACGATCTCGGCATAGGGGATGCCGGGCTGCAGGAGGCTGTCGGGCATGTCGAGCATATGGCGGATGGCGCCGTTGGTGGCTGCCAGCCGGTGCTGCGCATCGAAAAGCACGATGCCATGGCGCATGCCCTCCAGCATGGTGGAGAGCCGCTCCTGGGCGCGGCGCAATTCCGTGATGTCGCTGTAGGTGCGTACAAAGCCGCCATCGGGCAACTGGTTGGTGCGCACCTCGATGACGCTGCCATCGGGGCGGTTGCGGATATAGCGGGGCGGTGCCTCGGCCAGCCGGGCACTGACGACGAATTCGAGCGCCTGCGTGGCGGCGTCATATTCGCCTGTGGCGGTTTGCGTGCGCGCCATATCGGCCAGCGCGGCACCAGGGAGCACGATATCGGCGGGCAGGCCGCACATCTGTGCCGCCAATGCATTGGCAGCCACCAACCGGTCCTGGCTATCGAATAGCGCGATGCCGTGGCGCATGCCTTCCAGCATGGCGGAGAGCTGGTCCTTGGCGCGGCGCAATTCCGTGATGTCGCTATAGGTGCGCACAAAGCCACCATCGGGCATCATATCGGTTCGCACCTCGATGATGCTGCCATCTGGGCGGGTGCGGGTATAGTTGAGCGGCGCTTCAGCCAGCTTGGCCGTGGTGATGAAACCGAGCCTTTGTGCGGTGTTGTCGAATTCGCCGGCGGCGCGTTGGGCACGCGACAGATCGGCCAGCATGGCGCCAGGGACCATGACATCGGCTGGCAGGCCGCAAAACGCTGCCGCCAGCGCATTGGCTGCCACCACCCGGCCCTGGCTGTCGAATAGTGCGATGCCGTGGCGCATGCCCTCCAGCATGCTGCGCAGCGTATCCGCCTGGGCGCGGGCGCGGGCCTCGGCATCATGCAGGGCTGTGACGTCAGAGACCACGATGACCCGGCCGCCATCGGGCAGCGGCTCACCGCGCAAGCTGACCAGGCGCCCATCCGGCCGGCGGCGCAGTGCGGCTTCGGGCCTGGCCACTTGGGTCAGGAGCTTGCGAACGTGCATCTCTGGGTCGCCAGGGCCGAATATGTCGGCCAGGGCGCGGGCGCGCAGTTCGGTTTCGAGTTCGTCGCCGATGTTGAGATGATGGCCGGGGTAGATGTTGTTGAAGGCGACATTGACCAGCCGCACCCGCTGGTCTGGCCCATAGACGGCGATGCCGATGGGCAACGCGGCCAGCACGATATCGAGCAGCAGGGCGCGGCGCTGCGCCTCCTCCTGCGCCCGGCGCTCGGCGGTGACGTCGCTGAACTCGTAGAGCGTGGTTTCATCAGCCAGCGGGTAGGTTTCCAGCCGCAGCGCGGTGCCATTGGGCCGCCGGCGCTCCATGCTTGAGCGCTTGCCGGGATCACGCGAAGCGCGGTGGACCTCCCATTCCTCCCTTTGCTCTGGGGTGAACTCGCCCCGGGCGGCCTGCATGTCGTTCAGTTGGGTGGCGGTGAGGCCAGTGCGTGCCTGATTTGCGGGCAGGCCGGTCAGCCGTGGATAGGCCGGGTTGTAGAGCAGCAACTCATCCTGTTTGAAGACCGCCACACCGAGGCTGAGCTGGTTGAACACCTCTTCCAGCAGACGCACATCCTGGCGCGATGTTTCCAGCGGGCCGGTGAAGGCGGTGACATCGGTGAAGCACTCGATGAAGCCGCCATCGGCCATGGGTTGCACCCGCGCTTCGAGGGTGGTGCCATCGGCGAGGCGCAGCATCCGCCGTGATGGCTTGCTGCGGTCGAGCCGTTTGAATTCCGCCAATTGGGCGGCGGGGTCGCCCTCGCCAAACAGGCCGCGCATCATGAAGAGCACCAGCACATCGCTGAGGGGCGTATTGGGGGCAAGCCAGCGCTGATCAACCCCGGCGAGGTCCAGCATGCGTTGATTGACCATCACCAGCCGGTGCTGGGCGTCATAGACAATAATGGCTGAGGTCATTGCTTGCAGGGCCAATCTTGCGGGGCTTCCGGCCCAATCGCTCATGCGGCCATCCTCCTCATTGTGGGGCCCGCAGCCCGTGCAGCGCAACCAGCCCCGTGGTCAGCACCAGCACGGCCACTGCCTGATGCAGCGTGCCCAGCGACCAGGGCACGACATGCAGCAGGGTGATGATGCCCAGCCCGTATTGCAGCAGCACCGCCGCACCCATGTGCAGCACCCGGCTACGCGCCGTGCCTTGGGGCAAATGCCGCCAGGCTGCGACCACGGCGCCCAGCGCGGCCAGAGCCGCCAGGCTGGCCAGCAGCCGATGGTTGAACTGCACGGCGGCGATATTGCCGGTGAGGTTGGCCCACCAGGGTGTGAGGTCGAGATAGCCTGAGGGGATGAGTTGCCCATCCATCAGCGGCCAGGTGTTGTAGGCGAAGCCCGCGCGGATGCCGGCGACAAAGCCGCCGGCCAGCATGGTGGCGAGTGCCAGGCCGAAGGCGACCTGCACTTGCCGCCGCACCGGCGCCGCTTTGGCGGGCAAGGCGGCGGGGTTGGGCTGCAATAGGCCCAGCGCCGTCCAGAGAATGGCGCCGAACAGCAAAAAGGCCATGGAGAGATGCACCACCAGCCGATAGGGCGAGACGGCGGTGCGCCCCGCCTCAAAGCCCGAGGCGACCATGAACCAGCCAATGGCACCTTGCATGCCGCCCAGCACGAAGAGCAGCAGGAAGCGTGGCAGCATGGCGCGGCTGATGGCGCCGCGCGCCCAGAACCACAGGAAGGGTACGAGATAGGCTAGGCCGATCAGCCGGCCCCAGAACCGATGGCCCCATTCGAGCCAGAAGATCTGCTTGAAACCCTCGAGCCCGAAACCGGCATTGACCAATTGGTACTGCGGGATGGCGCGGTAGAGATCATAAAGCCGGTTCCATTCCGCCTGTGAGAGCGGGGGGAGGCTTCCCATCAGCGGCGCCCATTCCATGATCGACAGGCCAGAGCCGGTGAGGCGGGTGGCCCCGCCTAGGGCCACCATGACCCAGATCATGCCCGCCACCACCAGCAGCCATATGGCCACGGCCCTGCTGTGGGGGCGGCTGCCCAGATCATGCGGGGTGAGGTTGGTGTTGATCGTATCGAACGGCATACGTGCACTATAGTGTCACTTCGCGGTTTTCGTAGGTGTCACGATGAAATCTGTCCCCCGCCGGGCGGGCTTATTGTGGCGCGGCCTGGGGGCTGCTACCGCCGCAAAACATGAGCCATGACCCATCCCTGACCACGCCGCTGCTCAGCGTGGTGGTGCCGGTGCGCAATGAGGCACCCAATATCGCGCCGCTGGTGGCGGAAATTCGTGCCGCTTTGGCCGCTTATGCGCATGAGATCATCTATGTGGATGATGGCAGCAGCGATGCGACGCCGGCCGAATTGGTCGCGGCGGGGGTGCGCGGGCTGCGCCACCGCTTCAGCTGCGGCCAATCTGCGGCCGTGGTGACCGGCGTGAAGGCCGCGCGTGGCGCCTGGATCGCCACGCTGGATGGCGATGGCCAGAATGACCCTGCCGATATTCCGCGCATGCTGGAGCGGGCTTTGGCGCATGGTGGCAATCTGCTGGTGGCGGGGCATCGGGTGACGCGGCGCGACACGCTGACCAAGCGCATCACCAGCCGCTACGCCAACCGCTTTCGCGCCTGGCTGCTGCGCGATGCCACGCCGGATACCGGCTGCGGGCTGAAGGTGTTTCCCCGCGCGCTGTTTTTGGAATTGCCGCATTTTGACCATATGCACCGCTATCTTCCGGCGCTGGTGCTGCGCCAGGGGGGCGAGGTGGTGAGCGAGCCGGTGAATCATCGCCCCCGCACCCGTGGGGTTTCCAATTACGGTACGATTGACCGGCTGATGGTGGCTTTTCTGGATCTTGTGGGGGTGGCCTGGCTGCAGCGGCGCTGGAAACGCCCGGTGGTGGAGTGAACGCCACCGCCCGGAGCCTCGCCAAGCTGGCCGTGCTGGCGGCCGGGCTGGTGGCGGGTGGCTTTCTGCTGCGCGCGCTGGGGGCGGCGCCGGGGACGGATTGGGTGGATGCCTATGTCCGCGATGATGGGCTGCGCGGTGAGGTGGTGTTCATCCTTGCCGCCGCTTTGGCCACCGGGGTGGGGGTGCCGCGGCAAAGCGTTGCCTTTCTGGGCGGTTATGCCTTTGGCACGGTGGCGGGAACGGGGCTGGCTTTGCTGGCGCAATTGCTGGGTTGCGGCTTGGGGTTTCTTTGGGCCCGGGCGGTGGGCAGGGCCTGGGCGGAGCGGCGGCTGAATGGTCGCTTTGGGCCCCGGCTGCGGCCGCTGGTGGAGACGCTGCGGCACAACCCGTTTTCCTCGGCCCTGGCGCTGCGGCTTTTGCCGGTGGGCAATAATCTGGCGCTGAACCTGTTGGCGGGGCTTTCCGGCATTGCGCTTTGGCCGTTTTTGGCCGCTTCGGCGCTGGGGTATTTGCCGCAGACGGTTATTTTTGCGCTGCTGGGCAAGGGGGTGCGGGTGGATGGCACCTGGCAGATGGTGTTGGCGGCGGGGCTGCTGGGGGTTTCGGTGGGGCTGGGGCTTTGGCTGCTGCGGCGGCAGAGGGCGGGGGTTTAGGCTGCGCTGCCGGCGGCCCAGCCCGAGGCCCATGCCCATTGGAAATTATAGCCGCCGAGCCAGCCGGTGACGTCCACCGCCTCGCCAATGGCGAAGAGGCCGGGGGTGTTGCGGGCCTGACAGTCGCGGGCATGCAGGTCATGGGTGGAAATGCCGCCCAGGGTGACCTCGGCCTTGGCATAGCCTTCGCTGCCCATGGGGGTGAGGCGCCAATGCTTGGTGATTTCCGCAAGTGCCGCCAGGGCGCGGTCGGGGATGTCGCCCAGCGGGCGGGCTTGGGGCAGATGGCGTTCGGCCAGGGCCTGGGCGAGGCGGGCGGGGAAAAGGGTTGCGAGTGCGGTGCGGGGCTCGGCGCGCGGCCGCTCGCGCTTGGCGGCCAGCAGGGCGGCGGCGCCATCCTGGCCGGGCAGCAGGTTAAGCGCGATGGCCTCGCCTTGCCGCCAATAGGAGGAAATCTGCAGGATTGCGGGGCCGGAGAGGCCGCGATGGGTGAAGAGCATGCCCTCCTCAAAGCGCCGCTTGCCGGCGCTGGCCACCACCGGCAGCGAGACCCCGGCGAGGGGTTGCATCAGTGCCAGATCATCGGCGCCGAAGGTGAGCGGCACGAGGCCGGGGCGGGTTTCCTCCAGGCTGAGGCCGAATTGCCGGGCGATGCGATGGGCGAGGTTAGTGGCGCCCATTTTCGGGATGGAGAGGCCGCCGCTGGCCAGGACCAGGCTCTCGCAGGCGATGTTTTCGCGCGAGGTGGCGATGCGAAAGCCGGGGCCTTGGGTTATCTCGGTGATGTCGCGGTTCAGGCGGATTTCGACGCCTGCCGCGGCGCATTCGGCCAGCAGCATGGCCAGGATGTCGCGGGCCGAGCCGTCGCAAAACAATTGCCCCAGGGTTTTCTCGTGGAAGGCGATGGAGTGGCGGCGGATGAGGGCGACGAAATCCGCAGGGCGGAAGCCGGCCAGGGCGCTTTTGGCGAAATGCGGGTTGGCGGAGATGAAATTCTCCGCCGTGCAATGCAGATTGGTGAAGTTGCAGCGCCCACCGCCGGAGATGAGGATTTTCTTGCCCGGGGCCTCGGCATGGTCGAGCACGAGGACGCGCCGACCCCGCCCGCCCGCCCGCATGGCGCAGAATAAGCCGGCGGCGCCGGCGCCCAGCACCACGACATCGAAGTGTTCCATGCCGCGATGTGCCACATGAGCGGACCGGTGGTTAGCCCGCCTTTAGCAACCGGGCTGCGCTGAGGGCGAAATAGCTCAGCACACCGTTGCAGCCGGCGCGGCGGAACGCCATCAGCGCCTCCATCATGGCGCGGTCATGATCCAGCCAGCCGCGCTCCACCGCTGCCATGATCATCGAATATTCGCCGCTGACCTGATAGGCATAGGTCGGCAGGCCGAATTCCTTCTTCACCCGCCAGACAATGTCCAGATAGGGCAGGCCGGGTTTGACCATGACCATATCGGCGCCCTCGGCGACGTCGAGTGCGACCTCGCGCAGCGCCTCATCGGTATTGGCGGGGTCCATCTGGTAGGTTTTCTTGTCGCCGCGCAGGGCGGCATTGCTGCCCACCGCATCGCGGAAGGGCGCGTAGAAGCCCGAGGCGTATTTGGCGGCATAGCTCATGATGCGGGTGTGAATCAGCCCCGCATCATCCAGCGCCTCGCGGATGGAGCCGATGCGCCCATCCATCATGTCGGAGGGGGCGACCACATCGACGCCGGCCTCGGCCATCAGCCTGGCCTGCTGGCAAAGGATATGGACTGTGTCCTCGTTGTGGACGTAATCGTCGCGCAGCACGCCGTCATGGCCGTGGCTGGTATAGGTATCGAGCGCCACATCGCCGATCAGGCCGAGGCCGGGATGGGCGGCTTTGAGCGCCCGGGCGGCGCGGCACATCAGGTTTTCGGGGTTCAGCGCGCCGGTGCCTTCCTCGTCGCGCTGTTCGGCCGGGGTATAGGGGAAGAGGGCGACGGCGGGGATGCCCAGCTCCACCGCCTCGGCCACATGCTCGGCCGCGCGGTCCACCGAGACGCGAAAGACGCCTGGCATGCTCTCCACCGGCACCTTCTGGTTTTCGCCGGAGGTGAGGAAGATCGGCCAGATCAGGTTGCCCGGGGTGAGGGTATTCTCGGCCACCAATTTGCGGGTCCAGGCATCGCGGCGGTTGCGCCGCATGCGGGTGGCGGGGAAGGAGGCGGGGAAGTTCATCGGCTGCCTTTCAGTTCGTTCGGTTCAGGCGTCCAGCGCCTGGGCGAGATCGGCGATGATATCGTCGATATGCTCAATGCCGATGGAGAGGCGGACATAACCCGGGGTGACGCCTGACATCGCCTGCTCCTCCGCCGTCAACTGGCTATGGGTGGTGGTGGCAGGGTGGATGGCGAGGCTGCGGGCATCGCCGATATTGGCGACATGGTAGAACATTTTCAGCGCTTCGATGAAGGTTTTGCCGGCCTCGGCGCCCGCCTTGAGTTCAAAGCCCATGAGCGAGCCGAAGCCTCCCTTGAGGATGGCGGCGCGGCGGGCGGCCTCACCGGTGAAGAGGCTGGGATGGGTGACGGAGGCCACTTTCGGGTGGCCGGCGAGGTAGGCGGCCACCTTCGTCGCGTTTTCGCAATGGCGCTCCATGCGCAGCGGCAGCGTCTCCAGCCCTTGGAGGAACATGAAGGCGTTGAAGGGCGCCATGGGCGCGCCGAGGTCGCGCAGCAGGCAGGTGCGCATGCGGATGATATAGGCGATGGGGCCGAGCGGCTTGACCGCCTGGGTCCAGACCGCGCCGTGATAGGAGGGGTCGGGCTTGTTCAGGGTGGGGAAGCGCTCGCCCCATTTTTCCCAATCGAAATTGCCGCCATCGACGACGATGCCACCGATGGAGGTGCCATGGCCGCCGATCCATTTGGTGGTGGAATGCATCACCACCGCGGCACCGAGGGTGAGGGGCTTGCAGATCACCGGGGCTGCGGTGTTGTCCATGATGAGCGGCAGGCCGATCTCGCGGCCGATCGCCGCCACCTCGGCGATGGGGAAGACCTGCAGCTTGGGGTTGGGCAGGGTTTCGGCATAGTAGCAGCGGGTGCGGGCATCGGTGGCGCGGCGGAAATTTTCTGGGTCTGCGGGGTCGGCGAAGCGGACCTCGATGCCGAATTGCTTGAGCGTATTGGCGAAGAGGTTCCAGGTGCCGCCATAGAGATCGGTGGAGGAGACGATGTTGTCGCCTGCCTCGCAGAGGTTGAGCACGCAAAACGCGGTTGCCGCCTGGCCGGAGCCCACGGCGAGGGCGGCCACACCGCCCTCGAGCTGGGCGATGCGGGTTTCCAGCGCATCGCAGGTCGGGTTCATGATGCGCGAGTAGATATTGCCCATCTCTGCCAGGCCGAAGAGGCGGGCGGCGTGGCCGGTGTCCTGAAACTGGAAGGAGGTGGTCTGGTGGATGGGCACCGCCACGCTGCCGGTATTGGGATCGGCGCGATGCGAGCCGCCATGCAGGGCGATGGTTTCGGCATTGGTGTAGGACATGGTGAGGCCTCCTCTGTGTTGGGAGGCAGCCTGCCACCCCGGCGCGGCGGGGGGAAGCGGGTTGGCAGGGTGGAGCGGTGGGTGCAGGGTTTTGCCATGCGCGCCCTCATTGCCCTTCTCGTCCTGGCTCTTCCGGCCTGCGCCAGCGGCCAGCAGAGCATTACCATAGCTGGGCCTGAGGGGCTGGGGTTGCAGGCTGAGTTGTTCCTGCCCCAGGGGAGCGCAAGGGGGCCTGCGATCCTGGCGCTGCATGGCTGTGCGGGGTTCCGCCGGCGGGACGGCCAGATCACCAGGCTTTACCGGGCCTGGGCGGCGGAATTCACCACAAACGGCCAGGCCGTGCTGCTGCCCGACAGTTTTTCGTCACGCGGGCAGGGCGAGCAATGCACGGTGCGTGACAGCCAGATCCGCCCGGGGCGGGAGCGGCGGCAGGACGCGATTGCCGCGGCCACTTGGCTGGCGGCACAACCCTTCGCCGCCCCGGGAGGGGTGGTTGTCATGGGCTGGTCGCATGGCGGCTCTACTGCGCTTGCAACCGCGGCGCAGCCCGAGGCGGCGCCTATCCGCGCCTATGTCGCGATGTATCCGGGCTGCTTTCTGGCCAATCGCTCCGCGGGTTGGCGCAGCAGCGCGCCCATGCTGTTGCTGATCGGCGAGGCTGATAATTGGACGCGGGCGGAGTATTGCCGGGAATTGGCCGGCCGCAATGGAGAGATGGTCACCTTCCGCAGCTACCCCGGCGCCCATCACGGCTTTGATGCGCCCGATACGCCCTTAACCGAACGCATGGGGCTGAACACCCCCACTGGCCGCGCCACCTATGGCACCGACCACGCGGCGCGGCGCGACGCGCTGGCCATGGTGAGGGCGTTTATCGCGGCCCAGCCACGCTGATCAAAACAGGCGCAAACCGCCGAGGAAAGTATTGGTGCGCGGGCGCTGGATGACCGGCGTATCGCCATCGGTCACCTCACGGCCCAGGGCGGCGTTTTCCCGCAGGCGCTGGGCCTCGCGATTGGGGTCCACCGGGGTTCCGGGTTCGCCGGTGTTGCGCCAGAACATCAGCCTCTCGGCCAGATTGCGGTCGGGCGCATTGAGGCGCAGGGCCTCATCATCAATGCGCTGGCGGATGTCAGCGGGTGCGGCGCGGCCTGTCGCGGCGAGCAGGGCCTGCTCGCCTGAGGAGGTGGCGCCGCCGCGCGCGTTCCGCCCACCCAGCAACGCGCCGGGGGCCAGCGTGGCCTCCGCCTGCTCGCGCACGGAGATTTCCTGCGGCCGCTGCGCCCCGGGCCGGGGCGTGGGCAGGGTGCCGAGCGAGGGCGGCATGGAGAGCGGCGCGCGCGTGGTCACCTGGAATTCATCCGGTGCATCGCGGGTGAAGCCGAAGGTGCGCGCCGTATCGCTGCCGCAGGCGGCCAGCCAGAGCGGGGCGGACAGAACGACCAGGAGGGGAAGCCTGGAGGAGGGCGTGATGCTCATGGAGACTGCCTACTCTCGCCTTGCCGCCGAAACAAGGCATCGGCGACGAGGATGGCAACACCCACCACGATCCCTGCATCGGCGATGTTGAAGACATACCAATGCCAATCCCAGGCGGAGGCATCGACAAAATCCACCACCGCGCCGAAGCGGAAGCGGTCGATCACATTGCCGATGGCGCCGCCCACCACCATGCCCAGTGCGAGGCCCACCCAGATGGTCTCTGCCCGCCAGAGCCAGCGCAGCAGCACGCCGGCGATGATGGCGGCGAGGCCGGCCAGCATCCACTGATTCCAGGCGCTATCGCCGGACATGAGGCCAAAGGTGACGCCGCGATTCCACACCATGGTGAAGTCGAGCGCGAAGGGGCCGGCCTCGAGCAATTCCACGCTGCGGCGGGTGGGCAGGTCTAGCACCTCAAGAACCCACCATTTGCTCAACTGGTCGAGCAGCAGGGTGAGCAGGGCCAGGAGCAGGCCGGGGCGGGTGGCGGGGCTCAAGCCACCACCGCCTCGCAGCGGCGGCAGAGGGTGGGGTGGGGGGTGGATTGGCCGACCTCCTCCAGCACCCGCCAGCAGCGGTCGCATTTTTGGCCCGGCGCCGGGGCGATGGTGACCGATGCGGCCTCAGCCTCGGCCAGGCTCAATGCGCTGGTGATGCTGATTTCCGCCCAGGCGGGGCCATCGAGCAGGCCCAGATCGGCCGCTGGCAGGGCGAGGCTGGGGGCGGCCTGCAGCGAGGAGCCGATCATGCCATCGCGCCGCGCGGCTTCGAGCGCCGTGGTCACCTCGCCGCGGATGGCGCGGATCCGTGCCCAGCGCGCGGCCAGCGCCTCATCGCGCCAGCCAGCCGGAATGGTGGGGAAGAGTTGCAAATGGACCGAGGCATCCTCGCCGGGGAAGCGGGCCAGCCAGGCCTCCTCGGCGGTGAAGCACAGCACCGGGGCCAGCCATGTGGTCAGGCAGCGATGCAGATGGTCCAGCACCGTGCGCGCGGCGCGGCGGCGGGGGCTGTCTGGCGCGTCGCAATAGAGCGCGTCCTTGCGGATGTCGAAATAGAAGGCGCTGAGGTCGTTGTTGCAGAAGCCGTGCAGGTCGGGGATGACGCCGGTCCAGTCATAATCCTTTACGGCCTGGCGGATGCGGGTGTCGATCTCGCTGAGGCGGTGCAGCACCCAGCGCTCCAATTCGGGCAATTCGGCGAGCGGCAGGGCCTCGGCTTCGGAAAAGCCTTCCAGCGAGCCGAGCAGCCAGCGCAGCGTGTTGCGGATGCGGCGGTAGATTTCGGCCTGTTGTTTGAGAATTTCCTTGCCGATGCGCAAATCCTGCGTGGTGTCGGAATTCATCACCCATAGGCGGAGGATATCGGCGCCGTAATCGCGCAGCACCTCCTGCGGTGCGGTCACATTGCCCATGGATTTGGACATTTTGCGGCCCTGCTCATCGAGCACGAAGCCATGGGTCAGGATGGCCTTGAAGGGGGCGATGCCGCGGCTGCCGATGCTCTCCAGGAGGGAGGAATGGAACCAGCCGCGATGCTGGTCCGAGCCTTCGAGGTAGAGATCGGCAGGGAAGGGCATGTTGCGGGGGCCGAGGACGAAGGCGTGGGTTGAGCCGCTTTCGAACCAGACATCGACAATGTCCATCACCTGCTCGTAATCGGCCGGGTTGCGGCCCTCGCCCAGGAAGCGGGCGGCGGCGGAGGGCTTGTACCAGGCATCGGCGCCTTCTTCGGTGAAGGCTTCGAGGATGCGGTCCAGCACCGCCTGGTCGCGCAGCGGCTGGCCGGTTGCCTTATCGACGAAGACGGCGATGGGCACGCCCCAGGCCCGTTGGCGGCTGATGCACCAATCGGGCCGGGTTTTGACCATGCCGCCGATGCGGTTGCGGCCGACATCGGGGACGAAATGGGTGGCATCAATGGCGGCCATCGCCTTGTCGCGGATGGCGTTGGCGTCATCCATGGCGATGAACCATTGCGGCGTGGCGCGGTAGATCACCGGTTTTTTCGAGCGCCAGGAATGCGGGTAGGAATGGGTGATGAAGCCCTTTCCGGCCAGGGTGCCGAGCGATTCGAGCACGGACCAGACTTTGTCATGCGCCTTGAAGACATGCAGGCCGGTGAAGCCGGGGGCCTGCACGGTGTAGGTGCCGTCATCGCCCACGCATTCGGGCACGGCGATGCCATGCGCCCGGGCGAGGGCGAAATCTTCCTCGCCATGGCTGGGGGCGATGTGGACGAAGCCGGTGCCGGCATCGTCGGTGACGTAGTCGCCATCGAGCAGGGGGGCTTCGTAGGTGTAGGCACCCTCGAAGCCGCGCAGGGGGGAGGCGCAGATGGCGCCGGCCAGTTCGGCGCCGGGGAAAACCCGAACCAGCGTATGCGCGCCAATGCCGCAGGCGGCGGTGACATCGGGCAGCAGTTTGAGTGCCACCAGCAAGCGCGCGCCGGGTTTGACGAGCGAGCCCTCGGCCACGGCCTCGACATGGAGGAGCGCGTATTCGATGTCATTTTTATAGGCCAGGGCGCGGTTGGCCGGGATGGTCCAGGGCGTGGTGGTCCAGATCACCACATTCGCGCCCACCAGGTCCGAAGGCCCTTTGAGGATGGGGAAGAGCGCGTAGAGGATGGCGCTCTTATGGTCGTGGTATTCGATCTCGGCCTCGGCCAGCGCGGTTTTTTCCGTGGGGCTCCACATCACCGGGCGCAGGCCGCGATAGAGCGAGCCATTCATCAGGAAGCGGCCGATTTCGCCGGCGATGATGGCCTCGGAGGGGAAATCCATGGTGGCGTAGGGGTGGGCCCAATCGCCTTCCACGCCCAGGCGGCGGAACTCGTCGCGCTGGAATTCGAGCCATTTGCGGGCATAGGCGCGGCATTCGGCGCGGAAATCCAGCACCGGCACCGCGTCCTTATCCTGTTTGCGGGCGCGGTATTCTTCCTCGACCTTCCATTCGATGGGCAGGCCGTGGCAGTCCCAGCCCGGCACGTAATCGGCGTTGAAACCGGCCATCTGGGCGGCGCGGTTGATGACATCCTTAAGGATCTTGTTCAGCGCGTGGCCGATATGCAGCGGGCCATTGGCATAGGGCGGGCCGTCATGCAGCACGAAGGCGGGGCGGTCCCGCGCCGCCTCGCGCAGGCGTTCATACATGCCCATGGCTGCCCAGCGTTCCAGCATGGCGGGTTCACGCTTGGGCAGGTCGCCGCGCATGGGGAAGGGCGTGTTGGGCAGGAAGACCGTGCTGCGATAATCGCGGGTCTCGGGGGCGTCGTTCATGATGGGGTCCGTTGGGCGCATGGCCCGGAAGCGGTGGCGCGCGGTGCTGACCCGGCCTTCAGGCGAAGGCCGGGCGAGGAATTCGTCGAGGAATTCGTCGCGGAATTCGTGGGGCGTGACGCGCGAACATGAGGTAGCCATATGCGGCGCTGCCCCATGATGGTCAAGCGCTGGCCGCCTTTGGAGTTGGCTTGCGCTTGGCGGGCGTAATGGCCGCGTGCATTGCCGATGTTGGCTATTGCGCGCCTGTGTTGATCCTACGGCGGCAAGCCCCGCGCCGATTGACCGGGCGCTGGCCTAAGGTTGACGCGAGGCGGGCTGGCGGGGCCTCAGCCCGCCAATTCCGCCACGGCCGCGGCGACGGACATCGAGGCTGTCAGCCCCGGGCTTTCAATGCCAAAGAGGTTGATCAGGCAGGCTTGGCCGTGGGTGGCCGGGCCTTGGATGGTAAAATCCTGGCTGGCAATGGCGGGGGGCACGATTTTCGGCCTTATGCCGGAATAGCCGGGCTGCAGGGCACCATCGGGCAATTCGGGCCAATAGCGCCGGATGGCGGCGTAGAAGCCATCGCAGCGGCTGGGGTCCACATCGTAATTGATCTCATCGACCCATTGCACATCCGGGCCGAAGCGCGCCTGGCCGCCCAGATCAATGGTGAGATGGGTGCCCAGGCCGCCGGCCACCGGCACCGGGTAGATCAGCCGCGAGAAGGGGTTTTTGCCCACCAGGGAGAAATAGCTGCCCTTGGCGTAATAGGCTTTCGGCGTAAGTTGGCTGGGCATGCCCTGGAGTTTTGCCGCCAGCTTGGGGGCATGCAGCCCCGCACTATTGACCAAAAGGCGGGCGCGCAGCGTCATCGGCTCGGCGCCGCCGACATCGATCACCGCGCCCGCATCGGTGAGCCGCCCACCCAGCACCGGGGCGTGGAACACCACCACGGTGCCGGCACTTTCGGCGTCGCCCTGTAGGGATACCATGTAGGAATGGCTGTCGATAATGCCGGTGGAGGGGCTGAGGAGGGCTGCGGTGCAGGCCAGGGCGGGCTCCATCGCCTGGGCCTCGGCCTGTGACAGATAGGTGAGGTCCGGCACGCCATTGGCCGCGGCGCGGGCCTGGATGGAGGCGAGTTTGCCGGCCTCATCCTCGCTGGTGGCGACGATCAGCTTGGTGCACTTCTCGTATGGCAGGCCGCGCTCGCTGCAATAGTCGTAGAGCATCTGCTTGCCGGCGACGCAGTGCTTCGCCATCAGGCTGCCGGCTGGGTAATATATCCCGGCATGTATGACCTCGGAATTGCGGGAACTGGTTTCGGTGCCGATGGCCTCGGCGGCCTCCAGCACAATCACCTCACGCCCGGCCATTGCCAGCGCTCTCGCCACGGCAAGCCCGACCACGCCGGCACCCACCACCACAACATCGACATCTTCCATGGCGGCAGCATAACCGCGAGACTGGGTGATGGAACAGGGAGGGGCCGCAGCATGGCTTTCATCGGCCAATCGGTCAGGCGCTTTGAGGATGCGCGGTTTCTCACCGGGCAGGGACGCTATGTGGCTGATCTGCCGGCGGAGGGGGCGGTGCATATGGTGGTGCTGCGCAGCCCGCATGCCCATGCGCGCATCACGCGCATTGATGCCACCCCCGCCCAGGCCTTTGTGCTGACTGCGGCCGCGCTGGCCGAGGCGGGTATTGGCCCTCTGCCTTGCCCGGCGCAGATCGGCGTGCCGATTGCCATGGCCGCGCGCCCGGTGCTGGCCGAGGGGGTGGTGCGCTATGTCGGCCAGCCGGTGGCCTTTGTCTTTGCCGAAACCCCCGAGGCGGCGCGCGATGCGGCTGAGCGCATCATCGTCGAATACGAAACCCTGCCCGCCAATGCTGACCCGCTGGCGGCGTTTTCCGCGCCCGTGTTGCACCCGCAGGCGCCGCATAACCGCGCCTTTGACTGGCAGAAGGGCGATTTGGCGGCGGTGGAGGCGGGTTTTGCCGCGGCGGCTTACATCACCCGGCTGGCCATCACCAATCAGCGCGTGACCTGCGCGCCGATTGAGCCGCGCGCTGCCGTGGCCTTTCCGGATGGAAAGCTGGTCTGCAATGGCCAGGCGGTGCATGGCATGCGGCGGCAAATCGCCCAATGCATGGGGCTGGCCGAGGGCGACCTGCACCTCATCACCCCCGATGTGGGGGGCGGTTTTGGGGTGAAGAATGTGCCTTTCCCTGAGCATATCGGGCTGTTGCACGCCGCGAGGCTGCTGGGCCGGCCTACCCGCTGGGTTGGTGAGCAGGCGGAGGAATTTGCCGGCTCCGCCCATGGCCGGGGCATGCACAGCCAGGGGGCCATCGCGCTGGATGGGCAGGGGCGGATTTTGGCGCTGCGCGTGGATGGGGTTTCCGAGATGGGGGCTTATCTCTCACCGCATGGCCCGTCTTGCGCCACCAACGCGGCGGGCACCGCGCATGGCGGCGGCTATGCCATTGCCGCCATTCATGTGCGGATGCAGGGCGCCTATACCAACACCACCCCGCTGGAGGCCTATCGCGGGGCGGGCAAGCCTGAGGCCAACCACGTCATTGAAATGCTGATCGAGGCGGCGGCGCGCGAGCATGGTTTTGACCCGGTGGCGCTGCGGGCGAAGAATTTGGTGGCCTCGCACCCCTATAGCACCGCGATGGGCATGGTGATTGCCGATGGGCAATTTCCGAAAAATCTTGCTGCTGCTGAGGCCCTGGCCGACCGGGCCGGTTTTGCTGGCCGCCGGGCTGCGAGTGCGGCGCAGGGGCGGCTGCGGGGCCTGGGGCTGGCCTGCTTCATGGAAACCGCGCGCGGCGGCTTTGGCGAATGGGCCCGGGTGCGGCTGGATGCTGAGGGGCGGGTGGAATTGGCGCTGGGCAGCCATTCCAATGGCCAGGGGCATGAGACGAGTTTTTGCCAGATCGCGGCTGATCACCTCGGCCTGCCCATGGCGGATTTCAGCTATGTGCAGGGTGACACTTCACGCGTGTTGAAGGGCCAGGGCCATGGCGGGGCGCGCAGCCTGCATCAGGGTGGCCGCGCCTTGGTGGAGGCGATGGATGCGTTGATCGAGAAGGCCCGCCCGCGCGCGGCGCGGCTGTTGCAGGCCCAGAGCGTGGTCTTTGCCGAGGGTCATTTCCGCGCCCCGCATGGCGCGAGCCTGGCGCTGGCCGCGCTGGGGCCGCTGGAGGCCGAGGCGGAGCATGACAGCGCGCTGTGCACCTTTCCGCATGGCGCGCAGATCGCCGAGGTGGAGATCGACCCTGAGACCGGCGAAACCACGCTCACCCGCTACATCGCCTGCGATGATTATGGCGCGCTGGTGAACCCCATGCTGACCATCGGCCAGGTGCAGGGCGGGCTGGCCCAGGGCATTGGCCAGGCGCTGATGGAGCGCATCGCCTATGATGGCGATGGCCAATTGCTGAGCGCGACCTTCATGGATTACGCCCTGCCGCGGGCGGCGGATTTGCCGGATTTGCAGGTGCATTTGCAGCCTGGCTGCCCGGCCAGCGTCAACCCGCTGGGGGTAAAGGGCGTGGGGCAGGCGGGGGCCATCGCCGCACCCCAGGTGGTGATGGCGGCGGTGCTGGACGCGCTGGCGGGCCGCGGCGTGGGCTGGATCGATATGCCGGCGCGGCCGGAGGTGGTGTGGAAAGCGCTTGGCCGGGCCGGGGCAGGCTAACAGGTTGGGGGAAAACGCTGATGGCTGCGGAAAAGAGCGAAAGGGCTTTGCTCTCTCCCGCTCTCTCCCGCCCTCCCACCAGGTTCGACCTGTATGTCGACGATTATCCTGGACCTTTGAATAATGTTTACGTCAACAATTGAACGAAGGTGCAGGAAACTGAGTTTCCTGCTCGGGTGCTCGAGGGGCAAAGCCCCTCGATTCTGCCCTACCTCGCTATTCGTTGTTCCGCAGCCTGCTGACCGGTAAAGCGGCTCAGAATGGCTCGGCGCGGTCCTTGCGGAGCAGCAGGCGGAAGGCGGCGGGTTGTCGGTCTTGCCCTGTCACCGCATCGGCGAGCGCGTCCAGCCAGCCGGAAAACCAGGCTTTTCCCCAATCGCCGGTATGCGCCATGGGGTTTGCCAAGACGGATTGCCCCTCGGCAAAGGCGCGCCGGCCTGCCGCATAGGCATCATCGGTGACGAAATGATCATCGGGGTCGACATCTTCTGGCATGACGGTCTTATGACATGTTCAGCGCGGCGATGCTACATCGGCCATCTCAGGCAGAGCTACTGGCCATGGAGATGTTATGTGTGGCATGAATTCGCGGTGACGCAGAAGACACGCCGCCTAGCATTGTTGGTACTGGGCTTGGCCGTGTCCCTTGGGGTGGCTGGTGCGATCTGGCATGCCACCATCGCCTGGGTACGCTTCAAGGAGCAAGAGGCCGTCTCGAGGTCCCTGTTGGAGGCCGATCTGGCTGCGGCGGCGGTGGAGCAGCGCCTGTTGCGGCTGATTGACCAGGTTGAGGGCGTTTTCGACCTGATGGCCCATCGCCAGCGCAACTTGGCGCTGGAGGGGCGGGTGACGCCGGGGCTGAGCCCGGTTGAGGCCCATTTGCGCAGCCGGCAAATTGGCTTCAGCCATCTTGCCTTGGCTGATCTCGATGGCCGGCTGCTTTGGAGCGCTGACCCGGGCAGTGTCATGCCGCCCGGGCTTGTCGGCGAGAGCGCGTATTTTGGCGGGCCGGAGGCGGGCCAGCCAGGGCTCTTCATTGCTGGGCCGCTGCAAACGGCGGCGGATGCACCGCCGGTGCTGGTCTTCTCCCGCAGTTTGCGCGGCGATAATGGCGAGGTCATCGCTACTGGCCTGGCCTCGCTCGATGTGATGACGATCTCCTTGTGGATCAGCGATATGGCGGTTGGTCCGAAGACGGCGGCCTTTCTGCTGGGGCGTGATGGCACGGTATTGGCCAGCGCGGCGGCGGCGGCGGTTGGGTTGGGCGAGAGGCTTGCGGCCGCGCATCCTGCCCTGGCGACGCTTCATACCGGCAGCGCGGGCGGGCTCACGCCTGCCCAGCCCTATGCCGGGACGGGCCCGATGATGGGCCGCCGCGTGCTGCGGGACGCCCCGTTGGAGGCGGTGGTGGTGCTGGATGCGCCGCATAAAATGGCGACATGGGAGGGGCTGCGTGGTGCGGCCTTTCTGGCGGCGGGGGTGATTTCGGTATTGACCTTCGCTTTGCTGATGGTGGGTTTGCTCTTCATCGCGCGCGCGCGCGACCGGGCGGCGCTGGACAGGGCGCGGGAGGAGCGATTGGCCACCATGAGCAATATTTCCCATGGCCAGCGCATGGAGGCCTTGGGGCAATTGGCCGGCGGGGTGGCGCATGACATCAATAATGTGCTGCAGGCCGTGCTGGGCGGCGCGCGTTTGATCGGCAAGCGCAGCGATGACCCTGACATGCGCCACTTGGCGCAGCGTGTGGGCGAGGCGGCAGAGCGCGGCGGGGCCGTCACCCGTCGGCTGCTCGCCTTCGCCCGGCGCGACAATTTGCAGGCCGAATCGCTGCCCGTGCAGCCGCTGCTGGAGGGGCTGCGGGATGTTCTGGCCCATACCTTGGGTGCGTCGGTGCATGTGGGGCTGACCATCGAGGCCAATATACCGCCGCTGCTGGCTGACCGAGCACAGTTGGAGACAGTGATGGTTAATCTGGCCGTCAATGCCCGCGACGCGATGCAGCCGCTGGGCGGCAGGCTGGATATTGCGGCGGCGGGGGAGGTCGTGCCGGCGGAGGGTGCTATGGGGCCGCGGCCGGGCGGTTATGTGCGGCTCTCGGTGGGCGATACCGGCTGTGGGATGGATGCTGAGACCTTGCGCCGGGCCACCGAGCCGTTTTTCACCACCAAGGCAAAGGGCCATGGCACCGGGTTGGGCCTGGCGATGGTGCAGGGTTTTTGTGAGCAATCGGGGGGTATGCTGGATATCAGCAGCCTGCCGGGGCAGGGCACGCGGGTGAGCCTATGGCTGCCGCAGGCCCAGGCTTTGAGCCCGGCACAGCCCGACCTTGCCGCGCGTGGCCCGGCCAGTGCGCGGGCCTGCCGCCTCATGCTGGTTGATGACGAGCCGGAGGTGCTGGCCATTCTGGCAGAGGGGCTGCGGGAGCGTGGCCATGTGGTGGTGGAGGCGGGCGGTGGGCTGCAGGCGCTGGGTGCGCTGGCGGCCGATCCTGCCATCGAATTGCTGGTGACTGATCTGTCGATGCCCGGGATAGATGGGCTGACGCTGATTAGGGAGGCGTGGCGGCTGCGCCCGGGCCTGCCCGCGCTGCTCTTGACCGGCTTCTTGGCCCAGGCGGAGGATATGATGGAGAGCGCCGCCAAATCCGGCCCCATCGCGCTGCTGCGCAAGCCTTTGCCACCTGAAGTGCTCAATGATCGGATCAGCGCGCTGATGGCGTCGCAAAATCTGGATGTGTGATCGCGGTTTTGTGCTAGGAATGAGTGTCACCTCGGGGGAGGTGGCGGCTTGATGGGCCTGCATGGGGGATATGCATGGCGGAGGATGTGACCCGAAGGGCCTTGTTGCCCATGGGTTTGGTGATGGCGTCGATGCTCGCGGGCTGCGGCGGCAGCGGGCCTGCGCGCACGCCACCGGTGGCGGGTGTGGCAGGCTATCAGGGTGCGGGCAGCATCTCCTGCGTGCCCTTTGCCCGCGCGCGCACCGGCATCGAATTGCGCGGCGATGCCTGGCAATGGTGGGATGCGGCGCTTGGGCGCTACCAGCGTGGCCGCCGCCCGGCCGCGGGGCATGTGCTGGTAATGGGCCGCACCCGGCGCCTGCCGCAGGGCCATCTCTCAGTGGTGCGGCGGCAGGTGGCAGCGCGCGAAATCAGGGTTGATCATGCCAATTGGGCCGAGGCTGGCGGCCAGGGCCGTGGGCGGATCGCTGAGGACCAGCCGGTGATCGATGTCTCTGCAGGCAATGACTGGACGGCGGTGCGGGTCTGGTATCCGCCCATTCAGGATTATGGCCATACGGTTTTTGCCGCGCATGGGTTTATTTCGCCGCGCCTGGCTGCGGGGTGAGGCGGTGGCGGAGCGTTGAAAGCGGGCCCTGGAATACATCACGTGAAGAAATATTGGATCAGCACGGCTTTCTTTTCGCCGTTCCGCAGCTTGGGGCTTCCGATCGGGGGGGCGGCGCACTAGGTTCCGGGGATCCGCTTCTGGGACTCCCCTGGGGGCATCGGCCGGCCGCTTGCCGGGCGCATCAACATTCAAGGTCGAGGCTCCGCCATGGGTTCGTTCAGCATCTGGCATTGGTTGGTTGTGCTGCTGGTTGTTTTGCTGCTTTTCGGCGGCAACAAGATCAGCGGCCTGATGGGCGACCTGGCGAAGGGCATCAAGTCCTTCAAGGCGAACATCAAGGAAGATGAGAAGGACGCCGCGATGACGGCGGAGGCGGCGCCGCCGGCGGCCGGTACGGGTTCGATCCAGGGCCCGCAGGCAGCGGCCACCACCGCCGCGCAGCCGGCCGGCACCACCCGCCCGGCCGCCTGAGGCCGCCATGGGCGTGGCGGCCGCGGGCCCCCACCTTGGGTCCATCCCGGGTGATGTCGCGGCGGCGATTATCGAGGCTGGGCGGCGGATGGATAGCCGGGGCTGGGTTCCAGCCACCGCCGGCAATTTTTCCATGCGCCTCGAGGCTGGGCGCATTGCCATCACGCGATCGGGTTTCCACAAGGGGTTTCTCACTGCCGAGAGCCTGATGGTGGTGGATGGCGATGGCCGGCCTGAGGAGAGCAATGCCCGCCCCTCGGCTGAAACCGGGCTGCATTGCGGTATTTATCAGCGCTTTGCCGATGCCGGGGCGGCGCTGCATGGTCATTCCGTGCCCTGCACCGTGCTCTCGCGCCTGGCGGGGCCGAACCTCATGCTCTCGGGCTATGAATTGCTGAAGGCCTTTCCCGGCCTGCCCAGCCATGCGGCCAGCATCGCCTTGCCGGTCATTGATAATGACCAGGATATTGCCCGGATGCAGCGCGGCCTGGATGCGCTTTGGGCAGGGCAGGCATCGCCGCTGCCGGGCTACCTCATCCGCGGCCATGGCATTTATGTTTGGGGCCGGGACATGCCGCAGGCGATGCTGCGGCTGGAGGCCCTGGAATTCATGCTGCAATGCGAATTGGAACAAAGGAGGCTGCGATGAGCCTGTTGACCGTCCGCCACGCCACGACTGGCGCTGAAGAACTGCGCACCGATGATGCAGCCCAGATTGCCCAGGTGCTGGGCGGCATTGGCGTGCGCTTCGAGCGCTGGGGGGTGACACCCCTGCCCGCGGGCGCTGATGCCGATACCGTGATGGCTGCCTACAGGCCGCGGCTCGACAGTTTCATGGGCGAGACCGGTGCGGGCACCGCCGATGTCATCAAGCTCGACCCTTCGCACCCGATGAAGGATGCGATGCGGCAGAAATTTCTGAGTGAGCATACCCATACCGAGGATGAGGTGCGCTTCTTCCATGAGGGTGCGGGCAATTTCGTCCTCCATATTGGTGGGCGGATATATGATGCCCATTGCACCGCGGGCGATCTGATCTCAGTGCCGGCCAATGCCACCCACTGGTTCGATGCGGGCACCGAGCCCAACTTCACCGTGCTGCGGGTTTTCACCGACACCACGGGCTGGACGCCGCATTACACCGGCTCTGACCTCGCCGAGCGCTTCCCCGCGATCACGGCGTGATGGCGCCTCGGCTGGTCCTCACCGATATCGAGGGCACCACGACGGCGATTGCCTTTGTCCATCGCACGCTGTTTCCCTTCATTGCCCAGGCGCTAGAGGAATTCATCGCCCTGCATCAGGGCGTGGCGGAGGTGGCGGCGGTGCTTGATGATGTGCGCGCCGCCGCACCGGGCCAGCCGCCATTGGACACGCTGCGGGGCTGGATGGCAGTGGATGCCAAGGTCACGCCGCTCAAGGCGTTGCAGGGCATCATGTGGCGCCAGGGCTATGCCGATGGCAGGCTGCGTGGGCATCTGTGGCCCGATGTGGCGCCGGCCCTGCGGGCCTGGCATGCGGCCGGCACGCGGCTTGCCGTCTATTCCTCGGGCAGCGAGGAGGCGCAGCGCCTGCTTTTCGGCTTTTCCGAGGCGGGCGATCTGGCGCCGCTCTTCGAAGGGTTTTTCGACACCCGCATGGGAACGAAGCGCGAGGTGGCGAGTTATGCCGCCATTGCCAGCGCCCTCGCCTTGCCGCCGGGGGATATTCTCTTCCTCTCCGATGTGGCCGAGGAGTTGGATGCCGCAGCCGCGGCCGGGATGGCCTGCTGCCAATTGGTGCGGCCCGAGGATGGCACGCAGCCCAGCCCGCGCCATCGCCAGGCGCGCGACTTTGCCGCGGTGGCGCGTGACTTCGCAATGCAACCGCCGGCTGGGTGACATTGCGGCGCAACCCGGTCTAGAAGCGCTCTGCTGCCGCGCGGAGCTGCCAGATGATCCAGGCCTATAGTATTGAAAACGGGCACATGGTGCTGCGCGAGGGCCTGCCCACGGAGGCGGAGCTGCGCGCTGCCGTCTGGATCGACCTGCTGCACCCGACCATGGCCGAGGAACATGCGGTGCAGACCGCCCTGCGGGTTGAGGTGCCCACGCGTGAGGAAATGCAGGAGATCGAAAGCTCCTCGCGGCTTTATAAGGAAGGGGATGACCTCTTCCTCACCGCGAATTTTCTCTATGGCATGGATGTGGGCGAATTCGGCTCCACCGCCATCACTTTCGTGCTGACCAATACCACCTTGATCACCGTGCGCTATGCCACGCCCAAGGCCTTCCCCACCTTCGCCGCGCGCTGCCAGAAGGCGCCGATGATGCTGCACAGCCCCGATGGTGTGATGCTGCATCTCTTCGAGCAGATCGTGGACCGGCTGGCCGATATTTTGGAGCGCATCGGCGGCGATATGGACCGTGCCAGCACGAAATCCTTTCAGGCTGCGCGCGGTGACATGAAGGTCAATCAGCGCAGTGCTGCGCTGAAGGATGTGCTGATCACGCTCGGTCAGGTGGGGGAGGTGACGACCCGCGCCTCGGAGACGCTGCTCGGCCTCAACCGCATTCTCACCTTTGTTGGTGCCGAGAAGAGCATCGCCATCCGCAAGGAGAACCAGGGCACGATCAAGACCTTGGTGCGCGATGTGCGCTCGCTGGTGGAACACGCGAATTTCCTCAATTCGCGCGCGACCTTCCTGCTTGATGCGGTGCTGGGCATCATCAATGTCGAGCAGAATGGCATTATCAAGACCTTCACGGTGGTCTCGGTGGCGTTGATGCCGCCCACGCTGATCGCCAGTGTCTATGGCATGAATTTCCAGCATATGCCCGAGCTGGAATGGATGATTGGCTATCCGCTGGCGATTGGGCTGATGATCTGCACAGGGGTGCTGCCGGTGCTGTATTTCAAGCAGAAGGGCTGGTTGTAGTAGGCTGCTGAACAACCAACATCGAGCGACAATGGGATCGATGGGCTCTGCCCCATGGGCTGCCCGGCAGTGTCGAGATAGATGTCGATGAGTTTCCTGCATCTTCGATACATTGTTGATTTGAGATGTTTGGTCCCGGCATTGAAGAGGGCCGCGTATTTCAGGCGAAAAGGCGGCCATAACCGGGCTGCGAATGCCGGATTCCAGCCACTTGCAGGGCATGCCACATCATCACCGAGGCGGCCGAGATAACGGGCTTGCCCAGATCATCCTCGAGCGTCTGCAGCACGCCGATGGTTGGCATTCCGGTGCCGCTCAGAAACACCGCCTGCGCATCGGGGTGGTTCACGCTGCGGGCGAGGGCATAGGCGCGCGCCGCACTCTCCTCGTAGATGTTGCGAACATTCGGCAAGGTGCCATGGCTGACCACAGTGATGCCATGCGCTTCCAGGTGCTGTTTGCCCTGCAAGGTCGTGGCTTCAGAATAGGGCGTGCCATAGGCGATGCGCGTAGAGCCGAGCGCGGCCAGGGCTGCCAGCGTGCTGCCGAAGGCGGTGATGAAGCGCGTGCCTGAGAGCGCCTCCATCTGCGCGACCAGCGCCGCCTCGCGTGCCTGGCCCAGCGTGTAGCTTGTGGCCGTATGCGCCAGCACGATCACCGCCGGCGAGAGCATCGCCAGCAGCTTCACCGCCTCCGGCACGCTGGCCGCCTGGCTGAGGTTGCGCGCCTCCTGGCCCGCATGGGTGCCGGCCGGCCCTGAAGCGCTGAGGCGGGTGAAATGCAGTGAGGCACCAGGAGGACAAAGCGCCTGCATCTCCGGCTCGACCGTGGGATTGCCCGGTGCCACCAAGAAGCCGATCCGCGCGCGCCAACCCTTCATCACTTTATCCTTTTATCCTGGTCTGTTTTTCGCATGGGCCGCGCCAGAGGCGAGCCGAATAATGGACCAGGCAGCCTGTCTGACTTATCAGGCTCCGCCACCTTGGCGGAAGGTGTCAACAACACTTGCGAGGATGGCACGACACCCATCGGCGTCAGCCGGTTCCTTTCTGAACTGCGCGCAGAAGCGAGAAGGGATTGGGTTTGCAGCCTAACCCAGCCGAATATGCGCAGGTGCTGGCCGGAGCATTCCCTCTCGCGCCAGCCAATGGCAATCCATGGCCACAAAGCCCGCCTTTTCATACAGCGTGCGGCAGAGGATATTCGCCTCCGTCGCCACCATCACCCCGCGCGCTGCGCCGTATTGCGCGACCAGCTCCGCCGCCAACAAGGCCATCGCGCAGGCCTCCACCTCCAGCCCCAGCACCCGGCAGCTCATCACATATTGCACAATGGCCGCACCCTCGATCAGCGCCAGGCCAACCAGGCCATATTGGGTGAAATGATCCGCCACCTCAAACGCCTCAATCCGCCCGCCGCCGGCCAGAAAGCCATGCATCGCCTCGGGTGACCAGCGCTGGCCGGTCGTATTGAATTGATTGGATTTATTTAACAATTCGAAGGCGCGCGAAAAGCGCGGATGGTCGGTGCTGGTGATGCGCAAGCGGGTCATCACCACCCCCAAGCCCTCCAGAAATTCCTCGCGCGGCATGAGCGCCCGCGCTGCCTCCCGCTTGCCCTGCGCCTGGATCATTGCCGTGCGCCGCCCGGCCTCCTCGGTGATGGCGGCCACCTGCAATTCCGGTGCCCAGAGTAAGATGCGGCGGAGGTAATAGAGATCCTGCCCCAGCAGCCGGATATCAGGATGCGCCGCCTGCACCGCTGCACGTTCCACCGGGTTGTCATCGATGAAAACCGCACTGCGCGCCAGCAGATTGCAGGCCTGCAGCACCGCAGCGACATTGGTCGGCTTAGGCTGCCAATTGATCTGGATGGCGGCGAATTCCTCCAAAGGCAGGCGGTCACCGATCACCTCGGGCCAGAGCCTGCGGATCGTCGCCTCATCATTGCGGCTGACAATGGCCAGCAGAATGCCCCGCCGCTTGAGCATGCTCAGCGCCTCGATCACGCCCAGCGGCCAGCCCTCGATCAGCGCCGGGTTGCCCACCCCCTCCTCGGCAATCACGCCGCGCCAGAGCGTGTCATCGAGGTCGATGATGACGAGTTTTACCCCATCCTGCTGGCGGATGGTTCGCAGCATGGCCGCCGCCTCGCTCCAGACGGCCATGATGAATTCGTCAGTCTTGATGGCGTGCATTTGCATGATCGAGGCCGGCGGATGCAGCCGGTTCTGGTCATGCGGGAAATCCCAGTCGCTGATGAACACATTGTGGCTGTTCATCGCGATGATGTCGTCCTGGATATGGCGGCGGCCAATGCTGGCGGCGATGCCATCCAGATCCATGACATAGGTATTGGCCTGGGTGGCGGCGCGCTCGGCAATGACGGCATTGAGCCGGCCGACGAACCAGACGGGGTTGCGGGCATCATTCTGCGCCAGCAGCCTTCCCATGGAATTTTGCTGCGGCAGCATAAAATTGGCGATCAGGGTGGGCAGGCCATGCGCCAC
>CAMDJV010000010.1 GCA_945901085.1 Rhodovarius crocodyli | reverse complement strand
GGCCACACAGCGCGCTCGCTATATGACACTGGAAACCATCAGCGCCATCAGCGATACTTCGCCCGTAAGCCTGTCAGCAGTGGCCGACTGACGCGGCGGCTCAACCCGCTGAGGTCATCGCTCGTACACCACGGGATGGGACACGATCTGGCCGGCGACGAATGGCATGAAGATTCCGTATGTTTTGACGTAGCATTGGGCGATCTCTAAAACAGGCAGCGGCATCCCCTTCGCAGCCGCCGTCGCACAAGTCCGAGGCAGGCATGGGAGGTTCCGTGCCAATCCGACTGATTCACTCAGAAATTTCGCTTGCAGTTTGACGAAATCTTAAACACATGGTGCTGCTTGCGAAACGAATGGCTGCAAAAGAGGCTTCATGACCAGACAATCTCGCGCGATGGTGCAGCCTGGCGCAGCGTCTTTTTGCCTGTCGCGGGGCTGGGCAGGCCGGCTTTTGGCATTTTGCTTGGTGCTCACCGCCACTTCCGGCTGTGACGATCAGCCAAGCCGCGCCGCAGCCAGTCCCCCGCAACCCGTTTCGCCAGTCATCGCCGTGACCGTGCAAACCCTCGAGCGCCGGGAAATCCCGGTCAGCTCCGTGCTTCCCGGGCGCACCGCACCCTTCCGGGTGGCCGAGATTCGCCCCCAGGTCGGCGGCGTGCTGCGCGAGCGCCTCTTCAACGAGGGTGAGGCCGTCCGGGCCGGCCAGCCCCTGTTCCAGATCGATCCCGCACCCTTCGAGGCCGCGCAGCGGCGCGCCGAGGCGGCGCTGGTGCGCATCGAAGCGACCGAGCGCCTGGCATTGAGCACGGCCAACCGTCTGCGCTCCCTCGCGCGGTCGCAGGTGGTGAGCGAGCAGAACCTGGAAAACGCCGAGGCGACGCTGCGCCAGGCCCAGGCGGATATTCTGTCCACCCGCGCAGCACTCGAAACCGCGCGGATCGATCTGAGCTATACCCGCGTCGTATCACCAATCTCCGGACGCACGAACCGCTCGAATGTGACGCCGGGCGCGCTTGTCACCGCCAATCAGCCCACCGCCCTTGTCTCCGTCACCCAGCTTGACCCGATGCTGGTGGACATCACGCAGCCCAGCGCTGTGCTGCTGCAGCACCGGCGCGACGTTGCCAGCGGCGCGCTGCGCCGCCCCTCGGCCGACCGGGTGGTGGCGCGGCTTTTGCTCGAGGACGGCTCCGAATATCCCCATGCCGGCGAAATCCAGTTCTCCGAGGTGATTGTGGACCAGGGCACCGGCTCGGTCACCATCCGCGCGGTTTTCGCCAATCCGGACCAGCTGTTGCTGCCGGGCATGTTCGTCCGCGCCCGCATTGAGGAAGGGGTGACTGACCGCGCCCTGCTCGTGCCACAGCGTGCGGTGATGCGCACGCCGCGCGGCGAGCCCATGGTCTTTGTGGTGAATGCCGAAGGGGTGGTGGAAAGCCGCGTCCTGCGCGCCAGCCGCGTCATCGGCAATGACTGGCTGGTGACCGAAGGGGTGGCCCCTGGCGATCGGGTGATCATTGAGGGCTTGCAGCGCGTGCGTGCCGGTACCCGGGTGCAGCCAAGCGAGCGCGCCCCCGCGCGGGTCGCGAGCTAGGACCGCGCCGTGGCCCGTTTCTTCATCGATCGCCCAGTCTTCGCCTGGGTCATCGCGATTTGCATGATGCTGGCCGGGCTGCTGGCATTGCGCAGCATGGCCGTCTCGCAATACCCGGCCATCGCGCCCCCGGCCATCTCCATCAATGTCAGCTATCCCGGCGCCTCGGCGGAGACTGTGCAGACGACTGTGGTGCAGATCATCGAGCAGCAACTCAGCGCCATCGACAATCTGCTCTTCTTCGACAGCCAGACGACCAAGGATGGCCAGGCCCGCATCCAGCTGGCCTTCGCACCAGGCACCAATTCCGATACCGCCCAGGTGCAGGTGCAAAACCGCGTCCAATTGGCGGTGCCGCGCCTGCCGCTGACGGTGCAGCAGCAGGGCATCCGTGTGGTGAAATCCTCCGGCAATTACCTGCTGGTGGTAGGCTTCGTCTCGGCAGATGGCCGGATGGAACGCCTCGACATCTCCGACTATCTCGTATCCAACCTGCAGGACCCGATCAGCCGCAGCCCAGGCGTGGGCGATTTCCAGATTTTTGGCGCGCAATATGCCATGCGGATCTGGCTGGATCCGGCGAAGCTGATCAATTTCGGGCTGACGCCCTCTGATGTGGCGGCGGCGGTGCGGGCGCAGAATGTGCAGGTCTCGAGCGGCGAGATGGGTGGTTTGCCGGCCCTGCCGGGTCAGCAATTGAATGCCACCATCATCGGACCCTCCTATCTGCAGAGCGTGGAGGAATTCGGCGCCATCCTGATGCGGGTTCGCGCCGATGGCTCGCAGGTGCGCCTGCGTGACGTGGCGCAGATTGCCATTGGCGGCGAGAATTACGCCATCACCACCCTGCTCGATGGCCGCCCGGCCAGCGGCATCGGCATCCGGCTGGCCAGCGGTGCCAATGCGCTGGACACCGCGGCCGCCGTCCGCGCCACTGTGGAACGGCTGCGCCCGAACTTCCCGCCCGGGCTCGAAGTTGCTTATCTGCAGGACACCACACCCTTCGTGCAGCGCTCCATCAAGAGCGTGATCACGACGCTGCTGGAAGCGGTGGCGCTGGTCTTCGTGGTGATGTTCCTGTTCCTGCAGAACCTCCGCGCCACGCTGATACCCACCATGGCCATTCCGGTGGTGCTGCTGGGCACTTTCGCGGTGCTGCAGGCGCTCGGCTTCAGCATTAACACCCTCACCTTGTTTGGCCTGGTGCTGGCCATCGGCCTGCTGGTGGATGACGCGATCGTGGTGGTCGAGAATGTCGAGCGCGTGATGGCGGAGGAGCATCTCTCGCCGCTGGAGGCCACGCGCAAATCGATGGATCAGATCACCGGCGCGCTGATCGGCATCGCGCTTGTGCTCTCGGCGGTGTTCTTGCCGATGGCCTTCTTCGGCGGGTCTGTGGGGGTGATCTATCGGCAATTCTCGGTGACCATCGCCACCGCCATGAGCCTCTCGGTGCTGGTGGCGCTGTTTTTTACCCCGGTGCTCTGCGCCACCATGCTGCGGCCGCATAAGCCCGGCCAGGGCACGCGCGGCTTCTTCGGCTGGTTCAACCGAGGCTTCGACCGGATCACGGGCGGCTATGTCAGCAGCGTGCGCGCCAGCATGCGCCGGCCGGCGCGGATGATGCTGATCTATGTCGCGCTGCTCGGTGCCCTGGGCTATGCCTTCCTGCGCGTGCCCGGCGGCTTCCTGCCCAATGAGGACCAGGGCATTGCCTTCGCGCAGGTGACCGCCCCGCCGGGGGCGACCGCCGACCGCACGCAGCGCGCGCTGAACGAATTGGGCCGCTACCTGCGCGAGGAGGAGGCCGCCGCGGTCGATAATTTCTTCGCGATCAATGGTTTCAGCTTTGGCGGCCGTGGCCAGAATTCCGGCCTGGGCTTCATCACCCTGCGCGACTGGGACGCGCGAAAGGGGGGCCAAAACAGTGTCTCGGCGCTGACGGCGCGGATCAATGCGCGTTTCGGCGGCTATCAGGACGCGCTGATCATCGCCTCCTCACCGCCCGCCGTGCGTGAACTGGGCAATGCCACCGGCTTCTCCTTCCAACTGCTGGACCGCGGCGGCCTGGGCCATAACGCGCTGATGGCGGCACGTGACCAGTTGCTGCGCCTGGCCAATGAAAGCCCGGTGCTGACGCGGGTGCGGGCCAATGGCCTCAATGACGAAGCGCAGTTTCGCCTGATCGTGGATTGGGAACGCGCCAGCGCCCTGGGCCTCTCCGTCACCGAGATCAATACCACCCTGGCCACGGCCTGGGGTGCCACCTACGTCAATGACTTCATGGATCGCGGGCGGGTCAAGCGCGTCTTCATGCAGGGCAATCAGGAATCGCGGATGACCCCCGGCGACCTCGATAAATGGTTCGTGCGCAACGCCCAGGGGCAGATGGTGCCTTTCTCGGCTTTCGGCCGCACCGAATGGGGCTTTGGCTCGCCGCGGCTGGAACGTTTCAACGGCATCGCGTCGCGCGAGATTCAGGGCCAGCCGGCCGCAGGCTTCACCAGTGGCCAGGCGATGGACGAGATGGTGCGGCTGGCGGGGCAATTGCCTGCGGGCTTTGGCTTTGAGTGGAGCGGTATCTCGTTCCAGGAGCGGCAATCCGCGGGGCAGGCGCCGGCACTCTACGCGCTGTCGCTGATGGTGGTGTTCCTGTGTCTCGCAGCACTTTACGAAAGCTGGTCGATCCCCACCGCCGTCTTGCTGGCGGTGCCGCTGGGCGTGCTGGGGGCGGTGCTCGCCACCCTCTTTGGCGGCAAGGCCAATGACGTGTATTTCCAGGTCGGCCTGCTGGCGACGATAGGGTTGACCGCCAAGAACGCCATTCTGATCGTTGAATTCGCCCGCGAGGGGTTCAACCGTGGTCTTTCCTTGATCGAGGCGGCGGAGGAGGCCGCGCGCCAGCGGCTGCGCCCGATCATCATGACCTCGCTCGCCTTCACCTTGGGCGTGGTGCCGCTGGCCATAGCCACCGGCGCGGGCTCGGGCGCGCAGAATGCGATCGGCATCGGCGTGATCGGCGGTGTCGTCGCTGGCACGGTGCTGGCCGTGCTGTTCGTGCCCCTGTTCTTCGTCCTTGTGCTGCGCATGTTCCGCGCCCGGCGGGCGGGGGAGGCGGCGCCGGCACGCAATGCCGCGGTGGAGGCGGCAGGCGAGTGAGCCCGAGAAGGGAGCAGAACCCCCCGCGAGCCCGGTGCAGTCTTCGTCCTATCGCCGAGGCAGCCGGTCTTCGGGAATAGGGCTGTCGTGATGGTTCCAATTTTCCACCACGACATTGTAGCATTGACGGACGACACCAGGGGAAACGCGCGATGGCTGAGGCTACCCGATGAGCGAGCTCGTAGCCGACTATGTGATCCTCGGCGGCGGCTCGGCCGGCTGCGTCCTGGCTGCCCGCCTCTCCGAAGACCCGGCGACGGCGGTGACGCTGCTGGAGGCCGGACCCTGGGACCGCAACCCCTGGATTCACATCCCCATGGGCTTCGCCAAGCTCTACGTCACCAAGAAATTCGATTGGAATTACCAGACCGAGCCTGAGCCCGAACTCAATGATCGCCAGATCTATTGGCCGCGCGGGCGGGTCATCGGCGGCTCGGGCAGTGTGAACGGGCTGGTCTTTCTGCGCGGCTCACCGCGTGATTATGACCGCTGGGCGCAATCCGGCGCGCGCGGCTGGTCCTATGATGAGTGCCTGCCCGCCTTTCGTAAACTCGAAACCTTCAACGGCCCGGCGAGCCCGCTGCGTGGCCAGGACGGCCCGATGCAGATTGCCGAGGTGCCAAGCCCCACGCCGGGCTGTCGCGCCTTCGTTGAGACCTGCGAGGCGCTGGGCTTCCCCCGCAATGCCGACAATAATGGCGAGTGGTTTGAGGGCGTCGCCCCCAACCAGCTCAACGTCCATAAGGGCAGGCGCTGGAGCCCGGCCGTGGCCTATCTGCGCCCCGCGCTGAAGCGGAGCAATCTGCGCGTGGAGACCGAGCGCCTTGGTGTGCGGCTGGTGTTTGAGGGGCAGCGCTGCGTTGGGGTCGTTGTTCGCCGCGCCGATGGGGTGGAGGAGACCCATCGCGCCCGGCGGGAGGTCATCCTCTCCTCCGGTGCGATCGAGAGCCCCAAAATGCTCATGCTCTCGGGCATTGGTGATGGGGCGGCGCTGCAGGGGCTGGGTATCGAAACGCGGGTGCATTCGCCCCAGATCGGCCAGAACCTGCAGGACCATATGCTGGTGCGCTACGCCTATCGCACCAAGCCGGCCGATACGCTGAACGAGACCATGGCCAACCCGCTGAAGATGGCGAAGATGGGCCTGGAATGGGCGCTGGGCCGGCGTGGGCATATGACCATAGGCGCCTCGGAAGCGAGCCTGTTTGCGCGCGTGCTGCCTGGCTCGGAGGAGCCGGAGGTGCAGTTCCAATTCGTGAACTATTCACTCGATGCGCCCAAGGGCGTCTCGGCAGCGGCGTTGCACAAGCAGCCGGGCTTCACCTTCAATTTCTGCCAGTGCCGCCCCGATAGCCGCGGCCAGATCACCCTGCGCAGCGCCCGCGTTGAGGATAAGCCGCGCATCGAGGCCAATTACCTGACGCATCCGAATGATGTGCGGGTGATGCTGGAGGCTGCGAAGCTTGCGCGCCGCATCGCCGCCACCAAGCCCTTCGCAGGGCTGATCGAGGAGGAATTGGCGCCTGGCCGCCATGTGGAGGATGACGCCGCCACCCTCGCCTATCTGCGTGAGGCCGGCACCACCGTCTATCACCCTTGCGGCACCGTCCGCATGGGCAGCGATGACCATGCACCGCTGGACACGCAGCTGCGGCTGCGCGGGGTGGAGGGGCTGCGGGTTGTGGATGCCTCGGTGTTTCCGCTCATGCCCTCCTCCAACATCCACCCGGCCGTGCTGATGACTGCCGAGCGGGCGGCGGAGATGATCCGCGCAAGCTAGGGCAGGGGGCGCTGCTTAGGCGCGGCGGGGTAGGCTCATGCGCTTGCTCCCTGCTGCGGCGTCCTTTGCCAGTCGAAGGGTTTTGCGCGCGGCAGGCCAAGGTTTTCGCGCAGTGTCGTGCCGGTGAATTCGCGCCGGAAGACGCCGCGGCGTTGCAGTTCCGGCACCACCAGCCGGCAAAAATCCTCATAGGAGCCGGGCATATGGGTGGCAGCGAGGACGAAGCCGTCGCAGGCGCGGGCCTCATACCAATGATGCATTTCCTCAGCGACGCGTTTGGCGGTGCCGCTGAAGCAGGGGAATTCGCGGATGGTGCCGCGGCCGCTGATGCTGACGAAATCGGCGAGGGTGGGGTTCTGCTTGCCCGAGCCTGCGACGACACGGTCACGGATGGCCTGCAAGCCCTTGATACCGGCCAGTTCCTCATCGGTGAAGGCTTCATCCATTCCCTTGGAGGCGAAGTCATAATTCAGCACCTCCGATAGCAGGGCGAGCCCGTCGATAGGCTTGGCCAGGCTCTCGATTAGCGCCCGCTTCTCCGCCGCCTCATCCTCGCTATTGCCGATGATGGCATAGACGGCCGGACAGACACGCACGGTGTCGGGGTCACGGCCCGAAGCTGCGACCTGCGCCTTGAATTCGGCATAGACCTTCTGCCCCGCCTTGAGATTGGGGTAGATGACGAAGATCAGGTCGCCCCAATTCGCCGCGAAAATGCGGCCGCGGCCGCTCTGGCCGGCCTGGATCAGCACCGGGCGGCCTTGCGGCGTGCGTGGCACGGTGAAGGTGCCCTGGCTCTTATACCAGCGCCCCTCGAAGTTCAGCCGCTTGACCTTGGCCGGATCGGCGAAGATGCCGCTTTCGCGGTCATTGATAATGGCATCATCGCCCCAGGCATCCCATTGGCTGAGGACGATCTGCATGAATTCCTCGGCCCGGTCGTAGCGCAGGTCGTGCTCGGGATGTTCGGCGCGGCCCATATTATGCGCCTCGCTGTCATTCAGCGAAGTGACGACATTCCAGGCCACGCGCCCGCCCAGCATATGGTCCAGCGTCGCGAAGACGCGGGCGACGTGATAGGGCTCGTAATAAGTGGTGGAATAGGTGCCCCCGAGGCCGAGCTTTTCCGTGGCCAGGCCCATGGCGGTCAGGATGGAGATCAGGTCCAGCTTGACCACGCGGATGCCGTTGCGCACGGCCTCGGCATGGTCGTGGCCGAGAATGTCGGGCAGGGCCAGGCGGTCATCGAAGAAGGCGAGGTGGAAGCGGCCATCCTCCAGCGTGCGGGCGATGCGCTGGTAGTATTGCGGCTTCAGGAAATCCTGCACGGTTTCAGGATGCCGCCAGGAGCCTGGGTAGTTCGAGCAATTCTGTGCCTGCAGGAAGGCCACCATGGCCATGTCGTTGCGGGGGGGCATCAGCCGTTCAATGCTCCGGTCAGCGCCAGGGTGACATCGGCGAATTGGCGTGAGTTCGGCGCGCGCGTGGTGACGTCGAGCGGCAGGCTATCCATGGCGTTGCTCCATATCGCGCATCGTGCAGCGCGTTGGGGGGAGCATGATCGGGGTTTGGTGGGGTGTCAAACATACGGACAAATCTACCTGGACGAGCCGCCCCGCGCCGCCTATCAGCGAATCCCACACCACGGAACCAAGCGATGACCGCGCCCAGCCGCAGCTTCCTTTTCGCCCCAGGCGACCATGCCCGACGCGCCGAGAAGGTGCTCACCACCGGCGCCGATGCCGCGATTCTCGACCTTGAGGATGCGGTGGCGATCTCCGCCAAGGTCGCCGCGCGGGCCTTGGTGCGCGCGGCGCTCGAGCGGCCGCGCACCTGCCGCGGCTTTGTTCGGGTCAATAGCTTCGATACCGAATTCTGCCCCGGTGACATCCAGGCCGTGGTCTCCAAGCCATTGGATGGCCTGGTGCTGCCCAAGCTGGAAGAGCCGGCCCAGCTTGTCGCCGTGGATTGGCTGATGCGCGACCTCGAACGCGACCAGGGGCTGCCCGAGCGCGGCATTGAGGTGATGCCCATCATCGAAACCGCGCGCGGCATGGCGGCATTGCCGGCGCTGATGGCCTGCGCCGTGGCCCTGGGCGGGCGGGTGAAGCGCTTCAGCTTCGGCGCGGGCGACTATACGCTCGACCTCGGCATGAGTTGGGACCTTGCCGAGACCGTGCTGGAACCCGCCCGGGCCCAGATGGTGCTGCATAGCCGCGCCGCCGGGCTGGAAGCGCCGATCGACACGGTCTGGATTGAACTGCGCGAGATGGAGGCCTTCCGCGCATCCTGCGCCCGGGGTGTGGCGCTGGGTTTCCAGGGCCGTCTGTGCATCCATCCCGACCAGGTGCCCATCGCCAATGCCGCTTATTCCCCCCCTGAGGCGGAAGTGGCGCGCGCCCATCGCATTGTCGCAGCCTTTGCCCAGGCCGAGGCTGCGGGTCTCGCCTCGATTCAGGTGGAGGGGCGGTTCGTGGATTATCCGATTGTCGAACGGGCGCAGCGGGTCATCGCGCTGGCTGAACGGATCGGGCTTACACTTCGCGCCTGAGTGTGGCGCGATAATGGAAGCGCGGCGCCGGGTGGCAGCTATGCGAGACCTCGAAGACCCGGCCCGTTGCGTCAATGTATCGCCGGCGGATCATCAGCGCCGGCGCGCCGGCCTCGACCTCCAGCAGCGCCGCCTGCGGCGCTGGCACGCCGCCGGCGGAAAGCTCCACATCCACCGAGGCCAGGCGAAGCCCGAAGCGGCGTTCGAGCAGGGCATAGACCGGCCCGGGCTCCTGGCCGATCTCCTCCACGAAGGCGGCGAATGCGGGTGGCAGCAACAGCGTGGTGAAGCAGATGGGCGGGGCGGTGCCGTGCAGCCGGCGGATGCCCTCGACCCGCAGCCAGGTCTCGCCCGCTGGCATGTTCATGAGTGCCGAACTCTCATCATCAAGCACCGATTCCTGGGCGCGCAGCACGCTCAGCCGCGTCTCATCAGGGTATTGCAGCAGCCCGCCGACGCGCGAAATATCCTGCACCAGCCGGCCTGCATCATCATGTGCGATGATGGTGGTGCCGCTGCCCTGGCGGCGGGCGACGAGGCCTGCATCCTCAACCAGCCGCAGCGCCTCACGGATGGTGTGGCGTGAGGCCTGAAAGCGCCCGCAAAGCTCTGTCTCGGTCGGCAGCATGGTGCCGATGGCGTATTGCCCGCCGCGAATTTCCGCCCGCAATGCATCGGCGATCTGGCGGTATCGCGGCCTGGGGGCGGTGATATCCTTCCTGGCGGTCACGCATGCTTCCATGATGGAGGGAGCGCTTTTGTAACTGAGCGGCAGCCACTTCACCAGCGCGAGCAGCGCGCACCAGCCGCATCTTCGGGCAATGCCCCTCGATCTTGTTCCCCCTCGCGCTTCGTGTTTCCGCCTCCTGTTGCGTTCCCGGAGCATCACCCCGGGCGCAGGCCGGCGAGTTCGGCCGCGCGCCGCGCATTGGCCAGTTCTTGCCGGAGAAAGGCGGTGAAACCCTCTGGCGAGCGCTGTGCCTCAATGGATGGAATGGCGCCCACCTCGGCAATGCGAGAGAGCACCGCCGGCTCCGCCAGCGTGGCGGAAACTGCAGCCTGCAAGGTGGTGATCACCTCCGGCGATGCAGCGCTCGGTGCCAGCAATCCGCCATAGCTGCCGGCAGTAAAGCCCGCCAGGCCGGCCTCGATGAAAGTACCCACATTGGGCAGCAAGTCTGAACGCTCCCGCGCTGCTATGGCAATGATCGGCGCCTGGTTGTCCCGGTGCAGCGGCAAGGCTGAGGGAAGCTCGACCATGGCCACCTCCACCGCCCCGCTGATCAGGTCGGGGATCATGGCGCTGCCGCCCCGATAGGGCACATGCGAGGCACGAACATTCGCGTTCGCCATCAGCAGTTCCAACGCCAGATGCGCCGCACTGCCATTGCCCGGGGTCGCCACCGTCACCATGCCGGGGCGCGCGCGCATCAGCCCCAGCAGATCGGCCAGGCTGCGCGCGGCGAGGCGCGGCGTGATCTGGCACACCATGGGCAGGATGCCCACCAGGCCAATCGGCCGGAAATCGCGCTCCACATCATAGGGCAGCCTGGCCTGCAGCACCGGATTGGCCGTCAGCGGCCCACCCGCGCCGAAGAGTAGCGTATAGCCATCTGGCGAGGCCCGCGCGACCAACTCCGCGCCGATGCTGCCGCCCGCACCCGCCCGGTTCTCGATGACCATCGGTATGCCCAGCCGCTCGGCCATGCGAGCGGTGAGGATGCGCGCCAGGATGTCGGTATTGCCGCCGGCGGCGAAGGGGACGATGACGCGGATGGGCCGGTCCGGATAAGCGGCGGCGGCTTTGCGCGTGACAGCAAGGCTGGGCGCTGCGGCGAGCAGCAGGCGGCGAGACCACATCATCGGGGCATCCTCCAATCCGGCATCTGCGGCCGGTTCTGCTGCGAGCATGGCGTGCGGCCTGGCTTGCCGCAAGCGCCGCCATGGCCCAGCATCCGCCCCAATTCATGGGGAGATCTGGGATGGAACAGCGGCGATTGGGGCGAACGGGGCTTTCTGTCTCTGTGCTCGGCTATGGCTGCGGCGCCATTGGCGGGCTGATGGTCAAGGGAAGTGCGGCCGAGCAGGACCGCGCCATTGGCCGCGCGCTGGATCACGGCATCACCTATTTCGATACCGCCGCCGTCTATGGTGACGGCGCCTCTGAACGCAATCTGGGCCGCGCCCTTCGCGGTCTCGGCGCCCATCCCGTGGTCGGGACCAAATTGCGGGTTTTTGCTGGGCAGCGCAGCGATATCGCGGGGCGCATCACATCCTCGCTGGAGGAGAGTTTGTCCCGCCTCGGGCGGGATAGCGTGGATATCTTCCAGCTGCACAACCCGATCACCCTCGCGGGTGCGGAGCCATCTTTCACCCCCGAGCAAATCCTCAATGAAGCCGTGCCGGCGCTGGAGCGCCTGCGCGCGGCAGGGAAGTTCCGCTTTTTCGGCATCACGGGCCTGGGCGATGCGGCAGCGCTCCGGCAGGTGCTGGATGTCGGCGGCTTCGCCACCGCGCAGATGCCCTATAACCTTCTCAATCCCAGCGGCATCGGCCCCGCCCGCCCGGATGCGCCCGATCTGGGCGGGGTGATCCGGCATGCGGCCGGGGCGGATATCGGCGTGATGGCCATTCGAATCCTCGCCGGCGGTGCATTGAGCGGCACGGAAGCGCGCAGCCCGCTTGGCGTGCAGAATGTTGAGCCGATCGCCTCGGGCGAGACCTATGCGCAGGATGTTTCGGCGGCGCGACGGTTCCTGCCGCTGGTCGCCGCCGGCCATGCGGCGAATCTCGTGGAACTCGCCTTGCGCTTTGTGATCGGTGCGCCGGAGATTTCGACGAATATCATCGGCACCTCAAGCCTGGAGGAATTGGACCACGCGGTGGCAGCCGTGGCAAAGGGCAGGCTGCCTGATGGATTGTTCCTGGCTTAGCGGAGCCCGGCAGATTTACCAGCGAGCGCTGAACGGGAGGGCATCCGTCCGGGTACCGGTCCCTTGGGGAACCCGCTGGGCGGTAGGCGGTGGCGGCAAGGGGCTGTTAGACAAAGCCGCATGACCGTCACCCAGACCCTCGGCGTCTTCACGGCCCATCATGACGCCCCCTCCGCCGCCCTGCTGCACGCGGCGCGGCGGACATTGCTCAACCATCTCGGCTGCGCCATGGGCGTGGCGCAGGACGCGACCGTGCGCGCCGCACTCAGCGTGATGCTGCCCACCGCCGGCGCGCCCGCCGCCACCGTGATTGGCCAGGCGACGCGTACCGACCCGATGACAGCCGCCTTCGTCAACGCCATCGCCGCCAATCTGCTCGATTATGACGACACCCACCTGGCAACGGTGATCCACCCCGCAGCGCCCATCTTCCCGCCATTGCTGGCGCTGGCCGAGCTGCGCGGATTGCCAGGCACCGCCGTGCTGCATGCCTTCCTGCTCGGCGGCGAGGTGGCCTGCCGCATCGGCCTTGGCGTCTCGCCCGGGCATTACGATCGCGGCTGGCACATCACCGCAACCACCGGCGTGCTGGGCGCCGCCGCCGGCTGCGCGAGGCTGCTGGGGCTGGATGCGGTGCGCTCCGCCCATGCCATTGGTCTCGCCGCCAGCCTCGCGGGGAGCATCGTGGAAAACCTGCCAACGGCCGGAAAGAACCTTGGCGTCGGCAACGCGGCGCGGCACGGGCTGCAGGCGGCGCTCTTCGCCGAAGCCGGCTGGCAGGCGGCACCCACGGCCATCGAGGGCGCTCTGGGCTGGGCGCGCGCCATGGGCGATACGCCCGACCTCTCAGCCATGCTGGAGGGCTTGGGCGATCGCTGGGAAATCGCCCGCAACACCTTCAAACCCTACCCCGCCGGCATCGTCTTCCACGCCGTCATCGACGCGGCAATTGCGCTGCGCGACGCAGCCCCCCTCGATGCGATCACCGCCATCACGGTCGCCGGCGACGCGCTGCTGCTGGCGCGTGGCGACCGCGTCGTGAGCAATGCCCGCGACGCCCGGGTGAGCATCCATCATTGCGTGGCGCTGGGCCTGGTGCGCGGCACGGCGGGGGTTGCGGATTTTGAGGAGCCGGCGGTGGCCGACCCGGCACTCGCCGCCATGCGCGGCCTTGTGCGCGCGGAATTGGACACCGCGCTGCCGCGCGGCGCGGCGCGGGTGACGCTGACCCTCGCGGATGGGCGCAGCCTGACCCATACGGTGGAGACACCACTGGGCAGCGAGGCAAAGCCGCTGAGCGACGCCCAATTGGAGGCCAAGTTCGTGGCGAATGCGCCGCAGGCCGAGGCGGCTATTGCGGCGGTTTGGCGGGATGATCTTCCTGGGTTTATGGCGGCGCTGCGGTGAACAAGCATGGGGGGAGGAAAAAGTGTTTCCTCCCCCCAAACCCCCCGCCATTCCTTTTTTTCAGATAAAAATAGATGAGAGGTTTGGAGAGAATACTTTCTCTCCAATCTTGCTTTCTTAATCCGGCGTCGCGCCTGAAGCCCTGACGATGGGCAGCCACAGCGCCAGTTGTGCATCCCAGAAACTGGCCAATTCGGCGCCCGTGCTGCCGGCCGGCTCTAGCCCCACCTGCACCAGCCTCGCCCGTGTGGCGGGGCTGCGCACTGCTGCCATCGCGGCCGCCTCCAGCCTGGCCACCGCCGCGGCGGGCGTGTTTTGGGTGGCGAAGATGCCGTGCCAATTGGTGGTCTCATAGCCTGGCAGCCCGGCCTCGGCTGCGGTTGGCACATTGGGCAGGGTGGCGCTTCTGCGTGCCGAGGTCACCGCCAGCGCCCTGATATGCCCAGCCTCGAGCAGGCCGGGGCCGCCGCCCAGCGTATCGACCATGATGTCTGCATTGCCCGCAGCCAGATCCTGCAGCGCGGGGCCGGAGCCGCGATAGGGCACATGCAGCGCCTGCGCCCCGATCATTGTCATCAGCAATTGCGCGGAGAGATGGGTGATCGTGCCATTGCCGGAGGAGGCGTAGGTGTATTTGCCGGGATTGGCCCGCAGCAGCGCGATCAACTCCGCGAGGTTGCGCGCCGGAAAGCGGCCATTCACCAGAATCACATTGGGCAGCACCCCCACCAGCGAGACCGGTAGAAAGGCCTGCCGCACATCGAAGCTGAGGTTGCGATACAGCCCGGCATTGATCACCGCCGAGGAGAGGGTGTGGAAGACGAAGCTGTAGCCATCCGCCGGTGCGGCCAGCGCCGCCTCCGAGCCGAGCACGCCGCCCGAGCCGCCGCGATTTTCCACCACCACCTGCTGGCCCAGCGCCTCGCTCATGCCCTGCGCCATCAGCCGGGCCACGACATCGGCGGCCCCGCCGGCGGCGAAGGGCACGATCATCCGCAGCGACCTGTTGGGGAAACCCGCAGGCTGCGCCCAGGCGCAAGGCGCCGCCAGCATGGCCTTCAGCACGGTGCGACGCATGAACCACTCCCTGTCTTCTCGCAGGAGCCTAGTCGTGCGAATTGTGTATGCAAAGGGTGAGGGATTGCAAATGCCAAGCGAGCCGGATGACGCGCTGCGCGCACAGATCGCCGAGGAACTGCCTGAGATTGCCGAGATCACCGATGCGGGCCTGCGCCGCGGTGTGATCGAGGCCTGGGCGCTGGCCCTTGCCCGCTCCTCATACGCTGCCATTCGCGACATCCCGCCCAGCGGCAACCCGGGCTCGATGACCCTCAAGGCGGGCGACCAGACGCATCACATCCGCGGCGTCACCCGCCTCGCCATGCGCATGGGCCATGAGATGCAGGCCTGCCACCCCGAGATGGCGGTGAAGCATGACATCGTGATTGCTGGCGGCCTTTGCCACGATGTGGGCAAACCCTGGGAATTCGACCCGGAGAACCGCAGGCGTTGGGAGGCAGATCCGCGCGGCGCCGGCCTGCCCAGCATCCGTCACCCCGCCTATGGTGTGCATCTGTGCCTCCTCGCCGGCCTGCCGGAGGAGGTGGCGCATATCGCTGGTGCCCATAGTGGGGAGGGCGAATTGCTGGTGCGCAGCCTGGAGGCCACCATCGTCCACCTCGCCGATATCGGCTATTGGACCCTGGCGCTGGCCGGCGGGCTGATCAAGCCTGAGACGGTCAGCAGCAAATATCGCCGCCCGTTGGTGATGTGATGCAGCGCAGAACCGCCCTCCTGGCCACGCCAGCCCTCCTTGCCCCCACCGCGCGCGCCCAAGGCACCTGGCCCAGCCGGCCTATCCGCCTGATCAGCCCTTTTCCGCCCGGTGGAACGACCGACATCCTGGCCCGGCAGATTGCCCCTCCCCTGGCCACGGCGCTGGGCCAAGCCGTGGTGGTGGAGAACCGCAGCGGTGGCGCGGGCGCGGTGGGTGTGGTGGAAACGCTGCGCGCGCCCGCCGATGGCCACACCATCTGCCTGACCATCAGCACCTTGGTGACCGGCGCGCTGCTGACGCGCCAGCCCTATCACCCGCTGAATGACGTGGCGCCCATCCTCCACCTCGCCAATGTCGCGAATATCCTGGTGGTGAATAAGGCGCTGCCGATCCATAGCGTGCAGGATTTGATCGCCTATGGCCGCGCCAATCCTGGCCGTCTTTCCTATGGCTCGCCGGGCATTGGCAGCTCTGTCCATATCGCGGGCGAGATGTTCAAGGCGGCGACGGGCATCGACATGGTGCATATCCCCTATCGCGGCGGCGGGCCGGCGCTGGCCGACTTGGTGGGCGGGCAATTGCAGCTGATGTTTGGCAATGCCAGCTCCACCCTGCCTTTCGTCCGCGCTGATTCGCTCCGCGCGCTGGCCGTGACCGCCGCCACCCGCCAGGCCTATTTGCCGGAACTGCCCACGGTGGCCGAGGCCGGGCTGCCCGGCTTCGAGATCGTGGAATGGTACGCGATGATCGGCCCGGCGGGCATCTCGCCTGCCATCATCGCGCGGCTGAACCTGGCCATCATGGCCATTGTCGGCTCGCCCGAGAGCCGTGCCAGGCTGCTCGATCTCGGCGCCGAGGTAATAGGCGGCACGCCCGCGCAATTCGGCGACTATCTCAAGACCGAGATGGAGCGGATGACCACCCTCGTCCGCACCGCCAATCTGCGGATGGAGTGAGCGATGCATCAGGATCTGAAGGGCCGCGTCGCGCTGGTCAGTGGCGCCAGCAAGGGCATTGGCCGTGCCATTGTCGAGCGGCTGGTGGCAGAGGGCATGGATGTGCTGGGCGTGGCGCGTGGTGGCTGCGACGTGGCGGGGGCTGCGGGTTTTGCTGGCGACCTGCGCGATCCCCTGGTGCCCGCCGCCGCGGTGGCCGATGCCATCATGCGCTTCGGCCGGCTGGACCTGCTGGTGAACAGCGCGGGGGCCACGAAGCGCGGCGATTTTCTGACGCTGAGCGATGAGGACTGGGCTGATAGCACCGCCGGGAAGTTTCTGGCGGCCGTTCGGCTGACCCGCGCGGCCTGGCCGCATCTGCGGGCCAGCGAAGGCAGCGTGGTGCATATCGCCGGCGCCGGCGGCAAGATCGCGAGTGCCGATTTCACCATCGGCGGCTCGATCAACGCGGCACTGATGAACCTGACCAAATCCCTGGCTGATCGCGGCGTGCGCGATGGCGTGCGGGTGAATTGCATCAACCCGGGCAGTATCCGCACCGAAAGGCTGACGAGCCGCATCGCGACCGTGATGGAGGAGCGCGGCCTGGACGAGGCTGCGGCGGCCACGGCGCTGGCCGAGGCCACCGGCGTCGCCCGTTTCGGCGAGGCGAGCGAGATCGCCAGCGTCGTCGCCTTCCTCGCCAGTGCTCAGGCCAGCTATATCCAGGGCGCTATCCTCGATGTCGATGGCGGCTGGATCAAGGCGGTATGATCCCCATTTATCAGGTCTATGCCCTGCGCTACGCCATGCGCGAGGCTAGGCGCGCCGAGCATTTCATTGGCGGCGATCCGCATGACGCGCCGATGCCGATGGATTATTTCGTCTGGGCGGCGGTTGGTGGGGGAAAGGCCTGGATTATCGATACCGGCTTCACCGCGGAGGTGGCGGCACGGCGCAAGCGCACCTATCTGCGCTGCCCGATAGAGAGCCTGAAGCTGCTGGGCATCGACCCCGACATGGTCGAGGATGTGATCATCAGCCACCTGCATTACGACCATGTCGGCAGCTTCCACAAATTCGCCAAGGCGCGCTTCCATCTGCAGGAGGCGGAGATGCAATACGCCTGCGGCCACTACATGAAGCATGCCCGCCTGAGGCATTCCTTCGAGGTCGAGGATGTCGCCGGTATCATCCGGATGAATTTCGCCGAGCGCGTCGCTTGGCATGATGGCGATGCGGAACTCGCACTGGGGCTGAAGATCCATGCCTGCGGCGGCCATAGCGCCGGGCTGCAATGCGTCACCGTCAACACCGCGCGCGGCACAGTGGTGCTGGCCACCGACGTCACGCATTTCTACGAGAATTTGGAGAAGAACCGCCCTTTCACCACCGCCTTCCATGTCGGCGGCATGCTGGACGGGTTTGACAGGCTGCGCGCCCTCGCGCCCAGCCCGCAGCATATCATCCCTGGCCATGACCCGCTGGTGATGCAGCGCTACCCCGCCGTAACCGGGTTGGAGGGCATTGCTGTTCAGTTGCACGCCCAACCCATCGCCTGAGGCGATGGCACTCGCGCCAGGCGCATCGCCGAGAGGTCACCGGGGGCGAGGTCAATCCGTTCCTGGTGAACGTGAAGGGCGGCCAGGTGCTGGGTGCGCTCATCACGCTGGAGGATGATCTGCCGTCGCATTGAGCAATTGGGCTTGCTGCCCGCCCGCCCAACCGAATAACCAGATCTAACAGCCCCTGCAGCAGCGGGCTTGCATCTTCGCTCCGCCGCCAGAGCCGTTGGAGCGGCGGCCGCAGCCTCTGCTCTGGGCAAGCGCGCCGGCTGAGGAGCCAGCTGCCATGCGAATCCCGGACCCGGCGCGCAGAGCTGGGCAAGCCGCGGCGTTGCGTCTGGTTCAAAAATATGCCGGGAAAGGAATTTATCCTTGCATATCGGCTTATGTTCTGATATATTCCTTGGCATCAATAGGGGTGTTGTGCCTTGTTGGGATGGTTGCGGCTGTTTTTAGGCATCCTGGCCGCGGTTTTAGCGGCGTTTGCCTATGGCTTATGGGCGACCTGGCCTGCCAGGGAATGGACTGGGCAACGCACCACCCTCAGGTTCACTGTGACGGCAATAAGCGAATTGCCCGTCGAATTGGTCGAAATCAATATTGATGGCGTTCCACTGGCGAGTCCCAGAAATATAATTCTCCAGTACCGTCCTGGTGAGCACCCATTTCATTCCTGGTCAGGCTGGGCAACTCCCATTGGCCGAAAACAAATGAAAATCGAAGTTCATTTTCGTTTGTATGGATCCACAGAAATAATGTCTGTAGAGAATTTTATTATACCAACATTAATGCGCGAAGATTACTGCCATATAAATATAAGATTTAATATTGAAGGGATAAAAATATCCGAATGCCATGGAGATTTCATCTATGGAAAAAACGAGTCGAAAGTAAACCGTCATGTCGATGCTTGATATGCTGCGTATGAGAGAAGTTGTCGACGAGGTCGTCACATTTGCAAATGCGGCAGCCGAAGCTTCGTAACTCCCCGGCGGCCAATTTGGCCCGCGCGATGCCTTCCGCCACATCGTGGGCAGCGCCGAACTGACACGCAGGCTGGGGTTTTGGCCGGCGCGCGTCGTGACCGTGTAAAACGGGCCCCGGTATTGGGTTCCCGAACGGCTGAGGGCTCATCTTAGCGCATAGGTGGCGCCTCAGCTCGTCCAGATGCCCTCCCCTCTCCCACTCCACCTGCCAAAACTCCACCCCGTCGGCTTCTATACCCGCGCCGCCCCGAGGCATTAATCCGCGCTTTTCCGTTTTCGCGGCACAAACCCCCTTGCCCAGCCGCCACCCGCTGAATATCTGAGCGGGGTTACGAACCCAAACCCCATCCGCGAGGGGCCGGGCGCGGTGCCTTCTGGGGCCGCATCCAAGCCGCCGCACACCAGGAGTACACCCGGATGAGCAAAGTCATCGGTATCGATCTCGGCACCACCAATTCCTGCATCGCCATTATGGATGGCGAACCCAAGGTGATCGAGAACGCCGAAGGTGCCCGCACCACCCCCTCCATGGTCGCCTTCGCCAAGAATGGTGAGCGCCTCGTCGGCCAGGCCGCCAAGCGCCAGGCGGTGACCAACCCCACCAACACGCTCTTCGCCACCAAGCGCCTTATCGGCCGCCGGTTCGAGGATGCGATGGTGAAGAAGGAGGCCGGCCTCGCCCCCTATAAGATCGTCGCCGCCGCCAATGGTGACGCCGCCGTGGAGGTTGAGGGCAAGACATACGCGCCGCAGCAGATTTCGGCCGATATCCTGGCCAAGATGAAGCAAACCGCCGAGGATTTCCTGGGCGAGAAGGTGACCCAGGCCGTCATCACCGTCCCCGCCTATTTCAATGACGCCCAGCGCCAGGCCACCAAGGAGGCCGGCGCCATTGCCGGCCTCGAAGTGCTGCGCATCATCAATGAGCCCACCGCCGCGGCCCTCGCCTATGGCATGGACAAGAAAACCTCCGGCATCATCGCGGTCTATGACCTCGGCGGCGGCACTTTTGACGTCTCCGTGCTCGAAATCGGCGATGGCGTCTTCGAGGTGAAATCCACCAATGGCGATACCTTCCTCGGCGGCGAGGATTTCGACCAGCGGGTGATCGATTACCTCGCCGATGAGTTCAAGAAAGAAAACGGCATCGATCTGCGTGGCGACAAACTCGCCCTGCAGCGGATGAAGGAAGCCGCCGAAAAGGCCAAGATCGAGCTGTCCTCCGCCAAGCAGACCGAAATCAACCTGCCCTTCATCACCGCCGATGCCTCCGGCCCCAAGCACCTCGTCATGCAGTTCACCCGCGCCAAGCTGGAAAGCCTGGTGGATGACCTGGTGGCGCGCACCATGGAGCCCTGCCGCAATGCGCTGAAGGATGCTGGCCTGACGGCGGGCGAGATCGACGAAGTCATCCTGGTGGGCGGCATGACCCGCATGCCCAAGGTGATTGAGGCCGTCAAACAGTTCTTCGGCAAGGACCCGGCCCGCAACGTCAACCCCGATGAGGTGGTCGCCATCGGCGCCGCCATCCAGGGCGGCGTGCTGAAGGGTGACGTCAAGGACGTGCTGCTGCTGGACGTCACGCCGCTTTCCCTCGGTATCGAGACGCTCGGCGGCGTCTTCACCCGCCTGATCGACCGCAACACCACCATTCCCACCAAGAAGAGCCAGTCCTTCTCCACCGCCGATGACAATCAGACCGCGGTCACCATCAAGGTGTTCCAGGGCGAGCGTGAAATGGCGGCCGATAACAAGCTGCTCGGCAATTTCGACCTGCAGGGGATCCCACCGGCGCCGCGCGGCGTGCCGCAGATCGAGGTGACCTTCGACATTGACGCCAACGGCATCGTCTCCGTCAGCGCCAAGGACAAGGCCACCCAGAAGGAGCAGCAAATCAAGATCCAGGCGCGCAGCGGCCTCTCCGAGGCTGATATCGAGCGCATGGTGAAAGAGGCCGAGGCCAATGCCGAGGCTGACCGCCAGCGCCGTGAAGGGGTGGAGGCGCGCAACCAGCTCGACACGCTGGTGCACTCCACCGAGAAGACCATCAAGGAAAACGAAGGCAAGGTGCCCGAGGCCGAGAAACTGGCCGCCGAGCAGGCCATTGCCGCCGCCCGCACCGCGATGGAAGGCCAGGACACCGCCGCCATCCAGGCCGCTGCCGAGGCGCTCAGCCAGGTGGCAATGAAGCTGGGCGAGGCGATGTACAAGGCCCAGGCCGCCGAGGAAGCGCCCGCTGCTGGCGAACAGCCCGGGGCGAAGCCGAATGATAAGGTGGTTGATGCTGAGTTTGAGGAAGTCGATCCTAAGAAGAAGAAGCCTAATTGATTTGGTAGAAAACTGGGGGAAATGAATTTCCCCCAGGCCCCCATTCTTTTATTTTTATCTTATTGGCGCTAAATTATCAGCTAGCGCTAATAAATCAAAAATAAAAGAAGGGGGTTCGGGGGAATTCATTCCCCCGATGCTTTTTTTAGGGGCGATCCATGGCTAAACGTGACTACTACGAAGTGCTCGGCGTCCAGCGCAACGCGACTGACGACGACCTCAAGCGCGCCTATCGCAAACTCGCCATGCAGCACCACCCTGACCGCAACCAGGGCAACCCCGCCGCTGAGGGCAAGTTCAAGGAAGCCAATGAGGCTTACGACATCCTCAAGGATGGGGAAAAGCGCGCCGCCTATGATCGTTACGGCCATGCTGCCTTCGAGGGCGGTGGCGGCGGTGGCCAGGGCGGCCCTGGCGGTTTTGAGGATATGTTCGCCGATATCTTCGGCCAATTCACCGGCCGTGGCGGCCAGCGTCAGCAGGCCGGCCGTGGCGCCGATTTGCGGCAGGATATCTCCATCTCCATGGAGGAGGCCTTTGCCGGCACCAAGAAAACACTGCGCGTCCCCTCCTCGGTGCAATGCGATGCCTGCACCGGCAGCGGGGCCGAGGGCGGCAGCGCCAGCGTCCAGCCATGCGGCACCTGCCGTGGCGCGGGCAAGGTGCGCAGCCAGCAGGGGTTTTTTCTGGTCGAACGAACCTGCCCCACCTGCTCGGGCAGCGGGCGGATCATCAAGAACCCCTGCAAGATCTGCCTCGGCGCTGGCCGGGTGCAGCGCGACCGCACGCTCAACGTCACCATTCCCGCCGGCGTGGAGGATGGCACCCGCATCCGCCTGACCGGCGAGGGCGAGGCCGGCCTGCGCGGTGCGCCGGCTGGCGATCTCTATGTCGATGTCGGCGTGAAGGCGCACCCCATCTTCCAGCGCGAGGGACCCAATATCATGGTCCGCGTGCCGCTGCGCATGACCCAGGCGGCGCTGGGCGGGCAGATCGAGGTGCCCTCCATCGATGGCGGCCGCTCGCGCGTCACCATTCCCGCCGGCACCCAGTCGGGCGATTCCTTCCGCCTGCGCGGCAAGGGTTTCTCCGTGCTGCGCAACCCTGCCCGTGGCGACATGTATGTTCAGGTGGCGGTCGAAACCCCGCAGAACCTCAGCGCCAAGCAGAAGGAATTGCTGGAGGCTTTCGAGGCTGAGGCGGTGCAGAGCGGCAAATCCTCCCCCGAGAGCGAAGGCTTCTTCGCCAAGGTGAAGGATTTCTGGGACGGGTTAGGGCGGTAATTACACCCCCCGCTGCCGCCCGGCCCAAACCCGGGCGATGGTCGGCGGGTTGAGCAGCCGGCGCGCGGTCTCGGCCGCCTCCTCGCGCGAAAGACTTGGCACGGGGAGATGCGGCGCACCGCAGCTCAGCGCCACGGCGGCATTCTCGGCCATATAGATCGCGATCATCACCGCCTCGGCAATGCCCGAGCCCACCACCACGGCGCCATGCGCGCGCAGCAGGGCGGCACGGTTGCCGCCCAGCGCCTCGGCCAGGCTATCGGCCTTGGCCAGGGTATCGACCAGCATGCCCGAGGCGCCGAAGGGTGCGCTGTCCCACACCGGCACATCCCAGCCCATGATCGCACCGGTATGAAACACCGGCCGCAGCGGCGGCGCACCCGCCATGGTGAAGGGCAGCAGTGGCCTCGCATGGTGATGGATGCACACCATCACATCGGGCCTGGCGGCAAAAATGCGCGCATGCAGCACCGCCTCCGAATAGCTGTGCACCGTGGCATCCTCGCAGCGCCCCTCGGCATCGTAGCGCCGCAGATCAGCCGCCGTTACCGCATTGGGCGGCAGGGCGCGGGAGAGCCAGAAGCGGCTGGGGTCGCTGCCATCGCGCAGCGCGACATGGCCGAAATCATCCACAATGCCCTCCCGTGCGAGGAGTCGATTGGCCTGGGCCAGCATTTCAAGCTCTTGCGGTTCAGTGGCCACGGCCTATTCCTTTGGCAGATGATCGAAAGAACACCGATGCACCGCCGCGCCCTGCTTGTCATGCCCTCCCTCGCCCTGGCCGGGGCGGCGCGCGCGCAATCTGCCGGCGTGCGGCTCGTGGTGCCTTTTCCCCCCGGTGGCGGCATTGATGTCTCGGGCCGCATTTTCGCCGAGGCGCTCACCCAGTCGCAGGGCGCGCCATGGGTGGTGGAGAACCGCTCCGGCGCCAATGGCGCGGTGGGCAGCGCTGCGGTGGCCCGCGCCGAGGCCGATGGCCGCACCCTGCTATGCAATTCGGACAGCCATCTCCTGGCCCGCGGCGTGATGGCCCGGGTGCCCTATGACCCCATTGCCGATTTCACCCCCATCGCCCGTCTGGCCATCTCGCCCCTGGTGCTGGTGGGCGCGCCGGGGTTGGCGGCGGTGGATCTGCCGGCGCTCATCGCCGATATCCGCGCCCGGCCTCAGGCGCATGCCTTCGCCAATACCTCACTCGGCACCTCCGGCCATCTCGCCACCGAGTTGTTCCGGCTGGAAGTGGGCGTTCCGGTGCTGATCGTCTCCTATCGCGGCACCGGGCCCGCCATCGCCGATGTGGTGGGTGGCCAGACCAGCCTGATGATGGCGCCGCTGCTCTCGGCCCTGCCGCTGGTGCGGGCGGGGCGGCTGAAGGCCTATTGCGTGACCGGGCCGGGCCGCACCGCTGTTGCGCCAGAAATCCCCAATGCGGCCGAGATGGGCATGCCCGCACTCGCCCCCGTCGCCCCCTGGTTTGCCTTTTGGGGGCCGCGCGGCCTGGCCCCGGCCGAGGTCACCCGGCTCAATGCCGCGGTGCAGGCGGCGGCGGCCACGCCCGAGGTGGCGCGCAAGCTGGGTGACCTGGGCGGGCAACCGGTGCTGGGCGAAACCGCCGCGCAATTCGAAGCCTTTATCGCCGAGGCCGCGCCGCGCGGCCTGTCCATCCTCAGCCGTGCCGGCGTGCAGCCGGAGTGATCAGCGCAGGCTGTTGATCAGCTTGTTATTCGCGTCGCTGATCATGCCCGGGATAAGAAAGCCATCGATCAGCCACCACAGCCCGATCACCGCCAGCCCGATGAAGCCCACCAGAATCAACATGCCGACGCAGGACAGTATGAAGAGCACCAGCATGATCAGCCCAGAGACTATGCGGCCGAGATAGAAGCGATGCGCCCCCAGATAGCCGGCGAAGAACCACAGCAGATAGGCGATCAGCGCGGTTTTCTTGTTGGCGTCATAGCGCATCATCTGCTGCGCGGCGTTGATGTCATTGGGCGTTTGCATGGCGTGTTGTCCTGGCCGGTCGTCGGCACGGGTACATCCTACCACGGCACCGAGGCAACCGCTTGCCCTCAGGTTTTACCCACCAGCCCCCGCCCGCGCCGCACCGCATCCTCGCCAAAGCGCTGGCGCAGGCTCTCCATCGCCGCCCAGCGCGCCCTCCGCCGCTCGGCATCGGGGTCGGCCAGATCGGGTTGGTCGGCATCGCCGGCCGGCATCAACGGGCTGGCGCCGATGCCCAGCAGGCGGAAGGCGGTGCCATCCACCTCCCGCGCCAGCAGGTTCCTCGCGGCGGCGAACAGGATATCGGGCACCAGCGAAGGCGCGGCGAGCCGCGCCGCCCGGGTGCGGCTGGCAAAACCGGCGGTTTTGAGCTTTAGCACCACGCCGCCGGCGGAAAAATCCTTCGCCGCCAGCCGGCGCGAGAGTGTTTCGCACAGCCGCCACAGCACCACCTCCAGCTCGGCCTGGTTGGTCATATCGGTTTCGAAAGTGGTCTCGGCGCTCACATTTTTGGTCTCGCGCCCGGGCACCACGGGGCGGTTATCCTCGCCGCGGGCGCGGGCGGCCAGGCTTGGCCCCTCCTCGCCAAAGCGCCGCGCGGCGTCACGCGCATCCAGCGCCGCTAGTTGGCCGAGGCGGGTAAACCCCGCCGCATGCAGCTTCGCCGCCATCGCTGCGCCGACGCCGGGCAGCAGCCGCACCGGCTCGCCCGCCAGCAGCCCCGCCGCCTCGGCCCGGCCTATCACCGCAAAGCCGCGTGGCTTGTCCCGCCCGGCCGCAATCTTCGCCAGCAGCCGATTGGCGGCGAGGCCCACGGAAATCGTCACCCCCACCTCGCGCTCCACCCGGCGGGCGAATGCCGCCAGCACGGCGGCGGGTGGTGCGCGATGCAGCGCCTCGGTGCCCGAGAGGTCAAGCACCGCCTCGTCAATGCTCATTGGCTCCACCAGCGGCGTCAGCCCCTGCATCATGACGCGGATGCGCGCACCCTCGGCGGCGTATTTCGCCATATTGGGCCGCAGCACCACCGCATCGGGACAGGCCGCCAGCGCCTTGAACATCGGCATGGCCGAGCGCACGCCGCGGGTGCGGGCAATATAGCAGCAGGCCGCCACCACCCCGCGCCGGCCCCCGCCCACGATCACCGGCTTGGCCGCCAGTTCCGGCGCGTCGCGTTTTTCCACGCTGGCGTAGAAAGCGTCGCAATCAATATGGGCGATGGTCAGCGCGAAGAGTTCATCATGGCGCAGCACGCGGCGGCTGTGGCAGGTGGGGCAGATGGCAGCGGCAAAACCCTGTTCGCCGCAATCGCGGCACAGGCTCTGCGCCGTCACCACAGCCGGGCCGCGCCCAGCACGCCGGAGCTGTCACCATGCCGGGCCGGCACCAGCCTGGTGCGCACCACATCGGAAAACACCCATTCGCCCCAAAGCCTGGGCACCTCGACATAAAGATGCGCCATATTCGACAGCCCACCCCCCAGCACGATGCAATGCGGGTCGAGCATATTGATGACATGGGCCAGCGCCCGGGCCAGCCTATGGCTGTGCCGGGCCAGTGCCGCCGCCGCCTGCCTATCCCCCGCCGCCGCCCGCGCCGGCAGGGCTGCGGCATCGCGCGCCTCAGGCCCATCCGCATCAGCTGCCAGGGCCGGGCCGCAGAGGAAGGTTTCGATGCAGCCCTCCCGGCCGCACCAGCAGCGGCGCCCAGGGTGTTCGTCGCGGCTCATCCAGGGCAGGGGGTTATGGCCCCATTCGCCCGCCACCCGATTGGCACCCTCGATCACCCGGCCATTGATCACCAGCCCAGCGCCCACCCCGGTGCCCAGAATGGCGGCGAAGACCATGGCCTCGCCCGCCGCCGCGCCATCCGCCGCCTCGCTCATGGCCAGGCAATTCGCGTCATTGCTCAGCCGGATGGGGCGGGCCAATACGCGCTCCAGATCCTCCTGCAGCCGCCCGCCATTCAGCCAGGTGGAATTGGCGCCGCGCACCAGGCCAGTGGCCGGGCTGAGGCTGCCGGGAATGCCAATGCCCAGGGAACAGCAGGCGCCCAGCTCGGCCTCGGCCCCGGCCACCAGCCCGGCAATCGCCGCCAGAACGCCATCATAGCTGCGCGGCGTGGCCACCCGGCGGCGCAGCACCACCTGGCCGGCGCCATCGAGCACCGCCACCTCGATCTTTGTGCCGCCCAGATCCACACCCATGCGCATGCGCCACCCTGACCCAAGCCACCCCTTGCCGGCAAGCCTCGCCTCATGCTGCATGGCAGATATGGAACACACCCTGGATGTTCGCGGCCTGCGCTGCCCCCTGCCGGTGCTCAAGGCCAATAAGGCGCTGCGCGGCATGCCGCCGGGCGCTGAGTTGACCGTGCTGGCCACCGACCCGGCTGCCGAGGCCGATTTCCCCGCCTTCGCCAGCGAGACCGGCCATGCCCTGCTGAGCGCCACCCGCGAGGGCGATGATTTCCGCTTCGTGCTGCGTCGGCGCGCCGATGGCTGACAAACCCATCCTCTACCTCACCCACGAGGCCTGCCTCGGCCATGATATGGGCGAGGGCCATCCGGAATGCCCGGACCGGCTGCGCGCAATCTGGCAGGCGCTGGAAGCACCTGATTTCGCCGCCCTGCATCGAGAGGCGGCGCCGGCGGCGACCGAGGCGCAACTCGCCCGCGCCCATCCGCCCGCCTATGTCTCAGCCATCCTCGATATCCGCCCCGAGGCGGGGGAGCGTGCGCGGCTCGATGCCGATACCATCATGAGCCATGGCAGCGCCGAGGCCGCGCTGCGTGCCGCCGGCGCGGGCATTCGTGCCGTCGAGGCGGTGTTACGCGGCGAGGCGCGGGCCGCCTTTTGCGCGGTGCGCCCGCCCGGCCATCATGCCGAGCCTGAGCAGCCCATGGGCTTTTGCCTGTTCAGCAATGTCGTGGTGGCCGCGCGCCATGCCCAAGCGGAACTGGGCGTGGCACGGGTGGCGATCGTCGATTTCGATGTGCATCACGGCAATGGCACCCAGGCCTGTGTCGAGGCTGATCCCTCGATCCTATTCATCTCCAGCCACCAAATGCCGCTCTATCCCGGCACCGGCGCGGCCGCCGAGCGTGGCGTGGGCAATGTGCTGAACATCCCGCTGCCGCCCGGCGCCGCCGGCGAGCATTTCCGCCTGGCCTGGGCCGAAGCCCTGCCGCGCCTGACCGGTTTCGCCCCCGGCCTGATCCTCATTTCCGCCGGCTTTGACGCCCATATCCGCGACCCGCTGGCGCAATTGCGGCTCAATGAGGTGGATTTCGCCTGGATCACCCGCGCCATCATCGAAGCCGCCCCCGGCGTGCCGGTGGTGAGCATGCTGGAGGGTGGCTATGATCTGCAGGCCCTGGCCGCCAGCACGGCGGCGCATGTGCTGGCGCTCAGCGCGGCAATGGCTGGCGATTGAGCGCTGCCGCCAATTCCGCTTCCATCACCGCCAGGGCTGCGCCCAGGGCGGCGACCATGGCGCGGGCATCGGCGGCCTCACCCTCGCCCTGCCGCGCGGCGGTGCCATGGGCGCCGAATTGCCCGCGCAGCCGCGCCGAGGCCAGGCCGCTCTCCTCCACCAGCAAGACGCTCAGCGTGGCGCGCGCCGTGCCAGAGGCATCAACCTCCAGCGCCAGCAATTCGCTTTCCAGCACCAGCGCGGCCGCGATGCGCGAGCCCGGCGCGGCGACAGCGGCGAACATCCCGCTGGCGCGCAGCCAGGCCCGCAGGCTGGCCTCGGCCGCCTCGGCCGGTGGGGCGGCCCATTCGGCATAGGCCGCGATGGCCAGGGTGCCATCGGCACGAATGCTGCGCAGGCCGCGCCGGTCCAGCCCCGGCCCCGCGCGCATGTCGCGCACCAGCAGCGCCTCGCGCCCGGCAGGGCGGCGGGCCGGCAATTCCGCCGGGCGCGCTGCCTCGAGCGGAAAGCGGCGGGTTTCAACATAGGGCCGGTCCGGCAGCACCGAGCAGCCGGGCAGCAGCAAAGCGAGGGCGAGGCGTCGGTTCATCGGTTGGCTCCGGCGGGCAGCGGGGGCGGCCCCCCCAGCAGGGTCTGGCTGGGCGAGCGCCGCAGCGCCTCGGTCACATCGCGCAGATTGGCGGTCATGGCGCGCAGGTCGCGCAGGATGGGCACCAGATCCGCCTGCACATCCAGCGTGGCCCCACGCGCGCTGCGCAGCCCGGCCTCCAACTGATTGACCGTGCTGGGCAGGCGGGCGGCGGCGGCGCGCAACTCGGCCATGGCGGCGCTGCTATTGGTCAGGGTCTGGCGCAGCTCCCGGCTCTCCACCAGGGCGTGAATGCCGGCGATGGTGGAGCGGGTTTCAGCCACCATGCTCGGCAGATCCGCCGCCTCCACGGTGGAGCGCAGGCTGCGCAGCAGGGCCGAGGTTTCGGCCAGCGCCACCTGCAGGTCACCACCCGGCGCGGCCTGCGCCCGGGCATCGGTCACGAGGCCCAGGAAACTATCGAATAATTCCTTGAAATCGAGCGATTCTATTCGGGCGAGCAGCGCCGTCGCCGCATCCTGCACCTGGGCCGAGGTGGAGGGGATGGAGGGAATGAAATTCACCGCGGGGGTGAAGGGCAGGGCGGGGGCGGGGAAGCGGTTCGCATCGGCGAAATCAAGCTCAATATAACCCACTCCCGTCAGCCCCTGGGATGAAAGCCGGGCGCGCAGCCCCAGCCGCACTGCATCCTCCAGCGAGCCTGTGGGCCGTGCCTGGCGCACATCCACCGTGAAGCGCACCAGCACCAATTGAAAGGCATTGGAGAATTGCACCCGTGGGTCCATCTCGTAGCGCGAGCTGACAAGGGCGATCTCGGTCACCCGCCCCAGCGCCACGCCACGAAAGCGCACGGCAGCGCCCACCTCCAGCCCCTGGACGGATTCGCGGATATAGGTTTCGAACACCTCACCCTGGTTGCGCAGACGCTCGCCGGTGAGGAAGAGGGTGAAGCCGATCAATAGGCCAAAGCCCACCAGCACCAGCAGGCCCACGGCAAAGGGCGTCTTCATGCGCGCATGACCTCGCGGCGGAAAAAGGCGCGCACCGTGGGATTGTCGCTATGGTCGCGCAATTCCTTGGGCTTGCCGGTGGCAATCATCCCGCCAGCCTCCTTGTCGAGCATGATGCAGCGATCTCCGATGGCGAGGATGCTTTGCAATTCGTGGGTGACCACGACGAAGGTCGTGCCCGTCTCGCGCGAGAGGGTCATGATCAGCGCGTCGAGCCCGGCCGAGGTGATGGGGTCGAGCCCGGCGCTGGGCTCATCGAGGAAGAGGATTTCCGGGTCGAGCGCCATGGCGCGGGCGATGCCGGCGCGCTTGAGCATGCCGCCGGAAATCTCGGCCGGCAGCCGCGTGGCCGCATCGCCCAGCCCCACCAGGCCGAGCTTGGCGCGGGCCAGGGCGTCACGCGCGGCGGGGGGCAGTTGGGTGTGCTGCTCCATCGGCAGCGCCACATTCTGCATCAGGTTGAGGGAGCCGAGCAGCGCGCCCTGCTGCCACATCACCCCAATCCGGGCCAGCGCGTCGCGCCGCTTCTGCCCTCGCAGCCGCGCCAACTCCTCGCCCAGCACCAGGGCGCGGCCCGATGTGGGCGGTAGCAGGCCGATCAGGATTTTCAGCAAGGTCGATTTGCCGCAGCCTGAGCCGCCCAGAATCACAAAAATCTCGCCGCGCCGCACCTCGAAGCTGACATCATTGAAGATGCTGCGGCTGCCAAAGCGAATGCCGATGCCCTCGGCCTGGATGATGGAGGCGGCCTCGGCCATGCTCACCAGCCCAGCCGGAAAAACAGCACGGCGAAGATACCATCCAGCACCACGGTGGCGACGATGGAGGCCACCACCGCGCCCGTCGCCGCATCGCCCACTGCGCGCGGCCCACCGCCCGCCTTGAGGCCGGAGCGGCAGCCTATCAGCCCAATGGCGAGGCCAAAGCAGGCCGCCTTGAACAGCCCGCCCACCATATCCCCCACCTGCAGATATTGCCGCAGCTGCGACAGCACGGCGGGCGGCGGATAGCCCAGCGTTGCCATCACAAACCCCATCCCCACAAGGCCCGAAAGGGTGACCACCAGCGCCAGCACCGGCATCACCAATATGGTCGCCAGAATGCGTGGCAGCACCAGCCAGGCCAAGGGATCCACCCCCATGGTGGCGAGCGCGTCGATCTCGTCATTGACCTTCATGGTCGCCAATTCGGCGGCATAGGCGCTGCCCGAGCGCCCGGCCAGGATGATCGCCGCCATCAGCCCGCCCAGTTCGCGCAGCAGGCTGATACCCACGAGATTGGGGATGAAAATCTCAGCGCCATATTGCCGCATCGGGATCGAGGACTGGAACGCCAGAATTACGCCAAACAGCGTGCCCAGCAGGGCACAGAGCCCAAAGGCGGCGGTCCCGGCCTCAGCCAGATGGCGCAGCACCTCCACCCGGCGCATCCGCCAGGGGCGGGCGAGCATGGCCAGCGTGCCCAGCGTGACCTCGCCCAGGAAGCTCACCCGGCGGCCGAGGCCGCCGATGCCGTTCAGCACCGCCATGCCGATGCGGCTCACCCAATGCGGTTGCAGTGCGGGTTTGGGTGGTGGTGCTGCGGCCAGGGCAAGGCGCATCCGCTCCAGCGTCGCGGCGGCCTTGGCATCCTGCGGTGGGCGGAGTTCAGACCCGCCTGCGGCCTCCAGCAGCAACACCGCACCGGCCGAATCCAACTTGGTCACGCCAGAGGCGTCGATCGTCACGCGCCGTTCAGCCACCGCCCCCAGCATTGGCCGCCACAGCGCCGCGGCCGCGGGCAGGTCCAGCGTGGCGGGCGGACGCAGCACCATCGCGTCGCCTTCCTGAACGAGATCCACAGCCGTCATGCGGGAGATATGGCCTCTGATTTTGATGATTTTAGCATATAATTCTCGGGTCGCCAATTGGCGCCCGCAGGTTCAGCGCCCGCAGATTCAGCGCCCGCAGATTCAGCGCCCGCCTGGGGCAAAGGCGTGGAACAGCACCGCCGCCGCCGCCGAAACATTGAGGCTTTCCAACGGCCCCAGCGCCGGCAGGGTGCAGCCGCCGGCGCAGGCGGCCAGCACGGCGGCATTGGGCCCGGTTTCCTCATTGCCCAGCACCAGCGCCACGGGCTTGCCCTGCGGCACCTGGGCGGGCGGAACGCCGCCAGCGGCGACGGCGGCCACCGGCAGCACCCGCCCCTCCAGCCGGCGCAGCAGGCTGGGCAGATTGTCGGTGCGGAAGACCGTCAGATGTTCAACCGCGCCCTCGCTGGTGCGGAAGGCGGCGTCGGACAGATCGGCCTGGCGCGGATCATCGCCCAGAATAACGGCACGGGCGCCAAAAAACGCCGCCGAGCGCAGAATCGCCCCCAGATTATGCGGATTGCCAATGCCATCGAGCACCGGCAGCAGCGGCGCGGACCACAGGATGGGCGGCAGCGGCCCTTCCAGCATCTCGGCCTTTTTCGGCACCGCAATGGCAACAATGCCGCCATGATGCTGGGTGCCGCCGACGCGAACGAGTTCCTCGGGCCAGACTTCGCGGAAAATCCGCCGGGTGCGGGCCATATGCCGCGCCAGCGGCTCGGCAAAAGCCGCCCGCTCGGGGTCAAAGAACAGCCGCAGCACATCCTGCGGCCGGCGCAGGAACAGGGCGCGGACGGCGTTGGGGCCGCAAATGCGTTGGGGGTCAGGGTCTCGCAAGGTGACGCAGTGTTTGCGCCAGCGCGTCGGCCACCGCAATGGTGCCAGAGGTGTCAGCGTGGCGTTGGCCGGGGATGCGCACCCCCTCATCCTCCAACATCGTCGTGATCAGCGCCTCTATACGGCCGAGATAGGCGGCTTGGCCGGCCAGCGCGCCGGGGTCGATCACCAGTAGCGCCTGGCCCAGCCGGGGGCGGTTGCCCTCTTCCGAGAAGAAGCCATCGGCCTCGAAGCCAAAGGCCGCGCCGGTCAGCGCCACGCAGAGCAACTCCACCACCAGCGCCAGCGCCGCACCCTTGGTGCCGCCCAATGCGACCAGCGAGCCGAACAGCGCCACCTTGGCATCCGTGGTGGGGTTGCCCTCCGCGTCCAGCGCCCAGCCCTCGGGGATGGGCGTGCCGGATTGGGCGTAGCGGTTGATGGTGCCCCGCGCGACGGTGGAAAGCGCCAAATCCACCACCAGCGGTGCATGCCCCGCCGCGCGGGGGAACCCGGCGGCAACCGGGTTGGTGCCCAGCAGCGCCCGCCGCCCCCCCGCCACCGGCATCGCCGCGGGCGAATTGGTGAAGGCCAGCGCCACCAACCCCCGCCGGGCCAGGCGCGCCACCGGCAGCCCCATGGCACCGGAATGGTGGCTATTGGTAATGCCCACAAAGGCCACGCCCTGGCTGCGGGCACGGCGCTCGCCCTCCGCCTCGGCCATGGCCAGCGCCGGATAGGCCAGGCCATGCCCGGCATCGATCAGCACCGCAGCCGGCTTTTCGGCGATGATTTCAGGCCGCGCCGCGCCATCGGCCCGGCCATTGCGCAGGAAGGCGGCGTATTGCGCCACGCGGGAGAGACCATGGCCGGCCTGGCCGATCGCCTCGCCATCCACCAGGGCTATGGCGGTCAGCCGCGCCATCTCCGCATGGGCGCCGGCGGCGGCCAGGGCCTGGGCAACCAGGGTTTCGAGTTCGGAACGGGAGAAGGTTTCAGGCATCGGGACGAATACGGGCCTCTTCAACAAGCCTTCCCCAGCGGATGACTTCGGCGCGGAGAAACGCCTCGCTGCGGGCGCTGTCCAGCCCCTCGACATCGAAGCCGGCATCGAGAATGCGCCGCCTTGTATCGGGTTCGGCCAGCACGGAGAGGGTTGCGGCCTCGATCTGCCGGCGAATCGCCGACGGTGTGGCGGCGGGGAGTTGCATGGCGGTCCAATTCGTCATGCTGAGCGCGGCCATGCCCGATTCGCTGACGGTTGCGATATCGGGCAGGCTGCGATGCCGCGCCTCGCCGGTGGTGGCCAAGGCGCGCAGCCGCCCGGCCTGCACCTGGGAGATGCATTCGGGCAGGTTGCTGACCATAAAGTCCAGATTGCCGGCGACCAGATCCGTCACCCCCGGCGCGCCGCCGCGATAGGGCACATGGGTGATATTGTCGCCCGCGCGGGCCGCGCGGCGAAACAATTCCAGCCCCAGATGCGGGGGCGAACCATTGCCCGAACTGCCGCCATTGAGCGTGCGGGCCCGGGCGGTGGCGGCCAATTCATCGAGGCTGCGGATGGGGCTCGCCGCATTCACCACCACCAGCAGCGGCAGCGAGCCGAGGATGGAAATGGTCGAGAGATCCCGCAGCAGATTGTAAGGTGCCTGGGGAAACATCGTGGCATTGACCGCATGGGTGAGGGTGATGGCCAGCAGGCTATGGCCGTCAGGGGCTGATTTGGCCACCGCATCGGCGCCGATCATCGCATTGCCGCCGGCGCGGTTCTCCACCACCACCGGCTTCTGCCACACCTCGCCCAGCCGATTGGCCATGATGCGGGCCATGATGTCGGTCAGCCCTGCGGGGGTGAAGGGCACGATGTAGCGCACACCGCGTTCGGGAAAACTCTGCGCCAGAGCGGGTGTGGCAAGGGCGGCACCCAGCAGGGCGCGGCGGGTGGCGTGCATGGTCGTTCTCCCAAACGCGGCCCTTATGGGCCTGATGTCAGGGTATCATGGAGCGCGCACACCGCCTTGGGCAATGATGAAGGCGGCCACCTCGGCCACACCCTGCTCGGCCTTGAGGTTGGTGAAGATAAAGGGCCGGCTGCCCCGCATCCGCCGCGCATCGCGGTCCATCACCGACAGGTCAGCGCCGACGAGTGGCGCCAGGTCGGTCTTGTTGATCACCAGCAGGTCGGAGCGGGTGATGCCCGGGCCGCCCTTGCGGGGGATTTTGTCGCCGGCCGAGACATCGATGACGTAGATGGTGAGGTCGGCCAATTCCGGGCTGAAGGTTGCGGCCAGATTATCGCCGCCGCTCTCGATGAACAGCACTTCGAGATTGGGCCAGCGGGCATTCATATCGGCCACGGCGGCGAGGTTGATGGAGGCATCCTCGCGGATCGCGGTATGCGGGCAGCCGCCGGTTTCCACGCCCATGATGCGCGCTGGCTCCAGCGCCCCGGCGCGGGTGAGAAACTCACTATCCTCACGGGTATAAATATCATTGGTGATGGCGGCGATGTCATGGGTGGGGGAGAGGCGCTTGCACAGCCGCTCCAGCAGCGCGGTCTTGCCGGAGCCGACAGGGCCGCCGACGCCCACGCGGAGAGGACCGTTGCTCATGATCTGAACAGCCTTGTGTATTGGGTTTCGTGACGGAGCGAGAATTGGTCGAGCATGGGGGCGGCGGTGCCCAGCCTATCGAGGCTGGCGGCTTCGGCCGCATCTGCCGCCTGCTCGATGATGGGAAACAGGGCGGCGGTGACGCGCTGGCCATCCGTCTGCCCTAGCGGCACCAGCCGCACGCCGGCGGAGACGAGATTGGCGGCAAACCCCGAAAGCCAGCCCACAAGCGCCGGCCGCAGCGCCATGCCATGGCAACCGGCGGCAGCGCCAAAGGCCACGGCATGGGTCAGCCGCCCCGGATGGCGGGCGCTGAACGCAGCGAAGCCGGCATGCGGCCAGACAGTGTTGGTAATGCTGGCAAAAGACCCGCCCTGCTGGGTGGCCTCCAGCGCCGTTTCGCCGCTGCCGCGCCAGGCTCCGGCCAATTCGGCCACCTCATCCAGTGCCGCATCATCACCCACGGCGCGATGGGCCGCCACCAGCAGGGCCGCATCCACTCGCCCGGCACCGGCCAGCAGCACCGCCTCGATATAGGATTGCAGGCCGGCGCGGGAGGTGACCGCGCCTTCCTCCACCGCCATCTCCAACCCATGGCTGTACGAAAAACCGCCCACCGGATAGGCGGGCGAAAGCCAGGTCAGCAGCCGGAAAAGCTCAATCATGGTGATGGTGGTGGCCATCCCCGTGATGGTGGCCGTGCTGGTGCTCCGGGTTGCGGTTGTGCTCGCCATAGGCGCCGCCTTCGGGGTTGAAGGGGGCCTGCACCTTCGCCAGCCGGGCGCCGAGGCCGATCAGCATCCGCTCGATCACATGGTCGAAGCGAATGAGGATTTTGCCGCCCTGGAGGTCCGCCGGCAAATGCCGGTTGCCGAGATGCCAGGCCAGACGCATCAAATGCTCGGGCGTATCGGCCTGGATTTCCAGCAGCGGCTCGGCGGCGGCGCGCACCAGGACGAGGCTGCCATCGGAGAGCGGCAGCCCATCGCCATCGCGCAGCACCTGGGCCTCTGGCAGGTCGAGCAGGAATTCTCCGCCGGAATCGGTGCGAAACACTTTTCGGCGGCGGAAGCGGTCATCGAAGTCGAGCGTCACCGTCTCCTGCGCGGATTCGGGGGAAAAACTGCCGGCGGCGGCGATATTATGGGTGTGGCGCATGATGCCTCAGAACAGAAAATAACGCTGCGCCATCGGCAGCGATTGCGCAGGCTCACAGACCAACAACTGCCCATCCGCCCGCACCTCATAAGTCTCGGCATTCACCTCGATCTTCGGCAGGTAGGTGTTGTGCACCATGTCCTTCTTCGAGATGCCGCCGCGGGTATTGCCCACCGCCAGCAAGGGCCGCGTCAGCCCCAGCCGCGCGCCAATACCATTCTCCAACGCCGCGCCGGAGGTGAACAGCACCGCCGATTGCGCCAGCGCCCGGCCGAACCCGGCAAACATCGGCCGGTAATGCACCGGCTGCGGCGTGGGGATGGAGGCATTGGGGTCACCCATCGGCGCCATGGCGATGGAGCCGCATTTCAGCACGAAATCCGGCTTCACCCCGAAAAACGCCGGCGACCACAGCACCAAATCCGCCAGCTTGCCCACCTCCACACTGCCCACATGCTGGGCAATGCCCTGCGAAATGGCCGGGTTGATGGTATATTTGGCGATGTAGCGCCGCACCCGCAGATTATCATTGCCCGGCTTTTCGCCCGGCAGCGCGCCGCGCTGCACCTTCATCTTATGCGCCGTCTGCCAGGTGCGAATGATCACCTCGCCCACCCGCCCCATGGCCTGGCTGTCGGAGGACATCATCGAGATGGCGCCCAGATCGTGCAGAATATCCTCGGCCGCGATGGTCTCCCGCCGGATGCGGCTCTCGGCAAAGGCCACATCCTCGGCGATGCGCGGGTCGAGATGGTGGCAGACCATGAGCATGTCGAGATGCTCATCCACCGTGTTCACCGTATAGGGCATGGTCGGGTTGGTGGAACTCGGCAGAAAATTCGGCTCCCCCACCACGCGCAGAATATCCGGCGCGTGGCCGCCGCCCGCGCCCTCGGTGTGGAAGGCCTGGATGGTGCGGCCGCCAATCGCGCGGATGGTGTCCTCCACAAAACCGCTCTCATTCAGCGTGTCGGTGTGGATGGCGATCTGCACGTCGTAGCGGTCCGCCACCGACAAGCAATTATCAATCGCCTTGGGTGTGGTGCCCCAATCCTCATGCAGTTTCAGGCCGCAGGCGCCGCCGATGATCTGCTCCTCCAGCCCCGCCGGCAGGGCGGCATTGCCCTTGCCCAGAAAGCCGAGATTCATGCAAAAACCCTCGGCCGCCTGCATCATACGGGCCATGTGCCAGGGGCCTGGCGTGGCGGTGGTGGCCAGCGTGCCATGCGCCGGGCCGGTGCCGCCGCCGAACATGGTGGTGATGCCCGAGGCCAGCGCCTCCTCGATCTGTTGCGGGCAGATGAAGTGGATATGCACATCCAACCCGCCCGCGGTCAGGATGCGGCCCTCGCCGGCGATGATCTCGGTGCCTGGGCCGATGATGATGGTCACGCCCGGCTGGGTATCGGGGTTGCCGGCCTTGCCGATGGCAGCGATCCGCCCATCCTTCAGCCCGATATCGGCCTTGATGATCCCCCAATGATCGACGATCAGCGCATTGGTGATGACGGTGTCCATCGCGCCGCCCTCGCGGGTGACCTGGGATTGCCCCATGCCATCACGAATCACCTTGCCGCCGCCGAATTTCACCTCCTCGCCATAGGTGGTGAGGTCCTGTTCGACCTCGATGAAAAGCTCGGTATCAGCGAGGCGCACCCTATCCCCGGTGGTGGGGCCGAACATGCCGGCATAGGCAGAGCGGGTGATCCTCGCCATCAGAGCTTCCCCTCGGTTTCGCCCCGGAAGCCGTGCACGACGCGCCCCCCGCCAAAGGGCACCAGTTTCACCCGGCGGGCCTGCCCGGGCTCGAAACGCACGGCGGTGCCGGCGGCAATATCCAGCCGCTGGCCGCGCGCGGCGGCACGGTCAAAGGCAAGTGCTGGATTGGTCTCGGCGAAATGATAATGGCTGCCGACCTGAATCGGCCGGTCACCGGTATTGGCCACCTCGATCTCGGTGACGGGCAGGCCGGCATTCAACTCAATCTCGCCTTCCGCCAACAGATATTCACCGGGGATCATCGGATGGGCTCATGCACGGTGACAAGCTTGGTGCCGTCCGGAAAGGTCGCTTCCACCTGGATTTCATGGATCATCTCGGCAATGCCCTCCATGACCTGGGCGCGGCTGATCACCCTCGCCCCGGCCTGCATCAGATCAGCGACGGAGCGGCCATCCCGCGCCCCCTCCACCACAAAATCACTGATCAGCGCGATGGCCTCAGGGTGGTTCAGCTTCACGCCGCGGGCGAGGCGCTTGCGCGCCACCTCGGCGGCCATGGCGATCAGCAGCTTGTCTTTTTCGCGGGGCGTCAGGTGCATGAGGCTCAGTTTGGCAAGCCTCGCTCAGCAGCGCCAGAGCCTTGGCAGCCGCGCCGGCAGGCCAAATGCCGCAGAACGCAGCAAAGGCACCGCCGCCGCCACCTGGTTGCGCACATCGGAGGCATCGCCCAGTGCACGGGCCAGCAAAAGCCCCGGCCGCAGCAGCGTGCAGGGCATGATCTCCCGCAGCGCTGGCACATGCGCCCCCGCCCCCTCGGCCGCCAGCAGCACCGTGCCCATGGCCTGGGCGCCATGGAAACGATGCGGATGCGCCAGATCACCCGCCGCCATGGCCAGCGCATCGGCCCAGAGCAGCCCCTGTGGCCCGCGCAGCCGCCAGGAATCGAACACCTGGCCATGGGCAAACGCCTCGCCCCGCGCGGCGCGGCCGAAGACCAGCATTTCCGCCAGCAGCAACTCCGCCCCGGCGCCGAGCGCAAAATCCTGCCGCCGCTGCAGCATTGCGCCATCGAACAGGATCACCTCCTGCGGCAGCCATTCCAGCCGCGCGCCGGCGCCCAGCGCCACGCTTGTGGTGATGCGGCTTTCGGGGCCGAGGCTGCGATAGATCTTCTCCGCCGCCGCCGCCGTCAGCGTGGCCTGGGCATGATCCTCCAAAATCAGTTCAAAATCAGCGCTATCGCCGCCCGCCAGCCCGCCGGCGACATTGACCTGCGCGATGGTCGCAGGCTCCCCCGGTTCCGCGCCGGGGAAGAGTGCCCGCATGGGCGAGGCCTGGAAGAGGTCCACCAGCCCCTTCGCCCCCCAGCGCAGTTGCAGGCGCCCATGCGCGCGCTGATGTTGTATTCCATCCATCAAACCACCCTGACATGCCTGCCCAAGCCATGCCAATCTGGCGGGCATGACCCGACACACCCTGCACATCACCCTCGGCACGCAACGCTATGCCATCCAGCGCCCCTGGGGCGAGACCGATGGCGTGGGCGGCATTTCCGATGTCGCAACCGATGCCGAAGGCCGCATCTTCGTCCTGCTGCGGCAGGACGCCTATACCGACCCCGAATCGCCCTCCGTGCTGGTGCTCGCCCCCGATGGCCGGCGCGAACACGCCTTTGGCGCCAAGGAAGTGGCCGATGGGCATATGTTCGGCGTCTCACCCGCCGGCGATGTTTATGTGGTGGACCGCGACGCCCATCAGGTCATCATCTTCAACCGCCATGGCAAGGAGTTGGGGCGGATCGGTGAGCGCCATCAGGCCCTCCGCCCGTTCAATTCCCCCTGCGATATCGCCTTCGCGCCCAATGGCGATATTTATGTCGGCGATGGCTATGCGGCGGCGCGGGTGCATCGCTTCTCCTCCGGCGGCACGCCGCTGGGCGGCTGGGGTGAGCCGGGGCGGGGCCCGGGGCAATTCCTCATCCCGCACGCCGTCTGGGTGCAGCCCGATGGGACCGTGGTGGTGGCCGATCGGGACAATTCGCGGCTGCAATTCTTCACCCCCACCGGCGGCTTCATCCGCAGCATCGATGATTTCCACAAGCCGATGGATATCTGGGGCGATGCCAAGGGCCAGCTTTATGTGACCGACCAGGTGCCCAGGCTGTCGCTGCTGGCGGCCGATGGCGCGCTCATCGGCCGTGGCCGGGCGGTGCTCAATGGCGCGCATGGGGTCTGCCAGGCGCCCGATGGCACCATCCTGCTGGCCGAGATGAACCCCCGCCGCCTCTCCCGCCTGGTGCCGGTGGATTGAACCCCATGGGCCTCTTGCCACGCATCGGCCGTTGGGCAGCGGGGCCTGGCGCCGCAGTGCTGACGATGGCCGCGCTGCTGCTGCTATGGGAGGCGGCGGTGGTGGGGCTGGATATCCAGCGCTTTCTGCTGCCCGCGCCCAGCGACGTGGTGGCGGAGTTTATCCGCGACGGGCGGCTCATCTTCTTCCATGCCGGGCAGACGGTCTGGGGCATTCTGGCCGGCTATGTCGCCGCCGTGGTCTTTGCGCTGGCCGCCAGCATGGCGATGATCCGCTGGCCGCTGGTCGAGCGCATGCTCATGCCCATCCTCGTCGCCAGCCAATCCGTGCCCAAGATTGCCATCGCGCCGCTGATCCTGCTCTGGGTTGGTGCCGGGGCGGGGTCGAAGCTGCTGGTGGTGGCCTCCATCGCCTTCTTCCCGGTGGTGATCAACACCATGGCCGGCTTCAAGCAGGTGGATGCGGGGCTTGTCGATGTCTTCCACAGCGTTGACGCCACCAGCCGGCAAACCTTTTTGCGCCTGCGGCTGCCCTACGCGGTGCCCTATATTTTCGCCGGGCTGCGCATTGCCACCACGTTGGCGGTGCTTGGCGCCATTGTGGCGGAATGGCTCGCGGCCACGGATGGCATTGGCTATCTGGTGCTGTCGGGCAGCTTCAATTTCAACACCGCGCGCAGCTTCGCCGCCATCATCCTGCTCGCCGGCATCGGCATGGCCTTCTTTGGCGCGATGGGCGCCGTGGAGAAGGCCCTGTCCTGGCGGCAGGAAGATGGCGCCACCCGCGCCCAGACATAACACGGAGAAACGCCATGACATCACGAAGGACATTCGTGGCCCTGGGCGCGCTGGCCGCGCCCATTGCCCCCATCGGCTTGCGCCCCGCCCGCGCCCAGGGGCGGCTGCAGGACGCCATCCTGCGGCTGAACTTCACCCCCTGGGCGATGCACGCGCAATATTACGCCGGGCTGCGGCAGAATATTTACCGCGCCGAGGGCATCAACCTTGAAATCCGCCCCGCCGCCGCCGGCCAGCAGAACGAGGTCTTCATCGCCGCCGGCCGGGAGCAGTTTCTCGTCGCCAATGCCGATGGCTATATCAAGTCGCGCGCCGCCAATTTGCCGGTGGTGGCGGTGATGGCCGACCAACCGGATAATCCCTTCTCGGTCTTCGCGCTGAAAAGCAGCGGCATCAGCCGGCCCGAGCATTTGCGCGGCAAGCGTATCACCTTCTTCCAGGCGCAGGTGCGCGGCTTGCTTGACCCGCTGCTGCAGGCCGGTGGGCTGACCCGCAACGATATCACCCTTCTCACGATCAATCGCGGGGCGGAGATTCAGATGGTGGCCGCCGGCCAGGCTGATTGCGGCTTCGGCTTCTCCTATGGTCAGCCCTTGACGCTGGAGGAGCGCGGCTTCCCCTGCAACGTCATGGCGCTGAAGGATTTCGGGGTGAAATTCTGCGGCACCGCCATCGTCGCCAATGAGCGTGAAATGCGCCGTGGCGACCTGACCGAGCGCTTCATCCGCGCCACGATGAAGGCGCTGATCTGGACCAGCGCCAATATGGACCAGGCGATGAACTATGTTGTCGAAGTCTCGCCCGACCGGATGCACGCGCTGGAAGTGCGCAAGCTGCGGATGATCTATGACCTTTATCGCAGCCCCGATTTCGCCGAACGCTTTGGCCGCTTCGACGAGAGCAAATGGGAAAGCTCGATCAACTACCTGATGGAAGGCGGCGATTTGCAGCGCCGGCCCAGCGCGCGCGAACTCTACACCAATGAATTCGTCGAGCGCATCGAGGAAGCCCGCAGCCTCGCCACCCTGGTGCGTGAAAGGCCGGCGGCTTGATTCTGGCCGGCCCAACAGGCAGCGAAACCGCGCCCGCCTTCATCGCCGTGCGCGACGTGCAGGTCACCTATGGCCAGGGCGGCGCGGAGCCGGTGCAGGCGCTCGCCGATATCAATATCGGCGTGCCAGAGGGGGCTTTCGTCTCGCTTGTCGGCCCCTCGGGCTGCGGCAAATCCACCCTGCTGCGCGCGGTGGGTGACATGATCGCGCCAACCGCGGGCAGCATCACCATTGCCGGCACCCCGGCCTCGCAAATGCGCCGCGAGGCCCGCATTGGCCTCGTTTCACAAGCGCCCAATCTGATGCCCTGGCTGCGCATCGCCGATAATGTGGCGCTGCTGCATGAACTCTCCGCCAAACGCACCGGCCGCCCCGCGCCGGATGTGGCGGCATTGCTGCAATTGGTCGGGCTGGAGGGTTTTGGCGCCAAGCGCCCGGCGCAGCTTTCGGGCGGCATGCAATCCCGCGCCGCGCTGGCCCGCGCCCTGGCGCTGAACCCCGATGTGCTGCTGATGGACGAGCCCTTCGCCGCACTCGACGAGATCACCCGTGACCGCATGGGCATCGAATTGATGCGCATCCATGCCCGTTTCCGCAAGACGGTGCTCTTCGTCACCCATTCCCTGGCCGAGGCGGTGTTTCTCTCCGATGCCATCGTGCTGATGACGCCCCGGCCGGGCCGAATCGAGCGCGTCATCACCGTGGATCTGCCCCGCCCGCGCCTGCCCGAGATGCGGCTGACCGATGCCTTCGCCCGCATGGTGGCGGAGTTGAACCGCGAGCTCTACCGGATGATGGCATGAGCCCCACCCTGATCGTTTATGGAGACTGACATGGCCACGCGTCGCCTGGGTATCATCATGCATGGCGTCACGGGGCGCATCGGCACCAACCAGCATTTGGTCAATTCTGTGCTGGCCATTGCGAAGGAAGGTGGGCTGCCACTGGCCAATGGCGACAGGCTGCTGCCGGACCCCATACTGGTTGGCCGCAACCCGGAAAAACTGGCGGCCCTGGCCCGCGCCCATGGCGTGGCGCGCTGGACGACTGACCTTGATGCCGCCCTGGCTGACCCCGCCGATGAACTCTTCTTCGACAGCGCCTTCACCGCCGGCCGCCCGGCTTTGGCGATGCGCGCGATTGAGGCTGGCAAGCACATCTATCTGGAAAAGCCGGTGGCACCGAGCCAGGCCGAGGCCATGGCTTTGCTCGCCGCCGCTGAGGCCCGCGGCCGCAAGCATGGCGTGGTGCAGGATAAGCTGTTTCTGCCCGGCCTCACCAAGCTGCGCCTCTTGCGTGAGCAAGGCTTCTTCGGCCGCCTGCTCTCGGTGCGGATCGATTTCGGCTGGTGGGTCTTCGATGGCCAGCAGGTGCCGGCGCAACGTTCTTCCTGGAATTATCGTCAGGCTGATGGCGGCGGGCTGGTGCTCGATATGTTTCCGCATTGGCGCTACATCGTCGATGGGCTTTTCGGCCGCCCCACCGCCGTCACCTGCCAATTGCGCACCGCCCAGCCGCAGCGACGCGACGAGCGCGGCCAGCCCTACCAGGTCGATGTCGAGGATGAGGCCCGCGCGCTGCTCGACCTCGAATGCGGCGCGGCGCTGGAGATCAATGCCTCCTGGGCCGATCGGGTGCGGCGCGATGATCTGCTGACCATCACGGTGCAGGGCACTCAAGGCAGCGCGGTTGCGGGGCTGCATCGCTGCGTGGCGCAGGCACTCGGCACAACCCCCAAGCCGGGCTGGAATGTGGATGTGCCGGTGGCGCAGGATCTCTACGCGCAATGGGCGCCGGTGCCCGATGTGGTGGTGCTCAAGAATTCCTACCGCATGGCCTGGGAGGCGTTTTTGCGCCACTTGGCCGAGGATGGCCCCAACACCACATCGCTGCTGGCCGCCGCGCGTGGCCTGCAATTGGTGGAGGCCTGCCATGCCAGCCACACTGAGCGCCGCTGGATCGACATGCCGGTGCTCACCGCCGGCTGATCCGAGCCTAGGCCAGGCCGCTCACCGGCGGCGCGCTCAACCTCGCCGGTTCACGCCACCCGCGCGCGAAATTCGCGCTGAATCTGGTCCAACGTGCAGAATTCGGCACCCATGGCGCTCAGCGCATCGATCAGCTTTTCCAGCATCAGCATGCGGTGGCCACGGCCGATGACATAGGGGTGGAAGGTATAGACCAGCATGCCCCACTCCTCCGTGCGCCGCATATACTCGAAATCGGCGACGAAATTCTCCAGTACGGCATTGGCATTGGCCAGGCCGGGCATCAAATGTTCCTTGGTGCGGAAGAATTCGAAATGCGGATGGTCATCGAGCGACCAGCTAATCGGTATTTCCACCAAATTGGTGGTGGTGCCGAACTGCATCGGCGCCGCCTCGCTCACCACATCGCCGCGCCGGGCGAAATAGGGGTGGTGGTCATGGCCCATCATCGAACTATCATAATTCAGCCCATGTTCGATCATCAGGTCGATCGTGCGGTCACTGATATCCCAGGCCGGTGAACGATAGCCCGAAGGGATGGCCCCGGTGAGCCGCTTGATGCTCTCCACGGCTTGCGCGAATTCATCCGCCTCGCGCGCAGCCGGCAGCAAAGCGGGTTGCACATGGCTCCAGCCATGATGCCCCACCTCATGGCCCTCGCGCACCACGCGGGCGCAGGCCTCGGGATAGGTCTCGATCACGATGCCGGGGATATACCAGCTGGATTTGATGCCGCGTGATTTCAGCAGGTCCAGAATGCGCCCCGCCCCCACCACGCCGAATTCGCCGCGCGAGATCGGCGTGGGCGTGAGCAACCCGCGCGAGGCGAAGCCGGACCAGGTGTCGAAATCAAAGGAGAGGCAGGCGATATGGCGCGGCATGGCGTTTCGAATTCTCCCGCGCGAAGGGCTAACAGGGCCGCCCGCGCGCCTGACGGTGGGTCATAACAGCGCCGAGCATGGCCGCCCAAACCGCCCGCCGCAAGCCGCGGTTGCGGCCGCTACAGCGAAATCTCACCCCGCATGACCGGCACGCAGGCGCCACCCACGGTGGTCATGATCCCCGCTTCCGTGCGGCGCGCGGTGGTGCGCAGCAGGCTCGGCCGGCCCATTTCTACCCCCTGATGCATATCCCAATGGCCCGAATCAGCGCCCGAAAGCTGCAGCAGCAGCCCAGCCAGCGGCGTGGCGGCGCTGCCGGTGGCCGGGTCCTCGCCCACGCCCAGGGAGGGCGCGAACATCCGGCTGCGCAGCTTCGCGCCGTCATGGGCGTAGATATACAGCGCGGCGCGGTTGTTCAGCACCGGATGCGCGGCGGAGAGCCGCTTCATCGCCATGGCGTCAGGCGCGGCGCGGGCCAGCGCCTCGGGCGTCACCTCTGCCAGTATGAACGGATTGCCCACCGACCCGCAGATGGGCGCGTGGTGGGTGGTGATGATGTCGCCAGGGTTCAGCCCGGCGCAGGGCGCAATCTCGCCCGGCGTGAAATCCGGCCCCAGCGTCAGCGGCAGGGGGGCTGCGATGGTGGCGGCGGTGAGCGCGCCCGCCGCGTCGCGCTCCAACGTCACCGTCACCAGCCCGGCCAATTCCTCAAAGCGCAGCACATTCTCCACCGCGCGCCCGGCCAGCGCCCAGCCGGTGCCCACATTGGGGTGGCCGGCAAAGGGCATTTCCCGCGCCGGGGTGAAAATACGCACCCGCGCCGTATTGGCCGCATCCGCCGGCGGCAGCAGGAAGGTGGTTTCGCTGAGGTTGAACTCGGCGGCAATGGCCTGCATCTCGGCATCGCTCATCCCCGCCGCATCCGGGAAGACGGCCAGCGGATTGCCGCCGAAGCGGGTGGTGGTGAAGACGTCGAGCGTCAGGAATTCATAGATTCGCATAGATTGAGGCTAACCTCCCCCGCGCCAGCAGTCCATGCCACCGGTTGGAGACAAGATCATCTTGGCGCGGCGCGGCGCCAGCGGCTATGCAGGGGTCAGGAGATATCCCCATGCCGCACACGATCGTTCTGGTCGATGACGACCGCAACATCCTTACCAGCCTGTCGATGACGCTGGAGCAGGAGGGTTTTTCGGTGCGCACCTACACCGATGGCGAAAGCGCGCTGCAAGGCCTGCTGGCCAAGCCGGCCGATCTGGCCGTGCTCGACATCAAAATGCCCCGGATGGATGGCATGGAGTTGCTGCAACGCCTGCGCACCCGCACCGCCATGCCGGTCATCTTCCTCACCTCCAAGGATGAGGAGGTGGATGAGCTGATGGGCCTGCGCCTGGGCGCCGATGACTATATCACCAAGCCCTTCTCCCAGCGCCTGGTGCTGGAGCGCATCCGCGCCCTGCTGCGCCGCAACGACACCAACCGCGCCGAGGCTGCGGGCCAGCCGGCCGGCGGCGTGATCACCCGTGGCGACCTCACCCTCGATGAGACCAAACATGCCTGCCTGTGGAAGGGCAAACAAATCCAACTGACGGTGACGGAATTCCTGCTGGTCAAAGCGCTCGCACTGCGCCCGGGCATGGTCAAGAACCGCGATCAACTGATCGATGCCGCCTATGGCGAGAATATCTATGTCGATGACCGGACCATCGACAGCCATGTGAAGCGGGTGCGTAAGAAGTTCCGCGATGTGGATGATGATTTCCAGCAGATCGAAACGCTCTATGGGATCGGCTATCGCTACAAGGAAGCGTGATGAAACCCGCCGCCGCGGGATTGACGCGGGGGCGCGAGTTCGGGTTTGGATGCCTGCAATTATTAAATCAAACCCTTTTCACGGCATACAAGGTTTATCATGGCCCTCGCCTTCATCTTCCCTGGTCAGGGAAGCCAATCACCCGGCATGGGCCGGGATCTGGCCGACGCCTTCCCCATCGCGCGGGAAACCTTCCAGGAGGTGGATGACGCGCTGGAGCAAAAACTCTCCCGCCTGATCTTCGAAGGCCCGCCCGATGAACTGACCCTCACCACCAATGCCCAACCCGCGCTCATGGCCGTCTCCATGGCGGTGGTGCGGGTGCTGGAGCGTGAGGGCGGCTTCCGCCTGGCCGATAAGGTGGCCCTGGTGGCCGGCCATTCCTTGGGCGAATACAGCGCCCTGACCGCAGCCGGCGCCTTGCCGGTGGCGGTCACCGCCCGGCTGCTGCGCCTGCGCGGCCAGGCGATGCAGGAGGCCGTGCCGCCCGAACTCGGCGCCATGGCGGCCCTGCTGGGCGCCGAGGCCGACCTCGCCGCCGAAATCTGCGCCGAGGCCGCACAGGGCGAGGTGGTGGAACTGGCCAATGACAATGGCGGCGGCCAATCGGTCATCTCCGGCCATCGCAGCGCGGTGCTGCGCGCCATTGAGGTGTCCAAGGCGCGCGGCGTGAAGCGCGGCATGCTGCTGCCCGTCTCCGCCCCCTTCCATTCCAGCCTGATGGGCCCGGCCGCCGATGTGATGGCCGAGGCCCTGGCCGCCGTCAGCATGGCCCCCCCCGCGCCGCCGCTGGTCGCCAATGTCACCGCCGCGCGGGTGAGCGAGCCGGCCGCAATCATCGATCTGCTGGTCCGCCAGGTGACCGGCACTGTGCGCTGGCGCGAATGCGTGGCGGCGATGGTGGCCATGGGCTGCGACCGCTTTGCCGAAATTGGCTCAGGCAAGGTGCTGACCGGCCTCATGAAGCGCAATGCGCCGGACGCGACGGCGAGCGCCATCGGCACGCCTGCGGATATCGAGGCCTTCCTCGCCTCCGTTTAGAGCCTATGCCGTTCGCAAAAGCTCTAAGTTTTTGTTTGTCGAGCATCACCCGTTCAAACGATTCCGTTTGAACGGGTGATGCTCTAACGCATTCAGGGAGACACATATGTTCAGGCTGGACGGCAAGATTGCGCTGGTGACGGGCGCCTCCTCGGGCATTGGCGTGGCCATTGCACAGGCGCTGCACGGGCAGGGCGCGCATGTCGTGCTCAGCGGCCGGCGTGAGGCGGAACTCGCGGCCCTCGCCGAGCAATTGGGCGAACGCGCCCGCGTGGCGCTGGCCGATCTGGCCGAGCCTGACGCCGCGACCGCACTGGTTGAGGGTGTGGAGGCCACCGAAGGCCGCCTCGACATCCTGGTGAACAATGCCGGCTTCACCCGCGACCGTCTGGCGCTGCGGATGGAGCCTGAGGATTGGAATGCGGTGCTGGAGGTTGATCTCAACGCCCCCTTCCGCCTGGCCCGCGCCGCGCTGCGCGGCATGCTCAAGCGCCGCGCGGGGCGGATCATTTCCATCGCCTCGATCGTGGGCGTGATGGGCAATCCCGGCCAGTCGAACTACGCCGCCGCCAAGGCTGGGCTGATCGGCATGTCGAAATCCCTGGCGCAGGAGGTGGCGTCGCGCAATGTCACCGTGAATGTGGTCGCCCCGGGCTTTATCGACACGCCGATGACGCAAAAGCTGAATGAGGCGCAGCGCGATGCCCTAACCGGCAAGATCCCGCTGGGCCGCATGGGCGTGGCCGCCGATGTGGCGGCGGCGGTGACCTATCTGGCCGCCGATGAGGCGGGCTGGGTCACCGGCTCCACCATGCATGTGAATGGCGGCATGGCGATGCTGTAAATCGGCCACGCTGTGCACCCAGCCCCCATCTGGGGCTGGGTGATGTGGCCGCAATAAGCCTCAGCCGAGTTCCTTGAGGGTGCGCTTGGCAATCGCCATCCGGTGCACCTCGGTCGGCCCTTCATAGACATGCATGAGGCGCACCTGGTTCGCCATCAATTGCAGCGGCAACTCCTTGGTCATGCCCATGGCGCCATGCGCCTGCATGGCGTGATTGACCACCTCGGTGGCCATTTCGGTGCCGAAGACCTTGATCATGCTGGCTTCATTGCGAACATCGCCACCCGCATCCATGGTGGCAGCCCCGGCTTGCACCATCAGCCGGCAGGCATGGATCTTGGTGGCCGCATCGGCAATCCACCATTGAATCGCCTGGCGGTCGGCCAGCGGCGCGCCAAAGGTCACCCGCTGCTTGGCGTGGCTGCACATCATCTCCAAGGCGCGCCGGGCGATGCCCACGCAGCGCGCGCCCATTTGCAGCCGCCGCACATTCAGCCGCAGCTGCATCGGCGCATAGCCAGCGCCCAGGCCCCCCAGCACATTGCGCGCCGGCACCCGGCAATCCTCGAAGACCAGCTCATAGGTCTTCTTGCCGCCAATCATCGCAATCTCGCGCTCGATGATGAAACCGGGCGTGCCACGCTCAACGATAAAGGCCGTCACCCCCGCCTCGCGCTTGCCGGGCGAGGTGCGGGCCATCAGCACGATGAAATCCGCCGCCGGCACATTGCTGACCCAGATTTTCCGCCCGTTGATCACCCAATCATCACCATCCTGCACCGCCTTGGTCAGCATGCCCGAAGGGTCGCCGCCCGCCACCGGCTCGGAAATCGCGATGCATGAGCGCATCTCGCCGGCAGCATAGGGGGTGAGGTAGCGCTCGCGCTGATAGGCATCGGCCACGGCGACCAGCATATGCAAGTTCGGGCTATCGGGCGGGATGGTGAAGGGCACCACCGTGCGGGCCATTTCCTCCTCCACGCCCATCAGGGCAATGGTGGGCAGGTTGGCGCCGCCATATTCCTCTGGCGCGTCGAGTGCCCAAAGCCCCAATTCGCGGCAGGTGGCGCGCAGCGGCGCCTCCTCCTCGGTGGTCAGCGCGTATTTGCCGCCATTCGCCTCGCGCGCCAGAATCAGCGGCTCGAGCGGCATCAGGTCGCGCGTGACGAATTTCTGCACCAATTCCTGCACCATGCGGTGCTCTTCGCGGGTGGTGGTGTCGAGCATGCTTCAGTCTCCCATGCGCAGCAAAAGGCCATCAAGGGCGACAACGCCCTGGCCCTCTGGCTTGATGATAAGGGGGTTGATCTCCGCTTCCGCCACATCGCTGGCGGCAAGGGTGGAAAGCGCCTGGATGGCAGCGGCGAGCGCGGCCACATCGCCGCGCGGCAGGCCGCGAAAACCCTGCAACAGCCGCAACTCCGGCAGATCGGCAATCATGCCCATCGCCTCTTCCAGGCTGACCGGCGCGATGCGCGCTGTGATGCGCCGGGTGAGTTCGGCCAGGACACCCCCCATGCCGAGCACGACCACCGGCCCCACCTCGGCATCACGCCGATAGCCCAGGATGACCTCCGCCAAGCCCTTATGCATGGGGGCGGCCAGCACGCCATCCAGCCGCGCCGCAGGAAAAGCTTGCGCGGCGCGGGCCAGCAAATCAGCGACGGTTGCGGCAATATCGGCAGTGGCCACGCCCAGCCTGACCAGCCCGGCATCGGTCTTGTGCAGGATATCGGGCGAGAGAATTTTCAGCGCCAGCGGCCCCGCCATGCCCGCGGCATCGGCCGGGCTGCGCAGCACCCGCGCCCCGGGCGGGGTGATGCCAAGCTCGCCGAAAAACGCGCAGGCCTCATGCTCATTCAGCCGTTGGGCCTCAGGCAGGGCCGGCGGCAGCGCGCCACCCTTGAGTGCGGCCGGTTCGCGCCAGCTGAGATAGGCATGCAGCGCATCGGCGCAGGATTCCGGGGTACGAAACGCGGCGATGCCCGCAGCCTCGAACAGCGCCAGCGCCGCATCCGCCTGGGGCGCGGCAAACACCGCCAAGGGCCGCCCTGCCGGCAAGGCCGGGGTGATATGCGACAGCGCCCGCTCCGGCTGGTTGCGGGCGCTGCTGCCCAGCACCGCCAGCAGCGCATCGGCGGTATCGGCCGCGTCCATGCCCCTCAGCGTGGTGGAATACGGCGCGGGGCCCGAGGCGCCCATCGGCAGATCGATCAGCGGCGCGTCCGGAATGCGAATGCCCCCCTCGCCCAGCCTCTCGCGCAGGCCCGCATCGGGGCCGACCAGCGCATGGCCATGCAGGCCCAACCGGTCCACCACCATGGCAGCCCCGCCGCCCGTGGCGGTCATGGCCGAGAAGCCACGCCCGCGCGGCGGCTTATGGCCCATCACCAGCCGGGCGGTTTCCAGCAGCCCCTCCAGGGTTTCGACGCGCAGAATGCCATGGGCGCGGAAGAAGGCCTGGGCCAGCTCATCGCCGCCCAGCATGGCGCCGGTATGCGACAGCGCAATGGTGCGCCCCACCTCGGAACGCCCCAACTTATAGGCGATGATAGGCTTGCCCAGCGCATGCGCCCGCCGGGCGGCGGCGGCGAGACGCGGCGCATCACGAAAGGTTTCGAGGAAAAGCAGCACAGCCCCGGTCGCATCATCCTCGACCAGCAGCTCGGCCAATTCGCCCACGCCGATGTCGCATTCATTGCCCACCGAGACCATGCGCGAAAAGCCAATCCCGCGCGCGGCAGCGCGGGAGAACAAGGCCCCCATCATGCTGCCGCTTTGCGAGACCAGGGCAAGCCGCCCCGCCAGCAGCGGCTCGGCCTCGATGGCGGCATTGAGAGTGAGCGGCACCCGGCTGGCCACGCTGACCACGCCCAGGCAATTGGGCCCCAGCAGCCGCAAGCCCCCCGCCCGCGCGGTGGCCACCATCTCATCCTGCCGGGCGCGGCCGGCGGCATCGGCCTCAGCGAAACCGGCCGAGAAAATAGTGGCCACCGCCACGCCCTTCTCCACGCAGCCGGCAATGGCGGCGGGCACGTCGCGCGCCGCCACCATGATGAAGGCATGGTCCACCGGCCCGGGCACGGCGCGGATATCGGCGAAGGCCGGCACGCCCATAATCTCCGCCCGGCCGGGATTGACCGGAATGATCCGGCCGGAAAACCCCTCGCGCTGCAGCAGGCGCTGAGCGCGGGAATTATCCTTGCCCGGGTCGGCCGAGGCGCCGATCAGCGCCACCGAGCCTGGGTTGAAGAGGGCAGAAAACAGGCTCATGCGCCGATAAACCTGGGCTGGCGGCGTTCACGGCTGGCCAGCGTGCCCTCGCGGAAATCGGCGGTTTCCCGCAGCCGCGCCTGCTCGGCCAGTTCATGCGCCGTCGCGGCCTCGTATTCTGCGTCCCAGCCGGCGCGCAGCGTGGCGCGGGTGGCGGTGATCGCCAGGGGCGCGGCCTCGGCGATTTCGGCAGCCAGCGCGCAGGCCGCCGCGCGCAGCTCCGCATGCGGCACCAGCATATCGGCCAGGCCCATGGCATGGGCTTCCTCGCCGGTGATGCGCCTTCCGGTCATGAACATCAGATGCGCCTTTTGCGCGCCAATCAGCCTGGGCAGGCTGCGGGTCAGGCCAAAGCCTGGATGATAGCCGAGGCGGGTGAAATTGGCGGCAAAGCGCGCCTCGGCGCAGGTGACGCGAAAATCCGCCACCACGGCGAGGCCAAGGCCCGCGCCAATCGCCGCCCCCTGCACCGCGGCCACGATGGGTTTTTTGCTCCGCAGCAGCCGCACGCCCTCGGTGTAGATGGTGCGGCCGCTGGCATCGGCATCGCCCGCGCGGCGATTGGCCTGGGAGAAATCCGCACCCGCACAAAAATGCTTGCCCTCGGCCGCCAGCACCACGGCGCGGCAGGCGGGGGCCTCGTCCAGCCTCTCCAGCGCATCGGCGATCTGGCCGGTGAGCAGCGTGTCGATGAAATTATTGGGCGGCCGGCACAGGGCGAGAATCGCCACATGGCCTTCCATGGTCACACTGATCTCGGCGCTCATTCCGCTGGCCCTTCTTGTTGCACGAAACTGCGACATTGCCGGCCGACAGGCAATCCGGGCTGGCAGGGATGGCCGCTATGGTTCACTCTGCCGGCCATGAGCATATTCCTTCTTCTTCTGGCTGCGGCGCTCTGGGTGGGCTGGCATGTTGGCGTGGCCGGCACAGCGCTGCGCGGGCGGATTGTTGGCCTGACCGGCGAAATGGGCTTCATGATCGGCTTCTCCATCGGTTCGGTGGCCTCGATCATGCTGCTTGTCATGGCCTGGCAGGGGGCGGAGCTGTGGTTCCTCTGGTCGGCGCCGCGTGAATTGCGCTGGGTGCTGGCGCTGGCGATGCTGCCTTCCTTCATCCTCTTCATCGCTTCGGTCACCCAGCCCAACCCCACCTCGGCGGGGCAGAAGCTGGCGGCGGGCGGGCCGCGCGGCATCACCCGGGTAACGCGCCACCCCATGCTGTGGTCCTTCGCCATCTGGGCCGGGGTGCATATGCTGGCCAATGGCGATGTGGCGAGCCTGATCTTCTTCGGCGCCTTCCTGGCCACCTGCCTTCTGGGCATGCCCAGCATCGACGCGAAACTGGCCCGGCGAGACCCAGAAATGTGGGCCAGGCTGGCGCCCACCACCTCCATCCTGCCCTTCGGCGCGGTGTTTTCTGGCCGCGGGCGGGTTGAGTTTTCGGAGATTGGGCTGCGGCCGCTGGTGCTGGGCACGGTGCTCTGGGTGGGGCTGCTGCTGGCCCATCCCATCGCCTTTGGCGTAGCGGCGATTCATTTTTAGAGCATTATCCATCCAAACCGAATTATTTGAGTGGATAAGGATACTCGCGCAATAAAGGCTCCAACAGCACGTTGATGGCGGATGAAAAGAGCGAAAGGGCTTTGCGCTCTCCCGCTCTCCCGCCAGGGCCGACATACATGTCGACCCTGCTGGGGTGCTCGAGGGGCAAAGCCCCTCGATCTTATCTTCCCTCGCGATTCGTGTTTCCGCAGCCAGTTAAGACCGACGATCACACCGAGGAGGCAATCCCCGGTGCAAGATGCGGGTTCTTCGCCGCCGGGTGGCCCGGATTGCGGAAGCGCAGCTCGCCCTCAGGCGCAGAATCAGGTGCCGGCAGGCCAAACAGCTCAGCGCGCGAGGCGCAGCTCACCGCCACCACATGCCGCGCCTCGGGCTCGGTCAGAAAGCGGCGGGTGACGCCTTCCAACTCCAGGCTGTCGCGCAGGCTGCGCCATTCGGTGCGGTCCATATCCTCGATGAACATGGCCAGAATGCCAGGATGGCGGCCGGAGAGGCGGCTGCTCGCGGTCTGCGCCATGCGGAACTTCACCGCCTGGGCAATCTCATTCTCCCGCCCCGCCCGCGCGGCCATGACAAAGACCGAGCCGGAATTGGCATCCGCCGTCACCGCCAGATGCGCCTCGGGGCCGAATTGCTGTCGCAGCGCCGCCTGCATCCCCAGCTGCGCCCCGGCCAGCACCAGCGGGTCGAGCTTCATGATCAGATCAGCACTGCTATCCTGGCGCTTTTGCGCCGCCAGCATGGCCAGGATCCGATCCTGCAGGAGGCTGAGTTGCTGGGTATCGCTCACCCCCTCGGGCAGCGTCATCTTCAGCAGATAGCGGCCGGGATGGGCGGCCAGCCAAGTCTGCAATTCCGGATGCATGCGGTCCATCAGGTCGAACCAGGCGCCGCGATGCAGTGGGCGGCCCTCCTCGGCCGAGACGGTGCAGAGTGCCACCTCGGCCGAGGCACCCTCCCGCGTGATCAGCAGGTCATGCGCCGCGCCATCGAGCAGCCCGTCAAAGCGCACGGTGAAGCCACGGGCGCGGGCGAGGGCTGCGCTGCGCACCAGATGGAAGACGGGAATGAGCGTGGCCTCGCCGCTCAGCCCCTCGCGCACCATGGCGCGCAGCCGGGCGCGGGCCTCGCCGGCCAGGGTGGCGTCCAGCCGCGCCACCTCGCGTGCGAAGGCGAGCAGGCGCCGCTCGGAGGCGCCGGCGCGGGCCAGCGCCTGGGGGTCGGAGAGGCGTGCCAGCATCAACTCGGCGGCGTGGCGCTGCTGGGTGGCCCGGCCGGTGAATTGCCCCTGCTTGGCCCGCTCGCCAATGGCCAGCACGCGTTTACCCCAGCAATCGCGACCGGCAATTTTCACGAAAGCGGCAAGAGCCGCATGGTCTGGCCGGGGCGCCGGGTCGGGCATGGGTGGAATCCGCTGGGGTTATCCCCTCCAAAGCGCCCAAGCCCGATTGGCGTCAAGCCATGAAATTTGTTTCAGGCGATAGGAAGCATGCCCTGCAGCGCGGCCTGCGGGTTTTGTGCCCGGTGGCGCAGCAGATGGTCGGCCAGCACGCAGGCCAGCATCGCCTCCGCCACCGGCACGGCGCGAATGCCCACGCAAGGGTCGTGGCGCCCCTTGGTCAGGATTTCGGTGTTATCGCCGCCGCGTGTCACCGCCTGGCGCGGGGTGAGGATGGAGGAGGTGGGCTTCACCGCCATGCGCGCCACAATGGGCTGGCCGGTGGAAATACCGCCCAAAACACCGCCGGCGTGATTGGCGAGGAATTCCACCGTGCCATCCTGGCGCATCCGCATCTCATCGGCATTGTCTTCGCCGGAGAGGGCGGCGGCGGCGAAGCCATCGCCAATCTCCACGCCCTTCACGGCATTGATGCCCATGAGAGCGCCAGCGATATCGGCATCGAGCTTGGCATAAATCGGCGCGCCCAGGCCGGGGGGCACGCCCTCGGCCACCACCTCGATGATGGCGCCGATGGAACTGCCGGATTTGCGAATGGCCGAGAGCATCACCTCCCACCGCGCGCTGGCCACGGCATCGGGGCAAAAGAAGGGATTATTCTCCAACTCCGCCCAGGCGAATTGCCCTCGGTCAATCGCATCGGCGCCCATCTGCGCCATGAAGCCGCGAATCACCACGCCCTCGCCCAGCACTTTGCGGGCGATGGCGCCCGCGGCCACGCGCATCGCCGTCTCGCGCGCTGAGGAACGCCCGCCGCCGCGATAATCGCGGATGCCATATTTCCAATGATAGGTGATATCGGCATGGCCGGGGCGGAAGGTCTCGGCGATCTCGGAATAATCCTTCGAGCGCTGGTCCTGATTGTCGATATGCAGCGCGATCGGCGTGCCGGTGGTGCGGCCCTCAAAGACGCCGGAGAGGATGCGCACCTGGTCCGGCTCTTGGCGCTGGGTGACGAATTTGCTCTGGCCGGGGCGGCGGCGGTCGAGAAAGGGCTGGATATCCGCCTCGCTGAGCGCGATGCCGGGGGGGCAGCCATCCACCACGCAGCCAATGGCCGGGCCATGGCTTTCGCCCCAGGTGGTGACGCGGAAGAGGTGGCCGAAGCTGTTATGCGACATCAGCGTTTATTGCCGCAGCGCGGCTCGGCGGGGAACCCTCAGGGCCTGAACATCTAACAGGATGCGGAAACACTGGAGCATTATCCGCTCAAACGGAATCGTTTGAGCGGATAAAGATGCTAGTCAAACAAAAGCTTAGAGCCTGTGCAGTGAGCCGAGGCGAACGGAACAGGCTCTAAGCGCGTGTGGAACAAGATCGAGGGGCTTTGCCCCTCGCGCACCCCAGCAGGAAACTTAGTTTCCTGCACCTTCGTTAGGATATTGATATAATTATTTAAAACTCCGGGAAAATCGCCTCTATACATGTCGGCCCTGGTGGGAGAGTGCGAGGGGCCAAGCCCTTTCGTTCTTTTCCCCGCCATCAGCGCTTTTCAGCAGCCTGCTCGAACATCATCCGCCGCCAAACAAAGGCTTAGAGCCTTTGCGACCGGAATAGGCTCAAAGCCGCGTCTGCACCTGCCCGCGGGAGCGCAGCAAGGCGCCCGTCGCCGCATCCACCTCAATGACGAACATCCTTCCATTGGGCGGCAAAATCTTGAATTCATAAAGCCATTGGCCGTCATCACGGTCCAGATCGGCCTCGATCACCCGCCCATGAAACCGCCGCTCCACATCGCCGAGCAATTCGGCGAGAGGGCGGATTTCGCCCGCCTCCAGCGCCACGCGGGCGCGCTCATGGTCGCGGCGGTCCTGGGCCAGGGCCATCGGCGCCAGGGCCGGCAGAACAGCCAGGGTAAGAAGAAATTGGCGGCGCATGCCGTTCATCACATCCTCATAAAGCTGAATATCGCCTGAACACCGCACTCAGCGAAGGTTCAGATGATGCGGTGCATAAGCAAGGCGTTGGGTGCGAGAATCGATGCCTGACTGATTCTGGAGAGACCAATGCCTGCGCTCCCACTGCACATCGCCCCCGGCATTCTGATGCTGTTCATGGTCGCGCTCGCGGTCGTGCCGCTGATGCTCGTCTGGTTCGATGAAAAGCGTCGGGCGAAGGAGGAGCAGCGGCTTGGTGCGCTGCGGCGCCAGGCAGCGCTTCGGGTCATGCTCGCCGCCCAATCGGCGCGGGAGCATGGTGTGGCGCCTCCCATGCGCGTCTCCAACACCTGATCTTATCCGCGACCCAGGGCATAAACGGGCCGCCCCTCGCGGGTGCGGCCCTTTTTCTTGTCCGGGGCCTGGCTCAGGCGAAACGGCATGCCTCGTCAAACGCCAGGCGCGGGCTGCGGGGGAAGAGGCCGGCAGGGTCGCCATAGCCAATATTGATCAGCAGATTCGCCTTCCAGCCGTTATCGGTCATGAAGGCCTCCTCCACCTTGCCAGAATCGAAGCCGCTCATCGGGCCGGTATCCAAGCCCAGCGCCCGCGCCGCCATGATCAGATAGCCGCCCTGGAGCGTGCCGTTGCGAAATGCCGTCTGCTCGGCCAGCGAGTAATTGCCGCTGAACCAGTTCTTCGCATCGGCATGCGGTAAGAGCTTTGGCAGCAGGTCGTAGAATTTCGGATCATGGGCGACGATGACGGTGACCGGCGCGGTCATCGTCTTCTCGATATTGCCTGGGCTCAGGGAGCCCTTCAGCTTGGCCTTACCCTCCGGCGTGCGGACAAAAATGAAGCGGGCCGGGCTGGAATTGGCGCTGGTGGGGCCGAATTTCAGCACATCGTAAAGCGCATGCAGCTGCTCATCCGTCACCGGGCGGTCCTGCCATGCATTATGGGTGCGGGCCTCACGGAAGAGTTGGTCGAGTGCCGCGGGGGAGAGTTCGGTCATGGATGCTCCTCGGAGAGGTTTCGCGGGTTTATGGCACTTCCGGGCGCGCGGCCCTCAGCCTTCGCGATTGAGCCGGATATCCCAGGCGCAATTGCGGGTCTGGAAGCGGGCGGTGAACTCGAAGCTGTCAGAAATGCGGCCCGTTGCACGCTGGGTGGCATCAAGCGTGGCGCGCAATGTCAGGCTGCCATCGCTGCTGACCACGCCGCGCGCCTCGCCACTTGCGGGCAGCGAGCCCGTGGCGCGGCCCTGCGCCAGGATCATGTAAAGCTGGCCGCTGGGCCGGCCGCAATCATTGGCCGTGCCGAAGCTGCGCGTGGCCATGCCGCGATAAGTGCCATCGAAGCGCGAGGGCGGGGGCGGGGGCACGCTGCCCACCACCGCGGGGGGTGGGGGCGCATCGGCACAGGCCGCCAGCAGCAGAAGGCTGACGCCCAGCGGGCGCATCATCCGCAACCCGCTCACCGTTCAATCTCGTCAAGCGAGATGCCAAACGCCGCCAGCCCCTCGCCCAGCAGATAGCCCGCGCCTTCAAGGCCCAGAAGATACTGCGCCGGGTCGGATTTGGCGTTGCGCAAGGCGGCGGCCTTCACCGCTTCGGCCCATTCCTCAGGCTCGTGATCACCGCGGCCAACCAGGGCCAGGGCCACCAGGGCGGCCTGTTCAGGCTCGCTCAACTCGTTCACCAACTCCTCGACCAGTTCCTCGTTGACGTCCTCGTCTTCGGCGTCGTCCTCATCCTCTTCGTCGAGGTCGTCATCCTCATCGAGGTCGTCATCCTCAAGCGCATTGAGGAGGTCGGCTATGGTGGCGACGGTTTCGAGCGGGATGCCCAGTTCCGGCGTCTCGTCCTCATCCTGTTCGGCCATCATAAGATCCCTGCATGGTGGAGCCGCCCTATCGCCCAAAGAGGGGGCGGAGGGCAAGTGTCAGGCCGCCCAATCCGGAGCGAAACCCGGGTTGACGAAGCGGCGGCGCTCGGTGATCGCGCTGATCGTGGCCAGATCTGCCGCCGAAAGCGTGATACCGGCCGCGCCCAGATTTTCCGCCTGCCGCGCCGCGCTGGCCGCCTTGGGAATGACCGAAACCGGCCCCTGCGCCAGCGCCCAGGCCAATGTGACCTGCGCCGCCGTGCAGCCCAGCCGCGCGGCGATGGGGCCCAGCGCGGGATGCGCCGGCACCTCACCCTTGCCCAGCGGCGAGTAGGAGGTCAGCACCATGTCATGGGCCGCGCACATCTTCAGGAGCGGCGCCTGCGGCAGCAGCGGGTGATGCTCCACCTGGTTGCAGGCGAGCGGTGCGATGTTCAAATCCAGCGCCGCGCGCAGCAGCCCTGCCGGAAAATTCGCAACCCCCACGGCGCGCGCCAGCCCATCAGCCCTTATCCGTGCCAGCCCCTCAAGGGCCGAGGCCAGGTTGAGTTGCGGCGAGGGCCAATGGATCAGGTAGAGATCAAGATAGGGGGTTTTCAGCCGCTCCAGGCTCGCCTCGCAGGCGGCGCGCAGCGCTGGGCCATCGGGCTTATCCCACCAGCCCTTGGTGGTGAGAAAAATCTCGCCACGCGGCACCGGGTTGGCCGCCAGCGCCCGGCCGACCTCAACCTCATTGCCATACATCTCGGCGGTGTCGATATGGCGATAGCCCATGGCCAGCGCGGTTTCGATAGCGCCCTCGCATTCCGCGCCCTTCATCGGCCAGGTGCCCAGGCCAATGGCGGGCATGGTGAGGTGAGAGGTGGTGAGAATTGTCATCGCTTGGCCAAATCCACAGTGCCGCAAAACCCCTTATCGGTGCCAAAGGCGAGCATGTTGCCATTGGCGTTCCAGCGCAGGGCGGAAATGCCGCCTTTGCCGGGTGGCGCCACCGGCACCACCTTGCCCGAGGCGATTTCGGCGATCAGCACCAACCCATCGCCGAAACCCGCCGCCACAACCTCATGCTGGGGGTGGCAGACGACGGCGGTGCACATCACATCATCGCCACCGGCCAATTCGCTCGGCGCCTTGCCCATCGGCCCGCCGCCGAAAAACGGCCAGAGTACAACACTCTCCGCCCCCGAGGTCGCCAGCCAGCGGCCCTTGGCGGTGAAGGAGAGGAAATGCGTCTTGGCCGGATAGCCCGACATGCGCATGTGCTGGCCATCGGCCAGGCGCCAGCCATGCAGCGACATCTCCTGCATCGCCGTCACCACATGGGTGCCATCGGGGCTGAAGGCGATGGCGGCGTGGCTGCCTTTCCATTCCAGCAGGCGGGGCTTGTCCTCTTTCGCGCCCACAAACCACAGCGAGGCGCCATTGTAATGGCTCGCCGCCACCCGCTTGCCCTTGGCGTCGATGGCGATGCCGGCGACGGTGGAAGGATGCGCCAGGGATTTCAGCGGCTTCCCCGCGCCATCCAGCAGATGCAGCGCCCGGCCAACCGAGGCCGCGCGCACGCCCTCAGGATGGGCCGCCACATGCTCAACCCAGCGGCTGCCATAATCTGCCAGCACCGTGCTTTCGGTTCCGGTATGGGCCAGCTTGCCGTCATCGCCGCCGGTGAGGAAGCCGGATGTCACATCGGCGCAAAGGCTCAGCACCGCGCCCTTATGCGCCTGATGGGCGGTGAAGGCCGGGCCGATATGCACGCTGCCATCGCCCAGGCCAAAGCCCGCCGCACCGCTGGCGCGGCAGAAATCCACCGCCACCACATAGGCGCCCAATTCCCGCCCATCGCCGCGGCTGGCGAAGAGGAAATCATGCTCTGCCGTCTCGCTCACGAAGGCGGGCTCCAGCGGGCCAGCTCTGCCTCGTAATTGCTCGATGGCGCGCCCACCTGGCAGGCCTCAAAGCCGCGGCGCAGTTGCGGGCGGTTCAGGTCGCGGCCAATGAAGACGATGCGCGAATGCCGCGGTTCATCATCGCGCCATTTGCGGATGTAGTCGCCATCGGCCAGCATATGCACCGCCTGGAAGGCGAAGCGCCTATCATCATTGGCATAGGCCAGGATGCCCTTGGTCCGCAGCAAATCCTGCCCCTTGGCGGCCAGAAGCTGGGTGATCCAGGCGTTGAAGCGCTCGGGATCGATCGGGTTTTCCACCTTGAAGGAGACGCTGAGCACCTCGGTATCGTGGCTGTGATTGTCCTCGCCCGAGAGGAAATCCGGCTCGCGCTCGAGGATCTTCTCCAGGTTGAAACTGTCGCGGCCAATGACGCTGGTAACCGGCGCATCGGATTTCGTGCTGCGGATAATCTCGGCCCAGGGGTTGATGGCGCGGATGCGGCGCTCAACCTCGGCCGCCTCCTCCGCATTCACCAGGTCCATCTTGTTGAGCAGGATGAGGTCGGCAAAGGCGATCTGTTCCTCGGCCTCGCGGCTATCGGCCAGGCGGGCGGCGAGGTTCTTGGCATCGACGACGGTGACGATGCTGTCGAGCTTGGCGGCGCGCTTCACATCCTCATCGGCGAAGAAGGTCTGCGCCACCGGGGCCGGGTCGGCCAGGCCGGTGGTTTCGACGATGATGCCATCGAATTTCTCCCGCCGCTTCATCAGGCCCGCGACGATGCGGATCAGGTCGCCACGCACGGTGCAGCAAATGCACCCATTGTTCATCTCAAAGACTTCCTCATCGGCATCCACCACGAGGTCGTTATCAACGCCGAGTTCGCCGAACTCGTTGATCACCACGGCGTATTTCTTGCCATGGTTTTCCGTGAGGATGCGATTGAGCAACGTGGTCTTGCCAGCGCCAAGATAGCCGGTGAGGACGGTGACGGGGACCTGATCGGTCATGCGGGATACTCCTAGGGTCGGCAGCAATATGATGTGCCCCAGCCCAGTGACAAAGGGTAGGGGCGCAGCGGGCGGGATGGCGGCGTGTCAAACCCCGGTGGATGGAGACTGGATTTGCCCGGCCGAGGCCCGCTCTGCCGGGCCGGTGATGGTGAATTGCGCGCCCTCTGCGGTGTTGTGGGCGCTGATCTTGAACGACATCGCAGTGAGCAAGCCGTGGCAGATCGACAAGCCGAGGCCGGTGCCGGCATCCGTGCTTTTGGTGGTCACGAAGGGTTGGAAAAGCCGTGGCAAGATCGAGGTGTCTATGCCGCCTCCGGTGTCGCTGATGGTGATTTCGGCCAATTGGTCGCCCCGGCGCCGGGTGGCGATCCGCAATTGCCGGATTTTGCCCGGCGGCAGATCATGCATGGCGTCGCGTGCATTGATAAAGATGTTGGTGAGGGCCTGTTGCAGGGAAATCTCATGCGCCAGCAGGGTAATATTCGTGTTGTCATTGAATGTCACGGTAATGCCCGAGGCGCGCAGATACGCGCCGACCAGCGCCAATGCGCCTTCGATCGCCTTGCGCAGATCAACCGGGCGGGGTGGCTCATTGGGCACATCGCCGCGGGAAAACCGCCGCAAATGCTCGATGACATCCGCTGCCCGCCGGGCCTGGTTGATGATGGTCTCCAACTGCGTATTGATCGCCGGAACAGGGTGGCCGACCGATTGCATCATCGTGATTTCCGCCGCAAGCGACAAGGTCTGTAGCGGTTGCTTGAGTTCATGCGCGATGGAGGAGGCCATTTCGCCCAGCGAACTCATGCGAATGGCGTGGACGTTGCGCAGGGCTACTTCCCGCTCGCGGTCAATATTGAGGCCAAAGCCGATAATTTCACCGCCGCCATTGCCATCAAGGCTCACCGTTTTGAAATAGGAGCGGATCCAGCAACTCGGCTTATCGGGGCGCAGGAACTCCCATTCCAACACCGTCTCGCCATCCCTGAGGCATGCCAGATAGGTTTCAACAGCTTTTTGATAGCCGACCGAGAGGGAAAAAATATCGCCATCGAAACGAGCATCATCATCGCGGGTGCGGTAGACCTCATGATATCGGCCGCCCCGATATATCAATTGTGAGCTGCCATCGCCGTTGACCTGCCGAAGGAATAGGCTCGCTGGCAGACTTTCAATAATAAGTTCTACTTTGCCAAAATATTCTCGACGCTCACGCTGGAAAAATCTTAGTATAGAAATGTATGTGATGTAATTTACAATTATCACCACGGGTACAAAAAATATAATCATTGGTATACCGAGTATTTTTACTATGGGGTATTGCCAATTATCGGACAACGTAAAAATTTTATCAAAATTTCCGAGATACGCGGCAACTAAAATTATGCCGTACATGCCAATAAATACAAATATCGGAAATACTATAAATATAACTAAAAACATAAAGCGACTGGTCGGTAGCACATTAAATTGATTTTTAGGGGGCGGGCGCAAAAACTTCACCTATATTGCTGCTTGTCAAACGGGCCGGCCTGGGCGGCGGTGGGTTGGCGGGCCGATGGCGCACCACGGAACCTTAGGCTGCTACATTCAATAAGGTGTGGCAACCGGTTTGCAGTTCATAGCATTTTCAAGCCTTGCGGCCTCGCAAGGCGGACCGGAAAATGCGGGAAAACAGAAAGCCAGTGCCTTGGCCACGAATGTCGCTGCGCTTCGCGGCCGGCTCGCGCAACCGCCCCGAAACACGCCAAGGGCCGCAAATTCATTGATTGTCTTTCGTTATCACAGAGGCTCAAAACGCTATTAGATTTTTCATTTAACTTGGGTACACGGCATTCTGGGTGGTCACGCAGGAACAACGCCATGGCTATCGGTCAGATTATTTTGGGTGATGGCAACAACAATGTGCTGTCTGGCACTGCGGATGACGACACGCTTGATGCCGGCGCGGGCAATGATGCACTCGAGGGCGGTGAAGGCATTGATACCGCCCGCTACGCCAGCGCCGCGGCTGCTGTCGCCACCAGCCTCAACATGGCCCGCGCACAGAAGAGCGGCGGCGCCATGGGTTGCATCCCAGCGTGAGACATTGCCCAAAAATAGCGCAAAGCCAGGATGCTGCCTGGCTCATTTGCCTCGTTATGCGCATCATTGGCGCTTGCCACTGGAATGCCGCATCCAGCATATTGAATTGCGTATTGAGGAATGGGAATTATTCCTCCGGGTTGTGTTTGGGCGGATTGTGTTTGGGCGGATTGTGTTCGGGCGGATTGTGTTTGGCCGCCTTGTTTTTGGGCAAAGAGAAACCTGCGGTGGGAGCTGCGCGCGTTTCGGTGGGGGTGGGTGGAGAGATGTCGAGCCCCAAGCACCCAGGCTGTGCTTTTTTGAAACGCAGGGATGAATTTTGTGTCTTCAAAAATGCGTAAAAATGTGTATTTTAGTCACGATGTGCATGAACGAAGACTGACGAGGCAGGCGTTCAGCGAGTCGATCGGCATGTTGCCTGGGTTTCTCTTTATCGGAGTGGGCTGATGGGTGCTTTGACGGCCGTGTCGCCAACCGCTGCAGTCCAGTCTGACCCACCTCAACGGCACGTGCTGGTGGTGGATGACGAGGTCGAGCTGGCGGACCAATTGGCGCAGGGCCTCAGGATTCTGGGTTTCGCCGTTGCCTCGGTCTACTCCGCAACCGAGGCGCGCCGGCAATTGGCCGCGCGGGGGGATATTGAGGTGGTCATCACCGATGTCCGCCTGGCCGGCGAAGAGGGGCTCGAACTCGCCGAAGAAATTTCCCGCGAGACCGACGAGCGGCGCGCGATTGAGGTCGTCGTTATTTCCGGCAATGCCTCCACCGAGGATGCAGCAAGAGCCGAAAGGGCTGGTGCATCAGATTTTCTGACAAAGCCTTTCCGCCTCCATGAGATAGCCAAAGCCGTTGATGTGGCCGCCGCACGGGCAAGGGCCCGGCGGATGCAAGCGCATAGCCTGTCGAATGGCGCACAACCCTCCGCAAGCCTGTTGGCGAGGCTCGAGACGACCAATGCTGCGCTGGCTGCCAAGATTGCCAGCGGCGCCATGCCGCCAGAGATTGCGCCATGCTTGGCCGAGATTCTACCGCGGCTGAAGGCGGCCAGTGGTTTCCAAGACTTGCACGAATTGGAGGCAGGGGTTCTGCGGTTAGAAGAACTGCTCCACGCCTTCACCCTTGAGGCCCCGGGAACGCAGACTGCCCTTGACCTCGCCCCCCTGGCCACTGGCGTGCTGAACCGGGTTGCCCAGGCCCATCCGGCCTGCGCCTTACGGATTGACCAGACATTGCCAGAGGTCGCAATTTTGGCCGATCGCGAGCGTGTGGCGCGGATTTTGGAACTCTCTGCCGGGTTGCTGCTCGCTCACCCCTCCCACAACACCACGCTTGGCATGGGCCTCTCCACTGACGGGAGCACAGATGCAAAATGGGCGCGCCTTGGGCTCTGGGCCGGCCCGGATGCAATGGCGAATGAACCATCAGCGGGGCTCATGATGGATGGCAAGCCGGGTGCTATTGCAGAATGCGGCGCGGCCTTGGGTTTTTTTTTGGCTCAACGGCTGGCGAAGCTGGAGCGGGGCGCGCTATCCACAACAGTGACTTCGTCAGGTCGAGTCGCCCTGCAGCTCTCGCTGCCGGTGCGGCCGGTCAAGTGAGGATGCCTCAGGCTATGGCTAAACGGCTGGAGGATCACCACGAGCATCAATCGGAGAGTGTGGTTATCCCGGCTATCGCGGGCCTTCTATCTAAATTACGCATTATCGTACAATTCATTGTAATTACCGCAGTAGATTCAATCTGCAAAATTGAATGTCTGGGCAAAAATTTTCGGCTGCGTTGTTGGAAACTTGATTTGTCTCCCAATATCGTTGTAATTACCCCTATCAAGCGCGGTTGAGGCTATGAAATCAGATTCTGGCGAGGCAATTCACGTTATTGTACTTGATGATGATCGCGCGTTTTGCGATGCAATAAAAGCATATCTGGAGCTAAACGGCTGTAAGGTTGATGCCGTTCTGAATGCTAATGATTTTTTCCCCCTGCTCCAATTAAAAATTCCTGATATTTTATTGTTAGACCAGCGGCTCGATATGGTTAGCGGAACAGATGTCTTAAAAACCGTTCGGCAAAAATACGAATTTCCATGTATCATCATTACGGGCAAATCCGATCCGATGGACAGGATTGTCAATCTTGAACTCGGCGCGGATGATGAGTGCGAAAAAACAACCTCTCCCAGGGAAATTCTTGCCCGCATCCGTGCAGTGGTGCGACGCAATCGGATAGCGGCAGCGCCAGCGCAACTGGCTGCCGCCAGCATTTCAGGCGAGTGGCGCTTTCAAGTCGCCCGGCGCGAGTTGCGCCGCCCCAATGGCGCCATCTGCCCGCTCACCACGGCAGAATTCACCATGCTGCGCGTGCTCTATGAATCGGCGGGTGAGCCGGTGAGCCGCGCGGTCCTCTTCGAGAGTGTCTTCGGCCGCCGTTATGACCCGACGGACCGTGCGGTGGATACCTTGATCCGCAAAATCCGCGCCAAAATCGAGCCCGGCTCGGAACCAACGGTGATCAAGACGATCCGACCCATCGGTTATGCATTCATGGGCTTCCCCGAACAGGACAGCCGCGCTGATGATGGTGAGGGCTGACATGACCTCGGCTACCGCCAAATCTCAGCATCGGCTGGCCCAGTTTTTCGCCACCGCCGCCTTGTCCGTCGATACAGCGCAATTGCTGCTCAAGGAGAGCCGCTCCGAGGAGGCCAAGATCTGCCTGGGTCGCGCGATCACGGCACTTGCCGAGGTGATCCGCGCCGTTGAGGCCGAAGAAGCCCGAGGCTAGGCCACCACGAGTGGTTGCACGGCGCGCTCCGCACACCAGCCCCTTTGCAGTCTTCGGCATAGCACCGCGTAGGGCACGCCGAATTGCGCCGCAGCTTCGCGCAGTGTCATCTCCACATTGCTGATCCGGATGCTCCGTCGCGGCACCCCGCGGCGGGGTATTTGATCTGACCATAAGCAATTCGCAGGTGAAAATGGCTCCTTTGCATTCACCCGCACCAGCCGATGTTTCGGTGTGGGCCTTTTGCCAATGTCTCGGAAGAAATTGCTAAATCCCTCACCATTCGGCAGGCACCAATTCGCGCAGATCAATTCTGAACTATTGCGATGCAAAAGGGTCTGCCAGGCTTGATACTCCGGGAGCCGCATCGTGCTGCGTTTACCGCCATGCAGCGTGAAGCGATCCGCGGTCTGGTCATTGCGGAAACAGCCACAACTCGAGGTCCTGCCGTTTTTGAGCATATCCTCGCGCACGGAGGTCAACTTGCCGCATTCGCATTTGCAAATCCACCGCCGCCGCGAAAACCGCCCTCGCCATAAATAGGGCTCATCTTCTGCACAGACGCTAAGCCTGCCAAAATTCATTCCAATATCAACAATAATAGAACTGGTTGGTTCCGCTAGCAGCACATTGCCGTGCTGGAAAAGCGGCCGCCTCGAACTCATCAGACCCATAACCCGCGAATGCACGGCGTCGAACATCTTAAATTTTACTAATCACGTTAAACCTGAGAAATGACGAGTTTTGATGTGCGCCAAACTATTCGCAAGACAAAAAATCAACCAAACCATTGATAAATATAACTATTAAATACAATAACCCACAAAATTCGCACGATAACTCATTATTATAAAATTAGTGCAGATAAATACATATAACGAACGAGCATGAATTCCCAGGCGCGACACCCTTCACCCGCTGCAGGGCATTCCATGCTTCGCCTTGTTCAAAGGCCGCATCCGCCTCAGCGGCCAAAGCCGCCAAACCCAGCGCGAAGCGCATCCGCCCTGCCATCGCGCGACACATCCCATAGCGGGTTATCCACACTCAACCTTTGGCCGCCATCGCGCTGCACCGTGCGAAAATTCAAATTGGCGCGCGCCTGCGTGCTCGGCCCAAACAGGTCAAAGGGAATGCGAATGAAAACCCCCTTGTCAAAACTCCCCTCACCAAACCGGCTGAAGGCGACATTGGTAAAGGTGGCAAAACCGCCAATCTCCACGCCGCTGTCAAAGCGCCGTCCCACCTCCAATGTCGTCCCCCAATCACCCGCCAAATAACGCCCCGCCCGCAGCACGGTGTAGATGTTCCACCACGGCGTATCCCAATAGGCCGAGGCATGGCCGGTCACCGTGTTGTACCCAAGCATCGCGAAACGCTGGCGATAATGCCGTTGCGCCAGCACATTCACATCCACCCCCAGCGCCAGGGCGGAATCATGCGGCCGCCACAGCAACTCAGCCCCACCGCCGGCAAACATCGGCTCCAGCAGCCCCGCGCTCAACCGCGCAAACCAATCCGGTGCCGGGTTCCACATCCGCTCAACATAAAGCGCCGGGATGGATGTGGTGCCCGCCCTGGCATAGCGGGCAAAGTCGCTGCGCACATGCGCCAGGGCGGAATTGCTGGGCAGGCCCTGGTCCATATTCTGCACCAGGGTTTGCTGCACGGCACCCGCCATGACGATCCCCCAGCCCAGCTCCAGCCGCCCGCCAGCGGCCGCCCCCAGCTGGTAGCGCAGGCTTTGCTGAGGGTCGCCCAATTGCAGCTTCAGCCGCGGCTCGATGCCCCAGGCGAGATGCGGTGGCGGCACCCTAAACCCGCCCGCCTCAGGCATCGCCGCCAGCAATTGAGCGCTGCCAAACACCTCCTCGGCGCTGCCGCTGCCCCAGGCCGCCGCCTCCATCGCCTCGCGCAGAATCACCACCCGGCCAATCGTCGCCCCGGCACGCTCATGCACCACACGGATGCGCTCAATCGTGGCCGGCACATGCGGCTGGGCGGCGCGCGCCACCCTTGCGGCCATCTGCGCCAGGGTGCGAAACCGCCCGCCGCTCACCGTCACCACCGCCTCATCATCGCGAATATCCAAGCCCAGCGGGGTAAAACCTGCCTCCCGCAGCGCGGGGAAGAGCGCCATGGCCACGCTTTCATTGGTGAATTCCTCCACCGGCTCGGGCCGTGGCACCATCAGCGGCGGCGGTGCGCGGCGAAATTCCGGCGGGTTCAGCGGGTCCAGCCGCAGGCTCAGCCGCAGCACGGCATCGGTGCCATGCACGAAGCTGGCACCAATATCGAAGAACTCATTGCTCCATTGCAGCCCGGCATTGAATCGCGTCTCTGCCCGCCCGCGCAGGGCAGTGCTGCGGGCGGGATAGCCACCGCGCTCGTCGCGCAGCGCATCGGCGGAATATTCCAGCTTCACCCGAAGCCCCGTGATCCCGCCAAAGGGCGTGGGAATCTCCGGCACATTCCACTCCACCCCGCCGAAGAGGTCCACCCGCTGCCCACGAAACAACGTGTTGAAAGCCGGCACGCCACCCTGGCCCACCTGGCGGGGGCGGGTGTTGAAGGATGAAAGCCCATAGCCCAGCGGGTTGGGCAGGTCGCTGCCGGTGGCCAGCCGCCCCCAGCCCATGCCGAGCGTGAGGTCGAAATCCCAAAACCTCTTGCTGCCTACAATATACTCGGCGGCATAGATGCCGGTGCCGATGGCATCCTGCACCCCCACCGCCAGGGCTGGCCGCCAGTTATTCTCCTCCCAGAGCCGGGCGCGCAGGTCGAAGGCGCGGTCGGTGGTCTTGCCGTGGCCGGTGGTGGCGTTCAGCCTGTCGGTCAGGCGGAAGGTGGCCTCCAGCCACGGCAGAGCCTGCCAGTTGATGAAGCTGAAGCGGCGCTGATGCCGCTGGGAGGCACCGGCCTCGATGGTGCCATCGGCGCGCATGCGGGCATTGCGGCTTTCCACCAGCCCCATGCCGCCGAAATTGGCGCCCGAGGGCTCAACCGCCTCTTCCGGCCAGGCGGGTTCTGCCAGCAGTGCCGCCCAGAGCAGTGCCGCACGGGGCACCGCCGCACGGGGCAGCGCCGCCCAGAGCAGTGCCGCACGGGGCAGCGCCGCACGGGGCAGCGCCGCGCCAAGCGCCCTGATACCCTGCCGACCCACCCGATCAGCCGCAGGCCGACCGGGCCCGCGCCCAGTGCCACCGCGCGCTCAATTGCCACGATTCCGGCTGATCACCGCCAGCGCCGCCGCCGAGATGGCAATCTGCCCGAACACCGCCGTCAGGTCTCGCAAAATGCCCCAATTTTCGTAAGGGCTGGGGTCCTGCGGCACGACGATGAGCGAGCCCGGCGGCACCGGTGGCCCGCCCGCCTGCCACGGTCCTAAGCCCGCCGGGGTGGAGGTGCCATTGGGCAGCACCACAAAGGCCCGGCCGCCATCGGCAAAGCGCTGCGGCCCGCCTGAGGCGCGGACATATTGCGTGGCCCGCCAGCCGGTGGCGAATTGCAGGCTGCCGGGATTGAGCACCGAGCCCACCACCGTCACCTCATTGGGCCGCTTGGGCATCACCAGAAGGTCGCCCGGCTCCATCAGCACATCCAATTCGGGCCGGCCGGCCAGGATCACCGGATTGGCCTCCACCACCATGCGCCCCGCGGCGCGGGCCTGGCGCAGCGCATTGGCCATCTCCCGCCCGGCGGTGATGGCGCCAACGATATCGCCGCCGCTGCCGCTGCGCCCCACCACCGCCTGCCCGGCGGCCACCTGCATCAGCCCCTGTTCCAGCTCGGTGGCGGTGCGCGAGAAACCCTCCTGCTGGCGCAGCCGCACCGTCTCACGCGTCATCACCGCGCCATAGGGGAAGGCCTGCGGTGTCAGCCCACCGGCGCGGGAGATCAGCTCTGAGAGCCGCTCGCCCCGGCGGATGTCATAAACCCCGGGGCGAAGAAACTCGCCCATCAGCGTCACCGGCCCGACATCGCGATCGGTGAAGCCGCGCGGGATGCGGATGGCATCGCGCGGAGAAAGCCGCACCGCGGCGAAGTTGCGGCTGCGCAAATCCAGCACCGTGCGGCTGAGCGGGATGGAGGTCGCCTGCTCCGAGGGCTCGCGCGCCAATTCGATGGCGGCGAGGTCGGCCGTATCGGTGATGCCGCCCGCCGCCGCCAGCGCCTCATCCAGCCCGGTATTGTCCAGCACCGGGTAAAGGCCGGGCAGCCGCACCTCGCCGAGCAACAGCATGGCATTGTCGAGCAGGAAGGCCAGCAGGGCCGGGTAGTCGATGAAGATCTGCGGACAGGGCGCGCTGCCATAATCCGGAAAGCCGGCGGCGCGGGCATGGGCGAAGCGTGCGGGGGCGGCGCGCGCGGCGATCACCAGTTGGGTCAGCGCCGGGCATTCGCCCACGAGGTTGGGTGTGGGCTGCGGCATCTGGCCGGGCTGTGGCGCGGGCATGGGCTGGGTGTTGGTGTCCACACCCTCGCCCCGCAGCGCCCGCTGCACCGAGGGGCTGGCCAGCCAGAGCACATCGGGCAGGCCGAGCAGGATCACCTCGTCATTCTCCTGCAGCCGGGTATCCGGCCCGCCGGTCAGCAGCTTGCCCAGGTCAAAGGGCACCAGACGGCGCACCCGGGTGCGGGCATCGGCGCGCCAGATCAGCCCCATGCGGATATAGGGGTCGGGCCGCACCATTTGCGGGTCACTGAGCAGGCCGCGCAGCGTGGCGCCACGCCCGGCCGCCGCGCGGGTCAGCGGTGTTGCGACATGCCCGCCCAGGCGCAGCCCGCCCGATTGCGCGTCCACCCCCGGCTGCACCAGCAGCGCATCGCCGCGGCGCAGCGTGTCGCGCAGGGCAATCTCGCGGAAGGCGCGGCGGCCGCTGCCATCGGTCGTCTCCAGCAGGAAGCGGTTGCCGCTCGGGCGCAGCGCCTCGCCCGCCAGGCGCAGCATCATGGCCAGCGGCGCCTCATTGCGGCCCGGTGGCAGCTCATAAATCCCCGGGCGCGACACCTCGCCGCCAATGGCCGCCACCGCGCCGATGGGCGGCACGACCACACGCTCGCCCTCCGCGAGGCGCAACTCCGGCTGCTCGCCGCCATCGCCGGAGATGACCGGGTAGAGATCGACGCTGCGATTGCCCACCCGGATGGCGCGCAGCGAGCCGGTGCGGCGCGGCCCGCCAGCCGCCAATATGGCATCGAGCACCGTGGCCAGGGGCGAGAGCACGACCATGCCCGGCTGCATCACCTCGCCGCCGACAAACACCGCCACCTGGCGCAGCTGGCCGATGGAGACGAAGACCTCGCTGCCCGCCAACTCGCGCGCCACTCGTGCATCGAGATCGGCCCGCAGCGCGCGCAGCGTCCGCCCGGCGGCGGGCACCGGCTGCATCTCGGGCAGCATCAGCAGCCCCTCGCGCGTCACGCGGCCGGAGACGGTGTGGCGGGCGCGGCCGCGGAAGGAGAGCACCAGCTCATCATCGCGGCCGATCACGTAATCCTCCGGCACGGCGCCGAAGCCCACGCCGGTGGCATTGCCCGGCTGGGTGTTGCGGAAACTGTCATAGCCGAATTGGCGCAGAGCCACCGGCATGCGGTTGGCGAAGAATTGCTCGACCGGCGAGAAGGGCTCTTCGCCGGGTGCCGGCCCCGGGGGAGCCTGGGGAGGCTGCTGGCCGCGCCACTGCACGCTCCCTTGGGCGGTCCAGGCCGGCGGTGTTCCCGGTTGGGGCTGGGGCAGGGAGGGCGCCAGGGCTCCGGGCCCGCGCCCCGCACCGGCATCGAGCAGGCGTTGCAGAATGTCCTGCTGGGTGGCGGGCGGCATATTCGGCAGGGGCAAGCCCCCGGGCAGAACGGATGGCAGGGCTGGCGGCGCCAGGGTGGTGCCCGGAGCACCCCCCGCAAAACCACCGCCCGGCAAGGTGGTGGCCGGGCTGCCAGCGGGCTGCTGGGCGCGTGGCCTTGGCCCCAGGACAAGGCTGGGCAGCATCAGCAGCAGAACCAGAAGACGCAGAGCCATAAACCTCGCCTCGTTTTGACGCCATTCGCAATTTATGCTTCAGTATATACAACCTTATGGCGAAATTAACCGAAAGAATGCAATTCCTCGCCGATGCGGCGTGGCGGCTGGGGCCGCGCGCGGTGGCCCTCAGCCTCTGGGGCAAGGGGCCGGGCGCCTGGTGGGCTGGGCGCATCCTCGATGCCAGGCCGACTGACCCGCTGGCTGGGAGCGATATCCGCCCCCTATGGGAGGCGCATCGCTGGGCGGGGCTGCCGGCCGAGCCCGAGGCCTTCTGCACCGCCTGGATGGCCGCCCATCCGCCCTTTGCCGGGCCATTATGGGCCTGTGGGCAGGAGGCGGCGCTGCGGGCACTGCATCTCGCGCTGGCATTGCCCGCGCCGCTGTCGCCGGCATGGGCGGTGCCGATTCTGCACGCCCATGCCCGGCGCATTGCCGCCAACCCCGCCTATGCCATGGCGCAGGACAACAACCACCCCATGAGCGAAGCCGCCGGGCTTCTGGCCTGCGGGCTGCTGCTGGGCCGGCCTGCCCTGGCCCGGCTGGGTGCGGTGCGGCTGGAGCTACATGCGGCCCGGCTCATCGCCGCCGATGGCAGTTTTGCCCAGCCCAGCCCGGCCTATCACCGGCTCATGCTGGAGGTTCTGGTGGCGGCCGAGACGCTGCGCCGCCGCTGGTCAGGCCCGCCCGCCTCGCCCCGCCTGCTGGCCCGGGCGGGGGCGGCCACGCTGTGGCTAAGGCGGCTGACCTGCCCGCAGACCGGCGCGCTGCCGCGCATCGGCCACCAGGATGGCGCGGCGTTTTTCGCCACGGCCGAGGATGCCAGGCCGGGCCTGGCCATGGCCGAGGCGCTGTTCGGCGCCGCCCCACCCGAGGCCGAGTGGCGCAGCATGGGCTTTCGCGGTTGGTCGGCGGCGGGAGCGCGGGCGGTGTTGCGCACCGGGCCGCTGCATTTCCGCCCCGCCCATGCCGATCTGCTGCATCTCGACCTTTGGGATGGGCCGCTGAACCTGCTGCGGGATGGTGGCACCGGTGCCTATAATCCTTCGCCCGAAAATGCCTGGTGGCTGGATTACTTCTGGTCGGTGCGGGCGCATAACACAGTGCAATTCGATGCTGACGAGCCCATGCCCCGGGTCTCGCGCTTCCTGCATGCGCAATGGCCGGCCACCGGCGGCGATGCCCAGGCCGATTGGCTGCGCGACGCCCAGGGCCGCTGCCACCGTCGCGCCGTGCGGGCCGAGGGCCGTGAATGGCAGGTGCGCGACTGGCTGCAGGGCCGCTATGCCCAGGCCATACTGCGCTGGCGCCTCGCACCCATACCCTGGCGCCTGCTGGCCGATGGCGCCGAAAGCGAGGCGGCACGCATCACCATCACCGCCGATACTGCCCTGGCGGTGACGCTAGAGCAGGGCTGGGAGAGCCTGGCCTATGGCGAGGTCTCACCCTGCCCGGTGCTGGTGGCACGCGGCCCGGCCCGGTATTTCGAGACACTGGTGCGGCTGCCCGGCTGAGATTGCCGCGCCCCGCCCCTTGCCGGACTCGGTGGTTTGGCCGCAGCAGGGGGAATGCTGCACATGTTGAAACTCTCAGTGGGCGTGAAAGAGGTGGCGCAACTGCGCGCCATTCAGACCCTGCGCGCCGCCGCCGACCCGCCGCTGCGCCACCAGACCAGGATGATGCCCAAGCGCCGCGATGAAATTCTGGATGGCGGCAGCATTTTTTGGGTCATTGGCGGCTTCGTGCAGGTGCGCCAGCGCCTGCTCGACATTATCGAGGACCGCTGGGATGACGGCACGCCCTGCGCCGGGCTGGTGCTGGACCCGGTGCTGGTGCCGGTAGAGGCCCGGCCGGTGAAGGCGTTTCAGGGCTGGCGCTATCTCGATGCCGCCTCCGCGCCGCCGGATGTGGCGGCGATGCGCCAGGCCGCCGGCGCGCAGGCCATGCCCGAGGCTATGCTGCGGGAATTGCGTGCTCTTTGCCTTATCTAGTGTTTTCAGAATGGTAGTATTCGGACAAATTCACCCGAAGGGGCGGTAGCCCCGCCCCGGGGCCAAGGCGCAATGGGGCTGGTGGCAGGTGAAGGCATAGCCCAGCCCAGGGTGGAATTCCAGGATATTGTTGCCATAACGCCCTGCCGAGCGCCCCGCCTTCCATGCGTTGGCAGGCCGCGTCTGCTCGGCGGACATCCGCAAAAACGCGACAGACCTCGACGCCGGGCCAGGATTGGTCCAGTTTCGCATATCATGACCGGCACAGTCCTAGACCACGAACAATATGCGCCAGCGCAGCTGACCTTCCTGGCCAATCGGCTGTCGGTGAGCGCCAATGCGCTTTACCGCGAAAAATTCGGGGTGGGGGTGACCGAATGGCGCGTCATGGCGCTGCTCGCCGCGCAAGCGCCCATCCCCGCTGCGCGCATCTGTCAGGTGCTGGGCATGGATAAAGGACCGGTGAGCCGCTGCCTGGCCGGTATGGAGCAGGCCGGCCATGTGCGGGTGAAGCCCGACCGCGCCGATGCCCGCCGCCGCCCGGTGGCGCTGACCGGCCCGGGCCGGCGATTGCATGACCGGATCATCAAGCTCGAACTGGCACGCGAGGAAAAACTGCTGACCGGACTGAAGCCGGCTGAACGCAAGAGCCTGCTCAACTTGCTGACCCGGATGCGGGCCAATCTGGCCACGCTGAACCAATAGAACAAAATTCGTTGAACTGGTAACGATGACCGCCAAATAAACGCTGGTGGCGAAAGAAGAAAGAGCGAAAGGGCTTTGCTCTCTCGCGCTCTCCCACCAGGAAAATCATTTTCCTGGACCTTTGATTTTTTCAAGAGCCCGTTTATTTGTAAGGGATCATTGAGTATATATTAATATTTAAATTTTATATAATTGTCTAGAAAACGTTTTTAAAATATTAATGTTATATAATTCAATAATTAAACGAAGGTGCAGGAAACTAAGTTTCCTGCTGGGGTGCTCGAGGGGCAAAGCCCCTCGATCTTATATCCCCTCGCCGCATCCAGGCTCAGCGCAATTGAGCGCGCAGCACGTGTTTCTGAATTTTGCCAGTGCTGGTCTTGGGCAATTCCTGGAAGATCACTCGTTTGGGCACCTTGAAGCCGGCGAGGGTGGTGCGGCAATGCGCCACGATGTCTTCGGCGGTGGCTCCATGGCCTGGGCGCAGTTCGATGAAGGCGCAGGGCACTTCGCCCCATTTCTCGTCCGGGGCGGCGACCACGGCGGCCAGGGCCACGGCGGGGTGCTTGAAGAGGGTGTCTTCTACCTCAATCGAGGAGATATTCTCGCCGCCTGAGATGATGATGTCCTTCGAGCGGTCCTTCAACTGGATATAGCCATTGGGATATTTCACCGCGAGGTCACCGGTGTGGAACCAGCCGCCGGCGAAGGCCGCTTCGGTGGCGGGTTGATCCTTCAGGTAGCCTTTCATCACCACATTGCCGCGCATCATCACCTCACCCATTGAGGCGCCATCGGCTGCCACCGGCGCCATGATCTCCGGGTCCATCACATCGAGGCCTTCCAGCGCCTGGTAGCGCACGCCTTGCCGCGCCATGAGGGCCGCCTGGTCCGAATTGGGCAAACCATCCCATTCGTTCTGCCATTCATTGACGACGGAGGGGCCATAGACCTCAGTCAGCCCATAGACATGCACGACTTTGAAGCCGGCCTCCTTCATGGCGAAGAGCACGGCCTCGGGCGGGGGGGCGCCGGCGGTGATGAAATTGACCTGTTGGGCGAGGTTGGGTTTTTCGGCCTCCGGCGTGGCCAGCAGCGTGCTCATCACGATGGGCGCGCCGCACATATGGCTCACCTTGTGTTCATCCATCAGCGCCCACATTGCGCCCCCGCGCACGGCGCGCAGGCAGACATGGGTGCCGGCCAGGGCGGTGATGGTCCAGGGGAAGCACCAGCCATTGCAATGGAACATCGGCAGCGTCCAGAGATAGGCTGGGTGCCGGTTCATATCGCCCGAGAGTACATTGCCGGTGGCCAGCAGATGGGCGCCGCGATGGTGGTAGACCACGCCCTTGGGGCGCCCTGTGGTGCCTGAAGTGTAGTTCAGGGCGATGGCGTCCCATTCATCTTCCGGCAGTGGCCAGGCGAAGTGTTCTGACCCCTCGGCCAGCAGGGCTTCGTAATCCAGCCCGCCCAGGCTCGCATCATGCGGCGCGGTGTGGTCGTTCACCTCGATGATGGTGGGGCGGTTGCTGCAATGGGCGAGGGCGGCGGTGAGGGTGGGGAGGAATTCACGGTCGATGATGATGATCTTCGCCTCGCCATGGTCGAGAATATAGCCGATGGTCGTGGCATCGAGGCGGGTGTTGATGGCGTTGAGCACGCAGCCGGCCATGGGCACGCCGTAATGACATTCCAGCATTTCGGGGATATTGGGCAGCATGGCCGCCACCGTATCGCCGCGCCGGAGGCCGCGCTGGTGCAGCGCATGGGCAAGTTGCACGCAGCGGGCGCGCAATTGGGCGTAGTTGCGGCGGATTGTGCCATGCACCACGGCAATGCGCTCAGGATGCACGGCGGCCGCGCGTTCGAGGAAGAGCAGGGGCGTGAGCGGCTGGTGATTGGCCGGGCCGCGTTCCAGCCCCGTGTCATACATGCTCATCTTATTTGTCCTGCCATTGCGGGGCGCGTTTTTCGAGGAAGGCGCCAATGCCCTCCTTCGCATCCTCGGCCATCATATTGTCCACCATCACCGCGGCGGCCTGGGCATAGGCCTCGGGCAGGGCGCAGGTGGCTTGGGCGTTGAAGCCGGCCTTGCCCATGCGGATGGTGAGTTGGGAGCGCGCGGCAATGCCCTCGGCCAGGGCGAGCGCGGTGGCGCGTGCATCCGCTGCCACGCGGTTGAGCAGGCCCATGGCGCGGGCTTCCTCGGCCTCGACCATGCGGCCGGTCAGCAGCATGTCCATCGCGGCGCGGCGGCCGATGGCGCGGGAGATTGCCACGGCGGGGGTGGAGCAGAATAGGCCGATATCCACGCCGGGGGTGCAGAAGCGCGCATTGGGGGTGGCCACGGCCAGGTCGCAACTGGCCACGAGTTGGCAGCCGGCGGCGGTGGCCACGCCCTCCACGGCGGCGATGACGGGCTGCGGTAGATTGACCACCGCCTGCATGACGCGGGCGCAGGCCGCCATGGCCTGGGTGTAGAAGCCGCGGCCGCCATCGGCATCGGCGCGGTGGGCGCGCATTTCCTTCAGGTCATGGCCGCTGGAGAAGACCGGGCCCTCGGCGGCGAGGATGACGCAACGTGTGTCGGAGGTGGCGATATCGGCCAGCGCTGCCTCCAGCGCGGTGAGCATCTCCAGGCTTAGTGCATTGCGCGCGGCGGGGCGGTTGAGGACCAGCCATTCCACGCCGGTTTCGGTGCGGTGGCGGCTTAGCATCCCAGTACTGCCTTGATTTCATCGAGAATGGCGGGGTCGTCGATGGTGGGGGGTACGGCGTATTCCTCCCGGTCGGCGATTTTGCGCAGGGTCTGGCGGAGGATTTTTCCCGAACGGGTCTTGGGCAGGCGGGCGACCACGCGGGCCTCGCGGAAGGCGGCGACGGGGCCGATATGCTCGCGCACGCGGGCGATGAGTTCGGCGGTGACCGTCGCATTGGGTTTGTTCACGCCGGCTTTGAGGACCACAAGGCCGAGCGGCGCCTGGCCCTTCAGGGCATCGGCCACGCCGATCACCGCGCATTCGGCGATATCGGGATGGCCGGAGAGGACTTCTTCCATCTGGCCGGTGGAGAGGCGATGGCCGGCGACATTGATGATGTCATCGGTGCGGCCCATCACCCAGACATAGCCATCGGCGTCGACCATCCCGGCATCGGAGGTGTCGTAATAGCCGGGGTAGTGCTCCAGATAGGCCTCGCGGAAGCGCTCGGGCGCTTGCCATAGCGTGTTGAGGCAGCCGGGCGGCATGGGGAGTTTGATGGCCAGGGTGCCCATGGTGCCGGGGGGGAGTTCGTGGCCGGCCTCATCGACTGCCACGACATCAAAGCCCGGGCTGGCCTTGCCGCCGCTGCCCAGACGGGCAGGGAAGAGGCCCAGGCCGCGAAAGGCGCCGGTGATGGGCCAGCCGGTCTCGGTCTGCCACCAATGGTCGATCACCGGGCGGGCGAGCAGGGTTTCGGCCCATTGCGCCGTATCGGGGTCACAGCGCTCGCCGGCGAGGAAGAGGGCTTCGAGGCGCGACAGGTCGTATTGCGCCAGCAGCGCGCCCTTGGGGTCCTCTTTCTTGATGGCGCGGATGGCGGTGGGGGCGGTGAAGAGCAGCTTCACCTGGTGCTCGGCGCAGACGCGCCAGAAGGCGCCGGCATCGGGCGTGCCCACCGGTTTGCCCTCATAGATCAGCGTGGTGCAGCCGGCGAGGAGCGGCGCATAGACAATGTAGCTGTGGCCCACCACCCAGCCGACATCGCTGGCCGACCACATGACATCGCCGGGCGAGAGCCCGTAGATCATCGGGATGCTGTGATGCAGCGCCACGGCATGGCCGCCATTTTCGCGGACAATGCCCTTGGGCTTTCCCGTGGTGCCGCTGGTGTAGAGGATATAGAGCGGGTGGGTGGCTTCGACCGGGACGCAGGGATGCGGGGTTGCCGTGGCCAGGGCGGTTTCGAAATCCACATCGCGCGGGCCCATTGCGGCCTGTTCCTGCGGGCGTTGCAGCAGCAGGGTGAAAGCGGGTTTATGCGCGGCGATGTCCAGGGCGGCGTCGAGGAGGGGCTTGTAATGCACCACGCGGGCGCCCTCGATGCCGCAACTGGCGGTGATGACGGCCACGGGCTGCGCGTCATCGATGCGGGCGGCGAGCTCGGCCGAGGCGAAGCCGCCGAAGACCACCGAATGCACCGCACCGAGGCGGGCGCAGGCCAGCATGGCCATCAATGCCTCGGGCAGCATGGGCATATAGATGATGACGCGATCGCCTTTGCCCACGCCGCGTGCGGCCAGGGCGCCGGCGAGTTTTTCGACGCGTGCGAGCAATTCGGCATAGGTGTAGCGCGCCTGGGTGGCGGTGACCGGGCTGTCATAGATCAGCGCGGTATCGGCGCCGCGCCCGGCCAGCACATGCCGGTCGAGCGCATTGTGGCAGGTGTTCAGCCAGCCATCGGCGAACCATAGCCCGTAACTGCCCTGGCCGGGGAAGAAGGCGCGGCTGGGCGGGCGGTGCCAGTCCAGCCCCGCCGCTGCGGCCATCCAATAGTCCTCGTTATCCGCGGCCCAGCGGGCGCGGGTTGCATCATAGCCGGCGGTTGTCCCGTCCATGGCCCGTTATCCTCCCTCGGTGGCTGTCAGATCCGGTGCATGCCGCCGCTATCCACATCCAGCACTGTACCATTGATCGAGGCGCCGCGGGGGCTGGCGCCGAAGACGGCGAGTTCGGCGATTTCACGCGGTTCGATGGGCCGGCCGAGCGGCAGGCCGGTTAGGGTTTCGCGCCAGCGCTCGGCATCGCCCAGTTTCTGCGCCGCGTTGAAGCGGGCCTGGGTTTCCATGCGGTCGGTTGCCGTGACTGCCGGGTTGATGCCGAAGACGCGGACCTTGTCGTTCTGGGTCTGCCCGCCAAGGGCGTGGGTGAAGGCGATGAGGGCTGCATTGCCCGCCGCACCCGCGATATAGCCGCCCTTCGGTGCCCGGCCGGCCATGCCGATGATGTTGACGATCACGCCCGATTTGCGCGCCAGCATGGCGGGCAGGAAGAGCTGGCAGAGATGGATATAGCCGAAGACCTTCAGGTCCCAGGCGGCCTTCCAGCGTTCCACCGAGATATCGGCGATGCCGCCCGAGGGAATGGCGCCGGCATTATTCACCAGGATATCGGCATCGGGCGCCATGGCGTGGAGTTTTTCGCGCTCCGCATCGGCCGAGAGATCGGCCGCCAGCACCCGCACGCCCACCTGGAAGCGCGCGCGTAGGCTGGCCGCGGCGGTATCGAGCATCGCGGGGTCACGGGCGGAGAGCAGCAGGTCGCAGCCTTCGGCGGCAAAGGCCTCGGCGCAGGCCAGGCCAATGCCCTTGCTGCCGCCAGTGATCACGACGGTCTTGCCGCGCAGTTCCATATCCATGGTCGTCACTCCCTTGTGTGGGGTGAGCGTATCGCCTCTGCCGGCACCGCAAAACCCCTGGCGGCGCCGAGCGCCGCCCGCACCGCCACGCCGGCCACGACATGCCGACCATCGGGCAGCAGCGCGATCAGGGGGGCGCCTGAGGCGCCGCGCGTGGCGGAGCAGTCATGCGCCAGCAATGATGGGGCCTTGGGCTGGCGCAGCATGGCTCCGGCCCGGCAATCGGTATCGGCCAGGATGACCTCTGGCCTGTCCTGCTGATAGCCGCCCAGCATCAAGGGCGTGCCGGGCGGAATGCCACCCTGCCAGAGCGGCAGCATGGGCCCGTGCAGGGGCTGGGCCAATTCGATGATCGCCCAATCCGCCCCCGCCGGGCCATTTGTCGCGGGGTTGAAGCCATCGCCGACATGATAGGCACGTGCCTCGGCAGCGGCTTGGAACCAGCCCATGCGGTAGCCCAGCAGGAAGCGCAGTGAGCGGGGCTGCACGAAATTGGCGGTGCGCGGCGCCACCAGGCAATGCGCTGCCGTCAGCACCCTATCCGGCGCGATGAGCGTGCCGGTGCAGCGATTGCCCAGGCCGGTTTGCACCCGCCCCAGGGCTGACCAGGGCCGGGCGGGCTGTGGCACCAGCACCCGCCTGTCTTCCCCGCCGATGCCAGGCAGGGTGCTGGGGGGGATGCGCGGGGGTTCTTCCGCCGCTGCGGGGCCTGCCAGCAGCAATAGCAGGGGCAGGATCAGCCGCATGGGGATGGGCTGCTCAACGCCGGTGCCAGAGGGGCCGCCAGCTCGGAGGCTCAGGCTGCGAGTTCATACTCCACCTCGGGCACATAGGTCGCGCATTCCTTGCCGAGCAGCGATGAGAAGAGCACGAAGCGCTCCACCATCACCGGCTCGGCGCGGAACAGATTGTGCCGCTGGACATATTCGATGAGTTTGGCCGGGGCGACCGCATCGCTGCGGGCGAGGGTGACATGGGGGGTGAAGCGCTTGCGCTCCGGCTGCAGGCCGACCCTTTGCATCGCCGTCTCCACCTTGTTCTGCAAATGGCTCAGCGCGTCATTGCGCTCGGCGCAGACATGGATGGATTGGATGCGGCCCTGTTTTTCGAACGTGCCCAGGCCATGCAGGGAGAGGGAGAAGGGCCGGGCGCGAATGCCGGCCAGGGCTTCGTCCACCTCCTCGGCCTGCCAATTCTGCACCTCGCCGATGAAGCGCAAAGTCAGGTGGTAATTCTCCGGACGGATCCAACGCGCGCCCGGCACGCCCATGGCGATGGCGGAAAGCTGCTGGATCAATTCCTCTGGCAGGGCCAGGGCAACGAAAAGACGCAGGGGCATGGGGCAGGCTCCCACCGATTCGCCGGCCATATTGCCGCTCAGGGGCGGAGTTGGTCCAGCAGGGTTTGTGTGACAGGTGTTAGTCTTTCCACCATTACCCGCACCCCGGCCTGGTTGGGGTGAATGCCATCCGGCTGGTTCAGGGCGGCGATTCCCGCCACGCCCTCCAGCAGGAAAGGGTAGAACAGCATGCCCGGCCGCTGCGCTGCCAGGGCGGTGAAGATGGCGGCGAATTCCCGGCCGTAATCGGCGCCCAGATTGGGCGGCGCGATCATGCCCGCGAGCAGGGTGGGGATGCGCCTGGCGGCCAGTTTATCGAGAATCCCGGCCAGATTGGCCCGGCTGGCGGTGGGTGGCAGCGCCCGCAGCCCGTCATTGCCGCCCAGCGCCACGATGGCCGCCTGGGGGTTTTCCGCCAGCGCCCAGTCGATGCGGGCCAGGCCGCCGGCGGTGGTGTCGCCGGAGACCCCGGCATCGAGGATGCGCACGGGCCTGCCGGCCGCGACCAGGGCGGCCTGCAATTGTGGCACGATGCCCTGGCCGGGCGGCAGGCCATAGCCTGCGGTGATGCTGTCCCCCAGCATCAGCAGCCTAATGGGCGTTTGCGCAAACGCCGGAAATACAGAGAAACCGATCGCGGCCTTTTGCAGCGCAGCACGGCGCCCATATCTGCCAATCATGGACATCCAGCCACAAACCCCCGCGCTGATCGAGGCGCATAACCTCCAATTTGAAGTGGTGGGGGCGGCGGGGCGCGTCAACATCCTGCGCGGGGTCAGTCTGCGCATCGGTGCCTCCGAGGTGGTGGGCATTGTGGGGCCATCCGGCTCGGGCAAGACCTCGCTTTTGATGCTGCTGGCCGGGTTGGACCGTGCCAGCGGCGGCACCTTGCAGGTGGGCGGCCATGTGCTGGCTGGGATGGATGAGGATGCGCTGGCGCGGTTTCGCCGCGACGAGGTGGGGATTGTCTTTCAGTCCTTCCATCTGGTGCCGACGATGACGGCGCTGGAAAACACCGCCCTGCCGCTGGAATTCGCCGGCGATGACCAGGCGGCGAGCCGGGCCCAGGCGGCGCTGGAGGCGGTGGGGCTGGGGCATCGCATTCATCACTATCCGGGCCAGCTTTCGGGCGGCGAGCAGCAGCGCGTGGCGGTGGCCCGGGCTTTTGTGGCGCGCCCGAAGCTGATTCTGGCCGATGAACCCACCGGCAATCTGGACCGCGCGACCGGCCTCGCGGTGATGGAACTGCTATTCTCGCTGCGGGAGACACTCGGCACCACGCTGGTGCTGATCACCCATGACCCGGCGCTGGCCGCGCGCTGCGACCGGCAATTGCGGATGGAAGACGGAAAGTTGGTGGAGGATTTTTCCGAGGTTCCGGCCGAATGAACAATATTTGGCTTGGCCTGAAGCTGGCCCGGCGGGAATTGCGCGGCGGCACCCGGGGCTTGCGCATTGTGCTGGCCTGCCTGGCGCTGGGGGTGGCGTCGATTGCCGCCGTGGGCTCGCTGCGTGCCGCCATTCAGGCCGGGTTGCAGGCGGATGGCGCCCGGCTGCTGGGGGGCGATTTTGAGATTCGCGGCGGCTACCAGCCAGTGCCGCCGGAGCCCATCGCCTGGGCTGTGGCGCGTGGCGCGGTGCCCAGCACCATCCTGCTGACCCGCGCCATGCTGGTGGCGCCGAGCAGCGAGCGGATGCTGGTGGAACTCAAGCTGGTGGATGCGGCCTATCCGCTATTTGGCGCATTGCGGCTTGAGAATGGGCGGCTGGAGCGCGGCGCCGTGGCGGTGGAGCCCTCGGTGATGGAGCGGCTGGGGCTGGCCATTGGTGATGAGGTGCGGCTGGGCGAGGCGCGGCTGCGTCTGGCCGCCACCATTGCCGAGGAGCCGGACAAGGTGGCCTCGCCCACCATTTTCGGCCCGCGCGCGATGATCAACCTCGCTGATCTGCCGGCGACGCAACTCGCCCAGCCGGGCAGCCTGATCAATAATGAGGTCCGGTTTCGCCTGCCCGAGGGGGTGAATGCCGAGGGTTTTGTGGGTGCGTTGCGCGCGGCCTTTCCTGATGCGGTCTGGCGTTTGCGTATGGCGAGCCAGGCCGAGCCGGGGGTGAACCGGTTTTTGGATCGTGCAGCCTCTTTCCTGACTTTGGCGGGGCTGACCGCGCTGCTGGTGGGCGGCATTGGCGTGGCCACCGGGGTGCGGGCCTGGCTGGAGGCGCGTGGCCGCACCATTGCCACGCTGCGCTGCATGGGCGCGCCCGCCGGGGCGATTTTTGCCACGTATTTGTGGCAGGTTCTGGCGCTGGCGGTGCTGGGCACCGGCATGGGGCTGGTGGCAGGGTTTGGGTTGACGGTGTTGGCGGCCTGGGCGCTTTCGGCCGTCTTGCCGGTGCCGGCGGTGCTGCTGCCTTATCCGGCGCCGCTGGCGCTGGCGGCGCTGTATGGGTTGCTGACGGCGCTGGTGTTTTCGCTCTGGCCGCTGGGGCGGGCGCGGGAAATTCCCGGGGCGGCGCTGTTTCGGGACGGTTTTCAGCCCTCGCGCCGCTGGCCGCGGGCCTCGCTGGTGCTGCTCAATGGGGCGGCTTTGGCGGGGTTGGTGGCGCTGGTTGTGTTCACCGCTGAGCAGCCGCGCTTTGCCGCCGGGTTTTGTGCCGGGGCGGCGGCGGCGCTGGGGGTGTTTCGCCTGGGGGCCTGGGGGCTGATGGCGCTGGTTCGGCGCCTGCCGCGCGCCCATAGCCCGGCCTGGCGGCTGGGGTTGGCCAATTTGTACCGGCCGGGTGCCGCCACGCCGATCATGGTGGTGGCGCTGGGTATTGGGCTGACCACGCTGGCGGCCATCGCGCAGATTCAGGGCAATCTCACTGCTGCCATTGGCAATGAAATGCCGGCGGCGGCGCCGAATTTCTTTTTCATCGACATCCAGCCCGCCCAGGTGGAGGGTTTTGATGCCTTGCTGCGGGCCAATCCGGCGGTGAGCGAAATGCGCCGCGTGCCGAGCCTGCGCGCCCGGGTGGTGGCGGTGAAGGGCGTGCCGGCCGAGCAGGTGCGGGTTTCGCCGGATAGCGCCTGGGCGATGAATGGTGATCGGGGCCTGACCTATACCGGGCCTATGCCGGAGGGTACGCGGCTGGTGGCCGGGGAATGGTGGCCTCAGGATTATCGCGGCCCGCCCTTGCTCTCCTTTGATGCGCAGATCGCTGCGGGTTGGGGGGTGAAGGTGGGGGATACCATCACCGTCAATGTGCTGGGGCGGGATGTGGTGCTGACCATTGCCAATCTGCGCCAGGTGGCGTGGCGGGGTTTGGGGATCAATTTCACCATGGTGGCCTCGCCGGGGCTGCTGGAGGCGGCGCCGCATACGCATATCGCCACGGTGCGGAACGATTCCAGCGCTGATTCGGCGCTGCTGCGGCAGGTGACCGATGCTTTTCCCAATGTCTCTGGTGTGCGGGTGCGGGAGATACTTGAAGGGGTGGCGGCGCTGCTGGGCAAGCTGGGTGGGGCGCTCTCGGCCGTGGGGGGCGTGACGCTGCTGGCGGGCATGCTGGTGCTGGCGGGGGCGGTGGCGGCTGGGCAGGGGCGGCGGGTCCGCGAGGCGGTGGTGCTAAAGACGGTGGGCGCCACGCGGGGGCAGATCCGCGGTGCCTTTCTGGTGGAATTTGGTGTGCTGGGCCTGGCTTCGGGGCTGCTGGCGGCGGCGGCCGGCACTGCGGCGGCCTGGGCGGTGACCAGCTATATCATGCGCCAGGAATGGGTTTTCCTGCCCGGCACTCTGGCCGCCACGGTGCTGGGCTGCATGGCGCTCACCCTCAGTTTTGGCTATGTCGGCACTGCTCTTGCGCTGCGCGCCAAACCCGCGCCATTTCTGCGCAATGAGTGATCCGACAGAAGCCGATCTGCATTTCCTCCGCCGCGCCTTTGCCGTGGCGAGCGAGGCCCGGGCGCGTGGCGACCGGCCCTTTGGCGCCGTGGTGGTGGCCGATGGCGCCATTTTGATGGAGGGGCCGAGCCTGCAGGGCGCAGGCGGCGGGGGCAATCTGGCGCATAGTGAGATGGTGGCGCTGGGCCGGCTGCACATGGCCGGCATCTCACGAAAGACCCTGGCGCGGGCGACGATGTATTCGTCGGGCGAGCCCTGTGCGATGTGTTCCGCGGCGATTTTCTATGCCGGGATTGGCCGGATGGTGTATGGGCTGCGGGCCGAGGCGATTGCCGCCGCGCGCAATGCCCAGGCGCATACGGCGGGGCTTGGCCTCTCCTGCCGCCAGGTGTTGAGCGCCGCCGCCGCAGAGGTTGCGGTGCTGGGCCCTTTGCTGGAGGCCGAAGGGGCGGTGCCGCATGAGGGCTATTGGGTGGCGGGTGCGCCGTGACAGGCAGTGACAATTCGTCGCTTGATTTGGATTACGAAAACTCCATATAGTTAGGCACCCGGGGGCTGCGCCCTCATAGATAAGGAAATGATCGAGCCATGGCTCTTCAACCCGACTACCGCTTTGGCGCCGCGCCCGGCTGGGGCCGCACCTCTGCCGCTGATGCCGCCGCGATCGATGCGGGGCTGCGGGCCTATATGCTGCGGGTTTACAATTGGATGGCCAGCGGCCTGCTGCTGACCGCCATTGTTGCCTATGCCATTGCGGCCGTGCCCGAAGTGGCCTCGATGTTCTACACCGTGGTGCGCACGCCGCGCGGCATTGCCACGGCGCCGACCATTCTGGGCTATGTGGCGATGTTCGCGCCGCTGGCCTTCATTCTGGTGCTGAGCTTTGGCATCAACCGGCTGAGCAAGACCACCACCCAGGCGCTGTTCTGGGCCTTCTGCGCGGTGATGGGCGCTTCGATGTCCAACATCTTCGCGATCTACACCAAGACCTCGGTGGCGAGCACCTTCTTCGCCACCTCGGGCATGTTCGCCGTGATGAGCCTGTGGGGCTACACCACGGGCAAGGACCTGACCAAGATGGGCAGCGTCATGATCATGGGCCTTATTGGCATGCTGCTGGCCTCGGTGATCAACATCTTTCTGCAAAGCTCGGCTTTGGCCTTTGCGGTGAGCATCATCGGCGTGATCGTGTTCTGCGGCCTCACCGCCTATGACACGCAGCGCATCAAGAACGACTTTGTTGAGTACAGCTATGCCGAGGGCACCGATGAGGCTGCCAAGCGCAGCGTGATGGATGCGCTGGGGCTGTACCTGAATTTTGTGAACCTGTTCCAGCTGCTGCTGCAGTTCATGGGCGTGCGCAACCAGGATTGATCCTGGAGGCGCAAAAAAGGCCCCGGCGGAGTGATCCGCCGGGGCTTTATTTTGCCGGCTTTGGCGCGTATGATGTCTCAGGTGCGGGCGTAGTTCAGCGGTAGAACGTCAGCTTCCCAAGCTGAATGTCGTGGGTTCGATTCCCATCGCCCGCTCCAATCCCTCCCCCTTCCAATGATGACTTCGCTTGAATCCAGCTCTCCGTCGGGCGCATGACGCGCCGAACAAGGGAGGGCTTGGCGATGCTGGGGCGGCTTCTCATTGGCGTGTTGCTGGCGGCGCCGGCCATGGCGCAATCTCCCCTGGCGAGCGATGGTGGCCGGATTGCCGCACAATGGTGCGCCAATTGCCATGCCGTCACCCGCTCCGCCCCGCCGCCGAGCGGCGATGCCGCGCCCGGCTTCCCCGCCATTGCCGCCATGCCAAGCACGACCGAGACCAGCCTGCGGGTCTTTCTGCAAACGCCGCACACCAATATGCCGAATTACCAGCTCAGCCATATCGAGCTGGACGCGGTGGTGGCCTATCTCCTGTCGCTGCGCCGGTAGAAGCGAGCGCTACCCGCGCCCGCCGAACACGCCGCGCGGGTCGGCCGGCTGGCCGTTGCGGCGCAGTTCCACATAGAGCTGCGGCTGCTCGGCGGCCAGGTTGCCCACCGGCTCGCCGGTCAGCACCCGCTCGCCGGTGGCGGTTTCCAGCCTTTCCAGCCGGGCTAGCACCAGGTGGATGCCGCCGCCGCAATCGATGATCACCAGCCGGCCATAGCTGCGGAAATTACCGGCAAAGGCCACGCGGCCGGTGCAGGGGGCCACCACCCGGGCGCGTGGGGCGGCCTGCATGGTGATGCCGCGGGCGGGCCCGCCTTCGCCGCTGGCGCCGAATTCACGGGCCACCTGGCCGGCCACGGGCATGGCATAGCGGCCGGGCGGCGCTTCGGCAGGCGGGGGCGGGCGTTCCGCGCTGCGCCTTGCAGCGGCGCGGGCCGCCTGCTGGCGCTCATGCTCCAGCCGGGCCATGGCCTGTTCGAGGTCAGTCACCCGCGAGGCGGCTTCACGCGCCCGGCGGGTGGCGCCGTCTTCACGCGCCTGGGCTTCGGCGCGGCGGGTGCGGGCCTGCTCCAGCGCCGTCTCCAGACTTGTATCAGCGGCGAGGGCCTCGGCCCGGGCGGTGGCGCGTTTTTCCGCCTCGGCCTCGGCGGTGTGGCGGGTGGTGGTGGCGCGTTCGGCCGCCTGGCGAAACGCCTCGGCCTCGGCGCCGGCATGGCGGATCAGCGCCTGCATGGCCAGCAGGCCGCGCAGGGCATCATCCGGTGGGGCGGGCACGGCCAGCAGGCTTTCGGCCGGCCAGCGCTCCAGCCGGTGCAGCAGGGGCAGAAAGGGCGCGAGGGCAGCGGCGCGGAGGGCGCGTTCGGCGGCGGCCGCTTGCGCGGCCTCGGTGGCGCTGCGGGCGGTGGCGTCGGTGCTGGCCAGCCGGGCCGCGGCCTGCTGCATGGCGCGGGCGGCCACCACCCGGGCTTCGGCCAGGCGGCGCTCCTCGGCCTGGGCGGCGCTGGCGGCGCGGGCTGCCTCGGCGGCGGCGGCGCTGTCCTGGCGGGTTTGGCGCCTTGCCTCGCGCAAATCGGCCGCGGTTTGTCCCCATGCGGGCTGAAGCAGCAGCACCAGCAGGGGGAGAATGCGCCTCATCGCAACAGGCATTGCCCGGTCATGGCGGCGGGCTGCGGCAGGCCCAGCAGCGCCAGCAGGGTGGGCGCCACATCGGCCAGCCTGCCATCGGCCAGCATGGCGCCGGCCGGGCCGCCTTGCAGCATCACCGGCACCCGGTTGAGGGTATGGGCGGTGTGCGGGCCGCCGGTTGCGGGGTCGCGCATCATTTCGGCATTGCCATGATCGGCGGTGACGAGCAGGGCGCCGCCGGCGGCTTGCATGGCTGCCATGATGGCACCAAGGCCGCCATCCACCGCCTCGCAGGCGGCGATGGCGGCGGGCAGGCTGCCGGTATGGCCCACCATATCGGCATTGGCGAAGTTCAGCACGATCAGGTCATGCGCGCCGGCAGTGATGGCGGCCACCGCCTTTTCGGCCAGTTCCGGCGCGCTCATCTCTGGCTGCAGGTCATAGGTCGCCACTTTGGGCGAGGGCACCATGATCCGCGCCTCGCCGGGCAGCACTGCCTCCTCGCCGCCATTGAGGAAGTAGGTGACGTGGGGGTATTTTTCGGTCTCGGCCATGCGCAGCTGCGTCATGCCAGCGCGGGAGACGATTTGGCCCAGCAGCTCATCCATGGATTGGGGCGGGAAGAGCGTTGTGAGAAATGGCTCCGGTGCGGTGGAATATTGCGTCATGCCCAGGGCCGTGGCGAGGCGCGGCATGGCGGGGCGGGGGAAGCCGGTGAAGCCCGGGTCGAGCAGGGCTGCGAGGATTTCACGCACCCTATCGGCGCGGAAATTGAAGCAGAGCAGCCCATCGCCATCGGCCATGCCGGTATAATGGCCGATGATGGCGGCGGGGATGAATTCATCGGTCTTGCCGGCGGCATGGGCGGCGACGATGGCCGCTTGGGCGCTTTCCGCCGCCTCGCCCTGGCCCAGCACCATGGCGTTCCAGGCCTGGCTGACGCGCTCCCACCGATTGTCACGATCCATGGCGAAATAGCGGCCGCAAAGGGTGGCGAGCCGCGCACCGGGCGGCAATGCTGCCTCGAAATCGGCGACGAAGCCCGGGGCGGATTGCGGCGGGGTGTCGCGCCCATCGGTCCAGCCATGGATGGCCACGGGGATGCCGGCACCGGCGAAAATCCGTGCCAGCGCCACGGCGTGGTTCTGATGCGCATGCACGCCGCCGGGGGAGAGCAGGCCCATCAGATGCAGCGTGCCGCCGCTGGCCTGCAATGCCGCCACCGCCGCCGCCAGGGCAGGGTGGCCGGCCAGTGAGCCATCGGCCACGGCGGTGTCGATCCGCGGCAGGTCCTGCATCACCACCCGCCCCGCACCCAGATTGAGGTGGCCGACCTCGCTATTGCCCATCTGGCCCTGCGGCAGGCCGACATCATGGCCGCAAGTGGCCAGATAGCCGCGCGGGCCGGCGGCCCAGAGGGTGTCAAAATGCGGAGTGCTGGCGAGGGCCACGGCATTATCGGCGCAATCGGGCCGAAAACCCCAGCCATCGAGCACCACGAGCATCACCGGTCTGGCCATTTATCCGTCCTTGCCTGAAGGCTCATGCAATAGCGTTGCCGGGGGGGCGGCGCCAGCTTGCCTCAGGGCCGCTCACCCCGCGCCAGCCTTGCGGCGAATTGGTCCAGCACCGGCATGATATCGGCCACGCTGTCGATGCAGATATGCGCCCCGGCGGCGTAGAGCCGGGCCTCGGCGATGCTGCGCAGGCGGTTCAGCTCGGGGGTGGGCGTGCGCGCCAATTCCTCGGCCGAGAGCCCGACCTCATTGCCCGAGAGGGTGACGCCCACGGTCCAGCAGCCTGCCGCTATGCCCTCGCCAATGCCGGCGGGGGTGTCATCCACCTTCACCACGCTGCTGGCGGGATGGACGCCGAGGTCGAGGAAGCAGCGATACATCATCATGGGGGAGGGCCGGCCCAGGGCCAGATCCCCGGCGCAGACGAGGTTATCCGGTGCATAGCCCTGGGCGGCGGCGAGGGGCAGCAGCGGGGCCATGATCTCGCGCGTATAGCCTGTGGTGCTGCCGATTTTCATGCCCCGCCCGCGCAGCGCCGTGGCCATCGCCGCCGCACCGGGGATGAGGGTGGAATGCTCGGGCTTGCTCACCACCGCCACATTCATCGGCACGAAGATGTCGTAGATCGCCTGGGCATCGGCCTCGGCGAAGGGGCGGCCATGCTGTGCCGCCCAGGCCGCCGCGATGCGGGGCAGGGCGCCGAGGCTGCGGATATGCTCCAGCTTGGCCATGCCCATGGGGCCGCGCGCCTCGGCAATGGTGATCTCGACGCCGAAGCGGGAAAACACCTCCACGAAGACACCCATTGGCGCGCGGCTGCCGGTATCCACCACCGTGCCCGCCCAATCCAGCACCACGGCCTTGAGGCTGTTCATGCGATCTCTCCCTGCAATTCCGTGATGGTTTCCTCGGCGATGGCGAAGGAGGTGCTGGCGCCGGTGCCGCTGGTGATCATGACGATGCGCACCCCGGGCATGGGTGTGTCGCGGAACATCAGCCGGTCGGGGGCGGAGGCGTAGATGCCGGTCCAGCGCGCGGTGACCGGTGGGGCTTTGATGCCCAGCGCGGCCTCGAATTCATCGAGGATCAGCCGGTCCACCGCTTCGGGTTGGAAGGGGTCGGGGGTGGCGCCATAGTGATGGCTATCGCCTACCACCAGCGAGCCATCGGCCGATTGCACGACGATGAGGTGGATGCCGTTATCCAATTGCGCGCCCTGTTCGCGCCGCAGGATGGGGCGCAGTGCCTCCGCCTCGGGCAATTCGGCATAGCCGAGATAGCGCACGAGGCCGAGATCGCTCATCACCGCGGCCGGCAGGCGAAAACCGGGATTGGCAAGGCGCAGCATATGCAGCTTGCATTTGGTGACGTTGTAGGCGGCGATCCGCTCGGGGAAGAGGGCCAGGAAGTCATCGCCGGGGCAGACCACGATGCGGCGCGCACTCACGCTGCCGGTGGAGGTGACGACCGCGCCGGGCTCCACCGCGAGCACCATGGTGTTGCGGCGGATTTCCACGCCATGGGCGCCTTCCAGCCAGGCGGCGAGAAGGGGGATGGCGTCGCGGCTTTCCACCCGGCGCTCATGCGGGCTGTGCAGCAGGGCGGCGGGGGCGCCGGAGGTGATGTCCGGGAAGCGGCGCGCTGCCTCGGCGGGGCCGAGCAATTCGCAGCCCTGGCCCATTTCGGTGCGGGAGAAGGCTTCGAGCACCGCGGCCGCCTCCGGCCTGCGCGCCAGCACGGCGAGGCCCGGGTGGACAATCTCGATGCCGGCCTGGGGCGCCACCTCGGCCCATACATCGCGCGAGCGCATGGCGCGGCGCCAGCAATCGCCCCCCTGCTGGCCGGTGACGGTGACGAAGCCGAAATTGCGCACCGAGGCCCCATTGGCCTGGGCATCACGGTCCAGCACCACCACCCGCATCCCGGCGCGGGCGGCGGCCAGGGCATGCGCGAGGCCCAGAATACCCGCGCCGATAATGGCTATATCGTAGGCTTTGGCCATGATCCCTGCCTTGAAAACCGGCCCAACCCTAGCGCCTGCGCAGCCTCAGCCAAAGAGGGCTTGTCCTGGGCCGTGCATTTCATGGCACTGTCACAAAACCACCATTCGCGCGCGAGCCTTGAACGGCGATTGTGGGGCGGTTTTCATCACACTCGTAGGGAGTGCCTTATGCGCCGTATCCTCCTCGCCACCATGGCGGCTATCGGCCTCACCGCCGCCGCCGCGCAGGCCCAAACGCGGACCCGGCTGACGGTCTATACCGCGCTGGAAAATGAGCAGCTTGCCCCCTTCAAGGCGGCCGCCGAGCGCGCGGTGCCGGGGATTGAGATTGCCTGGGTGCGCGATTCCACCGGCGTCATCACCGCCCGGCTGATCGCTGAGCGGGCGAATCCGCGCGCCGATGTGATCTGGGGCCTTTCGGTGTTCAGCCTGCTGCAGCTGGAAGCGGCTGGTATGCTCGAGCCCTATACCCCGGCTGGCGCCGATGCGCTGCGGCCGAATTTCCGCTCCGCCCGCACCCCGATGACCTGGACGGGGATGGACGCCTTCGTCTCCGCCATTTGCTTCAACCGCGTGGTGGCCGAGCAGCGGGGCCTGCCGCGGCCCACCACCTGGGCGGCGCTGCTCAGCCCGGCCTTTCGTGGCCAGGTGGTGATGCCCAACCCCGCCTCCTCCGGCACCGGCTTCCTCACCATCGCCGGCTGGATCGGCGCGATGGGCGAGGCCCAGGCCTGGAGCTTCATGGACCGGCTGCATGAGAATGTGCAGGTCTATACCCATAGCGGCAGCGCGCCCTGCAACAATGCGGCGCGCGGCGAATATGGCGCGGGTCTGTCCTTCGACATGCGCTCGGTGGCGCTGCGCAACCAGGGCGCGCCGATCGACGTGATCGTGCCGACCGATGGCGTGGGCTTTGACCTGGAGGCGACGGCCATTGTTCGCGGCACGGCCAATCTGGACGCCGCGCGCCGCCTGGCCGATTTCACCGTGACCCGCGCCGCGGGTGACCTCTATGGCCGCTTCTATGCGCTGCTGGCGCATCCGGCGGCGACCTCGACGGTGGAGAACTACCCGGCTGATTTCGCCGCCCGCCTCGTCAGCCAGGATTTCTCCGCCCTCGCCGCCCGGCGGGAGGAGATTCTGCGCGAATGGACCCGCCGCTACGACGGCAAATCCGCGCCGCGGAACTGAGGCGGCCATGCTCGACCTGCTGGCGGCGAGGCCCCCGGGGCCGACCTATCTGACGGTCGAGCATGTATCGAAGCGCTTTGGCGGGTTCACCGCCTTGCATGATGTGTCGCTGAGCGTGGGGGCGGGGGAGTTTGTCTCCTTCCTCGGCCCCTCGGGCTGCGGCAAGACGACGCTGCTGCGCGCCATTGCCGGGTTGGATATGGCCAGCAGCGGGCGGGTTACCCAGGCGGGGCGGGATATCACCGCCCTGCCGCCAGCCGAGCGGGATTTCGGCATTGTCTTTCAGTCCTATGCGCTGTTTCCCAACCTCAATGTGGCGGGGAATATTGGCTATGGGCTGCGCGGGGCGGAATGGCCGCGGGAGAAGGCGCGGGCGCGGGTGGCGGAGTTGATCGCCACCGTGGGGCTGGAGGAGCACGCGCAAAAATACCCGTCGCAGCTTTCGGGCGGGCAGCAGCAGCGCGTGGCTTTGGCGCGCGCGCTGGCCAATCGGCCGGGGTTGCTGCTGCTCGATGAACCGCTTTCGGCGCTCGATGCCATTGTGCGGCAGCGGCTGCGCACGGAAATCCGCGCCGTGCAAAAGGCGCTGGGGGTGACCACGATTATGGTCACGCATGACCAGGAGGAGGCGCTCTCCATCTCCGACCGCATCGTGGTGATGAATGCCGGCCGGATTGAGCAGATCGGCTCGCCGGAGACGGTGTATCGCAACCCTGCCTCGGCCTTTGTGGCCAGCTTTGTTGGCCGCTCGGGCAGCTTTGACGCCACCGTGGAGCCGCTGGGGCGGCTGCGGGCGGGCAATATGAGCCTGGGGGCGGATGCCGTGGCCTCGCTGCCGGCGGGGGCCGCCGCGCGGGCCTTCATCCGGCCCGAGGATGTGAAGCTGGGCCCCGCCGCCGAGGCCTATCCCGGTGCCTTCATGGCCATTGTGGGTGGCATTGAGTTTCTGGGGCCGGTTTGCCGCATCCATCTACTGGTGGAGGGGGTGACGCTGGAGGCTGATGTGCCCTCGGACCAGATGGCCGGGCTGAACCTGGCCAATACCGCCCGGGTGCTGGTGGCGGTGCCGGCGGATAAGGTCATGGCCTATCCGCATGGCTGAGTTGGCGCTGGTGCGGCCGCGGGCGGGGCGCGACCAGCGGATCATGCAGGGCGCGCTGCTGCTGGCGGCGGGGTTCTTGGCGCTGTTTCTGTTGCTGCCGCTGGCCTGGCTGCTGGTGCGGGCGTTTCAGGATGCCGAGGGCGCTTTTGTCGGGCTGGCGAATTTCGCGGCTTATGTGACGACGCCGGCGCTGGCGGCCTCGGCGTGGAATTCACTGTGGGTGGCGGCGCTGACCACCTTGCTGGTGGTGCCGCTGGCCTTTTGTTTTGCCTATGCGCTGACGCGCAGCCGGATACCGGGAAAGCCATTTTTCCGGGCGGTGATGCTGCTGCCGGTGCTCGCCCCCTCGCTTCTGCCGGCGCTGGCGCTGATTTATCTGTTCGGCAATCAGGGCATGCTGCGGGGCTGGCTGCTGGGCCATTCGATTTATGGGCCAATCGGCATTGTGCTGGCCCAGGTGTTTTATTGCTTTCCGCATGCGGCGCTGATTTTGTCGGTGGCGCTCGCAGGGGCGGATGGCCGGCTTTATGAGGCTGCGGCGGCGCTGAAGGTGGGGCGGTGGCGGATGTTCACCACCATTACGCTGCCGAGTGCGACTTATGGGCTGGTTTCGGCCGCGGTGGTGGTTTTCACCCTGGTGGTGACGGATTTTGGCATTGCCAAGGTGATTGGCGGGCAATTCCCGGTGCTGGCCACCGAGGTCTATAAGCAGGTTGTCGGCCAACAGAATTTCAACATGGGCGCGGTGGTGGGCATTGTGCTGCTGCTGCCGGCGGTGGGCGGTTTTCTGCTGGAACGCTGGGCGCAGGGGCGCCAGGCGGGTGTGCTGTCTGGCCGCTCGGTGCTCTATGCGCCCGCGGCGCGGCTGGCGCGGGATGTGCCGCTTTTGCTGCTCTGCCTGGCGGTGGCGGTGGCGCTGCTGAGCCTGGTGGGCATTGCCGTCTGGGGCTCGGCCATTCGGTTTTGGCCTTATAACCTCACCCTGACCTGGGCGAATTATGATTTTGGCCGGTTTGATTCAGCGGGCTGGGATGCGCTGCTGCTCTCGGTGCGGATGGCGGGGCTGACGGCGCTATTTGGCACCGCCATCGTCTTTCTTGTTGCCTATGTGCTGGAGCGCGGGGTGGCCTCTGGCCCGCTGCCCGCCCTGGTGCGCTTTGCCGCCAGCATGCCACTGGCCGTGCCGGGGCTGGTGCTGGGCCTGGCCTATATCCTGTTCTTTAATGAGCCGTTGAACCCATTGGGCTTTCTCTACGGCACGCTGGCCATATTGGTGCTGAACTCGCTGGTGCATTTCTACACGGTGTGTCACCTCACCGCCGTCACCGCCATCCGCCAATTGGACCCGGAATTCGAGAGTGCTTCGGCCAGCCTGAAGGTGCCGGTTTGGCTGACTTTTTGGCGGGTGACGCTGCCGATTTGCCTGCCGGCGATCCTGGAGATTTTGGTCTATCTTTTCGTCAATGCGATGACGACGGTCTCGGCGGTGATTTTTCTTTATGGGCCGGACACCAAGCCCGCCTCCATCGCGGTGGTGCATATGGATGAGGCCGGGCAGTCGAGTGCCGCCGCCGCCATGGCCTGCACCATTCTGGCGGTGAATCTGGGCCTGAAGCTGCTGCATTTGGCCATGGGGAGCGCGATTGAGCGCTGGACCCAGGGCTGGCGGCGGCGCTGATCAGTCGGCCGCGCCGGGGCGCAGCAATTCGGCCATCAAGGGCGTCAGGGCCTGTTCCTCCGCCTCCCAGTAGCGGGCAAAGCCCTCGGCATTGCGATAGGTGATGGGGATGGCGAGTTGGCGCATCCGCTCGGCATGTTCGGGGGCGGCGATGGCGCGCTCCAGCGCGGCACTCAGGCTTTGGAAGATGGCGGGGGGCAGGCCGGCGGGGGCGACGAAGCCACGTGCCGAACCGGCGGTGATGGCAAAGCCCTGCGCGGCAGCGGTGGGGATTCCGGGCAGGTGCGGGCTCTCGCTGTCCGAGAGGATGGCCAGCGCGCGCATGGCGCCCTGCTCTGTCTGCGCCCGCACGGTGCCGATGGCGAAGATGGCAACCTCGGTCTGCCCACCCAGCAGGGCGGCGATGGCGGGGCCGGCGCCCTGGTAATGCACCTGGTTGAAGCGCAGCCCCGCCATACGCTGCAAGGCGATGGAGGCCATGTGCTCATGCCCGAAGCGGCCATTATCGGACATGCGCACATCATCCGGCCGGGCACGGCTGGCGGCGACCAGATCGGCCAGGCTGCGCCAGGGGCTGTCTGCCCGCACCACGATGGCGCCGGGGTCGGTCACATGCAGTGCCAGGGGCGTGAAGCTGGCGCGGGTGAATTGCGCCTGCCGGGCTGGGTCGAGATAGAGGGTGGTGGTTTGCGGCCATAGGCCATAGCCGATGGTGCGGCCATCGGGCAGGGCGCGGGCGATTTGCGTCATGCCGATTTGGCTGGCGGCGCCGGCGCGGTTGAGCACCACCACCGGCATACCCAGTTCACGCTCCAGCAGCGGTGCCAGCGCCCGGGCGCCGATATCGTTTCCCCCGCCGGGCGGGTAAGGCACGATGAGTTGCAGCCCAGCAGATTGGGCATGCGCAATACCCGGCAGCAGCGCCGGCCAGGCAAGAAGACCGCGACGTTGCATCAGACACCCCCGGTCATGAACCTAGCCGCGATGCTCCCTGAGAGAAGCCACGGGGTCAACCGGCTGGCCTCAGCCGCAGCGCACCGACATGCCGCCATCAACGACCAATTCCGTGCCGGTGATGAAGCGGGCATCATCCGAGGCAAGGAAAAGCACGGCATTGGCGGTATCGCGCCCATCACCGGCGAAGCCCATGGGAATGCGGCTGACGCGCTGCTTGATCAGCGCCTCAACATCGCCGCCGGTGCGCTGGCCGGCGAGGCGAACCTCGACCATGGGGGTGTGCATTTGCCCGGGCACCACCGTGTTCACCCGAATGCCGCGCGCGGCATATTGCACCGCCACCACGCGGCCCAATTGGATGACGGCGGCCTTGCAGGCGGCATAGGCAACCTGGGCTGAACCGGTCCAGCGAATGCCGGAGGTGGAGGCGAGGTTGACGATGGCGCCGCCGCCTTGGGCCTCCATCACCGGCAGAACATGCTTGCAGGTGAGGAAGACGCTTTTGAGGTTGAAATCGACCTGGGTGTCCCAGACCTCCTCGCTCATCTCGACCGGGCCGCCGGCGGCCGAACCGCCGACATTATTGACCAGCACATCGATGCGGCCGAAGCGGGCCTGGCAATCGGCCACCATGGCGGCGACGGCGGCATTGTCGGTCACGTCACATTGGGCGGGGGTGAAATTTCCGCCGAATTCGGCAATGCGCTCGGCGGTTTCGGCCATGGCATCGAGGTCGCGGTCCAGGCCATAGACCTTTGCCCCTTCGCGGGCGAAAGCGACCGCGGCGGCCCGGCCATTGCCCCAGCCGGGGCCAACCGAGCCCGCGCCGCTGATGATGACGATACGGTCCTCAAAGCGATGGGACATGGTGGCCTCCTGTGGTCGCTCTATGGGTCTGCGGCCATGGGGGAAGGCCGCGCCTTCCCCCTTTGGTCAGCGCAGCCCTCTCAGGCCGCGCGCACCATTCCGCGCAGCACATACTGCAGGATGCCGCCATTCTTGTAGTATTCCACCTCATCGGCGGTATCGACGCGGCAGGTGACGCCGGTGGTGTGCTTGCTGCCATCGGCGCGGGTGATGACCAGTTCGAGCGTCATCCGCGGTGCCAATTCCTCCACGCCGAGGATGTCGATGATCTCATTGCCCGTCAGGGAGAGCGACTTGCGGCTCTCGCCATCACGGAAGACCAGCGGCAGGACGCCCATGCCTACGAGGTTCGAGCGGTGGATGCGCTCGAAGCTCTCGGTGATCACCGCCTTCACACCCAGCAGGAAGGTGCCCTTGGCCGCCCAGTCGCGCGAGGAGCCGGTGCCGTATTCCTTGCCGCCGAAAATCACCAGGGGCGTGCCCTCGGCCTTGTAGCGCTGCGCCACGTCATAGATCGGCGCGACATCGCCCGAGGGGTAATGCCGGCTCATGCCGCCTTCGACATTGTCCAGCATCTCATTCTTGATGCGGATATTGGCGAAGGTGCCGCGCATCATCACCTGATGGTTGCCGCGCCGGGCGCCATAGGAGTTGAAGTCGGCCTGGCGGACCTGATGCTCCACCAGATAGTCACCAGCCGGCGATACCTTCCGGATATTACCGGCGGGGGAGATATGGTCGGTGGTGATGCTATCGGCCAGGACCGCGAGAACCCGCGCGCCCTTGATGCTGGCGATGGGGGCGGGGTCCATGGTCATGCCCTCGAAATAGGGCGGATTCTGCACATAGGTGGAGCCGGAATTCCAGCGATAGGTGTCGCTATCGGCCTCAACCTTGATGGCCTGCCACTGGGTGGGGCCCTTGAACACATCGCTGTAGCGCTCGAGGAACATCTTTCGCGTCACCACGGCGTGGACGGTGTCGTTCACCTCTTTTTGGGTGGGCCAGATGTCCTTCAGATAGACCGGCTGACCGTCGCTGCCGGTGCCGAGCGGCTGGGTCGTGAGGTCGATCTTGGTGCTGCCGGCCAGCGCATAGGCCACCACCAGCGGCGGGCTGGCGAGGTAATTGGCGCGGACATTGGCATGCACCCGGCCCTCGAAGTTGCGGTTGCCTGAGAGTACGGCCGAGACCACCAGCTTGTTGTTCTCGATCGCATCCACGATCGGGTCTTCCAGCGGGCCGGAATTGCCGATGCAGGTGGTGCAGCCATAGCCCACCGTCTGGAAGCCCATCGCGTCCAGATCAGCGGTCAGGTTGGACTGATCAAGGTAATCCGTCACCACCTGGGAGCCAGGCGCGAGCGAGGTCTTCACCCAGGGCTTGGGCTTGAGGCCCTTGGCACGCGCCTTGCGCGCCACCAGCCCCGCCGCCACCAGCACATAGGGGTTGGAGGTATTGGTGCAGGAGGTGATGGCGGCGATCACCACATCACCATGGCCGAGGTCGTAATTGGCACCGGCCACCGGCACGCGCAGATCGGGCTTGTCGCCCGGCACGCCCATCACGCCGCCCGCCAGATCCTTCGCGAAGCCCGCCGCGATGCCCGAAAGCGCCACCCGGTCCTGCGGGCGCTTCGGCCCGGCCATGGAGGGCTCGACAGTGCCCATATCCAGCGACAGCGTATCGGTGAAGACGGGATCGGGGGTGGTGGCATCACGCCACATGCCCTGCGCCTTGGCATAGGCCTCAACCAGCGCGATGCGGTGCTCATCACGGCCCGAGATGCGCAGATATTCGATCGTCACATGGTCGATGGGGAAAATGCCGCAGGTGGCGCCGTATTCGGGGGCCATATTGCCGATCGTCGCACGGTCGGCCAGCGGCATGTCGTTCAGGCCCTCGCCGTAGAATTCGACGAATTTGCCCACCACGCCCTTCTTGCGCAGCATCTGGGTGACCGTGAGCACCAGATCGGTCGCGGTCACGCCCTCACGCAGCTTGCCGGTCAGCTTAAAGCCGATGACATCGGGGATGAGCATGGCGATGGGCTGGCCGAGCATGGCGGCCTCAGCCTCAATGCCGCCCACGCCCCAGCCCAGCACGCCCAGGCCATTGACCATGGTGGTGTGGCTGTCGGTGCCATAGCAGCTATCGGGATAGACGAAGACATCGCCGGCATCGGAGGCGGTCCAGACCACCTGGGCCAGATATTCCAGATTGACCTGGTGGCAGATGCCAGTGCCCGGCGGCACCACGCGGAAATTGCTGAAAGCGCTCTGGCCCCAGCGCAGGAACTCATAGCGCTCGCCATTGCGCTCGAACTCGACATCAACGTTCTTCTGCAGGCTGTCGGCATGGCCGGAATAATCCACCATCACCGAATGGTCGATCACCAGATCAACCGGCACCAGCGGGTTCACCTTCCGCGGGTCACCGCCCAGCGCGATGATGCCATCACGCATCGCCGCCAGATCGACCACGCCGGGAACGCCGGTGAAATCCTGCATCAGGATACGCGCGGGCTTGAACGGCACCTCCTGGCTCGAACGGCCCTCAGCCAGCCAGCCGGCGATGGATTGCGCATCCTTGACCGAGTAGGAGCGGCCATCCTCGAAACGAAGGACATTCTCCAGCAGCACCTTCAGGCTCATCGGCAGGCGCGAAATGTCGCCAATGCTCTTCGCCGCTTCGGGCAGGCTGAAATAGTGATAGGTCTTGCCATCCACATGGAGTGTGGAACGGGTCTTCAGGGTATCCTGCCCGGTGATGCGCATGGTTCTGCGAGGTCCTCTTTGCCTTGAGTGGGCGTTAAAGCATGGAGTAAGAGCCCCACCAAGGGTGCGCCGGGGGCTAAACAGCGCCGATTTTGGCCCTGTCGCTTGGCGTTCTGCGGTTTCGTGTTACGACCTTGGCGATAACGGGGGGTGGCAGGTGCTGCGGGTTGAGGATCTGGCATGCTGGCGGGGGGAACGGGCGGTCTTCGCCGGCCTCTCCTTCAGCCTGAAGGCGGGTGAGGCAGTGGCACTGCTCGGCCCCAATGGCGCCGGCAAATCGTCACTGCTGCGGGTGCTGGCCGGGCTGCTGCCGCCAGCCGCAGGGCGCGTGCTCTGGGCCGGCGAGGATATCCGCCAGGACACACCCGCCCATGCCGCGCGGCTGCGCTACCTGGGCCATCTCGATGCGCTGAAACCGGCACTCTCCGTCCGCGAGAACCTGGCCTTCCACGCCGCGCTGGCAGGCGGCGATGTGGACGCAGCACTGGGCAGCATGGCCCTGGCACCGCTGGCCGAATTGCCGGCCCGCATGCTCTCGGCCGGACAAAGGCGGCGGCTGGCCATCGCCCGACTCGCCCTGGCACCGGCAGCGCTGTGGTTGCTCGATGAACCCACCGTCGGGCTCGACACCGCCTCCATCGCCCGCTTCGGCCACCTGCTCGCGGCCCATTGCGCGCAAGGTGGCATGGTGCTGGCCGCCACCCATGTGCCACTGCCCATCGCCGATGGACGGCAATTGGATATGTCATGACCCCCGATACCACCGGCCGCTCCGCCTTTCTGGCCGTGCTGGGGCGCGAACTGCGCCTCGCCATCCGCCACCCCGCCGACGCGCTGGCCGCCGTACTGTTCTTCCTGCTGGTGGCAGCACTCTTCCCATTCGGCGTGGGCCCGGCACCGGAAACCCTGGCCCGCCTGGCCCCCGGAGCACTGCTCGCCGCCGCACTCCTGGCCGCCCTGCTGCCGCTGGACCGGCTATGGGGCAGCGAAGCCGAAGATGGCTCGCTGGACCTGCTGCTGCTCTGCGGCCTCCACCCGGCCCTGCTGGCACTGGCCAAAGCAAGCGGACACTGGCTGACCACCGGACTGCCCCTGCTGGCCGCAACACCCCTCGCCGCCGCCATGCTCAACCTGCCCACCGAAGCCTGGAGCACCGCCATGCTGGCACTCGGCCTGGCCTCGGCCCTGCTGTCACTGCTCGGCACAGCCGGGGCCGCACTGACACTGGGCGCACGACGCGGCGGCGTGCTGCTGCCACTGCTGGTGCTGCCACTAGCCATCCCCGCCGTGATCTTCGGCGCCGCCGCCATCGAAGCCGCAGCCAACGAAACCATCGCGCGACCCATGCTGCTGCTGCTCGCGGCACTGGTGGCCACGGCGCTGCCATTGGCGCCACTGGCGGCTGGGGCGGCGCTGCGCGGGGATTGAGGAGAGGATTTAAGCATGGGGGAAATGAATTTCCCCCAGACCCCCTTTTTTTATTTCTATTTTATTTATTGATTATAATTATTGATTATAAATTACCTATTAGCATCGAACAATTCCGTGTTTTAAATATTCTATAAAATAATAAAATAAATATATAAAACAATCAAACACATATATTTAATATCAAATAAATAATTTATAAAAACTACGACGTTCTTGCCTGTAAATATAAAATTAAAGCGCCGCCCTTGGCTCGTTTTGTGGCAAAACAGTCAAAAATAAAAGAAAGGGGGTGCGGGGGAAATTCGTTTCCCCCGCCTCTTGCTTCCTCTCTGTCCCGGGCCTATAAGCCCGCTCCCCGTCCTTGTGTCGGGGCCCATAATTGGGGAACGCGGGAGGCAGAGGTGGGGTGACCTGCGCTATGTCGTATGCACCGCGGGCCTCTGCGTTTCAGAGGAGTATGGCCTTTGGCCAAGAAGATTATCGGCTATATCAAGCTGCAGATTCCTGCGGGCAAGGCCAATCCTTCGCCGCCGGTTGGTCCGGCGCTGGGTCAGCGCGGCCTGAACATCATGCAGTTCGTCAAGGAATTCAATGCGGCGACGCAGCAGATGGAGCCGGGCACGCCGACGCCTGTGGTCATCACTGCGTTTTCGGACCGTACATTTTCCTTCATCACCAAGACCCCGCCGAACACTTACTTCCTGCTGAAGGCAGCGAAGATTGAGAAGGGCAGCACCACTCCGGGCAAGGGGCCTGTGGTTGGGCGCGTGTCGAAGTCTCAGCTGGCGGAGATTGCCAAGGTGAAGATGAAGGACATGAATTGCACCAGCATTGACAGTGCCGTGCGTCAATTGGCCGGGTCTGCCCGCGCCATGGGCATGACTGTGGTGGAGGGTTAAGATTATGGCAAAGCAAACCAAGCGCATGAAGGTCGTTACGGCTGCTGTGGATGCGCAGAAGGCTTATGCCCTCGCCGATGCCATTGCTCTGGTGAAGGACAATGCCAAGGCCAAGTTCGATGAGACCATCGAGATTGCGATGAATTTGGGTGTTGACCCGCGCCATGCGGACCAGATGGTTCGCGGCGTGATTGGAATGCCCAATGGCACGGGTAAGACTGTTCGCGTGGGCGTTTTCGCCCGCGGTCCGAAGGCTGATGAGGCGCGTGCTGCTGGTGCCGATGTGGTGGGTGCGGATGATCTCGCTGCCGCGGTGCAGGAGGGCAAGATCGAGTTCGACCGTTGCATTGCAACGCCGGACATGATGGCGCTGGTTGGCCGGCTTGGTAAGATCCTCGGCCCGCGCAACCTGATGCCGAACCCGCGCTTGGGCACGGTGACCATGGATGTCAAGGGCGCGGTGACCGCGGCCAAGGGCGGCCAGGTTGAGTTCCGGGCCGAGAAGGCGGGCATTGTCCATGCCGGTATCGGCAAGGCTTCTTTCCCGGCTGAGAAGCTGCTGGAGAATGCGCGTTCCTTTATCGACGCGATCCAGAAGGCGCGGCCGAGCGGTGCCAAGGGCAATTACGTGAAGAAGGTTGCTGTCAGCTCCTCGATGGGTGCTGGCGTGAAGGTGGACCTGACCACGCTCAGCGCCTGATTGAAATTCACACCCTTTTTTGGGGTGTGCGCAGGGTAGGGGTTATCCCCTGCCCGACCTGTCAAAGATCGCATGTGGGGCTTGGCTCCATAAGGGTGGGTTAACCTCACCGCACGCGGGAGGCGGGGCGCCATGACAATTGCCGGGGTGTGATCCCCGTCGTTTGGCTTGGGCTTCCGGCTTTGCATTCAAAGACAGGCGAACCATGGGTGGCGCTGCCGGAAGGTGGCGCTGCCCGCGTGTGAACCGGCCCGACCTCCGAGAGGGGCAAGGGCCACCGTAGGAGACTGCACGTGGAACGGACGGAAAAGCGCGACTTCGTCGCGTCGCTCGCCACGGTGTTCGGGGAAACCTCTTTCGTCCTGGTGGGCCGCAATGCGGGCCTGACTGTGGCGGCGGTGGATGATCTTCGGCGCCGGATGAAGGCGAATGGCGCGACGTACAAGGTCGCGAAGAACCGCCTGGCCATGCGCGCCCTCGACGGCACCCGTTTCCAGGGCATTTCGCCGCTGCTGAAGGGCCCGACCGCGCTTGCGTGGTCGAGTGATCCTGTTGCCGTGGCCAAGACCGCCGTGGAGTTCGCCAAGGGGAACGACAAGTTCGTGATCCTGGGCGGGGCGCTCGGTAATCAGTTGCTTGATGCCAATGGTATTAAGGCGCTGGCCGAGCTTCCCTCGCTCGAAACGCTGCGCGCGTCGCTGCTGGGCATGATTCAGACCCCGGCATCGCGCATCGCCTCGGTGCTTCAGGCACCTGGTGGGCAGCTGGCGCGGGTGTTCAAGGCATATGCCGATCGGGACGCCGCATAGTCGGGAAGTCGAATCGCTCCATCGGGATTCGCCTGATGGGGTTGCAATCATCAAGTCAAGCGATTATTTAGGGGATATACATCATGGCCGATCTTGCAAAGCTTGTGGACGAGCTGTCCAGCCTGACCGTTTTGGAGGCTGCTGAGCTCTCCAAGATGCTGGAAGAAAAGTGGGGCGTCTCCGCCGCCGCGCCGGTGGCTGTTGCCGCTGCTGGTCCGGTCGCCGCTGCCGCACCTGCCGAAGTCCAGACCGAGTTCACCGTGATCCTCGCCGCCGCTGGCGACAAAAAGATCAACGTGATCAAGGAAATCCGCACCATCACCGGCCTGGGCCTGAAGGAAGCCAAGGACCTGGTCGAGGGCGCGCCCAAGACCGTGAAGGAGTCGGTGTCGAAGGACGAGGCCGACAAGATTAAGAAGGTGCTGGAAGAGAACGGCGCCAAGGTCGAGGTCAAGTAATCCATCCTTCGGGATGGTGCTTCCGGCCGCCGCAAGGTGGCCGGGCTGAACTGAGCCGGGAATGGGCGGGGATCGGCAACGGTTCTCGCCCCTCTCGGCGTTTTGCGCTCTTTGCGGTTCCGCACAGGGCATTGTCATCGCGGGCTTGTCGGTTACGTGCCGATGGGGCCGCCAGATTGGGAAGCTGAACAGGCATGAACGCCATCAACAAGCCGTTCACGGGCAGCAAGCGCATCCGCAAGAGCTTCGGCCGTTTGCCCGAGGTCGCGCCGATGCCGAACCTGATCGACGTGCAGCGTTCCTCTTACGCCCATTTCCTGCAAATGGAGGTGCATCCCGATAAGCGGACGCATACCGGCCTGCAGGAAGTCTTCAAATCCGTCTTCCCGATCGATGATTTTGGTGGCCGCGGCCGGCTGGAATTTGTCCAGTACGAGTTGGAGGAGCCGAAATACGATGTGGAAGAGTGCATTCAGCGCGGCCTGACCTATGCGGCGCCCCTGAAGCTGCGCCTTCGTCTCATCGTATGGGATATTGACGAAGACACCGGCAGCCGCTCGATCCGCGACATCAAGGAGCAGGATGTCTATATGGGCGATATGCCGCTCATGACGGATAACGGCACCTTCATCGTCAATGGCACTGAGCGGGTGATTGTCTCGCAGATGCACCGCTCGCCGGGCGTCTTTTTTGACCATGACAAGGGCAAGACCCATTCTTCGGGCAAGTATCTCTTTGCCGCGCGGGTGATCCCCTATCGCGGCTCCTGGCTCGATTTCGAGTTCGATGCCAAGGATATTTGCTACGTTCGCATCGACCGCAAGCGCAAGCTGCCGGCCTCCACCTTACTTTATGCGCTGGACAGCGAGGCCACCGAGGCCAAGCGCGACACCGCGCGCGCCGCGGGGCGTGAGCTGGAGCCTGGCGAAATCCGCGGCATGGATGCCGAGGAGATGCTGACCTATTTCTACGGCAAGGTCGCCTTCAACCGCCTGCCCAAGGGTTGGGCCCGCAGCTTCGACCCTGAGAGCTTCAAGGGCATCAAGCTGCTCGAGCCGCTGATCGACGCCAAGACCGGCGCCGTGGTGGCCGATAAGGACGTGAAGATGACGCCGCGCGCCGCGCGCAAGATCGTCGAGGCGGGCACGACCGAGGTGCTGGTGGGCCGTGCAGATTTGCTGGGCCGCTTCATGGCTGAGGATATCGTCAACCTGGAGACCGGCGAAATCTGGATCGAGGCCGGCGAGGAGCTGTCTGAGGCCAAGCTGGCGGCGATGGAAGAGGCGGGCATCGATGAGTTGCCGACGCTGGCCATCGACCAATCCGTCGGTCCGTGGATGCGCAACACGATCATGGTGGACAAGAACTCCAACCGTGACGAAGCGCTGATGGATATCTACCGCGTCATGCGTCCGGGCGAGCCGCCCACGCCGGAAACCGCTGAGACCCTGTTCAAGGGCCTGTTCTTCGACATGGAGCGCTATGACCTCTCCAGCGTCGGCCGGGTGAAGATGAATATGCGCCTGGGCTTCTCGCTCGATGAGGTGCCGGACACCCAGCGCACGCTGCGCCGGATGGACATCATTTCCACCGTGAAGACGCTGCAGGAGTTGAAGGACGGCAAGGGCTCGATCGACGATATCGACAATCTTGGCAATCGCCGCGTGCGCTCGGTGGGCGAGTTGATGGAGAACCAGTACCGCCTGGGCCTGCTGCGGATGGAGCGCGCGATCAAGGAGCGCATGGGCTCGGTCGATATCGACACCGTCATGCCGCATGACCTGATCAACGCCAAGCCGGCGGCGGCGGCGGTGCGCGAGTTCTTCGGCTCCTCGCAGCTCAGCCAGTTCATGGACCAGACCAATCCGCTTTCGGAGGTCACCCATAAGCGCCGCCTGTCGGCGTTGGGGCCAGGCGGCCTGACGCGGGAGCGCGCAGGCTTCGAGGTGCGCGACGTGCACGCCACCCATTACGGCCGCATCTGCCCGATCGAAACGCCGGAAGGGCCGAATATCGGCCTGATCAATAGCCTGGCCACCTTCGCCAAGGTCAATAAATACGGCTTCATCGAAACGCCTTACCGCCTGGTGAAGGATGGCAAGATCGTCGGCGAGCCGCGCTATCTCTCCGCCATGGAGGAGGAGCGCTTGGTGGTTGCCCAGGCGGATGCGCATGTTGATGCCGCGACGGGTGAGTTCCTGTCGGACCTGGTGAGCGTGCGCCAAGGTGGTGACTTCCGGCTGGTGAAGCCCGAGGAAGTGACGGCCATTGACGTCTCGCCCAAGCAGTTGGTCTCGGTGGCCGCGGCCCTCATTCCCTTCCTGGAGAATGACGACGCCAACCGCGCGCTGATGGGCTCCAACATGCAGCGCCAGGCGGTGCCGCTGATCAAATCCGATGCGCCTCTTGTGGGCACCGGCATGGAAGCGGCGGTGGCGCGTGACAGCGGTGCGGCCATCGTCGCCCGGCGCGACGGCGTGGTGGACCAGATCGATGGCGCGCGTATCGTGGTGCGGGCCACCGGCGATGATGGCACGACGCGCGGCGTGGATATCTACCGTCTGCGCAAATTCATGCGCTCCAACCAGAGCACCTGCATCAACCAGCGCCCGCTGGTGAAGGTGGGTGATGCGGTGCGCCAGGGCGAGATCATCGCCGATGGCCCCTCGACCGAGCTGGGCGAATTGGCGCTGGGCCGCAATGTGCTCGTCGCCTTCATGCCTTGGAATGGCTATAATTTCGAAGATTCGATCCTGATCAGCGAGCGCATCGCGCGCGATGACGTGTTTACCTCCATCCACATCGAAGAATTCGAAGTGATGGCGCGCGACACCAAGCTGGGCCGGGAGGAAATTTCTCGCGATATTCCGAATGTCGGCGAGGAGGCCCTTCGCAGTCTGGACGAGGCCGGCATTGTCTATGTCGGCGCCGAGGTGAACCCAGGCGATATTTTGGTCGGCAAGGTCACGCCGAAGGGTGAGAGCCCGATGACGCCGGAGGAAAAGCTCCTGCGCGCCATCTTCGGCGAAAAGGCGTCGGACGTGCGCGACACCTCGCTGCGCCTGCCGCCTGGCGTTGCCGGCACCATCGTGGATGTGCGGGTCTTCAACCGCCGTGGCGTTGATAAGGATGAGCGCGCGAGCGCCATTGACCGCGCCGAGATCGAGCGCCTCGCCAAGGACCGTGACGACGAGAAGAAGATCCAGGAGCGCTCCTTCTTCGGCCGGCTGCGCGAGCGGCTGCTGAACCGCAAGGCATCGGGCGGCTTCAAGGCGGTGAAGGCCGGCAC